>NZ_JBVHVI010000023.1:0-38192 GCF_055564915.1 Streptomyces sp. NPDC028928
CCATGCCAAGCCTCCTCCGGGGGGGGTACTGTGCTCGCTCGGGACGCACCCCCCCCCCCCTCCCCCCCCCCGCCCCCCCCCCCCCCCCCCCCCCCCCCCCCCCCCCCCGCCGCCGTCTGCAGGCGCTCCGGCAGCAGCGCCATCGCGCCGCCGCCGGTCGCGCCGATCAGCCGCAGACCGGGGTACTTGTCCAGCCATCCCGCGAACGCGATCATGGCCATGCCCAGGGTGACATCGCCGAAGCGGCCGATCTGCTCCACGAAGCCGATCTCGTCCACCCGCTCCGTTCCCACCGGTTCGGCCGGGGCGTGCACCAGAACCGGCACCCCCGCCTCCGCGGCGAGCGCGAAGAAGGAGTCGGCGCGCGGCGAGCCGAGCAGCTCGCCGTGCACGCTGGACGTGGTGATCAGACCGACGAAGGCGGGGTCCGCCAGGGTCTCCCGCACCCCTTCGAGGTGATCGTCGTCGCCGAACGGGTTGGCGTACACGTAACCGCGCAACTGGTCCGGGAACCTGCGGATCAGCCCCGACATCCAGGCGTGGAAAGCGCGCAGCCGGTCGCGCGGCTGGGCGTAGTTGTCCACGCCCGGCACCCGCGCCATCGCGCCGGCCCCGACGGGGCTGCCGATGATGGTGAGGTCGATCCCGGCCTCGGCGCGCGCGGCGAGCATGCCGTCCACGTCGGTCAGGCTCGGCGGCATGGGGAAACGTTTCGCCGCTTCGGGTGGGGACAGATGCCCGTGGATGTCGATGATCACGTGTCGGTTCCCGGTTTCGGTGCGAGTGCGCGGGTGACCGCGGCACAGTCCTGGTCGCCCAGTCCTTGCTCGGTGGCACGGACGTGGGTCTCCGCCGCGGCGTTCACCAGCGGCAGGGTCAGGCCGACTGATGCCGCCTGCTTGGAAGCGAGCATGAGGTCTTTCGCCATCAGCCGCAGCCGGAAGTCCGGCTGCTCGAAGCGACCGGAGGCCAGCCGCCGGGACTTGAACGCCATCACCGGCGAGGCGAATCCGCTGCCCGCGATGGTCCTCAGGACCAGCTGCCGGTCGAGGCCGCAGGCGTCCGCCAGTTCGGTGGCCTCGGCCAGCGCCTGCACCTCTATGCCCATCAGCAGGTTGAGGAGCAGTTTCATCCGCATGCCGGAACCGAGTGCGCCCAGATGGACCACTTCCTTGCCCAGCGTCTGGAGCAGCGGGCGGGCGGTGTCGAACGCCCGCTGCTCGCCGCCGGCGAAGAGCCGCAGCTCTCCGCCGCGCGCGTGGTCACGGTTGCCGAGCATGCCGACGTCCAGGACCGCCGGGACCTCACCGGCGATCTGGACGACCTCCTCCGGGGCGACGGTGCTGGCGCAGATCAGGACGCCGGGGTAGGGGCCCTCGGCCAGCACGCCGCCCGGTCCGTGCAGTACGGCGCCGAGGGCCTGTCCGTCGGCCACGACGCACAGGGCGGCGCTCGTGCCCGCGACGGCGTCGGTGGGGTTGGCGGCCACGTAGGCGCCCGCCTCGGCGAGCGGCGCGGCCCGCTCCGGGGTACGGTTCCAGACCCGGACCTGTATCCCCTGGTCGAGGAGGCGACCGGCCAGTCCGGCGCCCATCGTGCCCAGGCCGAGGACGGCCACGGGGCCGTGGACGGGGGGCGTCATGACGCCACCCCCTTGGTCTCCTTGACGACGCGGAACCGCATCGACTGCCGCTGGTCGACCCACTGGCGCAGCGGGGCCACCAGTTCCTGGTGTTCCGCGCTCTGCTGCCAGGCGAAGAAGTCCTCGGCCGACCGCCATTCACTGGTGATGACCCACTGACGGGAGTCGTCCACGGGCTCGCCGAGCCGCTCGACGATGTGGCCGGGGGTGCTGGCCACGGACTTCCGAAGGTGCTCGTACAGGTCCAGGAACCCTTGCTCGCCGCCCTCGATCACACGGACCGCGAAAACGACGCTCAGCTTGTCGGCCGTCTGGCCCTTGTCGTTGGTGCCCACTGTCTCCTCCTGTGGTGAGAGCCGGAAGGACACGACACCAACGGACTCATGTCCCTCGTACGGCTGCAACTCCGAACGGGGGACGACCCAGTGGGGACAAGGGATACACGCTCCGTCATTACTCATTTCGGGTGACGGCGCCCATCCCTCGTGAGAGTGATCCGCGACCGACCGGGGTGTCGGGGGGCGAGGCGGGTCCTAGGACCAAGGGCTGATCGGCAGTCAGAATCTCCTGCTGTTAACGTGCACCTGCAAGTCATTCGCAATAATGTCGGAGGACGTTGGACATGGCGCTGTACACGCTCCCGGAGCTTCCCTACGACTACTCGGCGCTCGCGCCGGTCATCAGCCCGGAGATCATCGAGCTGCATCACGACAAGCACCACGCGGCCTACGTGAAGGGCGCGAACGACACCCTGGAGCAGCTCGCCGAGGCGCGGGAGAAGGAGGCGTGGGGCTCCGTCAACGGGCTGGAGAAGAACCTGGCCTTCCACCTCTCCGGGCACATCCTGCACAGCATCTACTGGCAGAACATGACCGGCCCGAAGGAGGGCGGCGGCGAGCCCCTGGCCGCCGACGGTGTGGGCGAGCTGGCCGAGGCGATCAAGGAGTCCTTCGGCTCCTTCGCCGCTTTCAAGACCCAGCTGTCCAAGGCCGCGGCCACCACCCAGGGTTCGGGCTGGGGCGTGCTCGCCCACGAACCGCTGAGCGGGCGCCTGATCGTGGAGCAGGTCTACGACCACCAGGGCAACGTCGGCCAGGGCGCCACCCCGATCCTGGTCTTCGACGCCTGGGAGCACGCCTTCTACCTGCAGTACCGCAACCAGAAGGTGGACTTCATCGAGGCGATGTGGCAGGTCGTCAACTGGCAGGACGTAGCCCGCCGTCACGAGGCCGCCAAGTCCCGCGCGAACGTGCTGCTGCTCGCGCCGTGACGCCGTAGCCCCTTCCGTACGGTGGGTCCGGGTGACGGGGGTGTCACCCGGGGATGACATGATGACCGCGACGTGAGGAGACGGCGGGGCGGATCTCCCGGGTCCCCCGGGTATCCCGGGGTCTCCTGGACCTTCCGGATCGCCCGGATCTGCCGGGGAGGGGATGGGTGGGCGTGTCCGAAAGGCCGACGGACGGGACAGCGGGCGCACCGGTGCCCTGCCGGGTCGTCGTGTGCCGGGACTGCTGCTGCGGCAGCCCCAAGGTGACCGGCGACCACGCGGCGCAGACCGCGCGGTTGCGGGCGGAGGTGCCCGTGCGCATCTCCGACTGCCTCGACGTGTGCGACCAGGCCAACGTCATCGTCGTACAGCCCTCCACGGCCGGCCGGGCCGCCGGCGCGCGGCCCGTCTGGCTGGGGCTCGTCAACGACCCGGAGGCGACCGAGGACATCGTCGGCTGGGTGCGCGCCGGCGGCCCCGGCGTGGCACCGCGCCCGGACATCCTCGACCTGTACGCCTTCACGCCCCCGCGCCGGCACGGGGAACCCTGAGCCTGGGGCGGACACGCCTTCCCCGGCAGGCACGCCTTTCCCGGCAGTCCTCCGTCCGGCACGAGAGGAAGATCACCCGGCCGGAGGCGGTCTTGGCCGGAGGCCGGTCGCGCGGTACGGTCTCTGCGATATCGACGACGGTACGACGGAAGCCGGTGGGAATCCGGCACGGTCGCGCCACTGTATGCGCCACCCGCAAGGGTGTTCGTGAGTCAGACCCGTGGCCGTCGTCCTGTGCACCACCGAGATGGGACGCGAACTCCCAGAGGAGGTTCTGCCATGGCGCAGACCGTCGCCCAGCCGACAGCCACCACTCCCGCCGTCCCCGCCAAGCTGCCGCTGAAGGCGGTAGCTCCCTGGGCGGTCTTCTTCGGCATCCTGATGCTGGTCCTGCTCTACTTCGTCGGCGCCGAGCAGGGCGCCACCTCCGTGTTCAACGGCACGGACGTCCACGAATGGGTGCACGACGCCCGCCATCTGCTCGGTTTCCCCTGCCACTGACGCGAGGGGACTCCGCTCACTCATGAATTCCGCAACCGTACGGAACCTTCTCGTACGGGGCATGCTCGCCGGCCTCGCGGCCGGCGTGCTCGCCCTGATCGCGGCCTACTTCCTCGGTGAACCGAACGTCGACAAGGCGATCGGCTTCGAGGACGCCCACGCCCACGAGCACGAGGTGGAAGTCGTCTCGCGCTCCTTGCAGTCCACCGCGGGACTCGCCACCGGCGTCCTAGTCTACGGGGTCGCCTTCGGCGGCATCGCCGCACTCGCCTTCTGCTTCGCGCTCGGCCGGGTCGGCCGCTTCGGCCCGCGGGCGACCGCGCTGCTGCTGTCGGGCTGCGCGCTGCTCACCGTGTACGTCGTGCCGTTCCTGAAGTACCCGGCCAACCCGCCGTCGGTCGGCGACCCCGACACCATCGGCAAGCGGACCACCCTGTACTTCCTGATGATGCTGCTCGGCGTCCTGCTGGCGGTCGGCGCCACCCTCCTCGGCAAGCGCCTGGCACCCGTCCTGGGCACCTGGTGGGCGACCGTGGCCGCGGTGGCCGCGTTCGCCGTCGTCATCGGCCTCGCCTACGCGTTCCTCCCGGTCGTCAACGAGGTGCCGAGCGACCTCCCGGCCACCCTGCTGTGGCGGTTCCGCCTGTCCGCGCTGGCCGTCCAGGCCGTCCTGTGGGGCGGATTCGGCCTCGCTTTCGGCGAGTTGGCGGAGCGGCTGGTGAACCCGAGGCCGGAGCCGGCCGCGAGGAGGGGAGCGGTCCCGGCCGCGCGCTGACTCCTTCCGGACAACAGAGGGCCCTCCGGAACCATCCGGGGGCCCTCTGGCGTTCCCCGGACACCGGCGATCAGCGGAGGAACCGAGTGGCCAGACACCCCCAGCCGCGCCGCATCACCCTCGGCGGCCGCGAAGCGGTCGCCCTCACCCCGGAGGAGTACGAGCGGCTGGTCGCCAGCCGACGGCAGATCGGAGGCCAGAGCGCCCGGGTGCGGGTCCTCGCCCAGCAGGCGAAGCGCACCGAACGGCTCCTGCGCGACCTTCAGACGCTGATAGACACCCGCGGGGACGCCTGCCGCGAAGAGGCCCAGCGGCCGGAGCCGGCCTGCCCCGACGCCGCGTCCGCGGAGGGTGGCACCGAGGCGGCATGCCTGCGCTGCGCGCTGGCGGCGCTGCTCCGCCGACACCGGAACCCGGCCTCCTGAACCACCCGTCTCGAAAGGTCAGTCGGGCTCCGGCGCGGACAGCGGACGTCCCAGCCGTAGATTCCAACGCCCGGCCCGGCCGCTGAGTCCGGTCACGGTCAGCGGTGGCACATCGAGGCGCCAGAAGACCTCGGCGGGCACGCCCAGCGCCGCCACCACCGCGGCCCGCACCACCTCCGGCTCGACCACGGCGAGCGTACGGCCCTCCACGGCCTGGGCGCCGGCGAGCCAGCGCGCGACCCGCCCGCACAGGTCCTGGACGGACTCGCCGCCGTGCGGCGCACAGCCGGGGTCGGTGAGCCAGCGGCCCACCGCCTCGGGCTCGACGGCCCCCACCTCGTCCAGGGTGCGGCCTCGCCAGCGGCCCACATCGAGCCCCGCCAACTCCGGTGCCGGCACACCCTCCAGGCCCAGGGCCGAGGCTGTCTCCGTACACCGCACGCTGGGGGAGACCAGCACACGGCCCGCGGAGGGCAGCGACCCGGCCGCCGCACGGGCCCGCGCCGTGCCGCCCTCGTCGAGCGACCCGCCGTCGTCGAAGCGGGCCTGCCGCAGCGACGCGCTCATGCCGGGCGAGACGAACAGGACTCGGCTGGTCACGCGGTCGCTCCTGTCACGGGTGGGTCATGCGGGCGCGGTGAGGCCGGTGTCATGGGCGGCGGTGCCCGGCCCCCTGGCCCGCCCCCGCGAACCTAGCATCCGGACACACCTTGCGCCGCATACAGGTGGGGGGTATATGGTGGAGCCGTTGTCAGGTACCCCCAGGGGGTATGCGAAGGAGCTGCGAGGAGCAGACATGTCCACCACCACCTCCGGTGCCGCCGAGGTCGAACTGGCCATCGGCGGCATGACCTGCGCCTCGTGCGCCGCCCGCATCGAGAAGAAGCTCAACCGCATGGACGGCGTCGAGGCCACCGTCAACTACGCCACCGAGAAGGCCAAGGTCACCTTCCGCGAGGACATAGCCGTCGCCGACCTGATCGCCACCGTCGAGGCCACCGGCTACACCGCGCGCGAACCCGAGCCGGTCCGCCCCGAGACGGAACCCGGCACCGGTCCCGCCCAGGAGGAGGCCGGCGAGCTGCGGCCCCTGCGGCAGCGGCTGACCACCGCCGTCGTCCTCGCCCTGCCGGTGATCGCGATGGCGATGGTCCCGGCACTGGAGTTCGAGTACTGGCAGTGGCTGTCGCTGACACTGGCGGCGCCCGTGGTGACGTACGCCGCCTGGCCGTTCCACAAGGCCGCCTGGACCAACGCCCGGCACGGCGCCGCCACCATGGACACGCTGATCTCGGTCGGTACGGCGGCCGCGTTCCTGTGGTCGCTGTGGGCGCTGTTCTTCGGCACGGCCGGCACGCCCGGCATGACCCACCCCTTCGAGCTGACCATCGCCCGCAGCGACGGCGCCGGGAACATCTACCTGGAGGCCGCCGCCGGGGTGACCGCCTTCATCCTGGCCGGCCGGTACTTCGAGGCGCGCTCCAAGCGCAGGGCGGGCGCCGCGCTCAAGGCCCTGCTGGAACTGGGCGCCAAGGACGTCACCGTACTGCGCGGCGACCGCGAGGAACGCGTGCCCGTCGCACAGCTGAGGACCGGCGACCGCTTCCTCGTCCGCCCCGGCGAGAAGATCGCCACCGACGGCAGGGTGATCGAGGGCTCCTCCGCCGTGGACGCCTCCATGCTCACCGGCGAGTCCGTCCCCGTCGAGGTCGGCGTCGGCGACGCCGTCACCGGTGCCACGCTGAACGCCGGCGGACGCCTGGTCGTGGAGGCCACCCGGGTCGGCGCCGACACCCAGCTCGCCCGGATGGCGAAGCTCGTGGAGGACGCCCAGAACGGCAAGGCCGCCGCCCAGCGGCTCGCGGACCGGATCTCCGGCGTCTTCGTGCCCGTCGTGATCGCCCTCGCCCTCGGCACCCTGGGCTTCTGGCTCGGCAACGGCGCCGGACTCACCGCCGCCTTCACCGCGGCGGTCGCCGTCCTGATCATCGCCTGCCCCTGCGCCCTCGGACTGGCCACCCCGACCGCGCTGATGGTCGGTACCGGGCGCGGCGCGCAGCTCGGCATCCTCATCAAGGGCCCCGAGGTCCTGGAGAGCACCCGCAAGGCCGACACCATCGTCCTGGACAAGACCGGCACCGTCACCACCGGCCGGATGACCCTGCTGGCCGTCCACACCGCCGAGGGCACGGCCGAGACGGACGTGCTGCGGCTGGCCGGTGCCCTGGAGCACTCCTCCGAGCACCCCATCGCCCAGGCCGTCGCCGCCGGAGCCGCCGCCAGGACCGGCACGCTGCCCGTCCCGGAGGACTTCGCCAACGTCCCCGGACTCGGGGTCCAGGGCGTCGTCGAGGGACACGCCGTCCTCGTCGGGCGGGAGCAGCTGCTCACCGAGTGGGCCCTGTCCCTGCCGGCCGGGCTGCGCCGCGCCAAGGACGCCGCCGAGGCGGTCGGTCGTACGGCCGTCGCGGTCGCCTGGGACGGGGAGGCCCGCGCGGTCCTCGAAGTCGCCGACGCCGTCAAGGAGACCAGCGCGGAGGCCGTCCGCCGGCTGCGCGCCCTCGGGCTGACCCCCGTCCTGCTGACCGGTGACAACCGGGCCGTCGCCGAGACCGTGGCCGCCGAGGTGGGCATCGACCCCGAGCACGTGATCGCCGAGGTGCTGCCGCAGGACAAGGTGGACGTGGTCAAGCGCCTTCAGGGCGAGGGGCGTTCGGTGGCCATGGTCGGCGACGGCGTCAACGACGCGGCGGCCCTCGCCCAGGCCGACCTGGGCCTGGCCATGGGCACCGGCACGGACGCCGCGATCGAGGCCGGCGACCTCACCCTCGTCCGCGGGGACCTGCGGGTCGCGGCGGACGCCATCCGGCTCGCCCGCAGGACGCTGGGCACCATCAGGTCCAACCTGTTCTGGGCGTTCGCCTACAACGTCGCCGCGCTTCCGCTGGCCGCGGCGGGGCTGCTCAACCCGATGATCGCGGGCGCGGCCATGGCCTTCTCGTCGGTCTTCGTGGTCGGCAACAGCCTGCGCCTGCGCGGCTTCCAGCCCGCCGACCGGTAGCCGGCGACACGGCACGCGCCCACGGGCCCCCGACGGATCGGCCGTGCAGCCGCCGGGGGCCGCCCGGGCTGTGCCGTCAGTCCTCGTCGTGGTCGTCGTCGGTCTCCATGGCCGCGACCCTGCCGGTCCCCGCGTCGACGGTGACCTCGTGCCCGGTGCCCCGCGCGTCGGTGACGTCGATCTGCCAGGTGGTGGGCCTGCCGTGGTCGTCGTTCAGTTCGGCGGCGGTCGCGGTGCCGGCGACTGCGGTGAGTGCCGTGTTCACGGCCCTGGTGATGCCGGTTTTCGGGGACGTGGTGCGGGCCGCGTCGTCGGCGTCGTCGTCCTGGTCGGTCCGAGGCCGGGTGACCGTGCCGTCGGACGCGTCGACGGTGACCTCGTGCCCGGTGCCCCGCGCGTCGGTGACGTCGATCTGCCAGGCCGGCTTGCCCCGGCCGCCCTTCAGCTCCACGGCGGTGACCGTGCCCGGCACGGACGTCGTGGCCCTGGCGGCGGCCTGCTTCAGGCCGAACTCGGCACCCCGGGCTGCTGGACGTCCCCGACCTGCTGCACGACGTCGTACGGCTCCAGCACCTGGCCGCCGACCTGCTCCTGCCGGCCCGCCTCGACGCCGGCGAACGCCCCGCCGACGGGCTGGTCGACCTCGGAGCGCTGGTGCGCGAGGAGGTGGCCCGGCGCGCGCCGGCCGACCGCGTCACCCCCGCCGTCACCACCACCGGCACCGCGCCGGAGGTCCGCGGCAGCCGCGGCCGGCTCGCCCGTGTGCTGGGCAACCTGCTCGACAACGCCCAGCGGCACGCCTCCACCGCGGTCACCGTGTCGGTGACCGCGACACCGGACACCGTGACGCTCACGGTCGCCGTGCGACGAGGGCGGTGCCGGCTTCGGACTCGCCGTCGCCCGCGATGTCGTCCGCCACCACGGCGGCACCCTCACCCTCGCCGACGCCCGGGACGGCGGCGCGGTCTTCCGGGTCCGGCTGCCACGCGCACAGCGAACGGCGGTGCACACCCGTCCATGACCCGGGCCCGGTGGGTTTACGGTGGTCCTGTGGGCTCTGCCCGGCCGTGGGACGCAGCCCGCACCATCCGGCTTCGCCGGACCGTACCGCTCCTGCTCGTCCGGGGGGTGCCATGAGAATCGAAATGATCCAGAGGGCCGCCAACGTGCTCTTCGACGTGCCGGACGACACGCACGAGGAGATCATCACGCTCATCGACGCGGTCACCCACGACGCCCGGACGCACGCACCGGACCTGGCGGCCGCGTTCGGGGAGTGGTGCTGGCTGGTGTACACGGTCCACGGCGACACCATCGAGGTGCTGGACGTCGGCTGCGCCCGCTGACCCGGCCCTCGCGCGCTCCCCGCGTTTCGGCGCGTGAGGCGCCGGGAACCCGGTGCCGCACCCGCGGAAATGGGGGTACGCCGTGCCCGACATCCACCAGGCCGGCATCCGGAGCCAGGCCCTCCCGCTGACAGACCGGGCGTCGCTCGACCCGCTGATGGAGCGCATCGGCGACGCGCGCTACGTGCTGCTGGGCGAGGCGTCCCACGGCACCGCCGACTACTACCAGGTGCGTGACATGCTGACGCGCCGGCTCATCCAGGAGAAGGGCTTCTCCTTCGTCGCGGTGGAGGGCGACTGGCCGGACTGCGAGGCCGTGCACCGCTCCGTGGTCGCCGCGCCGGGCGCGCCCGAGGACCCCGGCGAGGTGCTGGCCGGCTTCAGCCGCTGGCCCACGTGGATGTGGGGCAACACCGACGTCGCCGCGTTCACCCGCTGGCTGCGCCGGCACAACGAGCCACTGCCGCCCGAGCGGCGTGTCGGCTTCTTCGGGCTGGACGTCTACAGCCTCTGGGAGTCGCTGCACGCGGTGCTCGCCCACCTGCGCGAACACGACCCCGACCGCGTGGAGCCCGCCCTGGAGGCGTACCGCTGCTTCGAGCCGTACGCCGGGGAACCGCAGTCGTACGCCATGTCCACGCGGTACCTCCCCGAGGGCTGTGAGCCGCAGGTCGTCTCCCTGCTCACCGAGCTGCGGCGGCGGTCCGCGGGGACGGGCGCCGGGGACGGCTCGCTCGCGGAGTTCGCCGCCCGGCAGAACGCCGAGGTGCTGGCCGGAGCCGAGAGCTACTACCGGGCCATGGTCGACAGCGGGCCCCAGTCCTGGAACATCCGCGACCACCACATGGCCGACACCCTGGACCGGCTGATGGACCACCACGGCCCCGGCGCCAAGGCGGTGGTGTGGGCGCACAACACCCACATCGGCGACGCACGCGCCACGGACATGGCCGACACCGGCATGGTCAACGTCGGCCAGCTGGTGCGCGAACGCCACATGGGCAAGGGCGTGGTCCTGGTCGGGTTCGGCGCGCACTCCGGGACCGTGCTCGCCGCGGACGCCTGGGGCGGCGTACCGCGGATCATGGACGTGCCGCCGGCGCACTCCGGCAGCCTGGAGGACCTGCTGCACCAAGCACTGCCGGACGAGCGGGCCCTGTTCGTCTTTCCCCACGTGCAGCTCCAGCATCCGCCGGCCGCCGGCCGGGCGGCCGAGTGGTTCCACGAGGAGCACGGTCACCGCGCGATCGGCGTGGTCTACCGGCCGCACGTCGAGCAGGTCGCCAACTACGTGCCCACCGTCCTCGCCCAGCGCTACGACGCCTTCTGCTACCTCGACCGCACCCGGGCGCTCACCCCGCTCCACCCCCTGGCCGCGGACAGCCGGGAGGAACAGACCTGGCCCGTCGGCGTGTGACGGCGTGATCAGTCCTCCCGCAGCGCCTGCAGCACCTCCTCGTCCGTGACCTGGTCGAAGCGCTCGTACCACTGGCTCACGGCGAGGAAGGTGCCCGGCCGGCACAGGCACAGCAGTTCGTCGGCCTCCCCGCGCAGCAGACCGGCCGCCTCGGGCGAACACACCGGCACGGCCAGGATCACACGCTCGGGCGACTCGCGGCGGACGCGGCGCAGCGCGGCTCGCGCGGTGGAGCCGGTGGCCAGACCGTCGTCCACGACGATCGCGGTGTGTTCGCGCAGGTCCGGAGCGGGCCGGCCCCGCCGGTACAGTTCCTCCCGGCGACGCGCCTCCGCCCGCTCGCGCGCCACCACGTCCGCCAGGGCGCTCTCGCTGAGCCCCAGCCGTTCCAGGGCGCCGGTGTCGAAGAGCGGAGGGTCGTCGCCCGTGAGCGCGCCGACGCCGACCTCCTCGTGGGACGGTGCGCCGATCTTGCGGGCGACGAGCACGTCCAGGGGCGCTTCGAGCGCGTCGGCGACCTCGCGGGCGACCACCACACCGCCCCGGGGCAGGGCCAGTACGACCGGATGCGCGAGCGCCCCCTTCTCCTGCTGGATGCGCAGCCGCGCGGCCAGTTCCCGCCCGGCGTGCCTGCGGTCATGGAACTGCATGCCCTGTCGGCTCCTTCCACCCTCACCGACCACCGGGGCCGGCTCCCCGCTCGGCCTCCTGGACCGCGGACCTCTCCAGCGGGCGAGTACCCGACGCCCCTCCCCACCACACCCGCGGCCACCACGGGTCACCAGCGGAAACCCGTTCCCCGCTGTTTCCCCTGCCCGTCCGACGGGCACCCGGAGCCGGAACACGAGGGACACGGGCCGCGCGGCGGACGGACAGCAGGAGGGCACCGTGAAGCTGGCGGAATTTCTGGCTCAGGTCCGGGATCGCGGGGAGTACCGCAGCCAGGAGGAGGCCGAGGACATCAGTACGGCGGTGCTGGGGGTGCTCGCCGCACGGATCACCCCCGAGGAGGCCGACGACCTGGCGGCGCAGCTGCCCGCCCCGCTGGACGACGTACTGCACCAGGAGCGGGAGGGGCCGCAGTCCCTCGGCCGTGAGGAGTTCCTGCGGCGCGTGGCCCAGCGGACGGGGGCGCGGCCGCGGACCGCGGAGTGGGACGCCAGCGCGGTGCTGTCCACCGTCGCCGACGCGGTCTCCGGCGGCGAGGTCAACCACCTGCTGTCCCAGCTGCCGGCCTCGTACGCGGAGCTGTTCGGCCGGCCGGGGCTGAGCTGACGCGTCCGTCCAGGCCGAACAGCTCGCCCCGACCCTGCCCCTAGGAGGCCTGCGCCTTGTCGTACAGGGCCTTGACCACGTCACCGAAGTACGGCCCGAACATCCGGTTCGGCAGGAACGTGTAGCCGAAGCTGTTCACGGAGACCTGCAGGCCGGTGCCGGACGCCTCGGTGAAGCCGGTGAACCAGGGGCCGCCGCTGGAGCCGCCCGTCATGTTGCACCCGAGGCTGTGGTCCTGCGAGAACAGGAAGTCCTTCGAGCTGTTGCCGCTGCAGTAGATGAGCTTCGTGCCGTCGTACGGCGACGCCGCCGGGAAGCCGAAGGAGTACATCGGCTTGTTGTAGCCGCCGTTGAACTGGATGCCCTGGGCGCCGACGACCGAGGTGAGGGTCTTGCCGTTCAGGGGGCTGACGACCGCGGCTCCGACGTCGTAGTTGATGTCCTCGCTCGCCTCCCACTGCGGGGTGGTGAGCGTCTTGGCCGCGGTCCACTGGCCGTACGGCGCGTTGCCGTTGTCGTAGGCCGGTACGAAGACCCAGTTGGTGTGCCAGCTGCCCTGGTACTTCACGCAGTGCCCGGCCGTGATGACGGTACTGGCGTTCTGGCTGGTCACGGCGTTGCCGGTGCAGGAGGCGGTGCGTCCTTGGAAGGTGAAGAACACCCGGCCCGAGGTCGTGACGACGGCGCCGCCGCCGGTCCAGGGGCCACCGGCCTGCGGGAAGGAGGCGAGGGCGGCGCGGGTGGGCGCGACGGTGGTCGAAGGCCCGTGGGCTTCCGGGGACTTGAGGTTCCTGGCTGCCTTCTCGGTCAGCAGCAGATCGAGGGGAGTGGCGCTGCGCATGCGCTCGGCGGTCCAGAAGGCGCGTGCCTTGTGCTGTGCGGTCGCCGAGGCGGTGTGGGCCGCGGCCGACGGCGCGGAGGGCGCGGCGTCGGCGGCCCCGGCGGTCCCGGCCTGGACGAGGCCCCCGGTGAACAGGGCTCCGACGGCCAACAGAATGCCCGCGGCGGTGCGATGGCGTCTCACGCAGGTCTCCTTCTGCCGTGCCCGGACTGGTCGAATCCGGGCAGGGTGGGGGAACGAAGAACGGTGCGGATGGACGTGCGTGAGGCAGGGTGCCACGGGAACCGTGAATTGTCAGGAGCACGTAAAAGATGATTCCGTGGGGCGCAGGTCAGCGGCCGCGCCGGCGCAGCAGGAGGTCGGCGACGACCGGGCGGTGGTCGGAGGCCGTGGTCGCGGACGCGTGCGCGCCGGTGACGGTGACGTCCGGGGAGACGGCCACGACGTCGATCCGCTTGACCGGGTCGACCGCCGGGTAGGTCTTGCCGCCGTCCGGTGCGGCATCGGCCAACGGGCCCCACAACTCAGCCAGTTCCGGGGCGCCCGGCTCGGCGTTGAAGTCCCCGAGGAGGACCTTCGGGCCCGCGTCCTCACCCAGAACCGCCAGCATGTCGTCGACCTGGGCCCGCCGGACCGAGGGGTCCGCACGGTAGTCCAGGTGGGTCGTGTACACGTGTACGGCGACGCCCCGGACCCTGACCGTCACCTCGGCGAAGCCCGGCGCGGGCGCCGGCACCGGATCCGGGGTCTGCGTGGACAGCCGGGTGATCTCGTGGTTCCGCGCGTCCCGCACCGGACAGCGGCTCAGTACGGCGACCCCGTACTGCCGCCGTTGCCCGTCCGTCGTCGTGGGAGGGAGGTCGTAGATCGGCGCGAAGAAGACCCGCATGCGCAGCCGTACGGCCAACTCCCGCGCCTCGTCGGCGAAGTCGCTCCGGGCGCCCCAGTGCACGTCGACCTCCTGGAGGCCGATCACATCGGCGTCGAGGTCACGGATCGCCGCCGCCGTGCGGTCGAGGTCGAAGACGTTGTCCTGGCCGGCTCCGGCGTGGATGTTGTAGGTCGCCACGCGCAGCGGCACGCGCGCCGCGTCCGGTCCGGTGCCGGCCGTCCGGTCCGCCGCGGTGGCGCCCGGCGCCGCCGCGCCGAGAGCCGCGGTGACGGCGAGCACGGCGGCGGCGAGCACGCGGCGGGCGGGGCGTCGGGGTATGCGGTCCACTGAATCCTCCCACGGAGATCCTGTACGCCTACGGAAGCTCAACTCACCTGGGCGGGCGCGGGGTTGCCCTGGTGGGTGAAGGCCGCCCAGTGATGGAGGTCGCCCAGATCGGAGCGTTCGGCCTCACACCGGAGCGGGTCGTCCAGGTCGAACGGGAGCGTGCGGTGCGGGTCGAGCATCCACGACTGGGCCGCGCGCAGGGCATCGGGCGGGGCCAGCCCGCCGGCCGTGAGGTGGTGGTGGAAGACGGCCATCATCACGGCGGTCGCACTGTCCCGCACGGCCCACCGCGACCCCACGACATCCGCGGCGCCCCGCGTGACCAGTGCGGTGGCCAGGGTCAGGCCCTCGTCGTGATGGCGCGTGCTCAGGTCCGTCTCGCAGGCGCTGAGCACGACCAGCGGGCCGGCGGTGTCCGACGGGACGTCGGCGGCCCCGTCCATGATTCCGGCCACGGTGAGCCGGCCGGACTCCGGGCCCGCGCCGGGCGGGCCGGCCAGCCGCAGCGCGGAGTCGGTGGGGCGCGGCGCGGCCCGGGCGTGACAGGCCAGGTGGACCACGGACGCCGGTGACGAGCCGCCGGGCAGCACCGCCAGCAGTTCCTCCGGTGTGCCCGCGGCGTCCGGTTCCTCCCCGGTGCCGAGGAACTCGCCGTAGCGCAGCGCCCGGGGATAGCAGGAGGCGCGCAGCGCGTCCGCCTCCACCTCGGCCCAGGGCAGGGTCAGTTCCGGGTCCGCGACGAGCACCTGCCGCCCGTCGGCGGGGGACATGCGCCGCCGGCCGGCCGCGGTGAGGAACTGGGTGCCGGACGGGGCGTAGCTGATCACGGCCTCCTGGCAGGCGTACCGGTGGCCCTGCTCGCCGGCGCTTCCGGTCCGTGCGGCGTGCCACGGTACGACGCCGAGCCGGCCGCAGGGCACGAGCACGATCCGCGGCGGCCGGACCGGCGAGGGCTGCGTGGCCGGCTGCGGGCGCACCGCCGAGAGCACCGGCCCCATCACCGCCGGCCAGGCCCAGTCGCACAGTTCGCGCAGCGCGGCCTGCCAGTCCATCTCGAAGGCGGCCCGGAACGACGCGTGCATGGCCGGGTGGGTGAGCGCCCGGGAACGGTGCGCCGCGGCTTTGAGGTAACGCTCCAGCGGTGCGCTGCCGGGGCGGATCAACCGCGGCAGCGGCAGCATCGCGGGGTCGGCGCCGGGACGCAGGATGAGCGCGTGACCGGGGTACGAGCCGCCGGCCGGGGGCAGGGGCGTGCCGGCCAGCAGGTAGACCAGGGCGTCCGTGCCCGAGGCGGCCAGACACTCGGTGAGCGCGGCCACGTCCGCGATGCCCACCAACGGGCGAGTGCCCCGGCGCTGTCCGGGGAGGGGACGGACCCCCAGCGCGGCCAGTGCGCCGCGCCGCAGGGCGCTGGGGACCGGCGGGCCGCCGGCCGGCGGGGCCGGCGTGCCACCGGTCTCCGGCCGCAGCGGGGCCGCGGGAAGCTGGGCCCGCCACTGCCGGGCCAGTTCCGGCCGGCCGGCCGCGTCGAGGAGTTCGGGGATGCTCCGGGACGCGGTGACGGCCTGGTGCACCAGGGCACGTCCCCTCTCCAGATCGGCCACGGCGTCGGCCGGCCGACGCAGCATGAGGGCGGCCCACGCCAGCCGCTCCGCCAGCAGATCCCCGTTGAGGGCCGCGGACAGGCCGTGGTCGGCCCCGGACTGGAGCAGGACATCGCCGGCCAGCTCGTCCAGCGCCTGGCGGGTGATCTCCAGGAACGCCCGTGCGTCCGCGTCGGCGTGCGGCCCGCGCCGGGCGCTGCGCATCACGTGGGCCTCGGCCAGCTTCGTCAGGACGTCCACCCGGCGGTGTTCGCCACGTCCCTCGGCGAGCAGCGCCCGGGCACGGGTCAGCTGGGTGATCGCGCCGTCCAGCAGCGCCGGGTGGTCCAGGCCGCGCACGACGGACAGGAGCAACCGCAGGCCGAGCCTGGCACGCCAGTCGTACTCGTGGTTTCGATACACCACCGGCGCGTCCAGCTCACGCTCGATCTCGGCGACCATGCGTTCCAGGTCGGCCAGCTCCGCGGCGGCGTCCACCGTCTCGGCCGCCCCGGGCTCCCCCCGCGTGAAGGCCTGTCGCCCGTCCGAGCACAGCTCGTCGAGCTGAGCCAGCCGCTTCTCCACCTCGCCGCGCCACCTGTTGTCCGGAGCCAGTGCGCTGTGCCGGGCGCGCAGCTCGCCGACGAGGCGCGGCAGTGCCGCGTGGTCCCCGGTGCGCTCCGCGCGATGCAATTCGCGGTCCGCGGTGGACAGGAGCAGCTCCAGGGCGAACGGCGCGTCGAGCGGCAGCGAGCCGTCCTGTCGCAGGGCCGCGTCCAGCTCTCGTACGGTGGCCAGCGCGATGTCCGCGTCGTGGAAGCTGCCGCCGTTCGCGGCGGCCTGCTCCAGGAGGTCGGCCAGCTCCGCCCGCAGGGCCAGCACCCACCAGGAGTCCGGCGGGCTCGCGTCGATCGCTTCCGCGAGCAAGGCGGCCGCATCGTCCAGGTAGCCCAGATCGCCCGTCCGGTAGGCCAGCAGCCGGTCGATGCGGGCCGCGTGGCGCCGCTCGTACAGGCCGAGCTGGAGAGCGAACACCCGTACATCACCGTCGAGATGAGCGGCCAGACCCGGCTCGAGGGTGAGCCCGGCCGGCCAGTCGAGGAGACGGTCGCCTCCGTCCTCGGCCGGGTCCGGCGCGGGCCGCCGCACCGTGCGGAAGTCGGCCGCTCCGGGCTCCAGGATGTCCACCGCCACCAGGAGGTAGGCGTGGAGCCTGGCGACCCGGGCCCGTTCCGGTGCGTCCGGTGGCAACGCGTCGAGCGCCCGCAGTACCGCATCGGCGGCGCGGCTCATGCCGGCGGCCCCGGCCGCGCTGCCGACGGTGGCCCGGCGCAGCAGCGCCATGGCCCGCGGGCCCAGCTCCAGCACCTCCTTCCCGTCCTCGCCGCTCCGCGACCCCAACGCCGGGACCAGCCAGACCAGAACGCGGGTGAACTTCGCCGTGCCGCACGCGCCGGCCAAGGCCACCAGGCCGCGCACGGCGTCGAGCAGTGCCTCCTCGGGATCGTCCGGGGCACCGGCCTCCTGCTCGCCGTCGGGCGCGGCCTGGTCCGTGGCCACCGCCGCGGCCGTGGTGCCGGAGGAGACGAGGCCGGGGGCCGTTATCCGCTCGATGACCTGCTTGAGGTCCGCGGTCCGCTGCTGGAACTCGGCGTCGAGCGGGGCCTCGGCGATCCGGCCGATGACCTCCCTGGCCTCGGTGAGATCCCGGCGCACCGACTCGGTCAGCAGCTCTTCTCCCTGGCCGGGGGTGAGCAGCGCGTCCCGCAGGACGGTGCCGGTGCCGTCGCCGCGCGGCAGGGCCCAGGGCGTGAGCAGGAAGACCAGCATGATGCGGGCCTGGACGACGAGCGGGTTGTCCGGCGCCCCGTGGCGATCCACCCACCGCAGACGCCGCAGTACCGCCTTCCGCTCCCAGGAGGCGGAGTCCGACGGCGTGTACTCGCCCCTGATCAGGCAGTACGTACCGACCACCACACTCAGGACGACGAAGACGCCGGAGAAGTCCTCCCCGTGCTCCCGCAGCGCGGTCTCAAGGCGGTGCAGCCGGTGGGCCACCGGAATCAGCGCCTCGGCCGACCCGTCCGTGGCGCCGTCCAACAGCCGTAGGGCCTCGCGGACGGCTTCGGCCACCTCCTCTTGCCGTTCCGCAGACCCGGCACCCTCGCCGCCCCGTCGCACCTCGCTGACCATCGGCTCCCCCGCCGTGCGCCTGCCTCGTCACCGCATCATGCACGCGCGGAGGGCCGGTTGACCACAACGCGTCGCGCTACGGCGCCGCGGCCGACGCGATCCGGGTGCGGGCCCGGACGAACTGCTCGGTGAGCGGCACGTCGTGCCTGCCGTACCGGCGACCGGAGCGGATCCCGACGGCAGTTCACCGAGTCGGAGGGCGACGCGTCGGTCAGACCACCGACGTCACGGGCTCCTCGGCCCAGATGGTCTTGCCGCGGTCCTCATACCGCGTCCCCCACCGCTGCGCGAACTGGGAGACCAGCAGCAGACCGCGCCCGCCCTCGTCGGTCGTGCGGGCGTGCCGCAGGTACGGCGCGGTGCTGCTGCCGTCGGAGACCTCGACGCTCAGCGCCCGGTCGCGGATCAGCCGCAGCCGTACGGGGGGCTCGGCGTAGCGGATGGCGTTGGTGACCAGCTCGCTGACGATCAGCTCGGTGGCGAACACCTCGTCCTCCATGGCCCACGCGCTCAGCTGGCGGGAGGTCAGACACCGGGCGGTGGCGACGGCCGCCGGGTCGGCCGGCAGCACCCAGGTGGCGACCCGGGCGGGGTCGAGGGGCCGGGTGCGGGCCACCAGGACCGCGGCGTCCCTCGGGGGATCGGTGGGCACCAGCGCCTCCGTGAGCCGCAGGCAGAGATCCTGCGGGGACCGGCAGGCCTCGGACAGCACGCGCGTGAGCCGAACCCGCCCGGCGTCACCGGGGACGTCCTGCAGCAGCCCCGGGGTGAACAGCACCAGCCGGCTCCCCTCCGGCAGACTCAACGTGGTCTTCGCGAAGGGAGGTCCGGGCCGGCCGAGGGGCGGCCCTGCCGGGACGTCGGGGAAGGTCACGGTGCCGTCCGCGGCCACCAGCGCCAGCCCCGCCGGGCCGGCCGCGGCGACGGTGCACCGGCAGGTGACCGGGTCGTAGACGCCGTAGAGACAGGTGGCGCCGACGGGGCTGTGGGCCGGCGGGCCGGCGGTCTCGGCGTCCATCTGCCCGACGAGGTCCTCCAGCCGGGCCATGACCTCGTCGGGCGCCAGTTCCAGGGAGGCCAGCGTCTGCACGGCGGTGCGCAGCCGCCCCATCGTGGCGGCGGTCCGCACACCCCGGCCGGGCGTGCTGCCCGCCACGAGCGCCACGCGGGCTCCGGGCAGGGCGATGACATCGGTCCAGTCGCCGCCCGCACCGGAGTGCACCCAGTGGTGCGCCGCCTGCACCGCCTCCGCGGTGGGCAGGTTCTGCGGCAGCAGACCGCGCTGCAGCGAGAGCACGGCGTTGCGTTCCCGCGTGTAGCGGCGCGCGTTGTCCAGGGCGACGGCGGCGCGGGCGGCCAGGTCCTGGGCCAGGGTGAGATCGTCCTCCTCGAACGCGTCGCACCGGGTCGACCGGTACAGGGCGACGAGCCCCAGCGCACGCTCGCGCACCAGCAGCGGTACGACCATCAGCGAGTGGACCCGCTCCTCCCGCATCCGCCGGCCACGGACCGCGTCACCGCGCACCCACGCGCTGTCCTCGTCCACCACCGGCACCAGCCGCGGCTCGCGGTCGACGAGGACCTGCGCCGCGGGCGCGGCGGCGGGATAGCTGCTGACCTCACCGACCTCGTAGGCGCCCGGGGAGGTGCCGGTGCGGACGGTGCGGGAGGCGGCGCGCCGCAGCTCCCCGCCGGCCTCACCCGGCCCCCTCGGGATGTCACCCCCGGACAGCACCGGCTCCAGCAGTTCCACCGCCACGCTGTCGGCCAGCCCCGGCACCAGCAGGCCGGCCAGCTCGTCCGCGGTGTGCAGCACGTCCAGGGTGGTCCCGATCCGGGAACCGGCCTCCGCCACCAGAGCGAGCCGCTCCTGGGCACGGCGCCGTTCGGTGACGTCGACCACCACATCGGCGACCCCGAGCACACGCCCGTCGTCGTCCTCCAGCCGGAAGACGGACGCCGCGTACACGTGCTCACGGTCGGGGTCACCGGGCGGACGGCCGCGCTTCTCGAAGGAGAGCACCGGCCGGCCGGTCTCCAGAACCCCGGCCATCACCCGCTCGGCCTGTCCGGCGCCGAAGTCGGGCCACACCTCGGCGGGCCGCAGCCCGATCCCCTCGGTCACCCGGGTGCCCTGCATGCCCTCCGCAGCGGCGTTGTACCGCATCAGGCGCAGCTCAGGGTCCAGGACGAACAGGCCGACCGGGGACCGGGTGAACAAGGCCTCCAGCAGCGCCCGGTCGACGGCGGCCGACGCCTCCTGCGCCGCGGGCACCAGCTCGATCCGCCACCGCGGAACCGACCCCGCCCCGGGCTCGGCGGCCACGCACACCCGGCAGCCGACGTGGTGGCCGTCCCGGTGCCGGAACACCACATCCGGTGACGTCCGGTCCGCCGTTGCGTCCCTGACCACCAGGTCCCTCGCCGCCCGGCCGAGGATCCCGTCCGCGGGATGGCCGAGCAGCTCCTCGGCGCCCGCGGGCCACGCCACCACGATGCCCTCGTCATCGACCAGGAACGACGCCCTGCGCGACGCTCCGGGCGCGGATCCCGCCGCCCGGGGGCTGCTGTCTGTCGGCTCAGTCATGATCAGTGACCGTTCTCCCGCCGGCCGAGTGCGGTCGTACGTCCCAGTCTGACCAGGACGGCCCCGGTCGGCACATCGTCCGGCCGGTCGAGGCGGGGCCGGTATCTGGGTACACGCGGGGTAGGGATCAGGCGCTCGGGCGGTGCGCCAGGGCTTCGAGGCGCACGGGAACCGGTGGGCGAGCGGACGACCGCGTCGGTGGTGCCGGCCGACGACCCGGGGGTGAGGTGGCGGGCCGCCGCCCGGCGAGTGACGGGCGGCCCGCCCGCCGTCGCGAGGCACGCCACGGCGAACACGGTGACTATGAAGGGACACGGTGACGGTGAAGAGGCAACGCCGTTGAGGGCACGCGGGTGAGGCGCCGACGCGGCGCGTCCTCCCACCGAGTGGGAGAGGAGCACGGGGATGGGTACGACGGACACCTCGCGACCCGGCCGGGGCCGCCCCCTGGCCGGTGCCGGCACGTCACCCACCGGCCTGCTCGATCTGCTGAGCGTCGCCGCGGTGGTGCTGGACACCAACGGCCGCGTGGTGTTCTGGAGCCCCCAGGCGGAGGAATTGTTCGGCTACACCGCCGAGGAGGCGCTGGGCCGGTTCGCGGTGCAGCTGCTGGTCAACGAGGAGCACCGCGACGAGGTCATCGCGCTGTTCGCCGAGGTCATGGAGTCCGGCACCGACTGGGCGGGGGCCTTCCCGATCCGGCACAAGAACGGCAGCACCCGCCTGGTCGAGTTCCGCAACATGCGGCTGCTCGACGACCTCGGGGACACCTACGCCCTGGGGCTGGCCGTGGACCAGGCGACCGTTGCACGCGTCGAACGCGGCGTCGCCCTCTCCGCACGACTGGTCACCCAGTCCCCGATCGGCCTGGCCATCCTCGATCCCGACCTGCGCTACCTGACGGTGAACCCGGCGCTGGAACGCATCCACGGCCGCTCCGCCGCCGACCACCTCGGTCGGCGGTACCGTGACGTCCTGTCCTTCCTGGACGCCGAGGCCATCGAGGAGCGGCTGCGCCACGTCCTGGAGACCGGAAAGCCGGTGACCGACCGGTACGTCGTCGGCCGTCCCCCCTCCGATCCGCACCGCGAGCACGCCTGGTCCGTGTCGATGCACCGGCTGGAGGACGCCGACGGCCGGGTGCTCGGTGTGGCCACGTCCGTCATCGACATCACCGAGCGCCACGAGGCGACCATCGCGGCGACCCGGGCCCGGAACCGGCTGGCCATGATCGCGGGCGCGTCCGCGGCCATCGGGTCGACCCTCGACGTGGAGCAGACGGCGCACGAGCTGGCCGGAGTCGTCGTACCGGACCTGGCCGACGTCGCCACCGTCCACGTGCTCGAGAGCATCCTGCGCGGACGCACCCCCTCGGTCACCGGCCCCGCCCGCTTCCGCGCCGTCGCCGTCGCCGCGGCCCACGCCCCGGAGGCCGCGCACGTCACCGACCCGCCCGGAGAACTCACCCGGTACGACAGCGACCGTCTGCTCACCCAGTGCGTGCGCACCCGCCGGCCGGTACGGGTCGCCGAGACCACCCGCGAGGACCTGCGGCGCATCGCCCGCAGCAGCGAGGCCGCCGCCGTCCTGGAGACGACGGGCGTGCACTCCTACCTCGCCGTGCCGCTCCTGGCCCGCGGCGAGGTGCTGGGCGCCCTCAGCCTCGAACGCACCGGCACCCCGGCGCCGTTCGACGAGGACGACACGCTCCTCGCCTGCGAGCTGGCCGGCCGCGCCGCGACCTGCATCGACAACGCCCGCTGGTACCAGAGCGCCCGCAACACCGCCCTCACCCTCCAGCGCCGGCTGCTCCCGCAGCTGCCCTCCCGGCTGCCCGGCCTCGCGATCGCCTGCCGGTACCTGCCGGCCGGAGCCTCCAGCGAGATCGGCGGGGACTGGTTCGACGCCATGCGCCTGCCCGGGGACAGCACCGCCCTGGTCGTCGGCGACGTCATGGGAAGCGGCATCAACGCCGCCGCCAGCATGGGCCAGCTGCGCAGCGCCACCCGCGCGTTCGCCGGACTCGACCTCGACCCGGCGGAGGTGCTCCGGCAGCTCGACCGCCTGACCGAGGACGTCGAGCACACCATCGCCACCTGCGCCTACTGCCGCTACGACCCCGAGCGGGGCCGGTGCCGCATCAGCCTCGCCGGTCATCTGCCCCCGGCCCTCGTCCGCTCCGGCCGGCCGGCGCGCCTGCTCGACCTGCCGTCCGGTGTGCCACTGGGGGTCGGCGGTACGGCCTTCGAGACGACGGAGTTCCCCTTCCGCCCCGGTGACCAGATCGCGCTCTACACCGACGGCCTGGTCGAGACCCGCGGCGACCCGATCGACGCCCGCCTGGGCACCCTCCTCGACGCCCTGACGGCCACGGCCGACCAGGATCTGGGGGAGACGTGCGACCGGGTGCTGGAGACGCTCCGGCCGCCCGGGGGTGACGACGACGTGGCCCTGCTGGTGGCGCGGGTCGAGTCCTGAGGCGCCTCGCGGTCGCCCCCCGTCGGTGACCCCTGTGGTCAGCGGGTCGGGGAGCCACCCCGTGGTCAGCGCTGGTACAGACCGACGATGGTGCCGCTGGCCAGCTGGCGCCGGTCGAGCACGGCGTGGGCGTCCTCGGCGGTCGCCCGGTCCGGCAGCGAGACCGGTTCCGGGAGGGCGTAGAGCCGGAAGAAGTACCGGTGCGCGTCGTCGCCGACCGGGGGCTGCGGGCCGCCCCAGCCGCGCTCCCCGAAGCCGTTGCGGTGCGGCTGGCTGCCCTGTGGCGTCTCACCGGCGTCCAGGCCCCCGGCCCGGGGGTCGATACCGGTGACGAGCCAGTGCACGAAGGTCCCGGACGGCGCGTCCGGGTCCTCGCACAGCAGGACCAGTTCCTCCGCCTCGTCCGGCACGCCGGACCAGGTGAGCGGCGGGGAGACATTGTCCGCGTCGTGCGCGTAGCGGCGCGGGATCATGCTGTGATCGCTGAATGCGGAGCTGCTGAGTTCTATACCGGCCATGACTCCCGGAGTACCCGCGCGGGCCCCGGCATACGACCGGTCAGCCGGCCCATTCCAGGAGGCGCTCGCCGGTCTCGGGTGCCCGCAGCCGGGTGAGGGACTCCTTCTCCAGCTGGCGGACGCGTTCCCTGGTCAGTCCCACCCGGTCGGCCACCTGCTGCAGCGTGCGGGGGTGCCCGTCGTGCAGGCCGTAGCGCAGACTGAGGATCATGGACTCGCGGGGCGCCAGCAGGCCCAGGGCGTCCCTCAGCTCCTCGGCGAGCGCCCGGTACTCGGCCACCTCGGGGGCCTGGAGCACGTCGGTGGCGGGGATGAGGTCGCCGACCACGGTCTCGCCGGCGTCGTCCACGGGCGTGTCGAGGCTGAGCGTCTGCCGTCCCACCCGGCGCAGCCAGGCGACCCGGCCCTCGTCGAAGCCGCTCTCCCGGGCCGCCTCGGCGTCCGTCGGTTCACGGCCGAGGCGCAGCTGGAGCTGCCGTTCCGCCTTCGCGAGCTTGTGCAGCTCCTCCACGACGTGCATGGGCAGCCGCACGGTCCGGGCATGCTGGGCCAGGCCCCGTTCGATCGCCTGGCGGATCCACCAGGTCGCGTAGGTGGAGAACTTGAACCCTTTCGTGTGGTCGAACTTCTCCACCGCCCGTATCAGCCCCAGGTTGCCCTCCTGGATGACGTCGAGCAGCGGCACGCCCCGGTGCGCGTGCCGTTTGGCGATCGACACCACCAGCCGCAGGTTGGCCCGGATCATGTGGTCCTTGGCGTGCCAGCCGTCCCGTACGACCGCGTCCAGCTCCCGGCGCCGTTCCGGGGGCAGGCGCCGCTCGTCGGCCTCGGCCCGCTCCAGTTCCCCGGCGGCGTGCACACCGGCCTCGATGCGGCGGGCCAGCCGTACCTCGTCCTCGGCGGTGAGCAGCGGGGTCGCGGCGATCTGGGCCAGGTACTGGCCCAGCAGATCCGGGTCGTCGCCGGTCTCCGGCACCCTGCTGCGCGGACGTGCGGAGTGGGCGGCGGCACGGCGGTGTTCTCGGGGATCCTCAACGGCGGATCGTGCCGGCGCAGGCATGATTCCGGCCCTCCGACTCCTGACGATCGCTTCGTCTGTCTGTCTCCACAGGCGTGCCGGGTACCCGGCCGGAACCCCGTGACACAGCCGGGGAGACGTTGCGCGCCGCTCCGGAGGCGTTTCTCCGCTTTCCGCACCGCACCCGCGTCACCCTCGGTCCGTGCGCTGGGTGAGGGTGTTGAAGCGGTCGACGTCGATGTTGCCGCCGGAGGCGATGACGCCGATCCGCCGCGGCGGGTTCTCGACGCGTCCGGCCAGCAGGGCGGCCAGCGGGGTGGCGCCGCTGGGTTCCAGGACGGTCTTCAGGCGCTCGAAGGCGAAGCGCATCGCGGTGAGGATCTCCGCGTCGCTGACGAGGGCGATGGAGTCGACCAGGCGCTGGTTGACGGGGAAGGTGATCTCGCCGGGGGTGTCCAGGGCCTGGCCGTCGGCGATGGTGCGGGGGACCGGGATGGTCACGCGTGTCCCGGCCTCCAGGGACCGCTTGGTGTCGTCGCCCGCCTCCGGCTCGACGCCGATGACGCGGATCCCGGGGTGCAGTGCCGTCGCGGCGGTGGCACTGCCCGCGATGAGGCCGCCGCCTCCCACGGGCACCAGCAGGGCGTCCAACGGGCCGGTCTCCTCCAGGAGTTCCAGCGCGGCGGTGCCCTGGCCGGCGATGACGTGGGGGTGGTCGTAGGGCGGGATCAGGGTCAGCCCGCGCTCCTCGGCCAGGGCGTGGGCGAGCGCGGAGCGGTCCTGGGTGTAGCGGTCGTAGGTGACGACCTCCGCCCCGTATCCGGCGGTGGCCGCCAGTTTGGAACGCGGTGCGTCCTCGGGCATCACGATGACGGCGGTGGTGCCCAGTTCCCGGGCGGCCAGCGCGGTGGCCTGGGCGTGGTTGCCGGAGGAGTAGGCCGCGATGCCCTTGGCCCGCTGTTCCGGGGAGAGCTGGACGACGGCGTTGTAGGCGCCGCGGAACTTGAAGGCCCCCATCCGCTGGTAGTTCTCGGCCTTGATGAACACCTCGGCGCCGACAAGGGAGTTCAGCGTGCGGGAGGTGAGGACCGGCGTGCGGTGGGCGATGCCCTCGAGGCGGGCGGCGGCCTCGCGGACGTCGGCGAACGAAACGGGCAGTGCGGCGGTGGCCATGGGTGTCCTCGGAGTGTCCTCGACGGGCGGGGGGATGGGCGGCAGACGGCTCACCAGCCGGTGACGCGCGGCCAGTATGTCTGGAGCATCGGCGCGGACGCCGTCGGGCCATGGGCACCGTCGATGACGTGGTAGCCCTGGTGCTGGGCGGCGGTGGCGCAGGCGTGGTTGGGCAGGACGCGCAGGCGGGTGCCGATGGGCAGGTCGGGCAGTACGGCGCCGTTCCGGGCGGTGAGCGTGCCGTGCTCCTGGCTGGCCGCGGTCATGACCACGTCCGGGATCAGCGTGCCGTCCAGGTCGGTGACCAGACCGTAGCCCTGGTCCTGCGGCTGGGCGGAGGTGCCGCGGTCGCGGGACATCGCCATCCAGCCGCCGTCGGTGACGATCCATCCGTACTCGGGGCGGTGACCGATGACGGTGACCACGACCGACAGGGCGAGGTCGTCCAGCTCGCACACGCCGAGACCGGCCATCACCAGGTCGAAGAAGACGTAGTTCCCGGCGCGGAGTTCGGTGACCCCGCTGAGGTCGTCGGCCGCGTGCGCGGTGGGGGTGGAGCCCACGCTGACGGTGGGCACGGGCAGGCCGGCCGCGTGGAGCCGCTCGGCCGCGGCGACCGCGGCCTCGCGTTCGTTCCGGGCCGCCGTGCGCCGCTCCTCGGCGGTGGGGCAGGAGTACGACTCGCCCGCGTGGGTCAGTACGCCGTCCAGGCAGCCCGCGTCGTGCAGGATCCCGCCGATCCCGGGGAGCCCGGGGGCGTCGGGCCGGAGGCCGCCGCGGTGGCCGTCGCAGTCGATCTCGATCTGGGCGGGCAGGGTGACCCGGGCCTCCCGTGCGGCCGCGGCGACGAACGTCGCCTGCTCGGTGCTGTCCAGCAGCACGCGCAGCGTGACCCCGCGGCGCACCAGGGCGACCACCCGCGGGAGTTTGTGCGGTTCGATGCCGACGGCGTACGTGATGTCGCGGTAACCGGCGGCGGCGAACGCCTCGGCCTCGGCGAGGGTGGAGACGGTGACGGGACCGGGGGTGCCGTCGTGCAGGAGGGCGGCGGCGTCGAGGCTCTTGGCCGTCTTCACGTGCGGGCGCAGCGCGACTCCGAGGCGGTCCGCCCTCGCCCGCAGCCGGGCGATGTTGCGCCGGACCCTGTGCACGTCGACGACGGCGAACGGGGTGTCGGGATCGGCCAGGGTACGGGCGGTGCCGGGGGAGACGGCGGGGGAGGAGGGGGCGGTGGTCATGGGCGGGTGACCCTTCACTTCGCGTAGTTGTAGACCGTGGCCCGGGACACGCCGAGCAGGTCCGCGATGGTCTGCGCGGCGTCGCGCGAGTCGAAGTAGCCGTCGCGCTGCAGCTGTCGTACGAGCGCCTTCTTGTCCTCCCGGCTCAGTGAGCGGGGCGTGGCGGCGCGCTCCGCGGCACGGGCCTCCACCACCTGGCGCAGCTCGCGCGCGTTGCGGTCCCGCAGGGTCTCCAGGGGCTGGTCGCGGTGCTCGGTGTCGGTGGCCACGAGGTTGGACAGCGCGAGGGTCACCGGGGACAGGACGGACACGTCCAGGTTCAGGCACAGCGCGGCGATGTATGTGCCGGCGGCGTTCTTGATGCCGATGGACGTGCTTTTCGCCGGGCGGCCGTCGGGGAACCGGTTGGGGTAGTTCTGGATGACGCTGGGGTACTGCGGGTCGGCGATCCGGGCCAGTCCCAACTCGGTGGCGGAGTCGCCCACCTGACGGCCCGACAGGTTGTTCTCGATCGCACGGATCGCGTGGTCCGGATCCCGCAGGTCGTGCAGCACCACCTCGCACAGGCCGGGAAACATGCGGCCCAGCGCCACGGCGATCTTCTCGGCCTCCCGGATCAGGTGCTCGTCCGTGCCGTCCTCGCTCACACCGGCCCCCGGGTTCGACTCTCTGTCTAGATCTGGACAGAGAGTCTAGGAACGGGAGTACGTCGCGTCAAGCGGGGCAAGGTGCATGGGCGGGGCGGCACTTGACCTCCGGCACACAGCGCCCGTCGGTACCGTGGGACACACAGCGGGTTCCACACGTTCCATCGAGGGGGACACATGGCCGACCTGTCCGGCGCGGAGCACCAGGTGTGGATGCGCAGCTTCCACCAGGCGACACCGGGTGCGCCGCGGCTGCTGTGCCTGCCGCACGCCGGTGGCTCCGCGAGCTTCTACTTCCCCGTCTCCAAGGCGTTGTCGCCCGCGGTGGACGTGCGCGCGGTGCAGTACCCGGGCCGCCAGGACCGCCTCCTGGAGGCCCCGGCCGACTCCGTCCAGGACATCGCGCGGGGCGTGTTCCACGCGCTGGACGAGCGGGACGACACTCCCCTCGCCCTCTTCGGGCACAGCATGGGCGCCCTGGTCGGCTTCGAGCTGGCCCGGCTCCTGGAGGACGCCGGGCGGCCGCCCGCGGTGTTCTTCGTCTCCGGCCGCCGGGGGCCGTCCGTCGAGCGCGACGAGAACGTCCACCAGGGCGACGACGCGCGGCTGATCGAGGAGGTCACCAAGCTGGAGGGCACCGACGCGGCCCTGCTCCAGGACGAGGAGATGCTGAGCATGATCCTGCCCGCGCTGCGGGCGGACTACCGCGCGGTGGAGACGTACCGGCCCACCCCCGGACCGAGGCTGAACTGCCCCTTCGTCGCGCTGACCGGCGACGCCGACCCCCGGGTCACCCCCGAGGAGGCCCGGACCTGGTCGCGGGAGACCGACGGCCCCTTCGAACTGCACGTGTACCCCGGGGCGCACTTCTATCTGGTGACGCAGCAACAGGCCGTACTGGCCCGGATCGAGGCCACGCTGCGACGGCTCGCCTCCGGAACCGGAGCCGCGGCCTGATCCGGCCGGCGGGCCGAGCGCCACGACGCGGGCGGCACCGGTGGACCGGTGCCGCCCCGGCGGTGTGCGTCAGCCGATGACCTTGGCGGACTCGATGACCACGGGCTCCGTCGGGACGTCCTGGTGGCCGGCCCGGCTGCCCGTCTTGACCCCCTTGATGGAGTCGACGACCTCCCGGCCCTCGGTGACCTTGCCGAACACGGCGTAACCCCAGCCGGTCGGCGTCTTCGCCGAGTAGTTGAGGAAGGCGTTGTCCGAAACGTTGATGAAGAACTGGGCCGTCGCGGAGTGCGGGTCGTTCGTCCGCGCCATCGCCACGGTGTAGTTGTCGTTCTTCAGCCCGTTGTCGGCCTCATTCTGGATCGGCGCCTCGGTGGGCTTCTGCTTCATGTCCTGGGTGAAACCGCCGCCCTGGATCATAAAGCCGTTAATGACCCGATGGAAAATCGTGCCGTCGTAGTGGCCGCTGCGCACGTACGACAGGAAGTTCTCGGCGGTCTTCGGCGCCTCGGCGTCGTTGAGCTCCAGCACGATCCGGCCGAAGTTCGTCTTCAGCTCGACGGTCGACATCAAAATTCTCCTTATTCCAGTGGGGCTTGCCCACGCCTACGGTACGGAATATACGACCACAGGGCACACGCACCGCGCTGCAGCGCCCCGGGCTTCGAACGGCCATCCGGGTGTCTCAGGCCGGCCGGGAAGCGCCACCGGGCCCCGGAGGAAGGGCCAGGTGGGCGAGGTCGCCCGGCGGCGGAGTGGTCACCGGCCACAGCGGAGCGGCCCTCCCGTCGGCGAGCGCGGCCGGTGCGTCGGTGAGGTTCATGCGCTCGCGCAGCCGGCCGTAGAAGTCCATCGGACCGAGCCGTACCGCCTTCAGCCGGCGCGGGGCGGCGTACACGCCGATCCAGTCGCCGGGGCTCAGCACCCCGCGCAACTGGCCGTCGATGCTGACCGCGGCCTGGCCCGACCGTTCCAGCACGCGCAGCGCGACGGGCTCGTCCGGCGCGGCCACCACCGAACGGTTGAACACCATGTGCGGCGCGACCGGCGTGAACACCAGGCCCTCCGCGCGGGGCGAGACCACCGGACCGCCCGCGGCGAAGCTGTACGCCGTGGAGCCCGTGGGTGTGGCCACCAGCAGCGCGTCGGCCGAGTAGCAGGCCAGGAGCCGGCCCGCCAGATAGACCGCGACCGACACCTGCCGGTCCCGGGCCAGCTTCTCCACGACCACGTCGTTCAGCGCGGTGACGTTCAGGGCGACGCCCCAGTCCCCGCCCACCTCGCACTCCGTGCGCACCCGCGGCGGCGGCAGCATGGGCCCGCGGCCGTACCGCAGCAGCGCCTCCATCTGCGCGGGCACCTCCAGCCGGCACGACGCCCGCAGGGTCAGCAGCATCCGGCTCTCGACGTCGATCCGCTCCTCCCGTACGGCGTCCAGCGCGGCCCGCACCGCCGTGGCGGGGACCTCCGTGAGGAAGCCGACCCGGCCGAGGTCGACACCGAGCACCAGGGCGTCGTTCTCGGCCGCCAGCCGGGCCCCGCGCAGGAACGTGCCGTCACCGCCCAGGGTGACGACGAGGTCCGGATCGCCCGCGCTGTCCATCTCCTCGCGGGCGCTGTGCCGGGCGCCCTCCTGCCAGACGTCGATGTCCGCGCATCCCACCGCGTGCTCGGCGCACCACGCGCGCACGGCCCGCGCGGCGGCCACCGCCTCGGTGCGCCCGCCGTGCACGACCAGGCCGACACGGTTCACCGTCATACCCGCACACCTGCCTCCCGGTCGGCTCGTAGCGAGCGCCATCCTCGCCGCGGACCACGCCGGCCCGGCGCGCGCCACGCCGCCCGGTGGTCACCGCGCGGCCTTCCGTGCACCTCCGGCCCTGGTTTGTCACCGGCGTGTCACAACGGCCGGACCGGGGAACCCGGGGCCCCGGCACCCGGTCTGGTCCGGTGAGCACCGGCGCCCTGCCGGTCGCTCCGACCACACACCACGGACAACCGGGGGATCTCATGCATCACCGACACACCAGCCGCGTCACCGGGGCGGCCCTGGCCGCCGTCGCCGCCACCCTGTCGCTGACGGCCTTCCAGTCGGCGAGCGGCACGGCAGCGGGCGCGGCCCCGGCCCCGAAGGCCCCCGCCGCCACCGTGGCGGCCGCGGCGACTGCCGGGTCGGCCGAGGCCGCCGCGCCCGTCCGCGTCTCCCTGGTCGCCCACACCACCTCCCGTGCCACGCCGGCCTGCACGGCCAAGGCGCTGGAGGCGTCGGCGTACCAGTCCGCCGTCCGGCCGCGGGGCACGGGCACCGGGGCCGCGGTCGTCCAGTTCACGAACGTCTCCTCGGCGGCGTGCGTGCTGCGCGGCCACCCGACGGTGGCCGGGGCGGGCAACGGCTCGCCCCAGCGGTCCGTTCCGCTGAAGGTGACCCCCAAGGGCACCGCGACCACCGTGCGCCTCGCACCGGGCGGCAAGGCGTGGCTGAAGCTGACCTTCGTACAGGTGCAGGGCGAGGGGGACGGTTACTGCGTCTCCGGCGCGACCCCGTCCGTGTTCCCGACGCTGGTGGTCGGCCTGCCGAAGGCGGGCAAGCACCAGGTCGCCCTGGACGACGGCTGGTTCGCCGAGTGCGACAACAAGGTCACCGCGACGGCGGTGTCGACGGTGAAGCCCGCCTGACCCTTCCGCGCCGGGGACGCGGGGTCAGTCCCGGTCCCCGGCGAGGAACGGTTCCAGGAGCTCCAGCAGCGCCTTCGGGCGGTCCAGCGGGACGATGTGGCCGCAGTCCGGGATCACCCGGCCGGTCAGCCGGTCGGCGTACGGGCGCAGTTGGCGTTCCAGCGCGCGGCCGGCCGGGTGGGCGCCGATCGTGAGCGCGGGCACGGTGAGGCGGGCGCCGGCCACCGCCTCCCGGATCTGCCCGGCGGTGACCGGCAGGGCCCGGTACGGCCCGAACGCGGCGCGCAGCGCCTCGCTCCCGCGGTAGGCGCGGACGAACTCCGCCCGCACGTCGGGCCGTACGCCCCGGCCGAGGGTGCCGCGCTCCAGGAACCAGCCGACGTACTCCTCTTCGCGCCCCGCGAGCACGGTCTCCGCGAGGCCGGGTTCGGCGTGGAAGCCGAACCACCACGGCGGCCCGCCCGCCAGGAACTCCTCGGCGCCCGGGAGGTCGCCCAGCAGCGACTCCATCAGCACCAGCCGCCGTACCAGCCCGGGCCGCCGCATGGCCAGGAGGAACGCGGGCGGGGTGCCGAGGTCGATGCCGATCACGGCGGCCGGGCCGGCGCCGAGGGCCTCCAACAGGCCCTCGGCGTCGGCCGCGAGCGTCCCGGCGTCGTACCCGTCCGCCGGCCGGTCGCTGTCGCCGAAACCCCGCAGGTCCGGTGCGATCACCCGGTACCGGCGGGCCAGCGGGCCGATGACCTCGGTCCACAGCCGCCAGGTGTGCGGGAAGCCGTGCAGCAGCAGGACGGCCGGCCCCCGGCCGGCCGTGGCGACGTTGAGCCCGACGCCGTTGACGGTGACCCGGCGCAGCCGCACGCCCGGGACGGAGTTGACGGTCATGAACGACCCCTCGGGTAACCAATGGTGACAAGGGAACGCTAGGTAACTAGTCTCGGGCTCACCAGACCGCACTTTCCCGTCAGTTGGTGAGCTTCAGGTGACCTCCCAGGCCAAGGGCGTCCCCGCCGCGCGCGGCGACCTGTTCGACCCCGCGTGCCCGACCCGCAGGCTCCTCGACCGAATCGGTACGAAGTGGACGTCGATGGCGGTGAAGGTGCTGGCGGAGGCGGCCCCGGGCGAGGTCCGCTTCGCCGAGCTGCTGCGCCGGATGCCCGGCGTCTCGCAGAAGATGCTGTCCGTGACCCTGCGGAACCTGGTGCGGGACGGCCTGGTCGCCCGCAGGGTGGAGCCCTCCGTACCGCCCGGCGTGCACTACCGGCTCACCGCACTCGGCCTGTCGCTCGAAACCGTCCTCGCCGCCGTCCGGGACTGGGCCGAGGCACACATGGCCGAAGTGGACCGCGCCAACGAGCTGAGCCAGGGTCAGGATGACCGGCCGGGATCCGCCCCGGTGTGACCTTCTCCCTTGCGGCCGGCGCACCGCTGCTGTGAGTCTCCCGTCGAACGATTTTCCGAAGAACTGTTATCGGCACCGCACCCGGCGGTCTCCCAGGTAACGGACAGCATCGTTCGGCGTCGAGGACAGGGAAGCTCTGATGAGGACACAGCACACGGTGGACACGGCGGCACTGGTGAACGCCGCCCGAGCGGGAGACCCGGCGGCCCAGGACGCCCTGGTCAGCGCCTATCTCCCGCTGGTCTACAACATCGTGGGGCGGGCCCTGAACGGTTCGGTCGACGTCGACGACGTGGTCCAGGAGACCATGCTCCGGGCCCTCGGCTCGCTCGGTGACCTGCGCACCCCGGAGAGCTTCCGCTCCTGGCTCGTGGCCATCGCGATGAACCGGGTCCGGGCGCACTGGCAGGACCGGCAACTCGCCCCGGCCGCCGTGGAGGAGACCGGCGACGTCGCCGATCCGGGCGCCGACTTCGTGGACCTCACCATCGTCCGGCTCCAGCTGTCCGGCCAGCGCCAGGAGACCGCGCGCGCCACCCGCTGGCTGGAGCCGGACGACCGGGAGGTGCTGTCGCTGTGGTGGCTGGAGTGCGCCGGTGAGCTGACCCGGGCCGAGGTCGCCGCGGCCCTCGCGGTGTCGCCGCAGCACACCGCGGTCCGGGTGCAGCGGATGAAGGCGCGGCTGGAGGCGGCCCGGGTGGTGGTACGGGCGCTCGACGCGCGGCCCGTCTGCGAGGAGCTGCACGGGATGCTGGCCTCCTGGGACGGTCTGCCCTCCGCCCTCTGGCGCAAGCGGATAGCCCGGCACGCCCGCGAGTGCGCGCGCTGCGGCGGCCTGTGGAGCGGTCTGCTGCCCGCGGAGGGGCTGCTGGCCGGGCTGGCCCTCGTCGCGGTGTCGTCGGCGCTGCTGACGACGACCCGGTCCGCCGTGACCGGCCTGACGGCGGCCGCCTCCACCGCACCGCTCCCGCCGGTCACCGACGCCGCCGCCCACGGGCCCCAGGGCCCGGGCACCACCGCATGGGACCAGGGCGCCGTGGGACCGCATCCGGGCGCCGGCCCGGGACAGGCCGCCTCCGGCTCGGACCCTGGCACCACCGGCTCGGTCCAGGACACCACCGGATCCACCCCGAGCGTCGCCGGAGCGGAGCCGGGCACCGCCGGCCCGGGCACCGGCGGCAGCGGCTCCGGCGCCCCGGTCGGGCTGCGCGCCTCCCGGCGTCGCGGCACCGGCCGCGGCGAGGCGCGGCGACGGCGGCGGATACGGCGCCGGGCCGTCGGGAGTGCCGTGGTGGCGGCCTGTGTCGCGGGCGGCGGCCTCTGGTACTTCGGCACCGGCTCCGGGTCGGGGACCAGGGAGGCGACCGCCGCGCACACCGCCGGCGCTCCCGTCGTGGACCTCTCGGAACCCAGCGCCGTCGCGACCTCGTCCTCGCCCTCGGCGTCCGCGTCGCCGTCCCCGTCGCACTCGAAGAAGCCGCGCGCCTCCAAGAGCCCCCGCCCGGCCCGCACCAGCAGCACCCCGAAGGCCCGGCCGAGCACGCCGACGACTCCGCGCGCCTCCCGCACCCCGCAGGCGCAGCCGGCGCCCGCGGGCACGGTGGCGCAGGTGGTCGCGCTCGTGAACAAGGAGCGGGCCGCCGCCGGCTGCGGCCCGGTCACCGAGGACGCCCAACTGGACCGGGCCGCCCAGGGCCACTCCGACGACATGGCCGCCCGCGGCTTCTTCGACCACACCAACCCGGACGGCGACGGACCCGGCGAGCGCATCACCGCGGCGGGCTACCGCTGGTCGACGTACGGCGAGAACATCGCGAAGGGGCAGCAGACCCCGCAGGCCGTGATGGACTCGTGGATGAACAGCCCCGGCCACCGCGCCAACATCCTCAACTGCTCGTTCAAGAACATCGGCGTGGGCGTCCACAACGGCTCGGGCGGCCCGTGGTGGACCCAGGCGTTCGGAGCCAAGCTGTGAGCACCGCCGGGCGGTGAGCGCTACGGGGTGCTGCCCGGCGTGTGTCCGAAGGTGCGCCGGAAGACGTCGATGAACGCGCTGGCCGAGGACCACCCGCACCGGTGCGCCACCGTGGTCACCGGCGTCCTCCCGGCCAGCAGCACCAGCGCGTGGTGCAGGCGTAGTTGGGTGCGCCACTGCGGGAACGTCATCCCGAGGTCGCGGCGGAACAGCCGGGACAGGGTCCGGTCGCTCGCCCCGACCTGGCGCCCGAGTTCCGCCAGCGTGCGGCCGTCGGCCGGATCGGCGCGCAGGATGTCGCACAGCGCGCGCAGCACGGGGGACGCGGGAGTCGGCAGATGCAGCGGCTGCTGGGGCGAGGCGCGCAGCTGGTCCAGCAACACCGCGCGCAGCCGCGCCCGTTCGGGGCTGCCGTCGTCCGGGGCGCTGGTGTGGGCGACGATCAGTTCGCGCAGCAGCGGCCCCACGGCGAGCACGGTCGGCGCGTGCAGACCGAGCGGGTTCTCGCTCGCGGACAGCCCCACCAGATGCAGTTCGAGCGCGCCGTGCGCCTGGTGGGCGTGCACGGTGCCGGCCGGCACCCACAGGGCGCGGGTGGCGGGGGCGACCCAGGAGCCGGCGTCGGTGGTGACGGCCAGCACGCCCCGGCCCGCGTAGACGATCTGGTGGTCGTCGTGCCGGTGGGCGTCTATCGCCGCGCCGGACGCCAGCCACTGGGTGCGGGTGGGGGCCACCGGCTCGTGGCGGATCTCCGTCATCGGCTGGCAGATTATCGAAAGCGCGACAGTCCCGCGGGGCCGGAGCATGACCGGGTGCGAAGGAAAGCATCGATCACCCTGCTGTCCGTCGGGCACGCCTGTGTCGACGTCTACCAGGGAGCCGTGGCGTCCCTGATCCCGTTCCTCGTCGCCGAGCGCGGCTACGGCTACGCGGCAGCGGCGGGCGTCGTCCTGGCCGCCTCCCTGCTGTCGTCGGTGGCGCAGCCGCTGTTCGGCGCGCTCACCGACCGCCGGCCCGTTCCGTGGCTGCTGCCGGCGAGCACGCTCCTGGCCGGCCTGGGCATCGCGCTGAGCGGAACCAGCGGTTCGTACGCGCTGACGCTGGTGTGCGTGGCGGTGTCCGGTGCCGGCGTGGCCGCCTACCACCCCGAGTCCGCCCGCGTCGCGCGGCTGGCCGGCGGGGACGGTCACAGCGCCATGGGCTGGTTCTCCCTGGGCGGCAACGCCGGCTTCGCCCTGGCCCCGCTCCTGGTCACCGCCGTCGTGGGCACGGGCGGTCTCGGCTGGACCCCGCTGCTGGTGCTGCCCGCGCTCGTCGGCGCCGCGCTGAACCTGACCGCGCTGCGGGCACCGGAGCAGCGGCGGCACTTCGCCCGGACGACACCGGTGCACGGCGCCGACGACAGGGCGTCCTTCCTGAAGCTGTCGCTGGCCGTGGTGTGCCGCTCGGTCGTGTTCACCGGCCTGAGCAGCTTCCTGTCCCTGTACGCCGCGCAGCGCATGGGCGGGAGCACCGCGGCCGGTACGGCCGCGCTGTGCGTGTTCTATCTGGGCGGCGCGGCCGGTTCCGTGCTGGGCGGCCGGCTCGCCGGGCGCTGGGACCGGGTGACGGTCTGCCGCTGGTCGTACCTGCTCTCGGTCGCGGCGGTCGCCGGTGTCGTCCTCGTCCCCGGCCCCGCCCTGTACCTGTGCGTGGCCCTGACCTCCGCCGGCCTGTACGTGCCGTTCTCGCTCCAGGTCACCCTCGGCCAGGACTACCTGCCCTCGCGGGTCGGTACCGCCGGGGGTGTCACCCTCGGTCTGACCGTCAGCGTCGGCGGACTGGCGAGCCCTCTCATCGGCCGGGTCGCCGACGCGACGTCCCTGCGGACCGCGCTGGCCCCGCTGGTCCTGATGCCGGCGCTCAGCTGGCTGCTGTTGCGCGCCCTGCCCGAACCAGCGGGTCCCGGCGGCCGGGACGACGTACCGGCCGCCGTCGCTCAGCGAGCGGTGCCGAAGTCCTGAGTCCAGTAGCTGCCGGGCTGCGCGAGGCCGACGCCGATCTCCTTGAACCCGCAGTTGAGGATGTTGGCCCGGTGGCCCGGGCTGGTCATCCAGCCCGCCATGACCTGCTCCGCGGTGCTGTAGCCGTAGGCGACGTTCTCGCCGTAGCTGCTCCAGGTGTAGCCGGCGGCGGTGATGCGGTCGCCCGGGTTCGATCCGTCGGAGCCGGTGTGCGACATGTTCTGGTGGGACGCCATGTCCTCGCTGTGCGCCTGCGCGGCCTTGGTCAGCGCCGAGTTGAGGGTCAGCGCCTGGCAACCGGCCTTCGCCCGCTCGGCGTTCACCAGCCGCAGGATCTCGGCGCTGACGCCGGACGCCGTGGCGGTGGGCTTCGGGGTGCTCGGCGCGGCGGAGGCTGCGGGCGCGGGGGCGGAGGCCGCGGGGGCGGGGGCGGAAGCGGTGGGCTTCGGAGTGCTGGGCGCGGCGGTCCGCCGGGGCTGGGGGACCGTGACCTTCTTCTTGGCGGTGGGCCGGGCGCTCGGCGGAGCCGTGGTCCAGGGCGTGGGCGGCGCGGTGGTCCGCGGTGCGCCGGTGTCGTGGTCGTTGCGGTGGTGATGCCTGGGGGTGTACTGCCACTGCCCCACGGGCGCGCTCGTCACGACGGTCTGTGCCGGGTCCTCCGTGCTGTACGGCCACTCGGCACAGGCCAGGGCGACGGACGGCACGCCTACGGCGCCGACGGCTACGGCGGCTATGACTATTCGCCGGTAGTGCTTCGTTTTGCGGTGCTGGCCCATACGTCAACCTCACTCGGTGATCGCCGAGCGCTCATTGTTGGGACGGCGTCACAGGCAGCGCAAAGGCCTCTTCTACTACCTCGCATCGTAGACCCGCGCGGGTCTTGTCAGGAGAGCCGGGAGATGTCGGCTTCGCGAACGCGATGTTTGCGCAAATCTATCGGCCCGTCAGAAACTGCTGGGCGGCGACGAATGGGAGGGACGCCTGGGAGGTCGGCCTGGCGTCGCCGCGACCGCGGCTCGCGCCCACGGCAAGACGGACAAATCCCATTTGTCACGGCGGACGCGTCTACTATCCGGCCCGCTTAGTGAGCGACTCGGCTGTGAGGGATGTCACTCCAGCCGGGTCGCCGTGCGGTGAAGACCGCGAAAGGGGAGCACCGTGCGGACTGGACCGCGCGGTCGAAGATGAAGGACTGCCGCGACTCCCGCAGGTGCGGCACGCCCGGCCCGGTCTCTCCCGCCCCGCCCATGGTGCGGTCCGGCGCCGGTCCTGCTCCCGGGGTACGTATGCACCGCGGGGGGGGGGGGGGGGGAAGGGGGGGGGGGGGGGGGGGCCCCCGTTCTGGTTCAGTCCCCCGTTTTTGGGGGAGGGCCTTTTTGCCCCCGTGGGGTTTTTTGAACTCTTTTTCCCCCAAGGGGAGA
>NZ_JBVHVI010000023.1:38202-113892 GCF_055564915.1 Streptomyces sp. NPDC028928
CGCTTTGTGTGTCCTCCCCCTTCCCCGTTCCCCGCCCCCCCCCCCCCCCCCCCCCCCCCCACCCCCCCCCCCCCCCCCCCCCCCCGCACCCGTGTCCGGTCGCCGTCACTCGTTCTGGAAGACGGCCTTGCTGACCTCGGCGGGGTTCTCGAACTTCTTCTTCCCGAGGTGAGAGATCCGCTCGGTGATCTCCTTCGGCGCGTGGTTGTTCTCGGCGACCTTCCGAAGCTGGTCGGAAGTGGCCGGGTAGTCCGCGCCCGACAGGGCTTTCTGCAGGTCAGGTGGGGTGATACCCGCCATGGCTCCTCCAGGCGGTGAGTTGGTTCACGATCATCGGGCCGGCGCCGCATGCTGCGCCGGACTGGTCAGGTACCCATCCGGAGGAAGCGGATTCAGAGATTCCGCGGGTGATGGGTCCCGTGTCGCACGGGTACCCGGGGCTCCGGAACAGCGCGCCACGCGTGTGAGAGAACCGAGAGCATCCGATGAGCGAGAACACCCCTTCCCAGGCCGAGGGCGAACCGGAACCGGGCGCCCCCGAGGCGGAGCAGCCGCCCCGCACCACCCCGTCCCAGGCGGAGGGAGCGGACCCCGGCGACGAGAACGCGAACGAGAGCACGGACGAGAGCGACGACGCGTAGGAGGCGTCATGAGCACGGCACACACCAGCGTCCCCGAGGTGCTGGACGCGCTGAAGGACGTGACCTATCCGGCCGACAAGGACGGGCTGGTCTCGGCCGCACGGCAGGCCGGGGCCTCCGAGGAGGTCGTCAAGGCCCTGCGCGGCATGCCCGCCGAGGAGTACACCAACCGCGAGGACGTCGCGAGGTCGGTCCGCGTGGACCCCGACTCGGACCTCGGCACCAACGTCACCCAGCGGGCGGAACAGGCACGGCACGGCGGCAAACCGGGACTCTCCCAGCATCTGCGGGAGGAGCCGAAGACCCCGATCCAGGAGGAGTTCGACCGCTGACCGGATGAACCGGGCCCGCCGCGGAGCCCGCCTTGACGGCCCCTGGGGGCCGCCCTAGCGTGCTCGCACGCACCGGACACGTCGGGACGTAGGGCAGGTGGGGCAGGTGCTTCGGCGATGACGCAACCGCACGACCCGCTCGGCGGCGGAGCCGCGGGCCGCCCCCTCCAGGTGGACGGACGCCCCCTCCAGGTGGAGACGCACGGGCTCGACGTGATCGCGGACGCGGAGCGCCGGGGCACCCCGCGCTCCCTGTTCTGGCCCTGGTTCGGGGCCAACGTCTCCGTCCTCGGCCTCAGCTACGGCGCCTTCGCGCTCGGCTTCGGCATCTCCTTCTGGCAGGCCTTCGCCGCCGGTGTGCTCGGCATCGCCGTCTCGTTCCTGCTGTGCGGTTTCATAGCGGTCGCCGGGAAGCGCGGCTCGGCCCCCACCATGGTCCTCAGCCGGGCCGCCTACGGCGTGCGCGGCAACCGGCTGCCGTCCGTCATCTCCTGGATGCTCACCGTCGGCTGGGAGACCGTCCTGACCGCGCTCGCCACGATGGCCACCGCCACCGTTTTCAGCAGCCTGGGCTGGGGCGGCGGCACCGAGACCAAGGCGGTCGCCCTCCTGGTGGTCGCAGCGCTGACCGTCGTCGGCGGGGTCATGGGCTTCGACCTGATCATGCGGCTGCAGACCTGGATCACGCTGATCACCGGCGTCCTCACGCTCGTCTACGTCGCCCTCGTCGCCGACCACATCCACTGGAGCACGGTCGACGCGATCCCGGCCGGGTCGGCCCAGGAGTTCATCGGCGCGCTGGTGTTCATGATGACCGGCTTCGGCCTGGGCTGGGTCAACGCCGCCGCCGACTACTCCCGCTACCTTCCCCGCGGCTCCTCCAGCCGGGGAGTGATCGGCTGGACCGCCTTCGGCGCCTCCCTGGCCCCCTTCGTCCTGCTGGTCTTCGGCCTGCTGCTGGCCGGCTCCTCCGGGCAGCTGAGCGAGGCGATCGCGGCCGACCCGATCGGTGCGCTGACCACGCTGCTGCCGACCTGGTTCCTGGTGCCGTTCGCCGTGGTCGCCGTCCTCGGCCTGGTCGGCGGCGCCGTCCTCGACATCTACTCCTCCGGCCTGGCCCTGCTCTCGGCCGGCCTGCGGGTGCCCCGCTATCTGGCCGCGCTCTTCGACGGGGTGCTGATGATCGCCGGCGCCGTCTACATCGTGTTCTTCGCCGACAACTTCCTCGGCCAGTTCATGGGTTTCCTCACCACACTCGGCGTGCCCATCGCCGCCTGGGCCGGCGTCATGCTCGCCGACCTCGCGCTGCGCCGCCGCGACTACGACGAGGGCGACCTGTTCCGCCCGCACGGCCGCTACGGCGACGTCCCCCTCGCCCCGCTGTTCCTCACCCTCGCCGCCACCGCCGTCGGGTGGGGCCTGGTCACCAACACCGCCGCGCGCTGGCTGACCTGGCAGGGCTATCTGCTGGAACCCTTCGGCCTCGGCGGCAGGACCGGCGCCTGGGCCTACGCCAACCTGGGCGTCCTGGTCGCCCTGGCCCTCGCCTTCCTCGGCACCCTGCTGCTGGCCCGGGGCCGGGTGCGGGCCCAGGAGGCCCAGGCGCCGAGCCCGGCGCTCGACGCGGAGGTGCTGAACCCGTGAGCGCCGCCGACCCCGCCGTACCGCAGGAGGCGCCCCGCGCATGAGCACGAGCACGAGCCCCGGCCATCTCGCCGTCATCGACATGCAGCGTGTCTTCGCCGACCCGGAGAGCCCCTGGGCCACCCCCCGGTACGCCGACGCGGCAGCCGGCGTACTCGCCCTGCTGCCGGCCTTCGCCGGCCGCGTCACCTTCACCCGCTTCCTGGCCCCGGAGCAGCCGGCCGGCGCCTGGCGCGCCTACTACGACCAGTTCCCCTTCGCCCGCCGGCCCCCGGACGCCGGACTCTGGGCGCTGACCGACGAGTTCACCGGCCTCGCCGACCACGTCCTGGACACCACCACCTTCGGCAAGTGGACCCCTGAACTCGCCGCCCGGCTCGGCCCGGACGGGCGCCTGGTCCTGGCCGGCGTCAGCACCGAATGCTGTGTGCTGTCCACCGCTCTGGCCGCCGCGGACGCCGGCACCGAGGTGCTGGTCGTGGCCGACGCCTGCGCCGGCGTGGACGACGACTCCCACCTCAGGGCCCTGCGGGTCATGGACCTGTACCGGCCGCTGGTCCGGGTCACCACCATCGCCGACCTGCTCGCGGAGGCCGGGACGTGACCGCCGTCCCGCTCAGGCACCAGCGGATCAGCCGGATCCTCGCCCGGGAGATCCGTACCGGCAGCCGCCGGCCGGCGCGCGGCTGCCCGGCGAGCACGCCCTCGCCGAGCGGTTCGGCGTCAGCCGTACGACGATCCGCGCGGCCCTCGCCGAACTCACCGAGCAGGGCCTCATCACCACCCGCACCGGCAAGGGCTCCACGTCCTCTTCGACGGCCGCCCGCCGGAGGACCGGCTCGGCCGGGCCCACGCCCGGGCCCTGCGGGGCGAGGACAGCACCGTGCGGACCCTCGCCGTCCGCGAGATCCGCGACAGCAGGCCGGCCGCCGCACTCGGTCTGGAGAAGGACGCGTCCGTCTGCGTGGAGCGGACCCGGGAGCTGGTCGCCGGCGGGACCGTGCTGTCGTACGAGCGCAGCTTCCTGCCGCCCGTGCCCGGGATCCGCGAGCTGCCCGCCCGGGGCCTCGCCCGGGAGCCGCTCGGCGAGGTGCTGCGCCGGGCCGGGCTGCGGCCCGACCACGGGGAACAGCGGGTGTCCGGGCGCCGGATCGACGCCGGGGAGGCCGAGCTGCCGCGGCGCGCGCCGGGCGACTGGTTCCTCGCCGCGCGCCGCACCAGCCGGGCCGCCGACGGTTCCCTCGTGGAGCACCTCGCCGGCCTCCTCGACCCCGGCCACGTCGAGCTGACCCTCACCTTCGGCTGTGCGGCCGGGCCCCGTCAGGTCCGCCCGCCCACCATCCGCACCGCCTCCCCACCCGACCTCCCGCCGATCGCCACGCATGCCCCGCACCCCACCGGGTACGCGAGGCGGAGCACGCCCGGGCGGCAGCCTGCCCGGACGGCCCGTACGACCACCGCTACCTGGGGATCAGCCATGGAGACACCCGCACACGAGGACCTGCCGACGCCGGCCCAGCAGGCACTGGACGCCCTCGCCGTGAACGCCGAGGACCAGACCGCGCTGGACACCCTCGCCCACAGCGACGTACTCGTCCCGGTACCGGACGACGCGGTGGACGGGGACGGCGCCGACGCCACGACGGTGGCCCTGCCCGTCCTGGAACAGCCCGGGGGCGACCCGGTCGTCCCGGTGTTCACCTCGGAGGGCGAGATGGCCGGCCTGCTGCCGTTCGTCTCGCGTTACCGCCTGATCCCGCTCGGCGCGCTCGCCGCGCAGTGGCCCGAGGGGGACCTCTCCCTCGCCATCGACGGCAGCTCCGCCCACGGGCTGACCCTCACCTCACAGGGAGTGCGCACCCTGCTGGCGCGCTGACCCCGACCTCGGAAGGACAGGGACCCCACGGGCGGCCCCCACACCACCCGCACCCGCGTACACGACCCGGAGACCTCCGCCGAAGGACGGCCGGAACTGCTCCCTGCCGCCGGTAGTCACCGGCCTTTCGGGAGGGAAGATCCCAGCGGAGACGAGTCCGGGCGGACGCGAAGGAGCCGATGGTCGTGAGGGTCGTCCTGCTGGGTACCGCCGCCGGGGGCGGCTTCCCGCAGTGGAACTGCGCCTGCGCGCTCTGCACCGCCGCCCGGGACGGCAGGCTGCCCTCCCGGAGCCAGGAGTGCGCCGCCGTCACCGGCAACGGCCGGGACTGGTGGCTGCTGAACGCCTCGCCCGACCTGCGGACCCAGCTCACCGCCACCCCGCCCCTGTGGCCCGGTCCCGGCCCCCGGGACACCCCGCTGCGCGGAGTGCTGCTCACCGACGCCGAGGCGGACCACGTCGCCGGCCTGGCCGAGCTGCGCGGGGCGGCGGGCCTGAAGGTCTACGCCGCGCCGCCGGTGCGGGCCGTCCTCGCCCCCGCCCGTGCCGCCCTCGGCCGCTACGCCCCCTGGGAGTGGCCCGACAGCCTGGCCGACGGGGGCTTCGTGCTGGCCGGCGGACTCGTCGTGACGGCCCATCCGGTGGGCGTGAAGATCCCGAAGTACGTACCGGTGCAGGGGCCCGCGGCCGCGGAGCCGTGGGTGACGGCGTACCGCGTCGAGGACCTGGCCAGCGGGGGAGTGCTGGTGTACGCGCCCTGCGTCGGCGCCTGGAGCCCCGTCCTGGACGAACTGTGCGCCGACGCCGACTGCGTACTGCTGGACGGCACGTTCTTCGCCGCCGACGAGATGGGGACGGCGGTGCGCTCCGGTGCCGGGCAGGCGGCCATGGGCCATCTCCCGGTCTGCGGGCCGGACGGCTCCCTGGCCGCGCTGGCCAGGCATCCCGGCCGGCGCCGGGTCTACACCCACCTCAACAACACCAACCCGCTGCTCGACCCCGCCTCGGCGGCCCGCGCGCACGTGGCCGAGCACGGCGCCGAGATCCTGCCGGACGGCGCCGAGCTGGTGCTCTAGCGGGCCGGGTGTCCGCCTGTAGGGGCGTACGGGCTGTAGGGGCTGTCGGGGGCGTGCGAAGGGCTAGGCCTCCTGCGCCGCCAGCACGCGCCGCAGGACCGCCCGTTGCACCGGCAGCACCTCGGCGTGCAGCGCGCGGCCCTTGGGGGTGAGCGCGACCCACACCCCGCGCCGGTCCTCCGCGCACACCGAGCGTTCGACCAGGCCGTCCTTCTCCAGCCGGCCGATCAGCCGGGAGAGCGCGCTCTGGCTGAGGTGGACCCGGCCGACCAGGTTCTGCACCCGGCACTGGTCACCCTGCTCGGGCGACTCCGCCGCCAGGATGTCCAGCACCTCGAAGTCGCTGGCGCCCAGCCCGTGCGGATGCAGGGCACGGTCGATCTCGCACATCGTGCGCGCGTGGACGGCGAGGATGTCCCGCCAGCGTTCTTCGAGCCGGGTGTCGGCGGTCGTGACTGCCATAACCGCACCGTAGCACCGATCCGGCCAGTCATTGAGTGTGCAACTAGTGGTGGGTGCAGGCGGTTCGTCCGGGCTCAGGCCCCCGGGTCCTGCAACAGCCCCACGAGGTTGCCGTCGGCGTCCTTCACGAAGGCGATCAGCCGGCCGCCGCCGACGTCCTGCACGTCCTGGAGCAGTTCGGCGCCCGCCGCCAGCAGCGCCGCGAGCCGCTCCCGCAGATCCGTCACGTGCCAGTACGGCACCGGGCCCGTCATGCCCTTGGCGTGCCCGTTCGGGTCGAGGCCGACGTCCTGGCCGGCGGCCTTGAAACCGACGTAGTAGGGCTCGTCCGCGTACGGCTCGACGCCCAGCAGCGCGCCGAACAGGGCCTTGGCGCGCTCCAGGTCCTTCACCGGGTAGATGATCGTCTGCAGGCCGGCAGCCATGGTGCTCACTCCTTCGGGGAGGCGGGGACCCGACGGGTTCCTCGTCGGTGCTCTCACGCTAGGCCCCGGAAGCCCCCGGCGGCTTCTCCGATCCTGACCGGTCGAAGGTCCTGACCGGTCCGAGATCCTCACCGGTCGGTGCCGTCACTCGTTGTGCAGCACCTCGGCGACGGTCAGGCGAGCCGCCCGGCGGGCCGGGACCAGCGCACCCAGCACGGCGATCCCCACGCCGGCGAGCGCCAGGACGGCCAGCAGGGGCGCGTGCCAGACGTCCGTCATGTACCGGGGCAGGGTGATGTCGAGCCCGGCCGCCATGCGCGGGACCACCACCCGGTGCGCGGCCATGCCCAGCGGCACGCCCAGCAGCGACCCGAGGGCGCCGAGCGCGGCCATCGACGTCACCGTCATCACCGTGACCTGGCGCGGGGTCATGCCGATCGACTTCAGCATGCCGAGGTCGCGGCGCCGGTCGTGCGTGTTGAGGACGGCGGTGTTGAACACGCCCAGCGAGGCGACCAGGGCCAGCATCAGGGTGAGAGCGGTCGCCGAGCCGACGATGGTGCCGGTGACGCTGTTCGGACCGCTCAGCTGCACCGACAGCGCCGGGTCGGCTGCCTCGGCCGCGCGCGCGTACGCCTTCTGGTCCGCGCCCTCGCTCAGCCGGACGTGGTAGGCGATGGGCCGCACCCGCGGCATCAGGGCGGTGACCGTCGGCCAGTTCCCGATGACCAGCCGGTCGTCGGTGTCCATCGTCTCGCCGACGACGGTCACCTGCTCCTCGCGGCCGTCCTTGCGCAGCCGCAGCCGGTCCCCGAGGTGCACCCCGTTGCGGCGCAGGAACGGCGTGCCGGCCACGACCTCCCCGGTCCGGCGCATCCACCGCCCCTTCGTGAGCACGGTGTCCAGGGACGGCCCCCCGCGCCGGCCCTCGAACATGACCACCTGGGTGCTGCCGACGAGAACCGCCTCGTCGTCCGACCGCGCCGTCACATGGCGTGCGCCCGGCAACGAGCCCAACAAGGCTTCGAGTTCACGGTCGCCGTGCACCGGCCGCACCTCCTTGCCGTGCCGGAAGGCACCCACGTAGACGGTGACGTCGTAGGTGTGGGCACCGCCGTTGCCGTAGCTGTTCAGCGTCGCCGCCAGGCCGGTCGCGAAGGTCACCGTCGTCACGCCCAGGACCACGGCGGCCAGCGTGAGCGCGCTGCGCGCGGGACGGGCGAACGGGAGCCCCGCGCCGAGCGTCACCGACCGGGGCAACCGGGCACGCGCCAGCCGCCGCTGGATGCCGAGCGCCCGGCCGGCCCGGGGAGCACTGCCCGCGCTGATGGCCCGCGCCGCCGACAGCCGCCGCGCCCGCATCGAGGGGCCCAGCGCGGCCAGCACGCACACCAGGGGCATGCCGAGCAGGGCGAGCAGGTTCACCCAGGGCGCGATGCCCAGGCCGTCGTGCAGCACCCCCGAGGCCGGCCCGCTGAACACGAACTCCAGGAACGGTTCCGCCAGCAGATTGCCCACCAGCGTGCCGAGCGCACAGCCCAGGACGGCCGGTACGGAGATCATCATCAGGTACACGCCCAGCACCTGCCCCGGGGTGAAGCCCAGCGCCTTCAGGATGCCGATGTGCCGGAACCCGGAGACCACGGCCCCGCCGACCACGTTGGCGACGATCAGCACCGCCACCAGGATGCCGAGGACGCCGAACGCCATCAGATACGGCGCGTACGCGCGCGCGTTGCTGCCGATCCGGTGCTTGAGCGCCAGGTACGTCCGGGACCCGGCGAGCGCGCCCGGCGGCAGCCCCTCGGTCACCTCCGACAGTCCCGCGCGCAGTCCGTCCTCCGTCGACGCGTCGGAGAACCGGAACAGCATCTGCCGACCGGTCGGATGCAGGGCCCCGATCTGGTCCGGGGCGACCCAGGCGTCCGCCGTGTGACTCAGGTCGAAGGCGAACCCGACGATGGTGAGCTTCGGACCGGACGGCACCTGGAACGTCTTGCCGAGGTCGTCGGCGGTCCAGTCGCGCTGCCGGTTCAGGACCATCTCGCCCGGCCGGCTGGGCCAGCGGCCCGCCCACAGGTCAACCCGGTCCACCGGACCGCCGGGACCCGAGCGGCCCACCACCGTGATCTGGCTGCCGAGACCGAAGTCGCCGGCACCGTGCGGAATACCGACCGTCGCCTGCCGGAACGGCCCCGCCACCGCCTCCACCCCCGGCTGCCGGGCCGCGCGCGCCAGTCGGGCGTCCGACACCCTGTCGCTGTCGAAGGCGGCCACGACATGCGGCCCGTGCAGCCGCTCGAAAGCGCGGTCGAACGGCGCCGAAGCCGCGTCGACCAGCCCCAGTGCCACCACGAGCGCCCCCGTCGACACCAGTGTGACCAGCCAGATCACCAGCGTCTGGAGCCGCCGCCTGCGTACGGCCGCCCGCGCGGCCTGCCACACCGCCCTCATGCCGACGGCTCCAGGGTGTGCTCGCCGGTCACCCTGCCGTCGGCCACCAGCACCAGTCGGCTCGCGCAGCGCTGCGCGAGCCGCTCGTCGTGCGTGACGATGACCAGGGTCTGGCCGATCTGGTTCAGGTCGATCAGCAGGTCCATCACCTGCTCCCCGGCCCGGCTGTCCAGCGCGCCGGTCGGCTCGTCGGCCAGCAGCAGCGCGGGCCGGTTCATCAACGCCCGGGCCACCGCCACCCGTTGCCGCTCGCCGCCGCTGAGCACCGCCGGATAGGCGTGGCGCCGGCCGGCGATGCCCAGCTCCTCGAACAGCTCCAGCGCGCGCCGCCGGGCCTGCCGGGCCGGTGTGCCCGTCAACTGGGCCGCGAGCGCCACGTTGTCGAGGGCCGACAGGTCGTCGATGAGGTTGAAGAACTGGAAGATCATGCCGATCCGGCGCCGCCGGTACAGCGCCAGACCCTTCTCGCTCAACTCCCCGACGTCCTCGCCGTGGACGACGACCCGGCCGGCCGTCGGCCGGTCCAGTCCCGCGATCATGTTGAGCAGCGTGGACTTGCCGCACCCGGAGGGGCCCATCACCGCGACCGCCTCCCCGGCCCGTATCTCCAGCGACACCCCGTCGAGCGCGACCGTCTCGCCGTACTCCTTGCGCACACCGTCGAGCCGTACGACGGTGTCTCCCGTTCTCACCTCTGTGACCATGGGCAGGACGCTAGACGCGGGCCCACGCCCCGGGCATCCCTCCCGGGACGGCAGTCGGCCGCCGGACTCATCCCGGGGATGCAGGACGCTGAATCCCCAGGCCGATGCGGATGTCAGTGCCGTCTGCGAGAGTGAGGGCCATGGGGGAGTACGACATGCTGACGGCGGCGCTCGTGGTGGCGTGCGCGGCCGTTCTGGGGCTGGCCGTGGCGCTGGTGCGCACCCGGCGCCGCTGGCAGGCGGCGGTGGGGGAACGCGGCTGGCTGCTGGAGCGGGAGCGGGAGAGCGCCGCCGAGGCGGCGGTCGCTGCGGAACGCGACCGGATCGCCCGCGAGTTGCACGACATCGTCAGCCACAACGTCAGCCTGATGGTCGTCCAGGCGAGCGCCGCCCGCGAAGTGCTCGGCACCATGCCGGACGAGGCGGCCACCGCCCTCCGGGCCGTGGAGGACGCGGGCCGGGGCGCGATGACCGACCTCAGACATCTGCTGGGCCTGCTGGCGCCGGCCCAGGACGGCACGGACGACGACCCGGGACCGGGCGCGGACACGGTGTCCACGCCGCTCACCCCGCAGCCCGGCCTGGACCGGCTCGGCCCGCTGGTGGACCGGATATCGTTCGCCGGGCTGCCCGTCGAGGTCCGCGTCTCGGGCGAGCCGCGCCCGCTGCCGCAGGGCATCGACGTGACCGCCTACCGCATCGTCCAGGAGGCCCTGACCAACGCGCTCCGGCACGGCGACGGCGGCAAGGCCGAGGTGACCGTCCGCTACGCCGACCACGCCCTGCGCGTCGAGATCCTCAACACCGGCCCCAGCGTGCTCACCGGCACCGCACCGGTCCGCCCGAGACCGCACGGCGAGGGCACCGGACGCGGCCTGCTCGGTCTGCGCGAGCGGGTCGCCGTCTACGGCGGTGATCTCGACGCCCGCCGCAGACTCGGCGGCGGCTTCCGCGTCCGGGCGCGCATCCCCCTGGACCGGTCGTGACCGCGGACGCGCCCGAGCGGGCGCCCCGGGTCCTGATCGCCGACGACCAGACGCTGATCCGGACCGGTTTCCGGCTGATCCTCAACGCCCGGGGCATCGAGGTGGCCGGCGAGGCCGCCGACGGTGCCGAGGCGGTCGCCGCGGTGCGCCGGCTGCGGCCGGACGTGGTCCTCATGGACATCCGGATGCCGGTCATGGACGGCCTGGAGGCCACCCGGCACATCCTGGCCGAGGCCCCCGACTGCCGGGTGCTCATGCTCACCACCTTCGACCTGGACCGGTATGTGTACACGGCCCTGTCGATGGGGGCCAGCGGCTTCCTGCTCAAGGACGTCACCCCGCAGCACCTGGCGGCGGCCGTACGGCTCGTCGGCACCGGCGACGCCCTGCTGGCACCGCAGATCACCCGGCGCCTGGTGGAGCGGTACGCGGCGGAGGCCGAGGAGCGCACCCCCATCGCCGTGCCCGAGGGCCTGGCCGCCCTCACACCCCGCGAGCGGGAGGTGCTGACGCTGATGGGCCGCGGCCTGTCCAACGGCGAACTGGCCGCCGAGCTGACCCTGAGCGAGGCCACGGTCAAGTCCCACGTGGCCCGCATCTTCGCCAAGCTCGGCCTGCGCGACCGCGCCCAGGCGGTGGTCCTCGCCTACGAGACCGGGCTGGTGCGACCGGGCGAGCAGCCACGCCCGCGCGGGGCGGGGAACTGAGCAGCCGTACTCACGCCCGGCCACCGGTTCGCCCGAGCCGTCCGAGCCGGGGAAGCGGCGGCCCCCCCCGCGAGGAGGTGGCGCTGGACGCCGTGGAGAAGTGCCAGGCCCGCGTGCGCGCCCGTCGGATCACCGAAGCCCTCCGGAAGACGCCCCGCCCACGCCGGACCAGGTCACGGACACGCTGCGCTGCCTCGGTTGCCCGGATGACGAGCGCATCGACGGCCCGGAGCACCGGACGAAGGCACCCGGCGTCACGTCGAAGCGCGTCTGACCAGCTCCGTCGGCAGGATCACCGCGGCCGGGTCCTCACCGCCTATCTGGGCGAGCAGCACCCGCACCATCTCGCTGCTGATCCGGTCCCACGGCTGCCGGATCGTGGTGAGTTCGGGGGTGGCGGCGGTCGCCGCCGGAGAGTCGTCGAAACCGCCGACGGCGATGTCCCGCGGCACCCGCTTCCCGGCCCGGTGCAGGGCCGCCAGCACGCCCTGCGCCATCAGGTCGGAGGCGACGAACACGGCGTCCATGTCCGGCGCCTGCGCCAGCAGGCGTTCCGCGCCCGCCTCACCGCTGGCCCGGCTGTAGTCGCCGGAGACGATGAGCCGCTCGTCCACCGCGATGCCCGCCTCGGCGAGCACCTCCCGGTATCCGGCGAGCCGCTCCACACCGCCCGGGGTGTCCAGCGGACCGGTGACCACGCCGATCCGGCGCCGGCCCAGCGACAGCAGATGCCGGACCATGTCCCGGGCGCCGTCCCGGTCGTCGGCCGCCACGTAACTCACCTTCGAGCCGAGCCCGATCGGCTTGCCGCAGGCGACCAGCGGCACCCCCGCCTCCCGCAGCTCCTCGGCGACCGGATCACCGGAGTGGCTGGAGACCAGCAGCACCCCGTCGACGTGTCCGGCGGTGATGTACCGCGTGATGCGCCGACGTTCGTCCTCGGTTCCCGCCAGCATCAGCAGCAGCGGGATGTCGTGCGCGGCCAGCGCCTGGGTGCAGCCGCGCAGCAGGACGTTGAAGTTGGGGTCCTCGAAGAACCGCTCCTGCGGCTCGGTGAGCAGGAAGCCCACCGAGTCGGAGCGGCCCGTGATCAGCGAACGGGCGTGCCGGTTCACGACGTACCCGGTCCTGCGGATGGCGGCGTTGACCGCCTCCTGGGCGGCGGGGCTGACGTAGTGCCCGCCGTTGAGCACGCGCGAGACGGTGCCGCGCGAGACGCCTGCCTCGCGCGCCACGTCATGGATCGTCGGCGGTTTGCGCCGGCCCCCCGTTTGGCTCATGGTCATGACTTTACGGCCCCGGACAGCAGATCGAGGCTCCAGAAGCGCTGGATGACCAGGAAGAGGGCGATCAGCGGGAACACCGCGAGGAACGCGCCCGTGATCACCAGGGTGTACAGCGCGGGCGTGTTCGCGCCCTGCTCCAGCAGCGTGTACAGGCCCAGCGTGAGCGGGAACTTCTCGTCGTCGCTGAGCATGATGTACGGCAGCAGGAAGTTGTTCCAGATCGCGACGAACTGGAACAGGAACACCGTGACCATGCCGGGGATCATCATCGGCAGCGCGATCCGGGTGAAGATCCGCCACTCGCTCGCCCCGTCCATCCGTCCCGCCTCCACCACGTCGGCCGGGACGGCGGCAGCCGCGTAGATCCGGGCGAGGTAGACACCGTACGGGGAGAGGATCTGCGGCAGCAGCACGGACAGGTAGGAGTCCGTGAGGTCGGCCTTCGCCAGCAGCAGGTACTGCGGGATCGCGAGGATCACCGGCGGCATCAGCACGCCCGCGAGCAGTACGTTGAACATCGTCTCGCGGCCCTTGAAGCGGTACGTCGCGAGCGCGTAGCCGCTGAACGCCGACACGGCGGTGGACAGCAGGGCGCCGAGACCCGCGTACAGGGCGGAGTTGCCCATCCACGTCCAGTAGACGCCGTCCCGGTAGGCGTTGAGGTCCTTGAGGTTGTCGGCGAAGCCGGTGCCGGGCAGGAAGGTGAACGTGGAGAACAGCTCGTGCCCGGACTTCGTCGACGCGATCACCACCCACGCGACCGGGAGGAGGGTGTAGACCGCGCCGAGCAGCAGCGTCACCGTGGGGATCAGGGCGATCCGGCGGCGCATGGGGGTCCCCCCGCCGAAGGCAGGGGGAGGGCCCTGCGCGGTACCCGGGGTGGTGCCGGCGGCCGGTGCGGCCTTGCGGACGGCGAGAGTGCTCATCCCGCTGCCTCCTGCTTGTTCCGTCGGTTCGCGGCCCGCAGGAAGCCGAACGACAGCAGCAGCGTGACCACGGCGATCAGCGTCGCCTCGGCCGCCGCCGAGTACATGTCGTTCCGGCCGAAGGCGTCCTGGTACACCTTCATCAGCGGGCTCCAGGTCGTGTTGACCGAGTTGGTGAGCGGCTTCAGGGTGGTCGGCTCGTTGAACACCTGGAGCGTCGCGATGATCGAGAAGAAGAAGGTCAGCACCAGCGAGGGCGCCACCATCGGGATCTTGATCCGCAGCGCGATCTGCAGCGGCGTGGCGCCGTCCAGCCTGGCCGCCTCGTACACCTCGGCCGGGATGGACCTGAGCGAGGTGTAGATGACGATCATGTTGAAGCCGGTGCCGCCCCAGACCGCGATGTTCGACAGGGCGAGGTAGAGCGGACCGCCGTCCAGCAGGTCCGGCTGCGGCAGGCCCAGCCTGTCGAGCACGAAGTAGAACGGGCTGACGTCCGGCAGGTACAAAAAGCCCCACAGCAGCGCGGCCACCACGCCGGGGATGGCGTACGGCAGGAAGATCGCGAGCCGGGTGAAGGGGGCGAGCCGCACCTTCTCGGAGTCCAGCATCAGCGCGAACAGCAGCGCGAGGCCCAGCATCACCGGGACGACGATGCAGCCGTAGCCGAGCACGCGCAGCGCGCCGTCCAGCAGTTCGCTGTCCCGGAAGGCCTCGGTGTAGTTCCCGAAACCGGCCCAGACCTCGGTCCGGGCGCCCGAGCCCAGGCCGAGCCCGGAGACGCGCACCTTGCGGAAGCTGAGCCAGACCGCGTAGCCGATGGGCAGCGCGAAGAAGAGGGCGAACAGGATCGTGGCGGGGAGGAGGAAGCCGTACGGGGCCCCCTTGACCCCGTACGACCTCCGGCTTGTGGAGCTGCTCACTGAGAAACCTCGAAGCCCTGCTTCTTCATGTCGGCGACCGTGTCGTCCTGCATCGTCTTCAGGGCGGCGGTGAAGTCCGACTTGTTCTTGGCGGCGGCGCCGAAGGCGTCCTTGAAGGACGTGTAGGCGACGTTCACGTTCGGGCCCCACGCGGACGGCGCGGTGGTCTTCGCGATGTCGGCGGCCTTGGTGTAGAAGTCCGCCTGGTTGGAGAAGTACCCGGGCGGGTTGGAGAAGGCGCCGCTGAGCTGGGCGGAGGTGGAGGCCGGGTAGATGCCGCCCTCCTTCGCCAGCGCGTTCAGGGCGTCGTGGTCGGTGTTCAGCCAGGCCGCGAACTTGGCGGCGGCCTCCTTGTGCGCGGAGTCGGTGGTGACCGCCGTCGAGGAGCCGCCCCAGCTGCCGGTGACGTCCTGGTCGAGCGACCACTGGGGGAGCGGGGCCATGGCCCACTTGCCCTTGGTGTCCGGCGCCGCCGTGTTCAGCGTGCCGGGCGCCCACACGGCGCTGACCCAGGCGATCTGCTTGCCCGTGTTCAACGCCTTGTTCCAGGACGGGGTGTACATCGGCTGGTTGTCGATGACACCTTCCTTGACCAGCCCGCCCCAGAACTTGGCGACCTTCTGGGTGGCCGCGTCATCGATGCCGACCTTCCACTTGTCGCCCGAGGTGGTCCACCACTTGGCTCCGGCCTGCTGGGCGAGCCCGGCGAAGAGGCCGGAGTCGTTGGCGGAGAAGGTGGTCAGGTCCTTGTCCGGCGCCTTCTTCTTCAGCTGGCGGGCGGTCTCGGCGAACTGCTCCCAGGTGGTCGGGACCTTCAGGCCGTACCTCTTGAAGAGGTCCTCGCGGTAGTAGAACATCATCGGGCCGATGTCCTGCGGCACCGCGTAGACCGCGTCCGTGCCGAGCGTGGTCTGCTGCCACACACCCTCGGCGAACTTGCCCTCGACGCCGCCGACCTCGTCGGAGATGTCGGCGAGGGCGTCATTGCTGACCAGGGTCGGCAGTGCCTGGTACTCGGCCTGCACCAGGTCCGGGGCCTTCTTGGCCTTGTGCGCGGTGAGGATCTTGGTGACCAGCGTGTCGCCGGACGCCTGCTTCTTCACCGTGACGGTGATCTGGTCCTTCTTCCCCGGCCCCTTGTTCCACAGGTCCACGACCTTGTCCATGCCGGGCGTCCAGGTCCAGTACGTCAGCGAGACGGGACCCGACTCGGCCTTGCTGCCGTCCTCGGAACCGCAGGCGGCGAGGGCGGTGGCGCCGAGGGACACGGCGACGGCGGTTGTCACGAGGCGACGGCGCTTCGTGTGCGGCATGGTTTCTCCCCTGACCTGGGTCCCCGCCCGCTGCGGGGACCTGCCATGCAGATGTGCACGTTCACATGACCCGGGTGCTCGCCACGGGGGAGCCCCTGCCATGCTTCTGTGAGCGTTCACAGTAGAGAAACATCCCGGACACTTGTCAATGGTTGTTGCTGTGCGGTTATGTTGGGCTCGCACCGCCGATGATGTGTGTGCACGTTCCCAAATGATCGATTTCCCGGGAGAGATCCATGCCGGACACCAGCCTCAGGGGCCTCACCAGGCTCGCCTTCGGCGGGGACTACAACCCCGAGCAGTGGCCGGAATCCGTCTGGCAGGAGGACGTCCGGCTGATGCGCGAGGCCGGCGTCACGATGGTGAGCGTCGGGATCTTCTCCTGGGCCCTGCTGGAGCCGGCACCGGGGGAGTACGACTTCGGCTGGCTGGACCGGGTCATCGGCCTGCTGCACGACAACGGCATCCGGGTCGACCTCGGCACCCCCACCGTGGTGCCGCCCGTCTGGTTCTACCGGGCCCACCCCGAGGCGCTGCCGGTCACCGCCGAGGGCGTGCGCTACGAGTTCGGCTCTCGCGGCGCGATCTGCCACAGCAACGCCGACTACCGCGCCGCCGCCGCGAACATCACCACACAGCTCGCCGAGCGCTACGGCGACCACCCGGCACTCGCGATGTGGCACGTCCACAACGAGTACGGCGTCCCCGTCTCAGCCTGCTACTGCGAGTCCTGCGCGGACCGGTTCCGCCGCTGGCTCGCGGACACCTACGGCAGCGTGGAAGCCGTCAACGAGGCCTGGGGCACCGCCTTCTGGGGTCAGTGGTACACCGACTTCGCGCAGATCAACCCGCCCCGGGCCACCCCGACCGTCGGCAATCCGGGCCAGGCCCTCGACTACAAGCGCTTCGCCGACGCCACCATCCGGGAGAACTTCCGCGCGGAGCGGGACATCCTGCACCGCCTCTCGCCCGGGGTGCCGGTCACCACCAACTTCATGACCGCCCTCAGCCAGTGCGACTCCATGGACTACTGGGCGTGGGGCCGCGAGGTCGACCTCGTCACCAACGACCACTACCTGATCACCGACGGCCGCCGCACCCACGTCAACCTGGCCATGGCCGCCGACCTCACTCGCTCGGTCGCCGGCGGCGCGCCCTGGCTGCTGCTGGAGCACTCCACCTCGGGCGTCAACTGGCAGCCCCGCAACCCCGCGAAGGCCCCCGGCCAGATGGCCCGCAACTCCCTCGCCCACGTGGCGCGCGGCTCCGACGGCGCGATGTTCTTCCAGTGGCGCCAGTCCCGGCGCGGCGCCGAGAAGTTCCACTCGGCGATGCTGCCGCACGCCGGCACCGACACCCGCGTCTGGCGCGAGGTGGTCGAACTCGGCGCCTCAGTAGGCGCGTTGGGCTGGATCAGGGGGACCCGCACCGAGGCCGACGCGGCCATGCTGTGGGACTGGCAGTCCTGGTGGGCGCAGAACCTCGCCTGGCGCCCCAGCGAGGACCACGACCCGCGCGAGCGCGCCGACTCCTTCTACGAGGCCCTCTACGACCGCCACCTCACGGTCGACTTCGCCCACCCCGAAGCCGACCTGTCGCGGTACCCGCTGGTCGTCGTGCCGGCCCTGTACCTGATGACGGAGGCCGCCGGGGACAACGTCCGGGAGTACGTCGAGAACGGCGGCACGCTCGTGGTGTCGTACTTCTCCGGCATCGTGGACGAGCACGACGCCGTCCACGAGGGCGCCTGTCCGGGCGTGCTGCGCGATGTCCTCGGGCTCACCGTGGAGGAGTTCTCGCCGCTGCTCGAGGACGAGCGGGTCCGTCTGACCGGCCCGGACGGCTCCGGGCCGACCGGGGACGTGTGGACGGAGTTCGTGGTCCCGCGCGGCGCCGAGACCGTGTGGACGTACGCCGACGGGCTCACCGCGGGCCGCCCGGCCGTCACCCGCCACCGGTACGGCCGGGGCACCGCCTGGTACGTCTCCACCCGCCTCGGCGCCGAGGGCCTGGACATGCTCCTCGGCCGGGCGGCCGAGGACGCAGGTCTCGCCCCGCGCGCCGACCTGCCCCGCGACGTGGAGGTCGTGCGCCGCCGCGGCGAGTCGGGCAGCTACCTCTTCGTCATCAACCACACCGCCGGCGACACCAAGGTGCCGCTGGACGCGCCCGGCACCGAGCTGCTGACGGGCGAACGCGCCGCGGGCCGCCTCGCGGTCCCGGCGGGGGCCGTCCGGGTCGTACGACTCGACGGCTGAGCCGGCTCCCCTCCGCCCGTGTGTGCCACGAGAGCCGCGGGCGGAGGGGTTCTCCTCCAGCCCCACAGGAGGGCACCCCTCCCCAGTTACGTCGAAGGGACGACGGACGATGAAGTTCCATCCCAGACGCACCATCAGGGCCCTGCTGCTGCCGCTCGCGGCCGGGCTCGCCCTCACCGCCCTGCCCGCCCAGACCGCCCAGGCCGCGAGCACCCTCACCAACGGCGGCTTCGAGTCCGACGGCGCCGGCACGGCCACCCCGGCCGGCTGGTCCGAGTACGGCGACACCGGCGCCTCGTACACCGAGTCCGGCGGCCACAGCGGCGGTTACCGCCTCAGCCACTACTCGTCCTCCGCGTACAAGGCGGAGACGTACCAGTACCTGTCCGGGCTGACCAACGGGAACTACACGCTCACGGCGTGGGTCCGGTCCGGTGGCGGGCAGAACGCCGCGTACATAGCGCTCAGGAACTGCGGGAGTGCGGAGCAGCGCACGGATCTGCCGACATCGTCCAGTGGGTGGATCCGGATCGTCACGTCGGTCAAGGTGACCAACAACCAGTGCACCATCAGCATCAACAGTGACGCGAATGCCGGTAACTGGATCAATGTTGACGATCTGAGCTTCACGTCCGGCACCACTGGTACATCCATCCATGGCGCCGACATCTCCTCCCTCGCCAAGAGCGAGGCCAAGGGCGGGGTCTACAGGACGAGTTCGGGCACCACCGGCGACGCCCTCCCGATCCTCAAGTCGTCCGGCATGAACTACGCGCGGCTGAAGGTCTGGGTGAACCCGGCCGACGGCTTCAACGACAAGGCGCACGTCCTGGCCATGGCCAAACGCGTCAAGGCGCAGGGCATGAAGCTCCTGGTCGACTTCCACTACTCGGACAGCTGGGCCGACCCGGGCCAGCAGAACAAGCCGGCCGCATGGACGGGCCATACATACAGTCAACTGAAGACGGACGTGTACAACCACACGTACGACGTGTTGAACGCCTTGAAGGCTCAAGGCACCACCGCCGACATGGTCCAGGTGGGCAATGAGATCAATGGCGGCATGCTGTGGTCCGAGGGATCCACGGACAACTGGAGCCAGCTCGCCGGGTTGATCAACTCGGGCTACGACGCCGTCAAGGCGGTCAACTCGTCCACCGTCGTCGCGCTGCACCTGGCCAAGGGCGGGGACAAGGCCGGCACCGAGTGGTGGTTCGACAACGCGGTGGCCAAGGGAGTGAAGTTCGACGCGATCGGCCTGTCGTACTACGGCTACTGGCACGGTCCGCTGTCCGACTTCCAGAGCACCCTGGACGACGCGGCCTCCCGCTACGGCAAGCCGGTGTTCGTCGCCGAGACGGCCTACCCCTTCCGCCTGGACAGCGACGACTCGCTCACCAACCAGATCGACACCACCGGCGAGCTGGTCTCCGGCTACCCGGCGAGCGTGGCAGGCCAGACCAAGTGGATGAACGACGTGGCGAGCATCGTGGAGGCCGTCCCGAACGGCCGCGGTCTCGGCGTCTTCTACTGGGAGGCGACCTGGACCGCCGTCACCGGCAACGGCTGGGACCCGGCGGACGCCGCCTCCGGCAACGGCTGGGAGAACCAGGCCCTGTTCGGCTACGACGACAGGGCGCTCTCCTCGATGACGTGGTTCAGCCACCGCTGAGCCGTCCGTGACGGGCCCGGCCGCGCCCCCGCGGCCGGGCCCCCGTCGTGTGCGCGGGCCGGCGGGAACCCTCCTCGGTCGCACTGCCGTTCGGTACCGGACAACGGGCGCCGAGTCCCGGACGGGACGGCGTCGCCGGGTCCACAGTGGGAACACTGCGTAGGAGGAGGCCGGGAACGGGAGGGCGGACGGATGATGGGTACTCCCGCGGGCCGGATGCGGCAGACCATCCTGGAGTGGCTCAAGGACCCGTCGGTCCACTTCCCCGCAGCGCGCCGCCGCGACCACGCCGAGACCGGCGTCACCGCGCGGGCCGTCGCCGCCAAGCTGGGCGTGCCCAGCCGGACCGCCCGCTCCCACCTGGACTTCCTCACCCGCCTCGGCCTCCTGCGCACCCACCGCACGCGCTGCCGCACCTACTACCGGCGCGACGAGATCCGCATCGCCGAGGTGGCCCGGATGTTCGAGAAGGGCTGGTGACGGCGGCGGCCGCGGGCAGCTGCCGGCAGGGGGCGGAGGCTCCCGGCGGAGGAAGGACCGTACATGGACCGACCCACGGCACTCGTGCCGCTCCACTACGTCGCCCTGGGCGGCCGCGGCCCCGAGGACGTCGTCGCCGACCCGCACGGGCGCGTGCTGACCGGAGTCGCGGACGGGCGCATCCTCCGCGTCCACCACCTGGGCGACCCGCACACCGCCCGCGTGGAGGTGCTGGCCGAGACCGGCGGCCGTCCCCTCGGACTCGAACTGCTGCCGTACGGCGACCTGTTGGTGTGCGACGCGGAACGCGGCCTGCTGCGCGTGGGCACGGACGACGGCACCGTACGGGTCCTCGTGGACTCCGTGGCGGGGGAGCGGCTCCGCTTCTGCAGCAACGCCGTCGCCCTGCCCGACGGAACCGTGTACGTCACCGTCTCCAGCCGCCGCTACCCCCTGCGCCGATGGATCGGCGACATCGTCGAGCACACCGGCACCGGTCGCCTGCTGCGGCTCGCCCCCGAGGGCGGGGAACCCGACGTCGTGCTGGACGGCCTCCAGTTCGCCAACGGGCTCGCCCCGAGCGGCGACGGCTCCTTCCTGGTGATCGCCGAGACCGGCGCCTGCCGCCTCACCCGCTGCCGGCTCACCGGCCCGCGCGCCGGCCAGGCCGAACCCTTCGCCGAGCTGCCCGGCATGCCGGACAACCTCTGGCGCGAGGGCCCCGACGGTCCCGTCTGGGTCGCCCTGGCCAGTCCCCGCGTCCCCCCGCTGGACCTGCTGCACCGCACCCCGCAGGCCGTCCGCCGGGCCGCCGCCCGGGCCGCCGTGCACGCGCCGTACCGCCCGAGCGGCACCGTCGGCGTCGTCGCCGTGGACGACGAGGGCCGCACCGTCCACCACCTCACCCGCCGGCGCTCCGGCTTCCGCATGGTCACCAGCGTGTGCGCGGTCGGTGACCACCTGGTGCTGGGCAGTCTCCGGGAGCCGGGGGTGGCGGTCTGCGCCCGCCCTGCCGCCGACTGAGGCGGCGGTACCCTGGTCCCGGCCTTGATCGCCCGTCGGGGCAGGGGCCGAAGAGGAGACGCACCAGATGACAGCCCCGGAGACGGAGACCCGCGGCGTCCGCCCCGCGCCGGCGCGGCGGCCCGAGTGGCGTACGCAGGCGCCCGTCGTCGCGGTCGTGGCGGCCGGCGGCGCGCTCGGCGCGGTAGCCCGCTACGCGCTCACGCTCGCCTGGCCGACGCCCGCCGGCGGCTTCCCCTGGGCGACGTTCTGGACCAACGTCTCCGGCTGCGCCGCCATGGGCGTGCTCATGGTGCTGGTCACCGAGGTGTGGGCGGCCCACCGGCTGCTGCGGCCGTTCCTCGGCACCGGTGTCCTCGGCGGCTTCACCACCTTCTCCACCTACGCGGTCGACACGCGCGGTCTGGTCGACGCCGGCCGCCCGGGCCTGGGCGTCGCCTATCTCGCCGCGACGCTCCTGGCGGCCCTCGCGGTGGTGTGGCTCGCCTCGGCCGCCGCCCGCGCGCTGCTGATCAGGAGGCAGCGATGACGTCCCCCACCGGCCGTGCCCTCCGGCTCACCGTGTACATCGGTGAGAACGACACCTGGCACCACAAGCCCCTCTACTCCGAGATCGTCCACCGCGCGCACGCCGCCGGACTCGCCGGGGCCAGCGTCTTCCGGGGCGTCGAGGGCTACGGCGCCTCCTCCCGCATCCACACCTCCCGCCTGCTGTCCCTGAGCGAGGACCTGCCGGTCGCGGTGGTCGTCGTGGACACCGAGGAGCGGGTCCGGGCCTTCCTGCCGCAGCTGGACGAACTCGTCGGCGAGGGCCTCGTGACCCTGGAGGAGTGCGAGGTCGTCCGGTACCCGGGGCGCACTCCCGGCCCGGACGGAACGGACCGGGAAGGTAAGAAGTCGTTGTGAACTGGCTGCTGGTCGTCGCGGGAGCCGTCGTCGGGGCGCCCCTGCGCTATCTCACCGACCGTGCCGTGCAGGCCCGCCACGACTCGCTCTTCCCCTGGGGCACCTTCGTGGTGAACGTGGTCGGCTGCCTGGTCCTCGGGCTGCTCACCGGCGCCGTCTCGGCCGGGGTGGCCGGGCCTCATCTGCGGCTCCTGGTGGGCACCGGGCTGTGCGGTGCGCTGACGACGTACTCGACCTTCTCCTACGAGACCCTGCGACTGACCGAGGCGGGCTCCGGGCTCTACGCTGCCCTGAACGTCGTGGCAAGCGTGCCGGCGGGGCTCGCGGCGGCCTTTACCGGGGTCTCACTCGCCGGTGCCCTGTGGGCCTGAGCGCTTGCCACCCGGCGGGACACAGCAATTACTGTCTACCGCACTGTCGACCAACTCCCCAGAACTGGATCCCATGAGCGCCATCTCCGTCGGTCAGGCCGTCGTCCTCGGAGTAGTCGAGGGGGTGACCGAGTTCCTGCCCGTGTCCTCCACCGGCCACCTCAAGATCGCCGAGGGGCTCATGGACATCCCCGTCGACGACAAGTCCGTCGTCGGGTTCTCCGCCGTCATCCAGGTCGGCGCCATCGCCGCCGTGCTCGTGTACTTCTTCAAGGACATCAGGCGGATCGTCACCGCCTGGTTCCGCGGTCTGGCCAACCGCGAGGAGCGCTACCACCACGACTACAAGTTCGCCTGGTGGGTCATCGCCGCCACCGTTCCGATCGTGCTGGTGGGCCTGGCCGCGAAGCCGCTGATCGACGGCCCGCTCGCCTCGCTGTGGGTGGTCGCCGGCTCGCTGATCATCGGCTCGGGCGTGATGTGGGCCGCCGACCAGATGGGCCGGCACAAGCGCGGTGAGGACGACACCTCCTTCAGGGACGCGATGTGGGTCGGCTGCTCCCAGATCCTCGCCCTGCTCTTCCCCGGCTTCTCCCGCTCCGGCGCCACCATGTCCACCGCGCTCATCCTGGACCTGGACCGCGTCGCCGCCACCCGGCTCTCCTTCTTCCTCGGCATCCCCGCCCTGACCGGCGCCGGTCTGTACGAGCTGAAGGACGCCCTCGGCGCGGGCGTCGGCGCCGCCCCGCTGGCCGTCGGCACCGTCGTCTCGTTCGTCGTCGCCTACGCCTCCATCGCCTGGCTGCTCAAGTTCGTCGCCAAGCACTCCTTCAACGCCTTCGTGATCTACCGGATCGTCGTCGGTGCGCTCCTCCTCGGTCTGCTCGCCACCGGCACGCTCAGCAGCTGAGCCGACGCCGCTGGTCACCCACGGGGTGCGGATGCCTGCATTCAGGCACCGCACCCCGTGAATGTTTCCTTACCGGACGCCTTGACAGTCCCGGCCCGCAACCCGCAGGATCGCTCCCGTGAACCTGTCAGACAGCCAGACAGGTGGTCCGGTCCCCCGGCGCGTCAGCGCCATGGAAGCGGTGCTCGACCACCTCCGCGGCGCCATCGAACGCGGCCGGTACGCCATCGGCGACAAGCTCCCCTCCGAGGCCGAGCTGTGCCGCACCCTGGAGGTGTCCCGGCCCGTCCTGCGCGAGGCACTGCGCGCGCTGCAGACGATGGGCCTCACGGTCTCCCGGACCGGCAAGGGCACCTTCGTCGTCGCGAACACCGTCGAGGACCCCACCTTCGGCGACTACGCGGCCAGTGACCTGCTCGAAGTGCGCCGCCACGTCGAGATCCCGGTCGCCGGGTACGCGGCCCTGCGCCGTACCCCGGAGAACCTGGACCACCTGGCCCACCTGCTCGACCGCATGGAGCGGGAGACGGACACCACCGCCTGGGTCGCGATGGACACCCTCTTCCACCTCGCCGTGGCCGAGGCCGCCCAGAACCCGGTCTTCCGCCGGGTCATCGAGGAGATCCGCGACGCACTGGCGCGTCAGTCGGCCTTCCTCAACGAGCTGGGCGGCCGCCGCGAGCAGTCCAACCGCGAGCACCGGGCGATCGTCGAGGCGCTGGTCGACGGTTCCGAACACGACGCGGTGGAGGCCATGAGCCACCACCTGGACCGCGTCGAGACGACCCTCACCGACATCGTCCGTCCCCAGCGGACGGACCCCCCAACGGAAGGCGGACCCGAGGCGTGAGCGAGCAGCACCTCAAAGACGAGACGCGCCCCTCGTCCGGCCATGTCGACGCCGGAGACGCCGGCTACAGCAAAGGCCTGAAGCACCGGCACGTCAACATGATCGCCATCGGCGGCGCCATCGGCACCGGCCTCTTCCTCGGCGCGGGCGGCCGGCTCGCCGACGCCGGGCCCTCCCTCTTCATCGCGTACGCCGTGTGCGGCGTCTTCGCCTTCCTGGTCGTCCGCGCCCTCGGCGAACTCGTCCTGTACCGCCCGTCCTCCGGCGCCTTCGTGTCGTACGCCCGGGAGTTCCTGGGCGAGAAGGGCGCCTACACCGCGGGCTGGATGTACTTCCTCAACTGGGCGACCACCGGTATCGCCGACATCACGGCGGTCGCCACCTACACCCACTACTGGGGCATGTTCTCCGACATCCCGCAATGGTTGATCGCATTGATCGCCCTCGCGGTCGTGTTGACCGTCAACCTGATCTCCGTCAAGATCTTCGGCGAACTGGAGTTCTGGTTCGCGATCGTCAAGGTCAGCGCGCTCGTCGTCTTCATGTGCATCGGCATCTTCCTGCTGGTCACGCAGCACCCGGTCGACGGCCACCAGCCCGGCCCGTCCCTGATCACCGACAACGGCGGCGTCTTCCCCAACGGCCTGCTGCCCATGCTGCTGATCATCCAGGGCGTCGTCTTCGCCTACGCCTCCGTCGAGCTGGTCGGCGTCGCCGCCGGCGAGACCGAGAACCCCGAGAAGATCATGCCGAAGGCGATCAACTCGATCATGTGGCGCGTGGGCCTGTTCTACGTCGGCTCCGTCGTCCTGCTGTCGATGCTGCTCCCGTGGAACAAGTACGCGGCCGGCGAGAGCCCCTTCGTCACGGTCCTGTCCAACATCGGTGTCCCGGCGGCGGGCGGCGTGATGAACCTGGTCGTCCTGACCGCGGCCATGTCGTCCCTGAACTCCGGCCTGTACTCCACCGGCCGCATCCTGCGCTCCATGGCGATGAGCGGCTCCGCCCCGAAGTTCACCGGCCGGATGAGCCGCAGCCAGGTCCCGTACGGCGGAATCCTGCTCACCAGCGGTATCTGTGTCCTCGGCGTGGGCCTGAACTACGTGGTCCCCGCCGACGCGTTCGAGATCGTCCTGAACTTCGCGGCGATCGGCATCCTCGCGACCTGGGGCATGATCATGGTCTGTCACCTGCTCTTCTGGCGGAAGACCCGCAGCGGCGAGCTGACCCGGCCCTCGTACCGCCTGCCGGGCTCCCCCTGGACCGAGATCGTGACGCTGGCGTTCCTCGCCTCCGTCCTGGTCCTCATGTACGCCGACGGCGGCGCCGGACGCACCACCGTGCTCTGTCTGCCGCTGATCGTCGCAGCACTGGTCGCGGGCTGGTACGCCATCCGCGCCCGCGCCACCCGCACGTCCACCGGCGCCGACGCGTGACCCGCGTTCCGGCCGACCCCGACCCGAGACCCCAGGCAGTGATGTACAGCAGTTCCCCCGCCGACGCACCCGTCGTCCGCGAACCCCTCCACGCCCCCGTCGCCCACCTCATACGCGGCGGGGTCGTCGAGGGCCTCCACCACGGCTCCGTCGTCGTCCTCGGCGGCGACGGCCAGGTGCAGTTCCAGCTCGGCGACATCGAGGCGGCCTTCTACCCGCGCTCGGCCCTCAAGCCCGTCCAGGCCGTGGCCATGCTGCGGGCCGGACTCCCGCTCGACGGCGAACTGCTGTCGCTGGCCGCCGCGAGCCACTCCGGCGAGGAGCGCCACCTCGCCGGCACCCGGCGCATCCTCGAACTCGCCGGGCTCGCCGAGGACGACCTGCGCAACGTGCCCGACATGCCGTTCGACCCGGTCGTCCGGGACGCCTGGATCCGCGAGGGCCGGCTGCCCTCCCGCCTCGCCCAGAACTGCTCCGGCAAGCACGCCGCCATGCTCTGGACCGCCCACCTCAACGGCTGGTCCCTGGAGGACTACCTGGACCCGGCGCACCCGCTCCAGCAGAGCATCGCCGCGACCGTCGAGGAACTGACCGGTCAGCGCGTCGCCCGGGTCACCGTCGACGGCTGCGGCGCCCCGCTGTTCTCCATCTCCCTGCACGGCCTCGCCCGCGCCCTGGCCCGGATCACCACGGCCGTGCCCGGCACCCCCGAGGCCCGGGTCGCCGACGCGATGCGCGAGCACGCCGAGATGGCCTCCGGCTCCGGCCGCGATGTCGCCGCGCTCATGCGGGCCGTGCCCGGGCTGCTCGCCAAGGACGGCTTCGAGGGCGTGCAGGTCGCTGCGCTGCCTGATGGCCGGGCCGTCGCGGTGAAGATCGCCGACGGGGCGAACAGGGCCCGTGTACCGGTCGCGGCCGCCGCGCTGGCCCGCGCGGGCGTGGACCCCGAGCTGCTCACCGAGTTCGCGGGGGAGCCGCTGCTCGGGGGCGGGGAGCCGGTGGGGTGTGTGCGGCCCGTGCGTGCCCTGGATCCGGTTCCGCTCACCGTGTAGCGCTCCGCTGGATCGGCCGTCTCGGACCCGCGGGTCCGTTGTGGTTGATCGCGCAGTTCCCCGCGCCCCTTCGGGGCGCTCACCCTCAACCCTCGGAAAGAGGACCTGAACCCTCATGACCGCCGCCACCCGCAGCGAGCACGACCTGCTCGGCGACCGCGACGTCCCCGCCGACGCGTACTGGGGCATCCACACCCTGCGCGCGACGGAGAACTTCCCCATCACCGGCACCCCGATCTCCGCCTACCCGCACCTGATCGACGCCCTGGCCGCCGTCAAGGAGGCCGCCGCGCTCGCCAACGAGGAACTCGGGCTGCTGGCGCCGGAGAAGGCCGCCGCGATCGTCGCCGCCTGCCGGGAGATCCGCTCCGGCAAGCTGCACGACCAGTTCGTCGTGGACGTCATCCAGGGCGGTGCCGGCACCTCCACGAACATGAACGCCAACGAGGTCGTGGCCAACCGTGCGCTGGAGCTGATGGGCCACGCCAAGGGGCAGTACACGCATCTGCACCCCAACGAGGACGTCAACCTGGGCCAGTCGACCAACGACGTCTACCCGACAGCCGTCAAGGTGGCGACGGTCTTCGCGGTACGTGGACTGCTGAAGTCGATGGCCGTACTGCAGGACGCCTTCGCCCGCAAGGCCGTCGAGTTCCGTGACGTGCTCAAGATGGGCCGTACGCAGTTGCAGGACGCGGTACCGATGACGCTCGGTCAGGAGTTCTCCGCGTTCGCCGTCATGATCGAGGAGGACCGCAGCCGTCTTGCCGAGGCCGTCGAGCTGATCCATGAGATCAACCTCGGTGCCACGGCCATCGGCACCGGCCTCAACGCCCCCGCCGGCTACGCCGAGGCCGCCCGCCGCCACCTGTCCGCCATCACCGGACTGCACCTGGTCACCGCCGCCAACCTGGTCGAGGCCACCCAGGACTGCGGCGCCTTCGTCCAGATGTCCGGCGTCCTCAAGCGGATCGCGGTCAAGCTCTCCAAGAGCTGCAACGACCTGCGGCTGCTGTCCTCCGGCCCGCGCGCGGGTCTCGGCGAGATCAACCTGCCGCCGGTGCAGGCCGGTTCGTCGATCATGCCGGGCAAGGTCAACCCGGTCATCCCCGAGGTGGTCAACCAGGTCGCCTTCGAGGTGATCGGCAACGACGTCGCCATCACCATGGCCGCCGAGGCCGGGCAGCTCCAGCTCAACGCCTTCGAGCCGATCATCCTGCACTCCCTGTCGGAGTCGATCACGCACCTGCAGAGCGCCTGCCGCACCCTGGCCGAGCGCTGCGTGTCCGGCATCACCGCCAACACCGAGCGGCTGCGCGCCACCGTGGAGAACTCCATCGGCCTGGTCACCGCGCTCAACCCGCACATCGGCTACACGGCGGCGACCGACATCGCCAAGGAAGCCCTCGTCACCGGCCGGGGCGTGGCCGAACTGGTGCTGGAGAAGGGTCTGCTGCCCGCCGAGAGGCTGGCCGACCTGCTGCGTCCCGAGATCGTCGCCGGCAGCGGGGCACCGGCCGCCTGACGTGCGGTGACGCGAGCACGATGACGCTCCGGGGCCGGCGGGAGGCACAATGGTGATCATGACAACGACGTCGTCCCTCCCCTTCCTGCCGGTCCTGGAGCGCATCGCCGAGGAGATCAGCCGCACCCCCGGGCGCGGCCGTGCCGCCGACTACATCCCGGCGCTCGCCGCCTGCGACCCCCGCAGTTTCGGCATGGCCGTCGCCGAGCTGGACGGCACGGTGTACGGGGTGGGGGACTGGCGGCAGCCCTTCTCCGCCCAGTCGATCACCAAGGTCTTCACGCTCGCCCTGGACCTGGCCCGCGAGGGCGACGAACTCTGGGAGCACGTGAGCCGGGAGCCCTCCGGCAACCCGTTCAACTCCCTGGTCCAGCTGGAGTACGAGAACGGCATCCCGCGGAATCCTTTCATCAACGCGGGTGCCCTCGTCGTCACCGACCGCCTGCAGACCCGCACCGGAGACGCGGCCGGCGAGCTGCTGGCCTTCCTGCGCGCCGAGAGCGGCAACCCGGACCTGGACTTCGACAAGGAGGTCGCCGCCTCCGAGACCGCGCACGGCGACCGCAACGCCGCCCTCGCCCATTTCATGGCGTCCTACGGCAACATCGACAACGAGGTGCCGGTCCTCCTCGACCAGTACTTCCGGCAGTGCTCCATCGCCGCCTCCTGCGCCGACCTGGCCCTCGCCACCGGCTTCCTCGCCCGGCACGGCATCCGCGCCGACGGCAGCCGGCTGCTCAGCCGCAGCCAGGCCAAGCAGGTCAACGCGGTCATGCTGACCTGCGGCACGTACGACGCGGCCGGCGACTTCGCCTACCGCGTGGGCCTGCCCGGCAAGAGCGGGGTCGGCGGCGGGATCATCGCCGTCGTACCGGGCCGGTGCACCCTGTGCGTGTGGAGCCCGGGCCTGGACGAACGCGGGAACTCCGTGGCCGGTGTCGCGGCCCTGGACCGGTTCACCACGCTCACCGGCCTGTCGGTGTTCTGAGCACCGGGCCGCTCCACCTGGGACCCCAGCGGTCACCGCTCCTCACACGCCGGTCACACGCGGGCCGCCCGCAGGTGGAGGGAGCGTCTCCTTCCGGCCACCCGGCGTTGACACGCTGCCCCGGTGTTGGCCATGGCATGTCCCGTCGATCTCCGCCGCTGCCAGGCGCTGGGCCTGGCCGGTACCGCCTTCCTCGCGCTCGGCGGTGAGACGGCCGGCGCCCTGCCCGTCCGGGACCTCCTGACGCCGCCCCCGGCGCGGGCGGCGCTGGGCCTGGTCGGGGTGTACTTCGGCGTCGTCCTGCTGCTCGCGGCCTGGGTGCTCCTCGGCCGTCTGGTCCGGGGCCCCGAGCCGCCCACCCCGCGCGCCCTGCTGCTCGTGCTCGCCGTCTGGGCGGCCCCGCTGCTGCTCGCCCCGCCGCTGTTCAGCCGGGACGTGTACAGCTACCTCGCGCAGGGCGCCATGGTCGACGCCCACATGGACGTGTACGCCCACGGCCCGGCGCAGCTCGGCGGCCCGCTCGCCGACGAGGTCGCCCCGATGTGGCGGCACACCGGCGCCCCCTACGGCCCCGCCTTCCTGGCCCTGGCCGCCGCGCTGTCCGGGTTGACCAGTGGCGAGGTGCCCGCGGGCCTGCTCGGCATGCGTCTGGTCGCCCTGTTCGGCGTGGCCCTCATGGCGGTGGCGCTGCCCCGGCTCGCCCGGCACAGCGGCGCCGACGCGGCCGCCGCGCTGTGGCTCGGCGCCCTCAACCCGCTCGTGCTGCTGCACCTGGTCGCGGGCGCCCACAACGACGCCCTCATGCTCGGTCTGCTGGGGTCCGGCCTGGTGGCCGCGCGGGGCCGCAGACCCGCCGTCGGCGCGGTCCTCGTCACCCTCGCCGCCCTGGTCAAGGCGCCGGCGGCGCTCGGTCTGCTCGCCGTCGTGGCCCTGCGGGTCCGCTCCGGCCGCCGCCCGCTGCCGGCCGCGCTGAGCACCGCGGCGGTCTCCGCCGCGACCACGGTCGCCGCCACCGCCCTCGCCGGCACCGGCTACGGCTGGATCGGCGCCCTGGACACCCCGGTCTCCCCGCACAACTGGGCACCGACCAGCCTGCTCGGCCGCGCCACCGGCACCCTGCTCGTCCACCTCGGCAGCGGCCTGGCCCCGCTGGCCGTCCCGGCCTGGCATCTGCTCGGCCTCGCGGCCACCGCCGTGACCGTCCTGCTGATATGGCTCCGGCTGCGTCCCCGGCCGGTGTACGCGCTGGGCCTGAGCCTGCTCGCGGTCGCCGTCCTCGGCCCGGCCATCCGGCCCTGGTACGTGCTGTGGGGCCTGTTCCTCATCGCCGCCGCCGCGCCCAGCACCTCGGTACGGCACCGGGTGGCCGCGCCGGCGGGCGTGCTCGCCCTCGCCGTACTCCCGAGCGGCGGTCCGGCCGACGCCGGCCAACTGGTGCTCGCGGTCTGCGGCGCGGTCCTCGGCGTGGTCGTCCTGTGGCAGGCGCACCAGACCCGCCAGGCCGGCCGCGCCCCGGTCCCGGGACGCACGGCATGACGGGGCCGCGGGGACGGCCGGCACTGCCCGGGCGGCTGCGACCGCCGGGCCCGCGCACGGACCGGGGCCGGCTGCTGCTCGTCCTGCTCCTGGTGGCCGCGGTGACCGTGTTCACGGCGACCGTGCCGCTGCTGCGCGGCTTCTTCGACCTGCGCGTGTACTACGGCACCGTCCACACCTGGGCACACCACGGCGGCCGGATCTACGACTACCGGGTGCCGGGCACCTCGTACGGCTTCACCTACCCGCCGTTCGCGGCCCTCGCCATGCTGCCGCTGGCCCTGCTCGGCCGCACCACGGCGATCGTGATGTCCCTGCTGGTGAACCTGGCCGTGCTCGCCGCGGTCCTGCGGATCCTGGCCGGTCCCGGCCGGCGCCGGCACGGCTGGTACCGGTGGGCGCTGTGCCTGTGCCTGCTCGCCCTGTTCGAGCCGCTGCGGGACACCGTCAGCTTCGGCCAGGTCAATCTGGTGCTGCTCGCCCTGGTCCTGGGCGACTCCTGGCTGCTGGCGACCGGCCGGGGCCGCTGGGCGGGCGCCGGGATCGGACTCGCCGCCGCCGTGAAGCTCACGCCCGCCCTCTTCGTCGGCCTGCTGCTGCTCGCCGGGCGCCGGCGGGCGGCCTGTACCGCGCTGGCCGTCGCCGGAGCGGCGACCGCGCTGGCCTTCTGGGCGGACCCGGCGGCCTCCCGCTTCTACTGGACCGAGGCGCTCTGGGACACCGGCCGGGTGGGCCGCCTCGACTACGTGTCGAACCAGTCGCTGCAAGGGGTGCTGGCCCGCCTCGGCGAGACCGGCCGCCCGCTGTGGGCGACGGCGGTCCTGCTGACCCTCGGCGTCTGGGCGTGGCGCGGCCGCCGGGCGGCCGCGGCCGGCGACTGTGCGGCGGCGTTCGCGCTCACCGGTGCGGCGGCCTGCCTGGTCAGCCCGATCACCTGGGTGCACCACCTGGTGTGGCTGCTGCCGTCCTTCGCGGTGCTGGTGCGCGCCGGGCGCCGGCGGATCGCTGCCGCCCTGTACGCGGTGCTGTGCACCAGCGTGGTGTGGCTGTGGGTCGACGACGCCTCCGGACCGGGCGGGTTCCTCGGCGGCAACCTCTACACCTGGATCGCGCTGGGCCTGCTGCTCGGCCTGCCGATCGGTCAGCCGCGGGACGACCGGCCCCCCTTGGCCCGCAGCGCCAGCGCCACGGCCCCCGCGCCGAGCCCGGTGAGCCCCGCGACGACGGCGGTGCCGGACCAGTCCGAGCCGTCGTCCGTCGCCACGGCCGCCGCCACCGGCGTGGCGGACGCGGTCGTACGGGAGGGCGGGCGCAGCCCGTCCAGCGAGCCGACCGGGTCCACTCGCCCGGCCGCCGCGAAACCCCAGTCGAGCAGGGCACGGGCCTCCTCGTACACGGTCAGTCCGCCGTCGGCCTGAGGGTTGAGCACGCTCACCACGAGGGTGCGCCCGTCCCGGCGCGCCGCGGCCACCAGGGTGTTGCCCGCGTTGCTGGTGTAGCCGTTCTTGATCCCGATGATCCCGGGGTACGGCGCCACGCCGTCCTCGCCGGTCAGCAGCCGGTTGGTGTTCTCGATCGGGTACGACGACCCGTCACCGGGGAAGGGTGCCTCGATGGTGGCGCAGTACCGGGCGAAGTCGGGGTTGCGCAGGCCCGCCCGCCCGAACACCGCCAGGTCGTAGGCGGAGGACACCTGGCCGGGGGCGTCGTAGCCGTCCGGGGAGACCACGTGGGTGTCGAGGGCGCCGAGCGAGCGGGCCTTGTCCTGCATCCGGCGGGCCGTGGCCTGCCAGCCTCCGCCCAGCTGGGCGAGGACGTGCACGGCGTCGTTCCCGGAGCTGAGGAAGACCCCGCGCCACAGGTCCGCCACCGTGTAGGTGTGCCCCTCCTCGACGCCGACCAGGCTGCTGCCCTCGCCGACGTCCTCCAGTTCCTCGTACCGCACGGTGTGCTGGAGCCCGCTGGGCAGCGTCGGCAGGACGGTGAGCGCGAAGAGGGTCTTCAGGGTGCTGGCGGGGGGCAGTTCGCGGTGCGCGTCGCTCGCGGCCAGCACCTCGCCGCTGTCCGCGTCGGCGACGAGCCAGGACAGCGCCGAGACGTCCGGCAGCTCGGGGGTGTCGCGGTGCGGCCGGACCTGGGTGCCGGAGTGGTAGAGCAGGGACGGCGCGGGTACCGCCGTCCGGGGAGGCGGTGGGAGGGGTTCCCCGGCCCGGGGTCCGGCGGCGGCAGCGGCCGGCGTGAGCGCCAGCAGGCCCGCCACACAGAGGGAGCAGGCCGACACAGCCGCGCGAGAAGAGAATCCGGTGACCATACGATCAACGTACGAAGATGGTCCGCGTGCACCACGCTGCCCGGGCCGTTCGGGTCGCCGGGCAACCCGGATGCCGCACCCGGCCGTCCCGCGGCCGTCCCGTGGCGGGGGCTCAGCCGGCCGGCAGGGTGGGCCGGACCTGCCGCAGGAACGCGGCGTTGTCGGGGGTGGCGCGCAGCCGTTCCAGCAGGGTCTCCAGGGCGGACGGCCCGGCCTCACGGGAGCGCAGGGCACGGCGCAGGCCGCGTACGGCCGTCAACTCCGCAGGGGTGAGCAGGAGTTCCTCGCGCCGGGTGCCGCTGCCGTCGATGTCCACGGCGGGGAAGACCCGGCGGCCGGCGAGTTCCCGGTCCAGGCGGAGTTCCATGTTGCCGGTGCTCTTCAGCTCCTCGAAGAAGTAGCCGTCGGCACGGGAGCCGGTGTCCACCAGGGCCGTGGCGAGGATGGTGAGCGAGCCGCCCTCCTCGGCCTGGCGCGCGGCGCCGAAGAACCGCTTGGGCCCGAGCAGCGCACCGGCGTCGACACCGCCGCTCAGGGTCCGGCCGCCGGCGGCGGAGGCGTTGTTGTGGGCCCGGCACAGCCGGGTCAGCGAGTCCAGCAGGACGACGACGTCCTCACCGGCCTCGACCAGGCGCTTGGCCCGCTCCACGACGAGGTCGGCGAGGGCGATGTGCTCCTTGGGCGACCGGTCGAAGGTGGAGGCGTACACCTCGCCGCGCACCGAGCGGCGCATCTCGGTGACCTCCTCGGGCCGCTCGTCCAGCAGCAGGACCATCAGCCGGCACTCGGGGTGGTTGCCGGCCACGGCGGCGGCGAGTTGCTGGAGCAGCACGGTCTTGCCGCTCTTCGGCGGGGCCACGAGGAGGCCGCGCTGGCCCTTGCCGACCGGTGCGAGCAGGTCGGTGACGCGTCCGGCCAGGCCGGAGGCGGGGTGTTCGAGGCGGAGGCGCCGGTGCGGGTGGAGCGGGGTGAGGTCGCGGAAGTGCCGCCGGGAGTGCGATTCCCCGGGGGCCCGCCCGTTGACGCGCGCGACCTCGGTCAGGGCCCGCTGCGCGCCCCGGACGCCCTCGACCAGGTCGCCCTTGCGCAGTCCGTGGCGGCGGATCAGCGCCGGCGTGACCTGCGGATCGGCGGGGGAGGCAAGGAGGCTGGCGGCCCTCAGATGCCCCTTTCCGTGCGCGTCGATGTCGAGGACACCGGTGACGAGCGGGGCGGCCGGGGCCTGCGGGGCCGCGGGAGGGTGTTCGAGTGTGGTGGTCATGAGAAGGGGTCCTTTCACGGACGGAGAAGGGATGCGCTACGGGGAGGAAGGGAGTGAGGCCGCGAGCGGGAGGCGTCTGCGACTGCCTCCGGGCGGGGGGAACGGCACCTCGGGTACGGCGGCGAATGCCTGCCTGAGATGGTGCCGGGAAGCTGACGCGCAGGGAGCCGGACATCCGGAGAACGGCGGGCGGATCAGCGTGAAGGAGAGAAACGGGCACCGGCGCCCACGACGGGCGTGCACAGGTGCTGATAGCACGGTACCACTCGACGGTGTGCCGCGTCCGTGATCGGCTCAACAAACCGCCGGATCGGGCTATTCCCGGGGTGGGATGATCGATGGTCCTGTCAGGGAAACGTCAGGAGGATCCGGTGGACCCCTCTCCCGCCCGCACCCCGTACCGCCTCGACCCCGCCGGCGGCTGCCCGCACGCCGTCAACGCCCGGCTGCTGGCGCAGGGCGCCGTGGCCCCGGTCGAACTGCCCGGTGGCATCGAGGGCATGGCCGTACTCGGGCACGACGCGCTGAAGGAGTTCGTACAGCACCCCGACGTGGCCAAGAACGCCCGCCATTTCACGGCGCTGCGCGAGGGAAGGGTCGCCGAGGGCTGGCCGCTGCTGACGTTCGCCACCGTCCCCGGCATGACCACCGCCGACGGGGACGACCACCGGCGGCTGCGGTCCCTGGCCGCCCGCGCCTTCACCCCGCGCCGCGTGGCGGAACTACGGCCGCGCATCGAGGAGTTGACCGACACGCTGCTCGACGGCCTGGCGCGGGCCGCGGCCGGCGACGGGGTCGCCGACCTGCGGCGGCACTTCGCGCTGCCGCTGCCGATGGGCGTGATCTGCGAACTCCTCGGTGTGGACGTGGAGTTCCGCGACCGGCTGCACCGGCTCGGCAGCCAGGTCGTGGCCACGGACACCGGACCCGTCGAGGCCGTCGCCGCCAACCGGGAACTCGTCGCCGTCCTGACCGAGATCGCCACGGCGAAGGCGGCGCAGCCCGGCGACGACCTGACCAGCGCGCTCATCGCCGCCCGGGACGAGGGCGGCGACCGGCTCGGGCAGCGGGAACTGATCGGCACCCTGCTGCTGATGATCATCGCCGGCCACGAGACCACCCTGAACCTGATCACCAACGCCGTACGCGCCCTGTGCGCCCACCCCGGGCAACTCGGCCTGGTGCGCGCGGGCGAGGCGAGCTGGGCGGACGTGGTGGAGGAGACGCTGCGCTGGGACGCGCCGGTCAGCTACTTCCCGTTCCGTTACCCCGTGCGGGACCTGACCGTCGCCGGCACGCTCATACCCGCCGGCACCCCCGTGCTCGCCGGTTACTCCGCCGCCGGCCGGGACCCGGCGGCGCACGGACCGGACGCCGACCGCTTCGACCTCACCCGCTCCGCCCGGCCCGGCGCCGCACGTCATCTGTCCCTCGGCCACGGTGCCCACTACTGCCTGGGCGCACCACTGGCCCGGCTGGAGGCCACGGTCGCGCTGGAGCGGCTGTTCGCGCGCTTCCCGTCGCTCCAACTCGCCGTGCCCGAAGCGGATCTGGTGCCCCACGCGGGGTTCGTCGGCAACAGCGTACGGAGCCTGCCGGTACGGCTCGCACCGGAGCAGAAGTCCGCAGACCATAACGATCCCGGACGTCGGGGGACTTGACCGCCAACCCTGTACTATCTTCGCGACATGTCCACGCCACCGCAGCCCCCGCAGCCGGCCGACCAGCCCGCGCAGCATCCCCAGCCGCCCCATCAGCCCGCGCAGCAGCCGGCCGTACCACCGCAGCCGACGGCCTACCCGTACCCGAACCCTCAGTCACCCCCGCCGGGAGCCTTCTACGCACAGCCCACGCTGGTCGGCCAGCCCGCGCCGGGACAGCCGGGACAGCCGGGAATACCGGGACAGCCTGGGCAGCCGCAGCCGGGGAACCCCTACGCGCAGTCGCCCTACGGGCCCGTGCCGCCCGTACCCCCCTCCGGTGCCGGCGGAGGAGCCGGCCGGGCGGTGCTGTGGGCGGCCGTCGGCGCGGTGGTGGCGTCCGCCGCCTGGGCGGCCGGTGTCTTCCTCGTCGGCGGGAAGGGCGACAGCGCGGACCTGCGCGGCTACTCGGCGCCCTCCAACCTGTGCTCCGACGCCGACTACTCCTCCTTCAAGGACGAGTACACCGAGAACGACTCCTCACCGACCCACAACTCCCTCAAGGACAAGGCGCTGGACGAGAGTTACTGCAGCCTCAGTCTGAAGAAACCCGGCTCGTCGTACGCGGACGCCTACCTGAGCCTGCAGCTGGACCTGCACAAGAAGACCGAGCCGGGACCGGAGTTCACCGCCACCTGGAAGAACTACGGGGAGAGCCACAAGGATTACGACGTCGACCCGGTCGAGGGCATCGGTGACGAGGCCTACCTGGTCAGCCAGGACACCACGAACGGCTCCTCCAGCGGCTCCCGTTACGCCACACTCGCCGTCCGCGACGGCTGGGTGACGTACACGATGAGCTACAGCACCTACCTCACCTCCTACGACAAGGACAAGGACCCGCCCGCGCTGACCGACGTCACCGACTGGCTGAAGACCGACGCCAAGGCCACGCTGCGCCGGCTCCAGGACTGAGCTGCGCGGCACGTCGGCGGGCCGGTGCCGTAAGCCGTCGTACCGGCCGGTCGCCCGTGGGGGTGGTGATGCCCGGCGGCTTGGGCCGTGACCTGGGGTGGTGGGGCACAGTGGGCGGGTGCCTCGCCGACTTCTCCCGCTGCTGGCGGCGGCGCTGATGAGCCTCGCCGGCTGCACCACCGTCAGCTCCGCCCCCGTCCCCGTCCCCGACGCCGCCCGCCCCCGGCAGTCCCTCGCGCCCGACACGGCCGTCCGCCCCTCGGTCGTCCAGGAGCCGCTGAGAGAGCCGTCCGGGCAGGCGGCCCTGGTCCGCACCGGCCACGCGCACCGGAAACGCCCCGGTCCGGCGGCCGCGCCGAGGCGCAACCCCGCTCCCGGCCGCGCACCGGTGCCCGCCGCACCGCCCCGGGCCGTCGCGCCCGCCGCCCCGCCGGTGCGACACCCCCGCCCGGAGCGCAGGCCGCCCGTACGACGCCCGGCCCCGCGCCCCCGCCCGGCCCCCCGGCAGCCCGCCACGGCCCACATGCGCGAGCTGTGCCGCCAGGCGGACGGCGTGGCCGCACCCGGAATCGTGAAGCTCTGCCACGACACCTTCGGCTGAGCGGGGCGGCTGGGACCGGCCACGGCCGGCCCGCCGCCTCTGCCGCCGCACGGACCCCCAGCATAGGCTGGCGCCATGTTCGGTCCCGAAGGCCCCACGCTCCGCGAACTCGCCGTGCAGGCGCTGTCGTCCGTCGAGCACGGTTACGACCTGCTCGCGCCGAAGTTCGACCACACCCCCTTCCGGACGCCCGACGACGTGCTGGACTCCGTGGCGAAGGCGCTGGCGCCGCTCGGCCCCTTCGAGGACGGGCTCGACCTGTGCTGCGGCACCGGCGCCGGGACGCGGGTGCTGACCGGACTGTGCCGCCGCAGTGTCACCGGGGTCGACTTCAGCGCCGGCATGCTCGACATCGCCCGGCACCGGGTGCGGCCCGCGGACGGGCCCGGGATCGCCTGGGTGCGCGGCGACGCCCGGGCCCTGCCGTTCACGGCCGCCTTCGATCTCGTCGTCTCCTTCGGGGCGTTCGGTCACTTCCTGCCGCGGGAACTGCCGGGGCTGTTCACCCAGGTCCGCTCGGTGCTGCGGCCGGGCGGCCGGTTCGCCTTCCCGGTGTTCGCGCCGCCCCGCCCGGCCCACCCCGGCTTCTGGCTGCTGCTGGGCTTCGACACGGTGATGCGGGTGCGCAACGCGCTGTGGCGTCCGCCGTTCGTCATGTACTACCGGGCCTTCCGGCTCGGCACCGTGCTGGGCGAGTTGGAGCGCGCGGGCCTGACGGTCGAGCTGGGCGTGCTGCCCGGGTTCGGCCGGCGAGCCGACGGCAGCCCGCGCGCCCGGCTGGTGGTGGCCCGCCGAGCCGACGCCCCGCCCGTGGGGGGTCAGCCGGCCGCGGGGAGCGTGAACTCGTAGACGAGAGCGTCCTGTTCGGCGTTCACCACCAGATCGGTGATCTCCAGCGGGCGGGCGTACTGGTCGTGGACGCGCCGGGTCACCCGCACCGAGGAGGCGTCGCCGACCTGGGTGATGGAGTCCCGGTGGTGCAGCGTCAGCCCGGCCTTGCGCATCCAGTCGTAGGCCCGCCGCAGCTGCGCGGGCGTCGTCCCGTCGGCCCGGCCACGGTACCGGGCCAGCTCCGCCACCTCGGCCAGCACCACCGCCGAGAACGAGGTCACCGCCGTCCGCAGCGAGCGCCCGTCCGGTGTCACCGACAGGTAGCGGTGGACCAGGGTCGGCCGGTGCGGGGCCAGGCCCAGCGCCCGGGCGTGCTCCGGCGGCGGCGCCTCCCAGGTCACCGTGGCCCGGTCGACCGCGCACGGGTCCGCCGGCCGGGCGCCCACCGGGAAGGTGAGCGACTCCGGCGTCTCGACCGGCCGGCCGGGCAGCGTGGCGTGGCTGCCCCGCCGGTCGGTGGCGACCAGACCGCTCCGGCGCAGCACCTCCAGCGCCTGGCGGACGGTCTCCCGGCTGACCCCGTAGCGCGCGGCCAGATGCCGCTCGCCGGGCAGCCGTTCGCCCGGCGGAACGGTGCCGTCGCGCAGTTCGTCGAGCAGCAGAGCGGCGATCCGCCCGTACAGGGGCCGGACGTCGCTGGGCGGGGGATCGTGCGGGGTGGTGCGGGCCATGCCGCGCCCTCCTGTCGGTGACAAAACGTAGTCGTGCGGGCTCGTTGCGCGACCACAATTAGCATTGGTCTAAACCACGGGGGAAGAGTGGTCTGCCGGTTCGTCCGAAATCCACCCGCACGCGCGGCGGTCACCTGGCGCCGCGACGTCCGCCCGCAGGGTGCGGGCAGGGCGTCGACCCGCACTGTTCTCCGTGGATCACCGGCGATGCGGCATGGCCGAAAGACCGCGGACGCACGGGTTCGCGAGCGGGGTGGTCCCCTGAGTACGGGTACTCATGCGCGGGCCGCCTGCGCCCGCCTACCGTCTCCGGGTGCCCGAGTACCCGACACCACATCCGGCCGCCGGCGGCCGGAGCGGCTGGTGCTGCCTGCTGCTGTTCGCCGTTCCGCCCCTGCTGTGGCTCACCGCGGGTCTGTTCCTGCCGGAGCGGATCCTCTGGTATCCGATCTGGCTCGCCGCCGTGGCCTGGAACGGGCCGGACGGCCACGGCGGCATCAGTCACCTGCTCGGCTGAGCACCGGCCCGCCGGCGGCCGGAGGTCGGGGTCTCAGGCGTACGACCCCAGCCAGCGCACCTTCGCCGCCTCCTGGAACGGGCCGCCGCCCTCGTGGTCGTTGAAGTCGTACACCTCGATCGCCTTGTCCTGGTGCGCCCACGCGTTGAACGCCGCGAACACGGTCGACGGCGGGCAGGTCTGGTCCTCCAGGGCCGCCGAGAACAGGGCGGGCGCCCGGCCCCGGGCCGCGAAGTGCACCCCGTCGAAGTAGGAGAGCGTGCGCAGCACGTCGGCCGAGCGGCCGCGGTGCGTCTTGAGGAACAGGGCGATCTCCCGGTACGGGTGACGGTCCGTCAGGGTCGTGGCGCGCGGGAAGTCGCACAGGAACGGCACGTCCGGGGCGACCGCCGCCACGTCGGGAACCAGCCCGCCGACGGCCAGGGCGATGCCGCCGCCCTGGCTTCCGCCGGTGACCGCGGTCCGCCCCGCGTCGGTCAGCGGATGGGAGCGGGCCGCCTCGACCGCGCGCACGGCGTCGGTGAACACCCGGCGGTAGTAGTAGTTCTCGGGCGCGTCGATGCCCCGCGTCATGTACCCGGGGTACGCGGGCGCCGCGCCCACCGGGTCCGGGGTGCCGCCTCCGCCGCCCCAGGCGCTGCCCTGTCCGCGGGTGTCCATGAGGAAGTGCGCCCGGCCCGTCGACGCCCACAGCAGGTCCTCGTGCGGCAGGCCGCGCCCGCCGCCGTACCCGAGGAACTCCACCACGAGCGGCAGCGGTTCCGTGGCCCCGGCCGGCAGGCGCAGCCAGCCCTTGACGGGGTGGCCGCCGAACCCGGCGAACGTCACGTCGTACACCTCGACCGTGGACAGTCCGGTCTCCACCGGTTCGAAGCGCGCGTCCAGGCCGTGCTCGCGGGCCTCCTGGAGCGTCTTGTTCCAGAACGCGTCGAAGTCCTCCGGTTCGGTGGACTCGCTGCGGTACGCGCGGAGTTCGTCGAGCGGCAGATCGAACAGGGCCATCAACAACCGCCTTTGTGAAGGGACTGGGTGGCCCCACCGTACGTGGGTGATCGGATGACTGCCAGAGGTGTTCAGCAAGCGCTTGCTGCCGTGCGGCGAGGGGGATGGCTCACGCTTCCCGTGGAAGGGCCACCCGCCCCGTCACGTCCGTGGCTGGGTCCAGCGCGGCCCGGTCCGGGCCCATTCCCGCTCCCACTCGGCCAGCCGGTGGCGCAGGGCGATCCGGCGTTCGACCGCGTGGCCGAGGACCACCACGGTGGCCGTGCCGCCCGCCGCGCACAGCCCGATGGTGACCGCGTGCTGCCAGACCGCGACGTCGTCCGGCGGCGGGGCGACGTTGCGGCCCCGGGAGTCGAACCACACCGAGACCGGCTCCCCGGCGCGGGTCCCCGCCGGAACCCGGGCCCACGCCGTCCGGACGCCCTGGCCCGGCTCGGTCCAGCGGACCTGGGCGCGGTAGGGGTGCCGGCGGTCGCTCTGCACCTCGGACGCCCGCTCGGGCACGTCGCCGATCAGCACGGCCCGCACCTGGTGACGCTCGGCTCGCTGGGCCGCGGCCAGCGCCCGGGCCTGGTCATGCGCGTGCAGGCCCGCGGCCACGCCGACCAGGGGCGCGACCACGAACAGCAGGACGGCGACCACCAGCACCGTCCACGCCTCCACGACGTCCGACCGGCGCCGCAGCGGATTGCGCCGCCAGCGCCAGCCACGCACCCGGGTACGCATGTCCACCTCCTCGCCACCGCCAGGGCCGGAGAGCGGGAGGAGCCGGGTCTCCGGTCCGCCGCCCCCGCCGCTCACGTACACGAGCGTCCACATCCGTCTCGTACCCCGTTCGGCGCACCTCGCGCATGCCGTGAACCGCGAGTTCCAGCCCATATGGAGCACGGCACGCGCCATGCGCCCCACGATCGCGCGCCGTGCCGCCCCGCGCGACCCGGACCCCGGGCCCGCCCCTCGACCTCGGCCGGACCCCGGGCTTCGGCCTCAGCCGAACCGCTCGATCCGGATCCGCTCCACCGGCTGGCCGGCCGCGACCAGCAGCCGGGACGCGTGCTCGGCGAACGCGTTGGACCCGCACACATAGGCCTCCCACCCATGGGCGGGCTGCTCGGCCAGGAGCGGCGCCACATGTGCGGCCGTCATACGTCCCACCGGCACCCCGGGCGGAGCGCTCCGGGTGAACACGGGCGTTGCCTCCGCGCCCAGCTCGGCCGCGTAGATCAGCTCCTCGGGGCTGCGCGCCGACACCAGCATCCGCAGCGGGACGGACAGGCCGCGCGCCCGGTGGTGCCGCACCATCGACATCAGCGGTACGACACCGGAGCCGGCCCCGAGCAGCAGCGCGGGCCGGTCGCCCGGCCAGGCGAAGAAGCCGCTGAGCGGGCCGCGCACCTCGACCGTGTCACCGGGCCGCGCCACGGTGTGGAACCAGCCGGAGACCTCGCCGTCCGGCACCCGGTCCAGGGTCAGCTCGATGTGGCCGAAGTCGTCCGGCGCGGACGCGATCGAGTAGTGGCGCTGGGCCGTGTATCCGTCCGCGGCGGTCAGCCGCAGCAGTAGGTGCTGGCCCGGCAGATGCCCCGCCCAGCCCGGTACCGCGAGGCGGAAGGTGGCCGCACGCGGTGTCTCGCGCCGGATCTCCGTCAGGGTGGCGGTCTGCCACACCGCCGCCGCCCGCTCGCTCACGGCGATCCGCCCGGGCACCGCGAACCGCGTCACGGGAGTCGTCGTCTCAGTCACCGGAGTACCGCTGCTCCTCCCAGGGATTGCCGCGCGCGTGGTAGCCGTTGCTCTCCCAGAAGCCCGGCTCGTCGTGGTCCAGGAGCGTGATGCCCGCGATCCACTTGGCGCTCTTCCAGAAGTAGAGGTGGGGCACCAGCAGCCGCGCCGGGCCGCCGTGCTCCGGCGGCAGCGGTGCGCCGTCGTACTCCCAGACGATCCAGGCCCGCCCGCCGGTGAGGTCGGCGAGCGGCAGGTTCGTGGTGTAGCCGGTGTGGGAGCGGGCGAGCGCATGGGTGGCGGACCCATGGGGCCGCACCACATCGAAGAAGGCGTCCAGCGAGACACCGCCGAACCGCACGCCGAACTTCGACCAGCCGGTCACACAGTGGATGTCGCCCGCGTACGCCGACGCGGGCAGCGCGTGTGCGGTGTCCCAGTCCCAGGTGTGCGCGCGGTCGACCAGGCCGTCGATGCGGAAGGACCAGTCGGCGGGCGCGAGATCCGGGGTGACCTCGGCGGACAGGACGGGCCAGTCGTCGCGCGCGTCGTACTGCCCGGGCGGCAGCCCCGGGTTGTCGACGCGCGGACGGCCCGTGAAGCCTCGCGTGACGTTCATGGTTCAACCGTACGCTGTCGCTCCGGGTGCTCCGGCCCTGGTCGACGCCCCCTCGTTGCCGCCGTATGAACGCGTTGCGGCCGTATGAACTCTGCGCGGGGCCGGGAATACCGGCCCGGCGCCGCTCCTTGCCGATCGGTGCCGGCGGCTGCGGTGCGTCGGCGACAGCACGAGGGAAGCGAGGGAACGAGGATGCCCCAGGCGTACGTCTCCAGGTTCTTCAAGTCGGTGATCGAGGTGACCGGATGAGCGTCGTGAGCAGCCCGCACGTCCTCGACAACCCGGCCCTCGCCTCCCTGACCGGCCCGCACGCCCGCTTCGCCGAGCGGCGCGGGCGGGTGCTGCGCTACCCGGTCGACGTCTCGCCGTGGCTGGCGCTGCCCGATGAACCGGCTGCGCGGGACTGGGCGGACCTCGCCGCGCTGGCCGGCCCCGGCTCCGAGGTTCCGCTGCCCGGTTTCCGCGGGGAGGTCCCGGAGGACTGGGAGGTCACCGCCCGGATCGAGGGTGTGCAGTTCGTGGACGGCGGGCTCGCCGCCGCGCCGGACCCGGAGGCGGTCCGCCTCGGCCCGGCGGACGTGCCCGAGATGCTCGACCTGGTGGCCCGTACCCAGCCGGGACCGTTCCTGCCGCGCACCGTGGAACTCGGCACGTACCTGGGCATCCGCCGTGACGGCGCGCTGATCGCCATGGCGGGGGAGCGGCTGCACCCGCCGGGCTGGACGGAGATCAGCGCGGTCTGCACCGACCCCGCGTTCCGTGGCGAGGGCCTGGCCACCCGGCTGATCCTCGCCGTCGCCTACGGCATCCGCGAGCGCGGGGAGACGCCGTTCCTGCACACCAGCGCCAGGAACACGGGCGCCATCCGCCTGTACGAGTCCCTCGGCTTCCGCCTGCGCCGCCGCACCGCGTTCCTCGCGGCCCGGGCACCGCAGCGGCCGGCGGACGACCGCGCGGCGGTGCCGGTGCCGTGACCCGGCGCCGCTTACCGCGGCCCGGCCACTGCCTCAGGCCGGGTCCGGGCCGGCCGGTCCCGCGTTGTACCGCTCCAGGTACGCCGCGAAGCGGACCAGGTCCTCCTCCGGCCAGCCGGCGAGCCGTTCGCGGAACGCGGCACGGCGGCTGCGGGTGACCTGGGCCAGGATGTCCTGGCCGGCCTCCGTCAGATGCAGCACCTGGACCCGGTGGTCCTCCGGGTCCAGCCGGCGTTCGATCAGTTCGGCCCGCTCCAGCGCCGCCACCTGGCGGCTCACCGTGGACTTGTCCAGGGCGTAGTGCGCCGCCAGGTCCGTAGCCCGGCAGCCGCCGCTCTCCTCCAGGTGGCCGAGCAGGGTGTACGACACCAGGGACAGCTCGGGGTGCATACGGCCTGCCGAGGCGCGGGCCCGGCGGGCGAAGATGGTCATCTCGCGCTGGATCGTCTCCACGGCCGACTCCGCTGCGCTCACGGGAATACCTCCTCCGGCGTTCTAGTTGTATAGTACAACTTGAACTGAGAGTTGTATAAGCCAACCTTTGGAGGGCCGCGCGCGATGAGGTCACCGGCACTGCGCCATGTGCTCACGCACCTGATCACCCCGCTGCTGATGTGCATCGGCATGGGGCTCGCGTACATGGGGGCGTTCGTCACGCCCGAGCCGAACCACCTGCCGGTCGCCGTCGTCGGCACCGCCCCGAAGGCCAAGGTCTTCGCGCAGACGGTCAAGGACACCGCGGGGGACAAGCTCGACGTCCGTACGGTCGCCACCCGCGCCGCCGCCGTCGACCTGCTCACGTCCCGCGAGGTCACCGGCGCCTACGTGCCGAGCGCCAAGGAACCCGAGCTGCTGGTGGCGAGCGCCGCCTCCGACATGGGTGCCACGGCCGTGGAGAAGGTCTTCACGCCGGTCGCCGCCCAGGCCGGCGTCCCGCTGAAGGTCACCGACGTCGCCAGGCCCGTCGCCGACGACCCCACCGGCCAGGGCCTGTTCTTCCTGCTGATCGCGGTCAGCATCGGCTCCTACGCCTCGGTCGCCGCCCTCGGCGCCGCGGGCGCCGCCCTCGCCATGCGCGTCCGGGCCCTGCTCGCACTCGGCGTCTCCGCCGTGGTCAGCGGTATCGGCGCGCTGCTCGCCGGGCCGGTGTTCCACCTCGCCCACCACGACCTCGCGGGCGTCTGGGGCATGGCCTGGCTGTACTCGGCGGGCATCCTCTTCATCGGCGTCGGCCTGCACACCTTCCTGAAGCGGTGGACCACGCTGACCATGATGGTGCTGTTCGTGATGCTGAACTTCACCAGCTCCGGCGGGTTGTTCCGGCCCGAACTGCAGAACGGCTTCTTCGGCACCCTGCACTCCTTCTGGAACGGCGCCGGTTTCGTCGAGGGCGTCCGCAGTCTGCTCTACTTCGGCGACGACGGCCTCGCCCGCACGGTGTGGACCCTGGTCGCCTGGCTGCTGGCCGGCCTCGCGGTGACCGCGGTCGCCGCCCTGTACGAACGCGCCCGCCGCACCACGCAGGCCGGGCAGGACACCGGGGCGGAGGCCGCACAGAAGGCCGCACAGGAGGGCGAGGAAGAGGCCGAGGAAGAGGTCGAGGAGACGGTCGGCGTCTGAACCCGGCGTCCCCGAGGGCCCGTCGGGAGCCGTGGGATAAAGTGGCCGTCCGGTCGCGGACACGCGCGGCCCCGATGGCGAGGAGGTGAGACCCATTACCGCTGTGTCGGCTGGGGTGCTCTCTCCTCGTGACGGCGCGGTACACCGGCAGCGGTGACCGCGGGAGCGCCCTGAAGGCTTCGCGCTCCCGAAAGGTCCCGGCTTCCATGCCCACACCCGTACCGTTCCCCCCGTTCTCCCGGCCCTCTCCCGCCGCCGTCGTCTCCGCGTTGCGCGCCGCCGGGTGCGTCTTCGCCGAGGACGAGGCCGAGTTGATCCTCGCCACCGCCCGCACCCCCGAGGAGGCGGCCGGCATGGTGGAGCGGCGGACCGCCGGTCTGCCGCTCGAACACGTCCTCGGCTGGGCCGAGTTCCACGGCTTGCGCGTCACCGTGGAACCAGGGGTGTTCGTGCCCCGCCGCCGTACCGAGTTCCTGGTCGACCAGGCGCTGGCCGCCGCACCGGACGCCACCGTGGTGGTGGACCTGTGCTGCGGCTCCGGCGCGCTCGGCGCGGCCCTCGCCGCCGCCCTGGACGACGCCGAGGTGCACGCCGCCGACATCGACCCGGCCGCCGTACGCTGTGCCCGCCGCAATCTCGTCGCCTCCGGCGGCCGGGCCCACCAGGGCGACCTGTACGACGCCCTGCCCGCCCGCCTGCGCGGCCGGGTGGGCATCCTGACGGCCAACGTGCCCTACGTCCCCACCGCCGAGGTGGCCCTGCTGCCGGCGGAGGCCCGCGACCACGAGCCGCTGGTCGCGCTGGACGGCGGCGCCGACGGACTCGACGTACTGCGCCGGGTGGCCGCCGGGGCCCCCGCATGGCTCGCCCCCGGCGGCTGCCTGCTGACCGAGACCAGCGCACGCCAGGCACCGGCCGCCCTACAGGCCTTTGAGCAGGCGGGCCTGACGGCCCGTCTGGCCGTGCACGAGGACCTGTACGCGCATGTGGTGATCGGCGTACGGCCCCAGCTACCGCCATCGCGGTGCGCCCGGTGACGTTTCCCCGCCGCCGGGTGTCGTCGCGGCGGGCGGACCGGCCCGCCGCGTCCCTCCGGCCGAGGCTGACGGCCCGGACGAGGTACCGGGGGTGTACGGCTCGGACCCGCGGCCCCGGGGCGGGCGGAGCAGGTCGGCGGCCCCGTGCGCGGCCTCTGCCTCGGCCTCGGGCGCGGCGAGGACGCGGGCGGACCGGGCTCCCGGCACCGCCGCGCAGTCGCCGACGACGGCGCCGAGACCGCTGCGGGCCGCGAGGCCGTGAGCACCGCGCCCGACCCTGGGTGCACGGAGCCGCGGGCGACCGCCGTGAGCCGTTGAGCCCTCCAGGTCCTACGGGCGGCTACGGCAGCTGCTGCGCCCGGGCGATGAGCAGGGCCACGTCGTCGTGGTTGTCCGGGTGGTGCAGCGTGCGCAGGAGGAGGTCGCAGGCCTCCTCCAGCGGGCGGGCGGGGTCGTCCAGCAGGGACAGCAGGGTGGCCAGGCGCTCGTCCAGCGAGTGCCAGCGGGTCTCCACCAGACCGTCGGTGTAGAACACCAGCTCGTCGCCCGGTTCGAAATCGACCGTGACGGTGAAGAAGCCGACCCCGCCCACCCCCAGGGGCACCCCGGTGGGCAGGTCCAGCAGCTCCGCCGGGCGGCCGGGCCGTACCCGGGCCGGCGGCAGATGGCCGGCGTTGGCGATCCGGCACTGGCGCAGATGCGGGTCGTGGACCGCGTACACACAGGTGGCGATGGAGTGGTCCAGCGCCGAGGTCGTCTTGTCCAGGTGCTCCAGCAGCCGGGCCGGGTCCAGGTCGAGGGCGGCCAGGGTGGTCGTCGCGGTGCGCAGCCGGCCCATCGTCGCGGCGGCGCTGATGCCACTGCCCATCACGTCCCCCACGACGAGCGCCGTCTTGCCGCCGTCCAGCGGGATGACGTCGAACCAGTCCCCGCCGACCTCGATGGTGGCACCCGCCGGCTGGTAGCGGGAGGCCACCTCCAGGCCGGTGGTGACCGGCGGATGGCTGGGCAGCAGGCTGCGCTGCAGGGTGAGGGCGGTGTCGCGGGCGTTCTGGTACCAGCGCGCGTTGTCGATCTGCACGGCCGCGCGGGCGGCCAGCTCCCGCGCCAGCAGGACGTCGTCCTCGTCGAAGGGGGCCGGATTGCGGGTGCGTTTCAGGTCGAGCGCGCCCAGCACCTCGCCGCGCGCGATCAGCGGCACCGCGAGGTACGAGTGCAGGCCCGCCCGGCCGAGCAGGACGGCCGCCTCGGGGGAGCGGGCGATGCGCGGCACGTCCTCGTCCTTGACGTGCGGCACCAGCACCGCCTCGCCGGTGCGCACGCACTCGGTGACCAGGCGGTCGGGCGCGTACCGGGCGATCTGGCCGGGCGGGTCGGCGGCGCACACGGCCTCCGTGCCGTCCGCCGGACGCACCGCGAGTGCCCGGATCACCGCGGCTTCCGAGGGGCCCAGTGTGCTCTGCCGGCCCTCGACCACGGCGTCCAGCAGGTCCACGGCGGCGACGTCGGCCAGTTCCGGTACGGCGACCTCGGCCAGCTCGCAGGCGGTCCGCTCCAGTTCGAGCGTCGTCCCGATCCGGGCGGAGGCGTCCGCGATGACCGCGAGCCGGCGCCGTGCGGCCTCCGCCTCCACGGACGCCCGGTGCTGCTCGGTGATGTCGACCACCGAGACCGCCACGCCCAGCACCTTGCCCATCGCGTCCTCGAGCCGGTACAGCGACTGCGCCCAGGTGTGGTCCTCGTCCGGGTCGGCGGGGGTACGGCCGACCAGCGTCTCGTCGATCACGGGCACCCCGGTCTCCAGCACCCGCCGGGCGGAGGCCTCCACCGGGCCGGCGTCCAGCATCGGCAGCACCTCGCGCAGCGTCCGGCCCATGTGCTCGGCGGCCGGCACCCCGTTGATCCTCTCCAGGGCCGGGTTGACCGAGACGAACCGCAGCTCGGTGTCGAGCACGGCGTACCCGATCGGTGACTGCTTCACCATGCGCTCGGACAGCGCCACGTCCTGCTCCAGCCGCCGGACGGTCGACTGGTCGGCGGCCAGCCCGAGCGCGTACACGTCCCCGCGGTCGTCCAGCAGCCGCATGTTGCGGAACTCCACCAGACGGGTGCTGCCGTCCTTGTGCCGGACCGGGAAGCCGCCGGCCCAGCTCTGCCCGGTGCGGATCACGTCGGCGAAGAGCCGGCCGACCAGCCGGCTGTGCCGTTCGTGCACCATCAGCCGGGCGGCGTTCTGCCCGAGGGCCTCCGGCGCGGTGTAGCCGAACAGCTCCTCCGCCTGCGGGCTCCACAGCACGATCCGGCCGTCGGTGTCCAGCACCACCGACGCCACGCCCAGGACGTCGAGCAGCCCGCCCGGGGGCACCGGCCCGCGCGCCGGCTCGCCGCTCTCCGTCACCGGAGCCTCGGCTGCACTCATGCCACGCACCGCCTTCGCCCGTCCGCACGGCACGTCGTCCCCCGTGCCGACTCCCCTTGTTCTACCGCGCTCACACCCGACTCTCCGACGTCTTCGCCCGACTACCTCCACCATCTCTCAACCCGGCCCGGGGCGTCCGCCGAAGTCGCCGCGCCGGGTGCCGCACGCGCTGCGGGTCCTCCTGCCGAGACCGTACAGCGATGTCCGGCGGGCCGTGAGAGTTCACGCACAGGGTGCGCGATTGGCCTGTACATGACCAACTCGCCACGCCAGACTGTCCGCCGACCGAGTGCCACCCCACACCCCGTCCGAGGAGTCGGCCATGCCCGCGTCCGCCCGGCAACGCTGTCACGCAGTCCTCGCCGGACTCGTCACCCTCGCCACCGCCGCCGTCGTGTCCCTCGCCGCGCCCACGCCCGCCGGCGCGACCGACATCTGGACCGAGACCGGCTCCGACCGCGCCGACCCGCTGACCGAGAGCCAGGGCCTGACCTCGGTGGAGGTCCCCGCGGGCAGCCCCAACCACTACACCGGCATCGGCACCATCCCCCTCGGCGTCTCCAGCCGCGGCTGGAACCACGTCGGCGACCCCGACGCCTCCTACGACGGCTACTCCATCGAGCCCTACCAGCGGGACTCCGGCAACTCCAAGATGTTCCGCGTGCGGGCGCCCGGCGGTGCCTGGTCGGAGTACGTCCACACGCTCGGCGCGGGCGAGGCGCTGAACAACTCCTGGGTCGCGATCTCGCCCGACGGCCAGTGGATGCTGTCCGGCGAGTGGGGCACGATGATCCGGCTGCTCGTCTTCCCGACCCCGGGCGTCAACCCGTCCACCTCTCCCTCGGCGAACCTGCCGCAGGCCTCCACCGTCCGCCTGGACCACGCCGTCCGTGACGTCCAGGGCTGCGACTTCTCCGGGCCGACCACCCTGCTGTGCTCCTCCGACGACCCGGAGGGCAGCCTCTTCGGGCTCACCAAGCCGCTGCTCCAGATCGACCTGTCGGCCGCGCCGAACGGCACCTCGGACGTCTCCGGCCATGTCACCGCGCTGCGCAGGCTGCCGCTGCGCAGCTCCTGCTCCGGCGGGTTCGAGGCGGAGGGCATCGACTACGACCGCCGCAGCGGCACCCTGCGCGTGATCGTGATCTCGCCCGGCTTCTGCGTGCTGACGGACAGCAAGACGTACAAGTTCTCCCGCGGCTGAGGTGTGCCCCGCGGTCGGTGGTGCTTTGCTGAGGGGATGGACGCGGTGCGGCGGGGTACCCCGTTCCACCGCAGCGCGGCCATGAAAGGAGCGATCAATGGCAGACACGGAGCGGTCGCATCCGGAAACCGTCTCGGTGGAGATCAGCGGATATTCCAAGGACGACGCCCGGCTCGTCTTCGAAGCGCTCAGCGCCTGCTTCGCCTCCGACCGGGCTCCCGAAGAAGTACCACAGCAACTCCACGAGACCCGTCCGATGGTGTGGCTCGGCACGTACGACGTCGCGGACTCCCGCGGCGGGGGCTGTCCGCCGGTCCACCTCGGCTCCCCCGTCCAGGCGGACGTGCAGGGCAGCTACTGGGCGGTGGAGCGCTTTTGCCACACCCTGGACTCGATGTTCCGCGTGCAGGAGACCTGCACGGCCTCCGGCGACCAGGAGCGGGATCTGCACCTGCGCCTGGAGAACCGCTGATTCCTAAGGCAGCGCCCCGGCCGGCCCCTCGCCGGCCGGGGCGTACTGCGCCAGGCCGTGACCGAAGGACCAGTCGGCGTCGCCGTTCTCGGTCAGGGTGACGAACACGTTGCGCGGCTCGGTGCCGGTGCGCTCGTGCACCAGCTCGGCGATCCGCCGGTACATCGCTCGCTTGCGGTCCGCGCCGCGCCCCGCGCGCAGGGTGATCGCGACGAAGACGAGCGAGTCGTCCCGCTGGATGCCCGGGAAGTCGCCGTGGCGCACGGTGCTGGTGACCCCGTCGTGGCCGGTCAGCACCTGGAAGCGGTCCTCGGGCGGGACGCCCAGTGTCTCCACCAGGGCGTCCTGGACGGCCTGGCCGAGCGCCTCGAGGCGAGCGGGGTCGGTGCCGAGCGTGTCGATGCGGACGAAGGGCATGCGGAGGCGTCCTTTCGGGGCGAACGTGGGCGCGAGATGTACATACTAGTAGGTACAGAGTGGCCGGTGTCACCGTCGAGTGGTTGTGCAACTAGTTGCATAAAGCGGCGGGCTTCCTCTACAACAAGAGGCGGAACGACACCGTGCACGGAGGGCCCGATGAGCCGTTACCCCCACCTGATGACCCCGCTCGACCTGGGCTTCACCACGCTGCCCAACCGCGTGCTCATGGGCTCGATGCACGTCGGCCTGGAAGAGGCCGAGCGCGGCTTCGAGCGGATGGCGGCGTTCTACGCGGCCCGCGCGCGCGGGGGAGTGGGACTCATCGTCACCGGCGGCATCGCCCCCAACGAGGAGGGACGGCCGTACGAGGGCGGAGCCAAGCTCACCACCGAGGCGGAGGCCGAGCAGCACCGGGTGGTCACCGAGGCCGTGCACCGCGAGGGCGGCCGGATCGCGATGCAGATCCTGCACTTCGGCCGGTACGCCTACCACCAGGACCTCGTCGCCCCCAGCCCCCTCCAGGCGCCGATCAGCCCCTTCGTGCCCCGCGAGCTGACCGACGCCGACATCGAGCGCACCATCGAGGACTACGCGCGCGCCGCCCGCCTGGCCCGCCGGGCCGGCTACGACGGCGTGGAGATCATGGGCTCCGAGGGCTACCTGATCAACGAGTTCACCGCCGCGCAGACGAACCAGCGCACCGACCGCTGGGGCGGCTCCTACGAGAACCGCATGCGGTTCCCGGTCGAGATCGTCCGGCGGGTCCGCGAGGCCGTCGGCGAGGACTTCATCGTCGTCTACCGGCTGTCCATGCTGGACCTGGTCCCGGGCGGCTCCTCGCTGGACGAGGTGATCGCGCTCGGCAAGGCCGTCGAGGCCGCCGGGGCCACGATCATCAACACCGGCATCGGCTGGCACGAGGCCCGCATCCCCACCATCGCCACCTCCGTGCCGCGCGGCGCCTACACCTGGGTCACCAAGAAGCTCATGGGCGAGGTCTCCGTGCCCCTGGTGACCACCAACCGCATCAACACCCCGGAACTCGCCGAGGAGCTGCTGGCCGGCGGCTGCGCGGACATGGTCTCCATGGCCCGCCCGATGCTCGCCGACCCCGACTTCGTCGCCAAGGCCGCCGCCGGCACCCCGGAGGCCATCAACACCTGCATCGGCTGCAACCAGGCCTGCCTCGACCACACCTTCAGCGGCCAGATCACCTCCTGCCTGGTCAACCCGCGCGCCTGCCACGAGACCGAGCTGGTGCTCGCGCCGACCCGGCTGAAGAAGCGCGTCGCCGTCGTCGGCGCCGGTCCGGCCGGACTCGCCTGCGCCGTCTCCGCCGCCGAACGCGGTCACGCCGTCACCCTGTTCGACGCGGGGAGCGAGATCGGCGGACAGCTCAACGTCGCCCGCAAGGTGCCCGGCAAGCAGGAGTTCGACGAGACCCTGCGCTACTTCCGCCACCAGCTCGACGCCCACGGCGTCGAGGTACGCCTGGACACCTGGGTAGCGGCCGGTGACCTGGAGGGCTACGACGAGGTCGTCGTCGCCACCGGCGTCACCCCGCGCACCCCGGACATCCCCGGCGTCGACCACCCCCGCGTCCTCGGCTACCTCGACGTCCTGCGCGAGGGCGCCCCCGTCGGCGACCGGGTCGCCATCCTCGGCGCCGGCGGCATCGGCTTCGATGTCGCCGAGTTCCTCACCGACGGCGGCGACAAGGCGAGCGAGGACCCGCAGACCTACTTCCGCCACTGGGGCGTCGACATGGACTACCGGGCGCCCGGTGGCCTCGCCGCTCCGCAGCGGCCCGCCCCGCCCCGCCAGGTCCACCTGCTCCAGCGCAAGACCACCAAGGTCGGCGCCGGACTCGGCAAGACCACCGGCTGGATCCACCGCACCGAGCTGAAGCACCGGGGCGTGACCATGGTGCCGGGCGTGCGCTACGACCGGATCGACGACGCCGGCCTGCACATCACCGTCGGCGAGGAGAGCACCGTCCTGGACGTCGACACCGTGGTGCTCTGCACCGGCCAGGAGCCGCGCCGCGACCTGTACGAGGAGCTGGTCGCCGCCGGCCGCAGCGCGCACCTGATCGGCGGCGCCGACGTGGCCGCCGAACTGGACGCCAAGCGCGCCATCAAGCAGGGCACCGAGCTGGCGGCGGCCCTGTAGGCACCGCGGGGGCCGTGGGGGCGGTCCCTAGGATGAGCCCATGTCACTCCCGCACGCGATCCTCACCGCCCTGCTGGAAAAGCCGTCGTCGGGGCTGGAGCTGACCCGCCGGTTCGACAAGTCGATCGGCTACTTCTGGTCCGCGACGCACCAGCAGATCTACCGCGAGCTGGGGAAGCTGGAGGCCGAGGGCCTCATCCGCACACTGCCGTCCGCGCAGCCGGCCCGCGGGCAGAAGAAGAGCTACGAGGTCCTGCCCGCGGGCCGCGCCGAACTGGCCCGCTGGACCGCCGCCGCACAGGACCCCAAGATCCTGCGGGACCCGCTCCTGCTGCGGCTGCGCGCGGCGGCCGTGGTCGGCACCGCGGGCCTGGAGACCGATCTGCGCCGCCATCTGGAGCTGCACAGGCGGCAGCTGGCCGAGTACCAGGAGATCGAGAAGCGCGACTTCCCTCCGGAGCGGGACGCCCCGGAGGACCGGCTGCGCCACCTGGTCCTGCGGGCCGGCATCGACCTGGAGACCTTCTGGACCCGGTGGCTCACGCACGCCCTGGCGGAGTTCGCGGAACTGCCCGCCGAGGAGCGCGAGCAGAGCTGACTCAGAGCCGGTACGGCTTCGAGCGGCGGCGCAGTACCCAGGCGGTGGCCACGACCCCCGCGCCGACCAGGGCGCCGCCGACGCCCAGGGTCAGCGGGCCGTAGTCGCGGGCCGCGCCGCCGAAACCGCCCATCACTCCGCGCGGCTGAGCGGGACTGGACGTCGAGGAGATCGTGGGCCTCGCGGGGCTCGCGGGCGCGGAGACGATCACCGACTGGCTGCCCGCGGTGCTGCCGCTGGAGCAGACCACGACCACGGTGTACGTCCCCGGGCTCACCGAGGACCAGGCCGCGGACTGGCTGACGGAGGTGCCGGACAGGGCCACCTGCCGGCCCTGGGCGAAGTTCGCCTGCCTGCTGGTGAGCAGGGCCGCGGTACCCCAGCTGCCGTTGATCTGGGTACACGCGCTGGTGACCACCGAGACCGTGGAGCCGGTGGTGCTGACCGAGATGCCCGAGGCCGCGGCGGACGGCCCGGCGAGCGCGGCCGGGAGCGCGGCGGCGGCCGCCAGGGTCAGGCCGGAGCGGAGCAGAAGTCGCGAGTTGTCCATGGGCTGGCCTCCGGCGGCACGGTTGGCGGTACGTCCCATGCGCCGCCGAGGGTCGGAAACGTCCGTGCTGCCTCAACCGCAGCCAACGCGGCCCCGGGGCCGCACGCACGCGGGGCGGGCCCGGTCGGGTGACGGATTCCGCCGACCGGTGCACCCGGGCCCGGCGTCCCGGGGCGCGGCGCCCCGGCGCGCCCGTCAGCCGCCCGTGGTCACCGTCCGCACCGCCGACCAGCCGCCCCAGGTGCCGTCCGGCAGCCGCGCCCGCAGCCGTACCCGGTGCTCCTCGCCGGCGGCGGTGCCCACGTAGAAGCTGTGCCGGGCCCGGCCGCGCGGCGGTGTGCCGCCCCAGACGAGCGAGCCGGCCGCGGTGCCGTCCAGCCGGATCTGGTACTCGGTGATCACGCCGTCCGTGCGCGGCGGGTCCCAGGCGAGGTCGAGGAAGAAGGCGCCGCCGGAGCGGTGGGCGGCAGCGGTGAACCCGGTGGGCGCGGTGCCGCGGCCGTCGTCGCTGCCCGGCGTGGTCAGGCGGACCGGCGCGCCGGCCGGGGAGACGTTGTCGGCGGCGTCCCGGGCCCGGACCGTGAAGACGTACCGGCTGCCGGGGCGCAGGCCGGTGACGACGGTGGCGGTCTGGTTCCCGCCGACGCTGTGGATCTTCACCCCGCCCTGGTAGACGTCGTACGACACCACGCCCCGGTCGTCCCGGGACGCACCCCAGCTCAGCTGGACCGCGCGGCTGCCCACGGCCCGCCCGGCGGCCGACGCCGGCCGGGACGGTGCCGACCGGTCCGCCGCCGTTGCGGCCGGCGTCCGTGCCCGCACCGCGCGGCTCGGCGGGCCCAGCCGGCCCTCGGCGCCCCGGGCCCGCACGGTGAAGGCGTACATGGTCGACGGCCTGAGCCTGGTGACGTCCACCATGTGTTGCGAACCCGGTACTTCGGCCACCTTTGTGGTGCCGCGATAGACCTCGTAGGTACGGACCCCGGAAGATCCCGGGGCCGCGTTCCACATCACGTGCACGCTCGTGGCGCTGCCCGCGGCGGCGGTGACCCCGGCCGGAGCGCCGGGGCCCCGGCCCTCGCCGCCGTCGTCGGCCCGGCTCCAGCCGCAGGACGCCACCAGCAGCAGCGACCCGCAGACCAGCGCGAGCGGGACGGGAACGCGTCGCACGGCGGTGCCTCCCGGACGGCCTCGGCAGCACGTAAAGGTCCGGACCAATATGCCCGGCGGGTACGGCCACGGCAAGGGGGCCGTGTTGGTGACCATCGCCGGACCTTACGTATGCTGAAGCTCCCTACGGCTGAACTACCCGAGAGGGCAGGGAAGTTCATGCCTGTGGCGCGGACACGCTGTCGTCGCCGATCCCGCGCCGGCGCGGGTGGCCGGGGGGTCCGGGCGGGTACGGGCCGGACCCCCGGCCCCTGTTGTCCCCACCGACCCGCCATGTGGGCTCATCCGTCCCCTCACGGAGTGTCAGGAGCGTGCTCCATCCGGCCCCTTCGCGGCGGCCCCCGTGGCCGGACGGCCGGGCCCGCACCACAGTGTGCTGGACATTCGCCTTGTCCCCGACGAGAGGGTCCCTCATCGTGCGTGTCCCGTCGCTGACCCTGGCCGCGGCCGGCGCCGCCCTGCTCGCCCCGACGGTGCTGCCCGCCCCCGCCACCGCCGTCCCGCCCGGCGAGCGGCCCGTGGCCCGCGGTGAGAGGCCGGTGGTGCACGGCCAAGGAACCGTGGTGCACGGCGAAGGATCCGTGGCGCGTGGGGAAGCGCCGGTGGCGCGCGGCAGGCGGCCGGTGGCCCGCGGCGAGCGCGCGGTCACCGCCGCCGAGCTGCTGGCCCGGACCGGCACATGCACCCAGCTCTCCCGGGGCCGCTACCGCACCGACGCCGGCAGTCCCGCGACCGTCCCCGTCTGCGGCACCCGCGACGCCGTCTTCTGGAAGGCCGACCTGGACATCGACTGCGACGGCCGGCCCAGCGCCCGCTGCAACCGCCGCACCGACCCGGTGTTCGCCGCCGCCACCGCCTTCCAGCAGTCCGACGGCCGGCACCTCAGCGCCGAGAACCTGCCCTACATCGTGGTCCCGCCGCCGACCCACCGCTGGAACCACCGCGCGTACGGCGTACGGGGCGGCTCGGTGGCCGCAGTCCTCTACCGGGGCCGGGTGCAGTACGCGGTCGTCGGCGACACCGGCCCGCGGGACGTCATCGGCGAGGCCTCCTACGCCACCGCCCGCGGCCTCGGCATCCCCGCCGACCCGCGCGACGGCGGGGTGCCCTCGGGCGTGACCTACATCGTCTTCCGGAACTCCCGGGTCAGCCCCATCGAGGACCACGCGGCGACGGTCGCGGAGGGGCAGCGGCTGGCCAGGCTGTTCGCCGCCAAGCACTGACCAGCCCTTCAGGCCCGGGGCCCCGTCACACCTTCCGGTAGCTGTACGCCTCCGCCGCCGCGGCCTGCACCGCGTCCAGGTCCCCGCCCGCGGCGGCGGTGACCACCGCGGCCACCGCCCCCTCCACGAACGGCGCGTCCACCAGGCGCGTGCCGTCCGGGAGTTCGTCGCCCTCGGCGAGCAGCGCCTTCACCGTGAGCACCGCGCTGCCCAGGTCGGTGAGGACCGCCACCCCGGCCCCCCGGTCCACCGAGGCCGCCGCGGCGGAGATCAGCTCGGCGCTGGTGCCGAGCCCGCCGCCCTCGGTGCCGCCCGCCGGCGCCACCGGCACCGCGGTGGCCCCGCCCGCCAGGCCCTTCGCCAGCTCGGCGACCGAGGCCGCCACCTCCGCGCTGTGCGACACCAGCACGATCCCGACCGGCTTCTCCTCACTCACCGTCCGCCTCCGCCGTGTCGGCCAGCGCGGCGATCAGCAGCGCCGACGAGGTCGCCCCCGGATCCTGGTGGCCGATGCTGCGCTCGCCCAGATAACTCGCCCGCCCCTTGCGGGCCTGCAACGGCGTGGTGGCGACCGCGCCCTCCTGAGCGGCGGACCGCGCGGCGGCGAACCCGTTCCCGAGCGCGTCCACGGCCGGCACCAGGGCGTCGATCATCGTCTTGTCGCCGGGCGCCGCTCCGCCGAGCTTCATCACTCCGTCCACGCCCGCGCGCAGCGCCTCGGCCAGCTGCTCCTCGCCGACCTCGGCGGCGTCGCCGAGCGCCTTGCCGGTCCGGCGCAGCAGGGTGCCGTACAGCGGGCCGGACGCACCCCCGACCGTCGAGATCAGCTGCCGCCCGGCCAGGGTCAGGACGGCTCCCGGGGTGTCCGGCGCCTCCTTCTCCAGGGCGGCCGTCACGGCCCTGAACCCGCGCTGCAGATTGCTGCCGTGGTCGGCGTCCCCGATGGCCGAGTCGAGGGCGGTGAGCCGTTCCGCCTCGCGGTCGACGGACACGGCCGCCGTCGTCATCCAACGGCGGAAGAAATCGGCGTCGAGCACTGGATCTCCTTGCGTGGTTGGGCCGTTGACCGGGCCACCGGGTAGGTGGCCGCCTGCTCCGCCGTATCACATCCCCCAGCGCAGCGCCGGGGTCTTCACCGGCGCGTCCCACAGCCGCAGCAGTTCCTCGTCCGCTTGGCACAGCGTCACCGAGGTGCCCGCCATGTCCAGGGAGGTGACGTAGTTGCCGACGAGGGTGCGGGCCACGGCGACGCCGCGTTCCCGGAGTACCCGCTGCACCTCGGCGTTGAAGCCGTACAGCTCCAGCAGCGGCGTCGCGCCCATGCCGTTGACCAGCACCAGGACCGGGCTGCGCGGCGGCATGTCCTCCAGGACGGCGTTCACCGCGAAGTCGGCGATCTCTCCGGACGTCATCATCGGCCGTCGCTCCCGGCCCGGCTCGCCGTGGATGCCGATGCCCAACTCCAGTTCGCCGTCCGGCAGATCGAAGGTCGGGCTGCCCTTCGCCGGGGTCGTACAGGCGCTCAGGGCCACGCCGAAGCTGCGGGAGTTCTCGTTGACCTGCCGGCCGATGGCCTCCACCCGCTCCAGCGGCTGCCCCTCGGCCGCGGCGGCGCCCGCGATCTTCTCCACGAAGAGTGTCGCCCCGGTACCCCGCCGACCGGCCGTGTAGAGGCTGTCGGTCACCGCGACGTCGTCGTTGACGAGCACCTTGGCGACCTGGATGCCCTCGTCCTCGGCCAGCTCGGCCGCCATGTCGAAGTTCAGCACGTCGCCGGTGTAGTTCTTCACCACGAACAGCACGCCCGCGCCGCTGTCCACGGCCGCCGCGGCGCGCGCCATCTGGTCGGGCACCGGCGAGGTGAACACCTCTCCGGGGCAGGCGGCGGAGAGCATGCCGGGACCGACGAACCCGCCGTGCAGCGGCTCGTGCCCGGAACCGCCGCCCGACACGAGCCCCACCTGCCCGGCCACGGGGGCGTCCCGGCGGACGATCACCCGGTTCTCCACGTCCACGTTCAGGTCCGGATGGGCGGCCGCCAGCCCGCGCAGCGCGTCCGCCACGACGGTCTCCGGCACATTGATGAGCATCCTCATGAGGGTCTCCTCGTATCGTCGCAGCTCAACGGCATCCAACGCAGTTGTCGACCGTGCCGGCGGCCGCCCGGTGAGGGTGTCCGCCCGTCCCGTCCACTTGGAAGTATCGACCTTGTGGCAGGGAAGGACACCTGTAGGCGCGCGGCGTCACGGGGTGTAGCGGACTGTCGGCGGATGGTGCACCTCGTGTCCGATCTCCGCGCCCGGCGCCTCGCCGGCCGGTCGTTCTGGGCGCCTTCGGAGTCCGTGGGTGATGGGTGACCATCCGAATTCAGCCAAGATTCAACGGCTCACGAGAACTCCCGCCATGGACAAGTACTGTTGAGGCGTCAATCTTCTTGTCATGTACCTGCGGCCCCCGAGCGGGGCCGCAGTCTCATGGAGGTGTGGGATGCACCGAAGACTGTCCCTCGGCCTGTCCGCCTCGGCTCTTGCCGTGATCGCCACCGTCGGCGGCGCCACCGCCGCCGACGCCGCACCCGCCGACAAGCCCCAGGTCCTTGCGAGCTGGACCCAGACCAGCGCGTCGAGCTACGACCTCTGGGCCGCCGCCCGGGCCAACCAGGCCACCTGGTCCGCGTACGCGTTCGACTGGTCGACCGACTACTGCTCCTCCTCGCCGGACAACCCGTTCGGCTTCCCCTTCGCCATGTCCTGCGCCCGCCATGACTTCGGCTACCGCAACTACAAGGCCGCAGGCACCTTCAGCGCCAACAAGGCGCGACTCGACAGCGCCTTCTACGAGGACCTCAAGCGCGTCTGCGTCCCTTACTCCGGCGCCACGAAGACCGCGTGCGACAGCACGGCATGGACCTACTACCAGGCGGTCAAAGCACTCGGCTGAGCCCGGGACGAGACGTCGGCGTCGTGGGCGTCCTGCTCCGTACGGACGTGCGGAGCAGGACCGGCACGACAGGGACCGGACACGCCGTGTCGCAGGTCAGCGCAGCGGCGACTCCCCGGGGACCGGCGTCGGTACTGCCGCGGAGTCGTCCACCCGTGGCAGCGCCGCCAGCAGCTCCCTGGTGTAGGGATGCTCCGGGGCCTTGAAGACGTCCGCGACGGGGCCGCTCTCCACGACCCGCCCCGCGCGCATCACCAACACCCGGTCGCTGGTGTGGTGGATGACGCCGAGGTCGTGCGAGATGAACAGCAGCGCCATGCCCAGCCGGTCCTGGAGGTCGGCGAGCAGGTCCAGGATCTGCGCCTGCACCGAGGCGTCCAGCGCGGAGACCGGTTCGTCACAGACGATCAGATCGGGCTCCGGCGCGATCGCCCGCGCGATGGCCACGCGCTGCCGCTGCCCCCCGGACAGCTGCCGGGGACGGCGCCCGGCGACCTCCGGGTCCAGCCCCACCAGGCGCAGCAACTCGACGATGCGGGACCGTTCCCGCCGTACCGTCCGCCGGCCCGGCACGCCCAGGGCCTCGCTGATCACCCGCTCCACGGTGAAGCGCGGGTCGAAGGAGCCCAGCGGATCCTGGTGGACCAACTGGAGCCGGCCGCGCAGCGGACGCCGTTCCGCCTCCGGCCGCCTTGACCAGGGCCGGCCCAGCACCCGGATCGTGCCCGCGTCCGGTTCCAGCAGGCCCAGCACCATCGCCGCCGTGGTGCTCTTGCCCGACCCGGACTCGCCCAGCACCCCGAGGGCCTCGCCGGCGGCCAGGGTGAAGGACACCCCGTCCACGGCGGGCCGGCGCACCCCGTCGGGCCCGGTGAAGCCCTTGGAGAGCTCCTCGACCTCCAGGACGCTCCGCTCCGCCGTCACCGGCCGGGCGCGTACCGAGGCGGCGGCCGGCGCGGGCCAGGGCACGTCCAGCCGGAGACAGCGCGCCCGGTGCCCGCCGCCGTGACCGTCCGCGCTCCGCCGGCCCGCCGGGCCGGTGCCCGTCCCGGGCCGCCCGTCCGCCTCCGGGCCCGTGCCACCGGTGACGGAGCCGGGCGGCACGGCGGCGCGCCCCGCCGTACCCAGGGCGCCCGGCGTGACGTCCGGCGGCCGCTCCTGCCGGCACCGGTCGACGGCCAGCGGACAGCGGTCCGCGAAGACACACCCCGCGCCGTCCGGGCCCGCGCCCTGCGCCGGCCGGACGGCGGACGGAGGGGACAGCCGGGTTCCCTTGGCGTGCGCGGACGGGACCGCCGCCAGCAACTGCCGGGTGTAGGGGTGCGCGGGGGCGTGCAGCACCTGCTGCGCCGTCCCGGTCTCCACGAACTCCCCGCGGTACATCACCGCGATCCGGTCCGCGAGCCGCGCCACCACGGCCAGGTCATGACTGATCAGCAACAGCGCGGTGCCCTCGGCCCGCTCGGCCGCGAGCAGGTCGAGGATCCGTGCCTGGACGACGACGTCGAGCGCGGTGGTCGGCTCGTCGGCGATCAGTACGTCGGGCTCGGCGGCCAGCGCCGATGCGATGAGCGCCCGCTGCCGCAGCCCGCCCGACAGCTCGAACGGGTGCTGTCTCGCCCGCAGTGCGGGCTCCGGTACCCGGGACTGCGCGAGCAGCTCCACCACGCGTCCGGCCACCCGCGCCCTCGGCACCGTACGGTGCACCCGCAGCGCTTCGCCGATCTCGGCACCGACCGTGCGCACCGGATCCAGCGAGGCCAGCGCGTCCTGCAGCATCAGCCCGATCCGCCGGCCCCGGATCTCGCGCCACTCCCGCTGGTTCAGCCCGCGCAGATCCCGTCCACCGGCCTCCAGCCGGGCCGCCCGCACCGTCGATCCCGTCCCCGCGAGCCCGACGAGCGCCCGCGCGGTCACACTCTTGCCCGAGCCGGACTCACCCACCACGGCCAGGCACTCCCCGGCCGCGAGGGACAGGTCGACCCCGCGCACCGCGTGCACGGTCCCGCCACGCCCCCGGAAGGAGACCCGCAGATCCTCCACGGCGAGCACCGGGCCGGTGCCGCCGGAGCGGGTGTCCGCCGCCATCATGCCCCCCGTCCCTCGAAGCGCCGCCGCAGCTCGCGGCCCAGCAGATTGACCCCGACCACGGTCACGGTGATCGCCACCCCGGGGAAGACGGCCATCGCCCACGCGGTGGCCAGGAAGTCCCGCCCCTCGGAGAGCATCGCTCCCCACTCCGCCGTGGGAGCCTCCGGTCCCAGACCCAGGAAGCTGAGCGAGGACCCCGCGATGATCGCCGTACCGACGTTGACGGTGGCCAGGACCAGCAGCGGCGGCAGCGTGTTCGGCAGCACATGGCGCAGCCCGACGCTCCACCGGCCGTGTCCGTACGTCACCGCGGTCCGCACGTAGTCGGCGTTCTTGACCACCAGGGCCTGGCCGCGCGCCAGCCGGACGAACCCCGGGGTGAGCGAGCAGCCGATGGCGAGCGTGGCGTTGCCGGTGCCCGGCCCGAGGACCGCGGCCACGACCAGCGCCAGCAGCAGGCCGGGGAAGGCGAGGAAAACGTCCGTGAGCCGCATGACCGTCTCGTCGACGATCCGGCCACCGGTCGCGGCGAGGATGCCGAGCGCCGAACCGGCCACCACGGCGAGCGCGGTCGCGCCGACACCGATGAAGAGCGAGGGCCGCGCCCCGTGGACGATACGGGCCAGCACGTCCCGGCCGAGCTGGTCGGTGCCCAGCAGGTGCGCACCACCGGGTGGCGCCAGCGCCCGCACCGGATCGGCCGCGTCGGGGTCCGTGCCGGTGAGCAGCCCGGGGAACAGCGCGGCCACGACCGCCAGGACGACCACCAGCCCGCCGAACAGCGCGCCCCAGGGCGGCAGCCGCACCGCGCCCCTGCCGCGCCGCACCGGCGCGACCGCGCCGCCGGCCGCGTCGAGCGCGCTCATGGCGTCACCTTCTCGTCGGCGCCGAGCCGCACCCGGCCGGCCGCGGCCGACGGCACATGGACACGGCCGCGGGCCAGCACCAGCAGCGGCTCCCTGAGCGTCGTCAGGTCTTCCCGGGGATCGTCCGCGACCACCAGCAGGTCGGCGTCCAGACCGACGGCGATACGGCCGGTGCGGTCGGCCACGCCGAGCGCCGCGGCGGCCTCGCCGGTCGCCATCCGCAGCACCGCGTCGGCCGGCAGCCCGGCCCGCCGGTACCAGAGCAGGCCCTCGGCGTACGCCTCGAAGGCGGCCAGGTGGACACCGGCATCGGTGCCCGCCACCAGCCGCACCCCCGCCTCGTACTCCCGGCGCACCAGATCGAGGTAGGGCTCGACCACCTCCGGGCCGTGGTCGCGCACCACGAAGTCGAGGGTGGCGCTGAAGGTCGGACAGACGAACACCCCCGTCTCGGCCATCCGCTCGATCAGTTCGTCCTTGCGGTTCGGCCGGCGCGGCACCGACGACGCGAACGTGCAGTGCTCCAGCGTCGTCGCCCCGGCCAGCAACGCCGCCTCGATCCCGTCGGTGCCGTGCACATGAGCGGCCACCGGCCGGCCGAAGCGCCGGGACTCCTCCACGGCGGCCGCGAGTTCCTCGGCGGTGAACTGCACCTGGTGCGGACGCGGCCCCGAGGTGGTCAAGGTGCCGCCGGTCACCATCACCTTCGTCAGGTCGGCTCCGTCGCGCAGATTGCGCCGCACCGCCTCCCGCACCCCGGCCACGCCCTCGGCCTCGCCGCCGAGGAACCAGCAGTGGCCGCCGGTGATGGTGACCGGACTGCCCGCCGTGAGCAGCCGGGGCCCCGTGATCACGCCCGCGGCGATCGCGTCGCGCAGCACCCGTGCCAGGCCGCCCCGGTCACCCAGGTCGCGCGCGGTTGTGACGCCCGCGTCCAGCAGCCGTGCCGCCCGGCCGGCCATCGCGACCAGCAGTTCCCGGTCGTCGGCGGTCAGGAAGGCCGACAGCGGATCCTCGCTCGCGTCGAACGCCAGGTGCACATGACTGTCGATCAGACCGGGCAGCACCGTCACCGCCCCGAGGTCCGTCACCTCGGCATCGGCGGGAGCCCGGCCGACCACCTCGTCCCGTGGACCCACGTCGGCGATCCGGCCGCCGTCCACCAGCACCGCGCCGTCCGGCACGGCCTCTCCCGCGTCACCGGGCAGCACCAGCGCCGCCAGCAGAACCCGTCGGGTCATGCCCGTGCCTCCTTCAGTCGTGGGTCGACCACGGCGTACAGCAGATCCGTGAGCAGATTGACCGCGCTGAACGCCACCGCGGACACCACCACCACTCCGCTGATCACCGGCAGGTCCCGGCTGTCGACCGCCGCCACCAGCACCCGGCCCAGACCCGGCCGGCTGAAGATCGTCTCGATGATCACCGCGCCGCTCAGCAGCGCGCCCACCGACCAGCCCGACAGCGTCAGCATCGGAACGAGCGCGTGCCGCAGGGCATGCCGTACCCGTACGAGCGTCTCCGTGGCCCCCCGCGCCCGTGAGGTGAGGACGAACGGCTCCTCCAGGGCACGCTCCATGCCCTCCCGCATGACCTGCGCGAACACACCGAGCAGCGTCAGCATCAGGGTCACCGCGGGCAGGACCAGCGCACCGGGGCCGCTGCCGCCGACGGCGGGGAAGAGATGCCAGCGGAACGAGAAGAAGGTCAGCAGCAGCACCCCCACCCAGAAGCCGGGCAGGGAGGCCAGCACCAGTTCGACCGTGGACGCCACACCGCGCAGCAGCGGACGGCGGCCCGCGGTGGTGACGGCGAGCACGGTGGCCGCGGCCAGTGCCAGGGCGAAGCCGGCCAGCGCCAGTTCCACCGTCGAGCCGAGCTGACCGGAGACCAGCCCGCCCACGGACTGGTGCAGTTGGTAGGAGTCACCCAGGTCGCCCCGCAGCAGCCGGCCCATGAACAGCCCGTAACGGACGTACACGGGCCGGTCGAAGCCGGTCTGGTGGCGTACCTCGGCCACCAGGGCGGGGGTCTGCCCGGTCGGCCCCAGCATGGTCTGCACGGGGTCCCCCGGCAGCAGGTAGAGCGCGCCGAAGGCCGCGGTGGCCGAGCCCAGCACCACCAGTACGGCCAGCCCGGCCCGCCGCAGCAGCCACCGCCCCAGCGGTCCGATCCGCCCCGCCGCGCCCCGCTTCGGGCCGCTCACCGGTCCAGCCAGGCGTTGTGGAACAGCGGATAGGCGCTGGCGTCGAACGTGATGCCGTGCACCTTGCGCGAGGTCCCGAGCAGGTAGGTCGGCGCGTAGGTGGGCAGCGCCAGGGCGTGCTCGTTGATGTACCGCTGCGCGTTCGCCAGCGCCTCGGTCACCGCCTTCGGGTCGTCGCTGGTGCTCTCGGTGGTGAACCAGCGGTCCAGCTTGTCGTCCGACAGCCGGAACATGTTCCCGCCGCCCTTGGCCACCGTCTGGTCGGAGCCGAAGTAGAAGTGCAGGATGTCGGGGTCGGCCCGGACGAAACTCATGGCGAAGATGTCCAGGTTCTTGCCGCTGTTGAGGTCGGCGCCGAGCTTCCCGGGGTCCTCGCCCGCGTACTTGACCTCGATGCCCACCTTCTTCGCCGCGGCCTGGACGCCCTGTCCGAAGGTCACCCGGGCGTCCCGCTGCATGCCGGCCGAATACGGCCAGCGCAGCACGAGCCGCTTGCCGTCCTTGGTGCGGAAGCCCGCCGAGTCCCGCCCGGTCCAGCCGGCCTCGTCCAGCAGCGAGTCGGCCAGATCGGGGTCGTACGGCCAGCTCTTCGCGGTGGACTCGGCATAGTCGGGAGTGGACGGTGACAGCACGCTCCACGCCCGCTGGTACTGGCCCGCGTAGACGGACTCGACCAGCTTGTCCAGGTCGATCGAGCGCTGGAAGGCCCGGCGTACCCGCTCGTCGGACAGCGGCCCGGAGCGGGTGTTGAAGGACAGCGTGTACACCGCGCCGGGCTGCTCGGCGGTCAGCAGCCGGCCCGTCGCGCGTACGGTCGCCACGTTGCGCGGCGGCACCTCGCTGATCGCGTCGGCCTGCCCCGAGCCGAGGGTGCCGAGCCGGACCGAGTCCTCCGACACGAACGAGAACGTGAGGCCGTCGAGCCGGGCGGGCCCGGAGTTCTTCGCCAGCGGCGGGCCCCAGGCGTACTTCGGGTTGCGGGTGAGCTTGACGCTGGTGCCCTTGGACCAGCTGCCGAAGACGAACGGGCCCGAGCCCACCGGCTTCTGGCACAACTGCTTGAAGTTCTCCTTGATGGATTTCGGCGACTGGATGCCGAGGTAGGCCGTGGACAGCGCCTGCAGGAACGGCCGTGAGGGGCGCGAGAGGCGGATTCTGACCGTGGCCGGGTTCACCACGGTCGCGTCCCGGTACGCGGAGATCAGGCTCGCCGCGTAGTAGGAACGTGCCTTGGGGTCGACCGCGTGGTCCAGCGTGGCCTTGACCGCGGCCGCGTCCAGCGGGGTGCCGTCGTGGAAGACGACACCGGACCGCAGCGTGAAGGTGTAGGTGAGCTGGTCGGGCGAGACGGTCCAGGACTTCGCCAGCCACGGCTTGAACGAGCCGTCCGGCGTCTGCTCGACCAGGGAGTCGAAGACGTTGCGGTCGATCAGCGCGTCCACATCACGGGCACCCACCTGCGGATCGAGACACTCCGGTTCCACCGAGGTGGCGAACCTCAGCTCGCCGCCCGTGGCCGGGGCGCCGCCCGTCCCCCCTGACGACTCCCCGGACGTGCACGCCGCCGCGGTGAGACACACCAGCCCCGCCGCACCCGTCCTCAGAGCCAACTTCCTGCGATCCGAGCCCCCGCCTCGACTGCCGAGCAAGTCTGTCTCCTTCGTTCGTCGGCCGGACCGGCCGCGCCTGTGCGCCAAATATGGCCAGCGGTTCTAAAACCGGCCTGAATCGCACGGCGCGGCGGCCCGTCAGGGCGCGACGGCCGCTTCGCTCGTGCCCTCCCGCACCACCCCGCCGGCCCCGTCGGCGGACAGGGCCGCCAGCAGATGGCGGCCGAGGGCCAGGGGCGTGGGATGGTCGAAGACCGCCATGGCGGGGACGTCCAGGCCGGTGGCGTCGCTGAGCAGACCGCGCAGTTCGAGCGCGGTGAAGGAGGAGAACCCGAGGTCCAGCAGGCTCGCGTCCTCCGGCACGTCCTCGGCCGACGTGTGCCCCAGCACGCTCGCCGCGTGGGTCCGCACCAACTCCACCAGGATCTCCAGCCGGCCCCCGGCCGGGGCGTCGGCGAGCCGGTCCCGCAGCGGTCCGGGCCCGGCCGGTGAGCCGGCCGCGGCCCCGCCGTGGCGCGCGGCCGACCGGATCAGCTCGCGCAGCGACGGCAGCGCGCGGGCGGCCGCGGACCGGGCCGGGTCCAGCCCGTCCCAGTCGATGTCCACCACGGCGAGCGACGGATCCGCCGCACCCGACAGCGCGTGCGCCAGCAGACTCAGCGACACCGCCCGCACCCCCTGTGTGCCGTCGCTCGTCCGTTCCGTCGCTGTGTCGTCGCCGGTCCGTTCCGCCTGCGTGTGGTCGCTGGCTCGTCCTGTGGCTGTGTCGTTGCCGGTCCGTTCCGCCTGTGTGCCGTTGCTCGTCCGTCCCGTCGCCGTGTCATCGCCGGCCCGTGTCGCCTCCGAGCCGTCGCCGGCCTGTGTCGCCTCCGCCCCGTCGTCAGACCGTGCCGCCTCCGAGCCGTCGCCGCCCCGGTCCGCAACCGCGCGGGGATCGACGGTGCCTTGCCAGGGGCCGACGCCCACGACGACCGCGGGGAGACCGTCGCTCCGCCGGGCCTGCGCCACGCGCTCGAAGTCCACCCGCGCGTCCGCCGGTCCGGAACCGTCCGGGGCCCCCAGGCCCAGCGAGGCGAGCAGACCGTCCCACAGCAGGAGGAACGCGGCGGGTTCACGGACCCGGGTCAGCCGGTCCAGCAGCCACGCCGTGCGCCCGGGACCCCCGCCCGAGCCCGCCTCGGCGACCACCGCGACCGCGGTGAGCGGCCATGCGGCAGGCAGCCCCGCGAGCACCTCGGCCAGTACGCACTCCTCCTCGCCGACCGGGCAGGGCACGGCCGTCACCCCCGCCGGCGCGTCCCCCGACCCGCCCACCAGCAGCACCCGTCCCGCGCCCTGCGCCGCCAGCACGCCGGCGAAGGCCCGGGCCAGCGGGCCCGCACCGGCGACCAGCGCGGTACCCGACCGCACCGCCTCCACGACCTTGGGCTCCGGCCGGGGCGCCGCGGCCGGCAGCAGCCGCCGGACCCAGACCCCTGTACGGCGCACCGCGACCCGGTCCTCGTCCGTCACGGCGAGGACCGCGCCGAGGGCCGCCGCCGCGGGCGCGTCCAGTTCCTCGGGCAGATCCACCAGCGCCCACGGGGAACCGGGCGGCAGCGCCCAGGACGTGGCCGCAGACGCGTCGGGCACCTCGTCACCGTCCACGGCCACGGCCCGCCGGGTCGCCGCCCACAGCCGGACGGCGGTCCCGGGGGCGGTGCACGCCGCCGCCAGCTCCCGCAGCAGCTCCGGCTCCGCCACGACATCGGGCAGCAGCAGGACACCAGCCACCCCGCCGGGAGCCTCCCGCCCCGCGCGCACGGCCTCCAGGGCACCGGCTCGGACCACCTCGGCACCGGCGTCGGCCAGTACGCCGGCCACCGCGTCGTCCTGCGCTCCCGCGCCGCCCACGACCAGCCAGCGGCCCCCGGGCGACCCGGCGGCCCGGGGCTCCGGCAGCGGACGCCAGGTGAAGCGGTACCACCAGGCGTGGCGGCGCCGCCAGGCCGCGAGCGCGGGCAGCAGCGTCCGCAGCGCGGTCTCCTCCGCACCGCCGAGCCCGAGCGCCGTCGCCGCGCCGCCCGGGTCCCCGACGGCCACCGCCTCCCAGAACGCCTCGTCGCCGCGCTCCACCGGCCGCTGCTCGACAACCGGTTCGTCCAGCCAGTACCGCACCTGCCGGAACGGATAGGTGGGCAGCGGTACATGGCGCCCGCCGCCCGGTCCGAACCAGCGGGACCAGTCCACCGGGACACCGTTGACGTGCAGCGCGGCCAGCGCGCCGACGACCGTCTGGGCCTCCGACCGGCCGCGGCGCAGCGCCGGCACCACGACCGTGCCGGGTACCGTGCTCTCCTGGACCATCGGGGTGAGCGCCGCATCGGGCCCGACCTCCACCACCACGCCGACCCGGGCATCGGCCAGGTGACGCACCACGTCGTGGAACCGTACGGCGCCGCGCACCTGCTCGGCCCAGTACCCGGGCTCGGTCATGCGCGGCTCGGGGCGGCCGGTCAGGGCCGAGACCACCGGGATCTCCGGCTCCCGCCACCGCACCTGCGCGGCGACCCGCGTGAACGCGTCGAGCATGCCGTCCATGTGCGCCGAGTGGAAGGCGTGGCTCACCGTCAACTGCTTGACCCGGCGCCCCTGCTGGCGCCAGCGCGCGGCGACCGCGCCGACCGCCTCCGGGTCGCCGGAGATCACGGTCGACTGCGGCCCGTTGACCGCGGCCACGTCGACCCGCCCCGCCACCCCGGCGAGCGACTCCAGCACCTCGGCCTCCGACGCGCGCAGCGCGGCCATCCGCCCGCCGTCGGGCAACGCGTCCATCAACGCTCCGCGCGCGGCGACCAGCCGGCACGCGTCCGCCAGGTCCAGCATCCCGGCCACGTGCGCGGCGGCCAGCTCACCGACCGAGTGCCCGGCGACCAGGTCCGGCACCGGACCGACGGAGGTGAGCAGGCGGTACAGGGCGGTCTCCACGGCGAACAGCGCGGGCTGGGTGAAGCGGGTACGGTCCAGCAGCTCCGTCCGCGCGTCCCCGAGCAGCACCGGGGTGAGCGGCTGAGCGAGCAGCGGATCCAGGACCGCCAGCACCTCCTCGAGCGCCTCCCGGAACACCGGGAACGCCTCGTACAACTCCCGTCCCATACCGGGACGCTGACTGCCCTGCCCGGTGAACACGTACGCCGTCAGGGGCCGCATGCCGCCGGTTCCCGTGAGCAGGCCCGCAGCCGTCGACCCGGACGCCAGCGCGGCGAGCGCCGACCGCCGCCCGGCCACGTCCGTGGCGACGACCGCCGCCCGGTGCTCGAACAGCCGGCGCCCCAGCGCCAGCGCCCGCCCCACCTCGGCCGCGCCGAACTCCGCGGACGGATCCGCCACGGCACCGTCCACCGTGTCCAGCAGCCGCGCCGCCTGCGCACGCAACGCGTCCGGCGTACGAGCCGACAGCAGCCAGGGCGACACCGGCGGATCCACCGGCGCCACCACCGACACCGGCTCCCCTTCCTGGGCGTCCTCGGCACCGGCGTCCAGCTCCGGAGCGGGCGGCCCGGCGGGTGCCTCCTCCAGCACGACGTGGGCGTTGGTGCCGCTGATACCGAACGACGACACCCCCGCCCGTCGCGGCTCGGCACCCGCCGGCCACGGCTCCTCCCCGGTGAGCAGCTCGACCGCGCCCGCCGACCAGTCGACGTGCGGCGACGGCTCCTCCGCGTGCAGGGTGCGCGGGAGTACCCCGTGCCGCATGGCCATCACCATCTTGATCACGCCGGCGGCCCCCGCCGCCGCCTGCGTGTGCCCGATGTTCGACTTCACCGAACCCAGCCGCACCGGCCCCCGCGCCCCGCGCTCACTCCCGTACGTCGCCAGCACCGCCTGCGCCTCCACCGGATCGCCCAGCGAGGTGCCCGTGCCGTGCCCCTCCACCACGTCGACCTGGTCGGCCCGCAGCCGCGCATCGGCCAGGGCCTGCTGGATGACCCGCTGCTGGGAGGGACCGTTGGGCGCGGTCAGCCCATTGCTCGCCCCGTCCTGGTTGACCGCGCTGCCCCGCAGCAGCGCCAGCACCGGATGCCCGTTGCGACGCGCGTCCGACAACCGCTCCAGCAACAGCAGGCCCACCCCCTCGGCGAACCCGGTGCCGTCCGCACCCGCGCCGAAGGAACGGCACCGGCCGTCCTGCGACAACCCCCGCTGCCGGCTGAACTCCACGAACAGACCCGGCGTCGCCATCACCGTGACCCCGCCGGCCAGCGCCAGCGAGCACTCGCCCGCCCGCAGCGCCCGGGCCGCCAGATGCAGCGCTACCAACGACGACGAACAGGCCGTGTCCACCGTGACCGCCGGTCCACGGAAGCCGAAGGTGTACGCCACCCGGCCCGAGGCCACACTGGGCGCGCTGCCGTTGCCGATCAGCCCGGCCACCTCGTCCGGCACCCGGTGCAGCCGGGACGCGTAGTCGTCGTACATCACCCCCGCGAACACCGCGGTGTCACTGCCCCGCAGCGTCTCCGGATCGATGCCGGCCCGCTCCAGCGTCTCCCACGTCACCTCCAGCAGCAACCGCTGCTGCGGGTCGGTGGCCAGCGCCTCCCGGGGACTGATCCCGAAGAATTCCGCGTCGAACCGGTCCGCGTCGTAGAGGAAACCGCCACGCCGGGTGTACGACGCCGTGGGCCGCTCCGGGTCCGGGTCGAACAGCGCGTCCAGGTCCCAGCCCCGGTCCGTCGGGAAGCCACCGGTGGCGTCCACCCCGTCGGCGACCAGCCGCCACAGGTCCTCCGGCCCGCGCACTCCGCCCGGATAGCGGCACCCCATGGCGACCACGGCCACCGGCTCCGTGCGCTCGGCCTCCAGTTCCCGCACCCGTCCGCGGGCGCGGCGCAGGTCGGCCGTGACCCGCTTGAGATAGTCGACGAGCTTCGCCTCGTCCGCCATGCCGATCCCCCTTTGTCGTACGTCCACGTGCCTGCCCGCGCACAGCCGGCCACCGCCGGACCGGCCCCTGTCAGCGCTTCCGCAACCGTCCGGCCAGCCGCAACACCCGCCACACACCGCCCAGCAGCAGCCGCCGTGCGTCCCGCACACCGCGCATGCGCAGCAGCGACAGCAGCACCCAGACCCGCGTCTCCAGCAGATGCGCGGGAGAGCCGTGCACGTCGTCGTTGTCCACCAGATCCAGCCGCCGCACCGACCGGCGCAACGCCCGCGGATCGGCCGCCGGGATGATCTCGTCCCGGCGGCTCCACAGACAGGCCACCGGTGTGTCCAGCGCGGCGAGTTGCGCGTCGCCCAGCCCCCAGCCGGAGATCCGCTCCCCGACCCGGTCGGGCGCGGTCCCGAGCAGATGGGCGAGGGTGTCCACGGTCACCCGGGGCAGGCGCTCCTGCCACGCGCGGTCGGTGAAGAACGCCCTCACGGGCAGCCCCGCGGTCACCACCCCCTTGATCCGGGGATCCCGCGCGGCGGCCCGCAACGCCAGGTGGCCGCTGAAGCTCAGCGCCACCAGATAGGTCTCATCGGTGTCGGCCCGCTCCCCGACGGCGTCCAGGACCGCCGACAGCATGGCGGGCGCGTCCTCGTCGTAGGGCAGCGTGTTCTCGCCCACGCCCGGCATCTCCGCGACGACACCCGCCACCCCCAGCCGCGTCGCCTGCACCAGGATCGGCGCCCACTGCTCCTTGATACTGACGATGCCGCCCGTGACCACCAGCAGCGGCCGCCGCGGACCCCGCGAGCCCGCGGCCGGCAGCCCCGACGTCCAGCAACGCACCCGGCCCCCGGGCAGCTCCACATCCAGCCGCTCGATACCGGGACGGGTGCGCCGCCAGGCGTCGAAAGCGGCCACACACCGCTCGTGCGCCGCCTGCCGGGCGGGACCGTCCACGTACGGGAAACGCGCCATGTTGTAGTAGCGGCTCGCCTCCAGCAGCCGCCCGGCGCCCTCCGCCCGCTCCGCCTCCCGGCTCCACTCGCGCACCCACGAGCCGGGCGTCCCGGGACCGTCGTCACGGATCCGCGCCAGCAGCGGCCGGTACCGCTTCGGATCGAGCTGCTGCGCCCTGGCGTGCACCACCACGAAGCGCTTCAGTTCCTCGACGTCGTGCGTTCCGCCGGCCGCCGGGGGCGACGGGTCGGCCCCCGGGGCGGCCAGGTGAGCACTGCGTCCGTCGTCCATCACACCACTCCGCTCAACGTCGTCGTCAGCCGTACATGTCCCGGCGCCCGGCCCACGTCCCGCAGGTCGTGCCGGAACACCAGGACCTCGCCCCCGCCCTCGACCGCCCCGGCGCCGGCCGTGCCGTCCGCCCCGGCCCACGGCAGGAAACCGTTGCTCGGGAAGAAGTCCCGGACGATGCCGTTCTTCGCGGAGGGCCGGTACGTCCCCACCACCGCGGTCGCCGACGCGGCCCTGGCATGCCGCAGCACCGCCGCCAGACACGCCTGCTCGATCCCCCGGGAGAAGACCCGGCAGCTCAGCACCATGTTGTCGATGCGCAGCACCCGGTCCGCCGTCCAGCGCGCGAACACCGCGCCCACCAGACCGTTCGCCCCGAACCGGTCCGAGGACGCGATCCGCAGCACCAGGCCGTCCGGGTCGGCGATCCAGGCACTCACCTCGGCCGGCTGGAGCCGGCGCGTGGTCAGGTTGAACTGATTCGTGCGCAGCGTCAGTTGGGAGACGCGGGCGACCTCACGGTCGGACGGAACGGTCAGTTCGACCCGTATGTCCAGCTCCGTCAGGTAGTCCTCCAGCGAGCCGAAGCCCTCCCGGAAGTCGGCCCGCACCAGCTCGTCCCGGTAGCGCGAGGTACGGGCCCGGTCCTCCACCGTCACCTCCCGGACGTCGAACCAGCCGTCCGCCAGCAGCCGTTCGACATGCAGCGCGGGCTCGTCGTCCAGCCGGACCACCGCGACCTCCGGCAGCCTGCTGCCTACCAGACCGCACTCGAAGGGACTGTCGTCGGCGAAGACGAAGCTGTCCACCCCCAGATTGAGCGCCGCGGCCAGCTCCACGAGGTTCTCGTGCTTGGGCCTCCAGTTCGCCGTCACCCGCACGAAGTCCGCCTCCCGCAGCACCATCGCCTCGTGCTCCCGCAGCACCCGGGCCACCGGCTCGGCGTCGTTCTTGCTCACCACCGCCAGCACCACGCCCTGCGAGCCGATCTGCTTGACCACCCGCTGGAAGGAGGCGAACGCCTCCCCGCGATAGCCCTCCCCCAGCTCGATACCGTCCGCACCGACCTCACCGAGCACCCCACCCCACAGCGTCTCGTCCAGATCCACCACCAACGCCTTCTTGGTACGGCCCAGACCACCGCGCGCCAGATGCACAACCTCCCGGGCATAGGCGGCGCACAGCCCCGCCGACAGATGCTCCTTCGCATACGCGCTCAGCCGCGGATCCATGGCCGGCACCCCCTCCGCGAGCAGGGGATCGAGATCCACCACCGCGACCGAGTCACCCGCCAGCCGCAGCAGCCGCGCGTTCGCCTCCCGCCACAGCGCGCCCAGCTCCGCCCGCGACCGCAAGCCCACCAGCTGCGCCGTCCAACGCCGCGGCAGCGGCAGCGTGTTCAGCACCAGCACCCCACCACGGCCGGCCGCCTCGAAGGACTTCACCAACCGCTCGACCGTGGCCACCTTGTCCGCCAGCACCCGCTCGACGTCCTGCGGCCCCCACGGCACGGGCACCTCGTCGAAGACCACCAACGGATCCAGCACACACAGCGTGACGTCCGCCTCCGCCGCGTACAGACCGCTCCCCGGATCGGACAACTCGAAGATCCAACTGTCGAACGCCGACTGGTACGGACGCAGCAGCAACCCGTGCCGGGCCGCCTGGACGGTGAGTGCCGGCACGAGGGCGGACAGCGTGCCATGACCGGTCACCGCCACCTTCAGAGCCGGCACACCCGGGTGCGCCCGCTGCACCTCGTCCGGGTCCAGCCGGGCCAACAGCCGCCCGGCACGCAGCAGTTCCGCCTCGCCCAGACCGGCGAGCAGCGACCGCAGCCGCGGAAACTCCCGGACCCCGAGACCGGCGCGCAGCAACCCGAACAGATCCTCCTCGGGCACGGACATGGTGGTCGTCGTCCTCTCGCTCTCGGCGACATGACTGGTGATGCGGGAGGTACGGGCCGTCCCGCCCGGCACGGGCCGTGGAGCCGGCCGGCGCCCCGGGGGCGCCGGCCCCGCCGTACCCGCCCATGCTCATGAATCGCGCTAAAGCAGGGCTTAGCGCGACGGCTCACGGACGCTCACGCCCCCTCCGCGGGCGACGGATCGTCCAGGTCGAACTCACGGTCGATCAGCTCCAGCAGACCGTCCGCGGTGGCCGCCTCGATGTCGGCCTCGTCCTCCACGACCGCCACGGCCGCCGCCCCGCCCGGCTGCGCACCGCCCTCCAGCGTCCGCATGATCCCCCGCAGCCTGGAGAGCGCCCGCTCACGCACGGACGCGTCCACTTCGCCGAGACCCGCCGCCGTGGCGTCCACCCGGTCCAGCTCGGCCAGCAGCCGCGCACCGGGCCCGGGCCGCGACTCGGCGAGCCGCGCCAGCACGAACTCGATCACCGCCGCCGGCGTCGGCGCGTCGAACACGAGCGTCGCGGGCATCCGCAGACCCGTCGACACATCCAGCCGGTTGCGCAGCTCGACCCCGGTCAGCGAGTCGAAACCCAGCTCCTTGAAGGGGCGTTCGATCTCCACGGCCGACGGATCCGGATGACCGAGGACCGCCGCCACCGTGCCCCGCACCAGCTCGACCACCGCCCGCTCCTGCTCCTCCGGCGGCAGCCCGGCCAACTCCACCAGCCCCGCACTCCGCCCCACGGCCCGCCGCTCCGGCCGCCGCACCAACTGCCGCAGCAGCGCGGGCAACGGAGACAGCTTCCGCACCACTCCCATGTCCAGGTTGACCGGCGTCAGGTTCGGCCGGGGTGCGGTGAGTGCGCTGCTGAGGAGCCGGAGCGCGTGGGACGTGGTGAGAGGGGCGAGCCCCTGACCGCTGAGTCGCTTGTGCTGGGTGGTGTTGAGGGTGGTGGTGAGGGCTGAGGTGTGTTGCCAGAGTCCCCAGGCGAGGCTGGTGGTGGTGGGTTGGTGGTGGGTGTGGCGGTGGTGGGCGAGGGCGTCGAGGTAGGCGTTGGCGGCGTTGTA
>NZ_JBVHVI010000024.1:0-76053 GCF_055564915.1 Streptomyces sp. NPDC028928
CCTCCGCGACCATCGCCTTCGAGGCGTCCGCGTCCAGGCAGCGCAGCGGGTCCGCGTCCAGCTTCTCCACATCCGCCGGGGTCGGATACACCCCCAGCGGCGCCCTCACCGAACACAGCTCCACCACATGCGAGACGATCTCGATACCGGCCGTCTCCTTCAGGTAGGAACGGGCCACCGCACCCAGCGCGACACGGGCCGCCGTCTCCCGGGCCGAGGCACGCTCCAGGACCGGCCGGGCCTCGTCGAAGCCGTACTTCTGCATGCCCGCCAGATCCGCGTGACCCGGACGCGGCCGGGTCAACGGCGCGTTACGGGCCAGCCCGGCGAGGATCTCGGGGTCGACCGGATCGGCCGCCATCACCTGCTCCCACTTCGGCCACTCGGTGTTGCCCACCATGATCGCCACCGGGGAACCCAGGGTCAGCCCGTGCCGGACACCACCCAGGAACGTGACCTCGTCCCGCTCGAACTTCATCCGCGCACCGCGGCCATAGCCGAGCCGCCGCCGCGCCAGGTGATCCGCCACCATCTCCGTGGTGATCGGCACGCCGGCGGGAAGACCCTCCAGCGTCGCGACAAGTGCGGGACCGTGGGACTCCCCCGCGGTCAGCCAACGCAGCCTGCTCAACGGTGCTCCTCAGTGTTCGCGCCCGGTACTGCCCTGCGTACGCGCGTCCTCGCGCACGGCGACGGCGCCACCGGGTGCGCGACCCCGGTGCGCCACCTCCGATCCTCCCACGTCCGGGGGCGGAAACAGGCCGCCGGTCCAGCAAGCGGACGGGACGGGGGCGTCAGCGGGCCGCGAGCGCCTTCTCCCCGGCGTGCCGCATGGCCTCCACCGGGCCGGGGATGTGCCCGGTCATCTGCTCGAACTGGAGCACGGCCTGGTGGACCAGCAGGTCGAGGCCGCTGACCACGGCACCGCCGAACATGGACCAGCGGGCCGCCAGCTCGGTGGGCCAGGGGTCGTAGAGCACGTCGAAGAGGGTGGCGGGGCGTTCCGGTACGGCGGTGGCGAGGGCGTCGGTCGTACCGGCGGGCGTGGTGGCGATCACCAGCGGGGCGCGCAGCGCCTCGGCCGCGTCCGCCCAGTCCGCCGTACGGACCTCCACGTCGAGGCGTTCGCCCCACTGCCGCATCTCGGCGGCGCGGGCCTCGCTGCGGACGTAGGCGACGACCTCCCCGGTGCAGATCCGGGCCAGCGCGGCGAGCGCGGAGGAGGCGGTGGCGCCGGCGCCGAGGATGGCGGCGGACTCCACCTGTTCGATGCCGTGCTCGCGCAGGGCGGCGACCATGCCCGGGATGTCGGTGTTGTCGCCGAGCCGGCGTCCGTCCTCGGTGAAGACGAGCGTGTTGACCGCGTCGACCGAGGCGGCGGTGTCGCTGATCTCGTCCAGCAGCGGGATGACCGCCCGCTTCAGCGGCATGGTCAGCGACAGCCCGGCCCACTCCGGCCCGAGCCGGTCCAGGAAGCCGGGCAGCGCGGCCTCGTCGACGTCGAAGCTGTCGTACGACCAGTCGGTGAGGCCGGCCGCCTCGTACGCCGCCCGGTGCAGCACCGGGGAGAGGGAGTGGGCGATCGGCGATCCGAGCACGGCGGCGCGGCGGCCGTCAGTTGCCCGTGTTGGCATTGAACTTGTCCCTGAGCTCTAGGAATTCCGCGTATGTCTTGGCGAACTCGGTGTTGCTCATACCGTCGGTCGCCACGAAGTAGACCCAGCCGTCGTGCGTCGGGTTCAGCGTGGCCTTCAGCGCGTCCTCGCCGGGGTTGCCGATCGGGCCGGGCGGAAGGCCCGGGTACCGGTACGTGTTGTACGGGCTCGGGTCGCTGTTGATCTCCTTCTCGGAGATGTGGATGTTGCTCGTGCCCTTGGCGTAGTTGTACGTCGAGTCGAACTGCAGCTTGCGGTTCGTCTCGGTGTTGGTGGGCTTGAGGCGGTTGTAGACCACCTCGGCCATCTTGCGGAAGTCGTCGTGCGTCTTGCCCTCGGCCTGGACCAGGCTGGCGACGGTGACGAGCTGGAAGGCGTTGTTCAGGCCGAGCGCCTTGGCCTTCTCGGTCAGGCCGTAGGCGGCGTACTTCTGCTTGGCCTGGGTGACCATCTGCTTCAGGATGGCCTCGGGCTTCATGCCCTTGGCGGCCGGATAGGTGCCCGGGAAGAGGAAGCCCTCCAGCGGGTCCATGACGGCGCTGCCGTTCTGCGCCCAGGCGGGCAGGCCGAGGCTCTTGTACTGCTTGTCGGCGACCTTCTTGGTCGTGCCCGCGGACAGTTCCAGCTTCTTGTCGATGGCCGCGTAGACGCCCGTGTTCCGCTCGCCCGGGGTGACGACGACGTTGTTCTGGCTGCGCGGGTCCAGCATCAGCCGGACGGCGCTGGCCGCGGACATCTCCTTCTTCAGGAGGTAGGCGCCGGCCTGGATGCCGTCGGCACCCGGTGTGTTGGTCTGGGCGCTGACGAAAGCCTCGGCGCTCTTGACGACGCCGGCCTCCTTCAGGCGGCGGCCGATCTCCCAGCCGCCCGCGCCCTTCGGGATCTCGACGGTCACCGTCTGGTCGGTGCCGTCGCCCGCGTAGTCCGGAGCCGTGCCGAAACGATTTTGGTAGAACTGGTACCCGAAGTACCCGACGCCGCCGAGGCCGCCGCCGAAGACCAGGACGACGACCATGCAGGCGCAGCCGGTGCGCCGCTTCTTGCTCTTGACGGGCTTCTTCCCGCCCTTCCCGCCCTTGCCGCGCCGCTCCCGCCGGCTCTGGAGTTCGTGCTCCTCGTCGTCCTCGCCGCCGCCTCCCGCGAAGAAGGCGTGCTCCTCCTCGCCCGCCGGCTCCGGCTCGGGCTCGGGTTCCGGCTCGGGGCGCCTGCGGCCGGGGGGCTCCGGCGGCGGGTAGGCGTCCTCGGTGCCGTAGAAGTCGGGCTGCTCGGCGCCGTAGGCCACGGGGTGCTGGCCGTACGGGTCGCCGGGGTCGGCGGCGTACGGCACATGGCCGTGGGTGCCGGTCGCGTCCCAGCCGCCCTGGTGGAACTGGTGCTGGGTGTGAGCGGCGAACCGCTGGTCGTACTGCTGCTGGCCGGAACCGTCGTGGTACGGGTGCTGCTGCCCGTCGTACCCGGGCTGCTGCTCCTGGTTCCAGTCGCCGTACTGCGGCGTCTGGGGATGGTGCTGCTGCGGCCGGCCGTCGTAGGCGGACTGCCGGCCCGCCTGGGTCTGCTGTCCTCCCCATCCGCCGTCCCCGTACAACGGGTCCTCCGGATGCCACGGTTCGGAGCCTGGGCCCCGGCCATACTCAGTCATCGATCCCCTAGAGCCGCGAGGCCGATCGGTCGCGCGGCCGGTGGGCCGGCTTCCGTTCCGCCTCTTGCTGTGCACCGGCTGTTCGAACACCGGCGCATCGCGCGGAACGTTACCGTATCGCGATCAGATGACCACTTCGACGCCTTCGCCGGGTGGATTACCTGACACCCGTTCGGATTCCAGGGCCTGCTGCAAAATGATGACGGCGGCGGCCTGGTCGATGACCGCGCGGCCCTTCTTCGACCTCACGCCCGAGGCGCGCAGCCCCTGACTGGCCGTCACCGTCGTCATCCGCTCGTCCACCAGCCGCACCGGCACCGGCTTGATGCCCTTGGCCAGCTCCTGGGCGAAGGCGCGGACCTTGACCGCGGCCGGGCCCTCGCCCCCCTTGAGGGAGCGAGGGAGACCGACGACGACCTCGATCGGTTCGTACTCCTCCACCAGTTGGCGCAACCGGCGGTGGGCGGCGGGGATGTCCCGTCCGGGGACGGTCTCCACCGGGGTGGCGAGGATCCCGTCGGGGTCGCACGAGGCGACCCCGATCCGGGCGTCCCCGACGTCGATCGCGAGCCGGCGTCCTCTGCGCATCGTCACTTCGCGGTTTCCGTCACAAGCCGTTCGACGGCCTCGACGGCCTCGCCGATCGCGGCCGGGTTCTGGCCGCCGCCCTGGGCGACGTCCGGCTTGCCGCCACCGCCGCCGCCGAGCGTCTTGGCGGCCGTGCGGACCAGGTCACCGGCCTTGAGGCCGCGCTCGCGAGCGGCGTCGTTGGTGGCGATGACCGTGAGCGGCTTGCCGTTGTTCACCGTGAAGAGGGCCACCACGGCGGCGCGTCCGCCCTGGATCCGGCCGCGCACGTCCAGGACCAGCTTGCGCAGGTCGTCCGGGGTGGTGCCGTCCGGGACCTGGCCGGTCACCAGGGCCACACCGCGCACGTCCTTGGCGGACTCGGCGAGGCCGGCGGCGGCCTGGAGCACCTTCTCGGCCCGGAACTTCTCGATCTCCTTCTCGGCGTCCTTCAGCTTGCCGAGCATGGCGGAGACCTTCTCCGGCAGCTCCTCCGGGCGGCCCTTGAGCAGCTCGGTCAGCTGGTTGACGACCGTGTGCTCACGGGCGAGGAAGTTGTAGGCGTCCACGCCGACGAGGGCCTCGATACGGCGCACACCCGAGCCGATGGAGGACTCGCCGAGCAGCTTCACCAGGCCCAGCTGGGCGGTGTTGTGCACGTGCGTGCCGCCGCACAGCTCCTTGGAGAAGTCGCCGATGGTGACGACACGGACCCGCTCGCCGTACTTCTCGCCGAACTCGGCGATGGCGCCCTGCTTCTTGGCCTCGTCGATGCCCATGACCTCGGCGTGCACGTCGAGGTCGCGGGCGAGCACCTCGTTGATCTTCTGCTCGACGTCGGTCATCACGGCCGTCGGGACGGCGGAGGGGGAGCCGAAGTCGAAGCGGAAGCGGCCCGGCTGGTTCTCGGAGCCGGCCTGGGCGGCCGTCGGGCCGAGGGCGTCCCGCAGGGCCTGGTGGGTCAGGTGGGTGGCCGAGTGGGCGCGGGCGATGGCCGTGCGGCGGCGGGCGTCGATCGAGGCGTGGGCCTTGGCGCCGACGGTCACCTCGCCGACCTGGACGACGCCCTTGTGGACGTACACGCCCGGCACCGGCTTCTGGCAGTCGCGGACCTCGATGACGGCACCGGAGTCGACCTTGATCTTGCCGGTGTCGCCGATCTGGCCGCCGCCCTCGGCGTAGAAGGGGGTGCGGTCGAGGACGATCTCGACCTCGTCGCCCTCGGTGGCGGCCGGGGAGGAGGCGCCGTCGACCAGGATGCCGACGATGGTGGACTCGCCCTCGGTGTCGGTGTAGCCGATGAAGTCGGTCTCGCCGGCGGCGTCGGCGATCTCGCGGTAGGCGCCCATGTCGGCGTGGCCGGTCTTCTTGGCCTGGGCGTCGGCCTTGGCGCGCTCCCGCTGCTCCTTCATCAGGCGGCGGAAGCCGTCCTCGTCCACGGACAGGCCCTGCTCGGCGGCCATCTCCAGGGTGAGGTCGATCGGGAAGCCCCAGGTGTCGTGGAGCAGGAAGGCCTTGTCGCCGGGGAGGACCGTGGAGCCCGCGGCCTTGGTCTCGGTGACGGCGGTGTCGAGGATGTTGGTGCCGGCCTTGAGCGTCTTGAGGAAGGCGTTCTCCTCGGCGAGGGCGACCTTCTCGATGCGCTCGCGGTCGGTGATCAGCTCGGGGTACTGCTGGCCCATCATGCCGATCACGGTGTCGATCAGGTCCTTGACGACCGGACCGGTGGCGCCGAGCAGGCGCATGTTGCGGATGGCGCGGCGCATGATGCGGCGCAGGACGTAGCCACGGCCCTCGTTGCCCGGGGTGACGCCGTCGCCGATGAGCATGGTGGCCGTGCGCATGTGGTCCGTGACCACGCGGAGGGACACGTCCGAGTCGTGGGCCTCGCCGTAGCGGACGCCGGTCAGCTCGGTGGCCTTGTCGATGACGGCCATGGAGGTGTCGATCTCGTACATGTTCTGCACGCCCTGCAGAATCATGGCGAGCCGCTCCAGGCCGAGGCCCGTGTCGATGTTCTTGCTCGGCAGGTCCCCGAGGATCTCGAAGTTGTCCTTGCCGATGCCCTCGCCGCGCTCGTACTGCATGAAGACGAGGTTCCAGATCTCCACGTACCGCTCGTCGTTGACGGCGGGGCCGCCCTCGACGCCGAACTCGGGGCCGCGGTCGTAGTTGATCTCGGAGCAGGGGCCGCAGGGGCCGGGCACGCCCATGGACCAGTAGTTGTCCTTCATGCCCAGGCGCTGGATGCGCTCCTTCGGCACGCCGACGACCTCGTGCCAGATGCGCTCGGCCTCGTCGTCGTCCTTGTAGACGGTGATCCACAGGCGCTCGGGGTCGAGGCCGTAGCCGCCCTTGTCCTGGGGGCTGGTGAGCAGCTCCCAGGCGAGCTTGATGGCGCCTTCCTTGAAGTAGTCGCCGAAGGAGAAGTTGCCGCACATCTGGAAGAACGTGCCGTGCCGCGTGGTCTTGCCGACCTCTTCGATGTCGGGCGTGCGCACGCACTTCTGCACGCTGGTGGCGCGCGGGAACGGCGGCTTGACCTCACCCAGGAAGTAGGGCTTGAAGGGCACCATGCCGGCGGGGACGAGGAGCAGAGTCGGGTCGTCCGCGATGAGCGACGCCGAAGGGACGACGGTGTGCCCGCGCTCCTCGAAGAAGCTCAGCCAGCGGCGGCGGATCTCAGCCGACTCCATCAGTGGTCCTCATTCCGGTTGTACGAGTACGTCGGGTTCTCGATGTACTTCGGGTTGCTGCGGTTGTTCTCGATGGCGGCGTACCGCCGGGGCTCCGGGAGTTCGGGGCTCTCGTGGATGCCGAGGGCCTCCTCCAGCTCGGCCTCCCGCTGCGCCATGTTGTCGCGGACGTCGAGCGCGAAGCCGACCGCGCGGTCCTTCAGCCGCTGACCGGTCTCCAGGGCCTTGTTCGCGGCGGTGGCGGCCAGGCTCTCCGGGGTGAGCTGCTTCAGCTTGCGGTTGACCTTGGTGGTGGCCCACACTCCGGCGGCGACACCGGTGGTGAACCAGAACGTACGGCGGAACATCGCTCGGTCTCAGTCCTTACTTCCGCTTGCGTCGTGCGGCGGGGACCGTCCGGCCCACGATCACGGTACGCCGGGGCGACTTCACAGGCACGTCCTCCTTGCGGCCGCCGAGCGCTCGGCGCACGCCGTAGCCGAAGGCCGCGACCTTGACCAGCGGGCCGCCGAAGGTGGAGGCGACGGTGGAGGACAGCGCGGAGGCGTTGGACGTGACCTCCTGAACGTCGGAGGCGATCGCGTCGACCCGGTCGATCTGGGTCTGCGCCGAGCGCACCGCCTGGGAGGCGTCGGCGAGCAGCGGCACCGCCTGGTCGGTCACGTCCGCGACGAGCTTGGTGGTCGCCTTGAGCGTCTGGGCCAGCCTCGCCAGTGCGACCGCGAGGAAGGAGACCAGGATCGCCCAGAACACGGCCACCAGGATCCCGGCCACCTCTCCACCGGACACTGTGCGCACCCGCTCCCTGAAACGTGCCTGAACATCGAAAAAGTCGTGCCCCGAGCCTATCGCGCCGGGGCCGAGGCTCCGTACCCGATTACCCGGCGGAGCGGGCGGAGTTGCGGGAAGGGATTGTACGGAATGAACACGGTTCAGTACGCTCCGTGTCCCATGCGAGGTCCTCACAGCCCCGGCTCCCGGGCGGACGGCGATCCGTCCCTCGAACTCACCGCTTTCGTCGGGCGCTCGGCCGAGCTGGCCGAGCTGACGGCGGCACTCGGCCAGGCACGGCTGGTGACCGTCACCGGGGTGGGCGGGGTCGGCAAGTCCCGGCTGGCCGCGCGGGTCGCGGCGCGGTGGGCGTCCGGTGCCCCGGCGGGCGGCCCGGCCTGGGGGCGGGTCGAGCTGGCGCCGGTGCGCGATCCGCAGTTCGTGGAGTACGCGGCCGTGGAGGCGCTGGGGCTGACCGACCACACCACCCGCCTGCCCCGGGAGACGCTGCTGGAGCATCTGGCCGGCCGCCCGGCGCTGCTGGTGCTGGACGGGTTCGAGCATCTGGTGGCGGCCTGTGCGGACCTGACGGCGGAGCTGCTGCGCAGCCTGCCGGAGCTGCGGGTGCTGGCCGTGGGCCGGCGTCCGCTGGGCCTCGCGGGCGAGCGGCTGTTCCCGCTGGCACCGCTCGGCGAGGACGAGGCGGTGGAGCTGTTCACGGACCGGGCCCGGGCGCAGGGCGTGCCGGTGGCCGACGGCGTCGAGGTGCGGGAGCTGTGCCGGCGGCTGGAGGGGATCCCGCTGGCGCTGGAGCTGGCGGCCGGGCGGCTGCGGGCGCTGTCCCCGGCGCAGCTGCTGCAGCGCCTGGACGACCGGTTCCGGCTGCTGACCGGCGGCGGCCGGGACGCCCTCCCCCGGCACCAGACGCTGCGCACGGCGATCGGCTGGAGCCACGAGCTGTGCACGCCGGCCGAACGGCTGCTGTGGGCGCGGCTGTCGGTGTTCGCGCAGACCTTCGACCTGGAGGCGGCCGAGTACGTGTGCAGCGGCGACGGGCTGGCCGCCGAGGACGTCCTGGACGTGCTGTCGGAGCTCCTCGCCCAGTCGGTCCTCGCCCGCGAGGAGACCCCGGCGGGCCCCCGCTACCGGATGCTGGACACGGTCCGGGCCTACGGCGCCGAGTGGCTGGAGGCGACCGGGGACGCCGGCCGGCTGCGCCGACGGCACCGGGACTGGTACTTGGGCCTGGCGACCTGGTGCGAACTGGAGTGGTTCTCGCCCCGGCAGCGGGAGGTGGCCGCGCGGGTCGAGGCCGAGCTGCCGAATCTGCGGACCGCGCTGGAGTTCTGTCTGACCGAGCCGGAGGAGGCGCATCTCGGGCAGCATCTGGCGGGTTCGCTGTGGTTCTGCTGGGTGGGCTGCGGCCGGCTCTCCGAGGGGCGGCGCTGGCTGGAGCGCAGCGTGGAGCTGGACTCGGAGTACGAGCAGTCCCGGCTGAAGGCGCTGTGGGTGCTCGGCTATGTGGCGATCCTGCAGGGCGACACCGTACCGGCGCTGCAGGCGCTCCAGGCCTGCCGGGAGCAGGCGGAACGGTCGGCCGATCCGACGGCCGTGGCGTACGCCGAGCACCGCACCGGCTGTCTGGCCCTGGTCTCGGATGACATGGCCCGCGCAGAAACGCTGCTGCGGTCGGCGCTGGAGCGCTACCAGGAGATCGGCGAGCTGAACAGCAATGTGCTGATGGGCCAGGTGGAGCTGGCGATGACGCGGGCGTTCCAGGGGGATCTGGCGGAGGCGGTACGGCTGTGCGAGGACGTGCGCCGGGTGTGCGAGGACCACGGGGAGCGGTGGGCCCGGTCGTACGCGCTGTACGTGCTGGCGTACGCGGCCTGGCAGGGCGGCGATCCGGCCCGCGCGCGGGAGCTGCTGACGGACTGCCTGGACGACGCGCACACGTTCCGCGATCTGCTGGGGACGGTGCTGTCGATCGAGCTGCTGGCCCTGGTGACGGTGACGCAGGGCGATGCCGTGGAGGCGGCGGTGCTCCAGGGTGCCGCCGGGCGGATGTGGCCCTCGGTCGGGCTGCCGCTGTTCGGTTCGGCGTACTACAACGCCCCGCACGAGCTGTGCGAGGCGACGGCCCGGGAGGCGCTGGGCGACGAGGGGTACGAGGACTGGGTGCGCCGGGGGGCGCGGCTGGACCGGGAGACGGCGGTGGAGCGGGCGCTGCGGCACGACGTGCGGCCGCTGCCGGCGCTGCCGACACCTCGGGGGCCGGTCCCGCGCACCCGCGCCGGACAGCGCGAACCCGCCGCCTCGCCCACCCGGAAGGGCGGGGAGACGGCGGGCTGAGGTGCTACGCCTGGGCTGGGGTCAGCGGGCGTAGTACTCGACGACGAGCTGCTCGTCGCAGATCACCGGGATCTCCTTGCGGTTCGGCTCGCGGTCCAGGCGGAACGCCAGGGCCTTGAGGTTCACCTGCAGGTAGCGCGGGGTCTCGCCGTCGGGGGCGAAGCCACCCTCACGGGCGATCTGGAAGAGCGTCTTGTCCTTGGAGCGGTCGCGGACCTGCACGACGTCGTCCGGGCGGACGCGGAAGGACGGCTTGTCGACCTTCTGGCCGTTGACCTGGATGTGGCCGTGGACGACCATCTGGCGGGCCTGGTAGATCGTGCGGGCGATGCCCGAACGCAGGACCAGCGCGTCGAGGCGGCGCTCCAGCTCCACGATCAGGGCCTCACCGGTCTTGCCCTGGACCTTGGACGCACGCTCGTAGGCGCGGACCAGCTGGCGCTCGGAGATGTCGTACTGAGCGCGCAGGCGCTGCTTCTCGAGCAGACGGACCTTGTAGTCCGAGTTCTGCTTGCGGCCGCGGCCGTGCTCACCCGGCGGGTAGGGACGGGCCTCGAAGTACTTGACGGCCTTCGGGGTCAGCGCGATGCCGAGGGCACGCGACTTCTTGACCTTGGGGCGGGACTGGTTCGCCACTGTCTTTCGTCTCTTTCGTAGTGTCGGCTTGTCAGGGTTACGGAGGTCGCATCCGCAGCCGGGAAAACCCGCCGGACCCCGCGAGGGGCCTGCCGGGCAGCCGTTTCCCTGGTCTGGGCACATACGTGCAGCACGCGAGTGGCCCACCGACCGTCCCGGTACTCCGGGTGGTGGTGGGCTGCCCGCGACACCGTTCGACGGTGCGCGACGCTCCTGGAACCCTCTGGGGGTTCCGGCTGTCCGTCCCGCTCTGACAGCACGGGACTCAGCACTTCGGATCAGTCTACAGGGTGCTCACGACCGCTTGCGACCGAGGTGCTTGCGGGTCCACTCGACGGCGTCCGCGTATCTGGCCTCGGCGCCGTGCCGGCTCGGCGTGTAGTACTCGCGGTCCTTCAGGGCGTCCGGGGCGTACTGCTGCTGGGCGATGCCCTCGGGGAGGTCGTGCGGGTACACGTACCCCTGGGCGTGGCCGAGCTTGGCGGCGCCCTTGTAGTGACCGTCGCGCAGATGCGGCGGCACCGGTCCGGCCAGGCCCTTGCGTACGTCCTCCATGGCGGCGCCTATCGCGGTGGTCGCCGAGTTGGACTTGGGTGCCAGCGCGAGGGCGATGGTGGCGTGGCTGAGGGTGAGCGCGGCCTCCGGGAAGCCGATCATGGCGACGGCCTGTGCGGCGGCGACCGCGATCGGCAACGCGTTCGGGTCGGCCAGGCCGATGTCCTCGCTGGCGGAGATCATCAGGCGGCGGGCGATGAACCGGGGGTCCTCGCCGGCCTCGATCATGCGGGCCAGGTAGTGCAGGGCCGCGTCGACGTCGGAGCCGCGGATGGACTTGATGAGGGCGCTGGCGACGTCGTAGTGCTGGTCGCCGTCGCGGTCGTACTTCACGGCGGCGCGGTCGACGGTCTGCTCCAGCGTCTGGAGGCTGATCTCGGTCTCGCCCTGGTCGAGGGCGGCCCCGGCGGCGGCCTCCAGGGCGGTCAGGGCGCGGCGGGCGTCGCCGCCGGCGATCCGGAGCAGGTGCTCCTCGGTGTCCTCGGGGAGGGCGACGGCGTCCTTCAGACCGCGTTCGTCGCTGAGGGCTCGCCGGAGCAGGCCGCGGATGTCGTCGTCGGTGAGCGGTTCGAGGGTGAGCAGGAGGGAGCGGGAGAGCAGCGGGGAGATCACCGAGAAGTACGGGTTCTCCGTGGTGGCCGCGATCAGGGTCACCCAGCGGTTCTCCACGGCCGGGAGCAGGGAGTCCTGCTGGGCCTTGCTGAAGCGGTGGATCTCGTCCAGGAAGAGGACGGTCTCCTTGCCGAAGCCGCCGGTGGCGCGGCGGGCGCCGTCGATGACCGCGCGGACCTCCTTGACGCCCGCGGTGATCGCGGACAGCTCCACGAACCGCTTGTTGGTGGCCTTCGACACCACGTACGCCAGGGTGGTCTTGCCGGTGCCGGGCGGGCCCCAGAGGATCACCGAGGACGGTCCGGCGGGGCCGCCGTTGCCCTCGCCGACCAGTCGGCGCAAGGGGGAGCCGGGCCCCAGCAGGTGCTGCTGGCCCACGACCTCGTCGAGTGTGCGCGGGCGCATGCGCACCGCCAGGGGGCTGGCCGCCGGGTCCTTCTCCTGGCGTTCTTCTGCTGCTGCGGTGAAGAGGTCGGGTTCCACGCTGAAACCCTAGAACACCGCACTGACAATCCCCTCAGGACCGTCAGCTGGTCCAGAAGTCCCACCAGCGGGTGAGGACCAGCATGCCGATGATGCCGACGTGCAGGACCGGCAGCACCCAGGTGAACTCGCCGAAGAAGGACTTCAGCCAGCGCGGGGACGGCAGGAAGTCGTTGCGGATGTTGAACGAGGTGACGTACCAGAACATCGCGATCGTGGCGACCCAGGCCAGCGAGCACCACAGGCACAGCGCGTTGATCCGGTACAGGGACTGGAACTGCAGCCAGGTGCAGAAGGCCACGCCGAAGAGGGTGCCGAAGTTGAAGGTCAGCCAGTACCAGCGCGGGAACCGGGCACGGGCCAGCAGGCTCATGCCGACGCAGATGACGATGCCGTACGCGACCAGGCCGAGCATCGGGTTCGGGAAGCCGAAGGCGGCGGCCTGCTTGCTCTCCATGACGCTGCCGCAGGACACCACCGGGTTGAGGCTGCACCCGGGGGTGAACGTCTTTCCGGCGACCTTGGCTTCCAGCAGCTTGAACTTGTCGATCGTGATGACCCAGGCGGCCAGCAGTCCGGCCGCGCCGGTGATCACCAGCAGGATGGCGAAGGCACGGCTGCCGCCGACCATGCGCGGGGCGTCGGCGCCGCGCTCCGGACCGGGCTCCGCGGAGACGTCCTTGACTGTCGTCTTGCTCATCACGCCGATTCCGTCACTTGAGAGTTGGACCATCTTCGGGCACGGGTCATTGTGCCGCACACGCCTGTGTGCGCACCGTTCACTCCCCATAAGGATGTACGTACGACGAGTGGCGTCTGCTCGGTTCCGGACAGCGCCGCGTGCCTACGGCAAAGGCGCCGGACACCCCCTCAGGGAGCGTCCGGCGCCCATGCGCGCGCGTGCGGGGTTCAGCCGAGCCGGGCTTCCAGTTCCGCCACGATCTCGTTGACGCCGATCGCCGTCTGCTCTCCGGACTCCATGTCCTTGAGCTGGACGACGCCCTCGGCGAGGTCGCGCTCGCCGGCGACGATCGCGTACCGGGCGCCGGAGCGGTTGGCGTTCTTCATGGCGCCCTTCAGGCCCTTGCCGCCGTACGCGAAGTCCGCCGCGATGCCCACCTTGCGCAGGTCGGTGACCTTCGCGAACAGCACCCGGCGGGCCTCCTCGCCGAGCGGGACGGCGTAGACCGACGTGGTGGACGGGATGTCCAGTTCCACGCCCTCGGCCTCCAGCGCGAGGACCGTGCGGTCGACGCCCAGGGCCCAGCCGACGGACGGCAGCGCGGGCCCGCCGATCATCTCGGACAGGCCGTCGTACCGGCCGCCGCCGCCCACAGCGGACTGCGAGCCGAGACCGTCGTGCACGAACTCGAAGGTGGTGCGGGTGTAGTAGTCCAGGCCGCGCACCAGCTTCGGGTCGTCCTCGAAGGAGACACCCGCGGCGGTGATCAGCTCGCGGACCTCCTCGTGGTACGCCTTGCACGCGTCGCACAGGTAGTCGCGCAGCAGCGGCGCGCCGGTCAGCTGCTTCTGCACCGACTCGCGCTTGTCGTCGAGCACCCGCAGCGGGTTGATGTCGACGCGGCGGCGCGTGTCCTCGTCCAGGTCCAGGCCGCGCAGGAACTCCTGCAGCGCCGTCCGGTACACCGGGCGGCACTCCTTGTCGCCGAGGCTGTTCAGCAGGATGCGGAAGTTCCTCAGCCCCAGCGAGCGGTACGCCTGGTCGGCCAGGATGATCAGCTCGGCGTCCAGCGCCGGATCCTCGGCACCGATCGCCTCGGCGCCGACCTGGGAGAAGTGGCGGTAGCGGCCCTTCTGGGGGCGCTCGTAGCGGTAGTACGAACCCGAGTACCAGAGCTTGACCGGGAGGTTGCCCGCCTTGTGCAGGTTGGCCTCGAGCGCGGCGCGCAGCACGGAGGCCGTGCCCTCGGGACGCAGGGCCAGCTTGTCGCCGCCCTTGGTCTCGAAGGCGTACATCTCCTTGGTCACGATGTCGGTGGATTCGCCGACACCGCGCGCGAAGAGTTCGACGCTCTCGAAGCCCGGGGTCTCGATGTAGCCGTAACCGGAGTTGCGCAGGGGGGCGGCGATCGCCTCGCGGACCGCCAGGTACGTGGCCGAGTCCGGCGGAATCAGGTCGTAGGTGCCCTTGGGGGCCTGGAAGGTGCTCACGGAAGGTCTCTCGTCACATTCCTCGTCGGGGAGCCTCGGCGGCTCCCTGGCCGGCGGCCACTTCCCGCAGATAGGGGTTGGTGGCGCGCTCCTGGCCGATGGTCGTCTGGGGGCCGTGGCCGGACAGGACCACAGTGGAGTCGTCGAGCGGCAGGCACACGCGGGCCAGCGAGTCGAGCATGTCCACCATGGATCCGCCCGGCAGATCGGTGCGTCCGATGGAGCCGGCGAACAGCAGATCCCCGGAGAAGAACACCGACGGGATGTCGGCGGTCTCGGGCATCCGGAAGGTCACCGACCCCTTGGTATGGCCCGGCGCGTGCGCGACGGAGAACTCCAGTCCGGCCAGCTTCAGGGCCGCGCCGTCCGTCAGCTCCCTGACGTCGTCCGGCTCCCCCACGGTCAGCTCGCCCATCAGCGGCATGCCGATGGACCGGCCGAGCGCCTTCTCGGGGTCGCTCATCATGTACCGGTCCTCGGGGTGGATCCAGGCCGGTACGTCGTGCGCCCCGCAGACGGGGACGACCGAGGCCACGTGGTCGATGTGGCCGTGGGTGAGGACGACGGCGACGGGCTTGAGCCGATGCTTCTTCAGTGCTTCCTCGACGCCTGGGGCGGCCTGGTGGCCCGGGTCGATGATCACGCACTCCTCACCGGCGGCGGGGGCGACGAGATAACAGTTCGTCCCCCAGGCCCCGGCGGGGAACCCGGCAATGAGCACGATCGTCCTTCGTTGTGTCGATTACAGGCGGCTTCCGCTGCTGTCAGAGCCTACCGGCGCTGCCGTTTCCTCAGCGAACCCATATACGGTACGGGGCTACACGCAGTGGTCGGATCACGAGGACGCACGCGTACCGCCCGACACACGACACCCATGAGGAGAGAACCCGGTGGTCAGCCAGGAGCAGCGGCGGCGTCAGCTCGCCCGGGAGAAGTTCTTGCGGCAGCAGCAGCGGCGCACCGAGGCGCGGCGCAAGGCCCGCCTGCGCAACTCCGTGATCGCGTCGGTACTGGGCGTGGTCGTGATCGGCAGCGTCGCCCTGTACACGACCGGGGTGCTGAAGGACGACGGCGACAAGAAGGAGAACGCGAGCGCCGAGGTCACCCCGAGCGCGACGCCCACCAGCAAGGCCCCGGACCCGTGCCAGAAGCCGGCGGTCGGCTCGGTGGAGAAGCTCAGCTGGAAGAAGGAGCCGGCGATGTCGATCGACACGTCGGCGAAGTACACGCTGAAGCTCGCGACGACGTGCGGTGACATCAGCGTCGCGCTGAAGACGTCGGCGGCCCCGCACACGGTGAACTCGTTCGACTTCCTCGCGGGCAAGGGCTACTTCGACCACACCAAGTGCCACCGCCTGACCACCCGGGGCATCTACGTCCTGCAGTGCGGCGACCCCCAGGGCACCGGCATGGGCGGTCCGGGGTACACGCTCCCGGACGAGAACCTGAAGGACAAGAGCCTGAAGAACAACACCTACCCGGCGGGCACGGTGGCGATGGCCAACACCGGGCAGAAGCACACCGGCGGCAGCCAGTTCTTCCTCGTCTACAAGGACAGCCAGCTGCCGCCGAGCTACACGCCCTTCGGCACGATCGACGCGGCGGGCATGAAGGTGCTGAACAAGATCGCCGCGGCGGGCGAGAGCACCGGGGCCGGTGACGGCGCCCCGAACGCGACCGTCGTGATCGACAAGGCGACGGTCACCAAGTCCTGACGTCACCGGAGGCTCGGGAACGGCCGACTGCCGAATTTCGGTCGCGCTGGATGCGGACAGGCAACCCGCTGGTCGCCTATGTTGGCCGTGACGAAACTGTGGACGATGCCCGGGGGCGCTGAGGCCCCCGCAGGCATCATGTGGAGGAGGCGCTGTGAGCAGCGACCCGTGGGGCCGCGTCGACGAGACGGGGACCGTGTACGTGCGTACGGCCGACGGCGAGCAGGTCGTCGGTTCCTGGCAGGCCGGCTCCCCTGAGGAGGCGCTGGCCTACTTCGAGCGCAAGTACGAGGGCCTGGTTGTCGAGATCGGCCTCCTCGAGAAGCGAGTGCGGACCACCGACCTGTCGGCGAAGGACGCCCAGGCCGCCATCGACCACCTGCGCGAGCAGGTCGACGCCCATCACGCGGTCGGTGACCTGGACGCGCTGCGGCGGCGGCTGGACAAGCTTGTCGAGACCGTCGAGGCGCGCCGCGAGGAGCGCAAGGCGCAGCGGGCCAAGCAGTCCGACGAGGCCCGCAAGGCCAAGGAGGCGCTGGTCGCCGAGGCGGAGGAGCTGGCGCAGTCCGACCAGTGGCGGGCGGCCGGTGAGCGGCTGCGGTCCCTGGTGGACACCTGGAAGGGCCTGCCGCGTCTGGACCGCAAGTCGGATGACGAACTGTGGCACCGCTTCTCGCACGCCCGGTCGGCGTTCTCCAAGCGCCGCAAGGCCCACTTCGCGCAGCTGGACGCGCAGCGCGAGGAGGCCCGCCGCATCAAGGAGCGGCTGGTCGCCGAGGCCGAGGCGCTGTCCGGTTCGACGGACTGGGGTCCGACGGCCGCCCGTTACCGCGAGCTGATGGCGGAGTGGAAGGCTGCGGGCCGCGCCCAGCGTGAGCACGAGGACGACCTGTGGAACCGCTTCCGCGGCGCCCAGGACGTCTTCTTCGCCGCCCGCAGCTCGGTGTTCGCCGAGCGGGACGCGGAGCAGTCGGAGAACCTCAAGCTGAAGGAGGAGCTGGCCGAAGAGGCCGAGAAGCTCCTGCCGGTCACCGACCTGAAGGCCGCCCGGGCCGCCTTCCGCTCGATCAACGAGCGCTGGGAGGCCATCGGTCACGTCCCGCGGGACGCCCGGCCGAAGGTCGAGGGCCGGATGCACGCCGTGGAACGGGCGATCCAGGAGGCCGAGGAGGCCGAGTGGCGCCGGACGAACCCGGAGGCCCGCGCGCGTGCCGAGGGCCTGACCGGTCAGCTCCAGGCCGCCGTGGACAAGCTCAAGGCGCAGATCGAGCAGGCGCGCGCCCAGGGCAACAACGCCAAGGCCGACAAGCTGGAGAGGGAGCTGGAGGGCCGCCAGGCGCTCCTGGAGCAGGCTCTGAAGGGCCTGCAGGAGTTCGGCGGCTGAATCCCTCACCGAGCAATGTCAAGGGCCCCGTACGCGCGTACGGGGCCCTCTTCGGTTCCTGGGCGCGGGTCTACGAGCGGCTGCGTCCCGAGGTCACGCGGTACACGTCGTACACGCCCTCCACGCCCCGGACGGCCTTCAGGACGTGACCGAGGTGCTTCGGGTCGCCCATCTCGAAGGTGAACCGGGAGGTGGCCACCCGCTCGCGGGAGGTCTGGACGGCCGCCGAGAGGATGTTGACGTGCTGGTCCGACAGGACCCGGGTGACGTCCGAGAGGAGACGGGACCGGTCCAGCGCCTCGACCTGGATGGCGACCAGGAAGACCGAGGACTGGGTGGGCGCCCACTCGACGTCGAGGATGCGCTCGGGCTCACGGGACAGGGACTCGACGTTGACGCAGTCGCTGCGGTGAACCGATACGCCGCTGCCGCGGGTGACGAAGCCGATGATCGGGTCGCCGGGCACCGGCGTACAGCACCGGGCCAGCTTGACCCACACGTCCTCGACGCCCTTGACCACGACACCCGGGTCGGCGCTGGAGCGGCGCTTGCGGCTACGGGTGCGGGACGGCGGGACCGTCTCGTCGATCTCCTCGGTGGCGGCCTCCTCGCCGCCGAGGGCCTGGACGAGCTTCTGCACGATGTTCTGCGCCGAGACATGGCCCTCGCCGATCGCCGCGTACAGCGCGGAGATGTCCGAGTAGCGCATCTCGTGGGCGAGCGTGACGAGCGAGTCGCCGGTGAGGATCCGCTGGATCGGCAGGTTCTGCTTGCGCATGGCCCGCACGATGGCGTCCTTGCCCTGCTCGATCGCCTCGTCCCGGCGCTCCTTGGAGAACCAGGCGCGGATCTTGTTGCGGGCCCGCGGCGACTTGACGAAGCCGAGCCAGTCCCGGGACGGGCCGGCGCCCGCCGCCTTGGAGGTGAAGACCTCCACCAGGTCGCCGTTGTCCAGGGTGGATTCCAGCGGGACCAGGCGGCCGTTGACCCGCGCTCCTATGGTGCGGTGGCCGACCTCCGTGTGCACGGCGTAGGCGAAGTCCACCGGGGTGGCACCGGCCGGGAGCGCGATGACATCACCCTTGGGCGTGAAGACGAAGACCTCGTTGCGGGACAGGTCGAAGCGCAGGGACTCCAGGAACTCGCTGGGGTCCTCGGTCTCCTTCTGCCAGTCCAGCAGCTGCCGCAGCCACGCCATGTCGTTGATGGCGTCCTTGTCCTTGCCGGACGCCTTCGGTACGTCGGTACGGACCTTGGAGGCGCCGGCGACGGCCTCCTGCTTGTACTTCCAGTGCGCGGCGATGCCGTACTCGGCGCGGCGGTGCATGTCGAAGGTGCGGATCTGCAGCTCGACCGGCTTGCCGTTGGGGCCGATGACCGTCGTGTGCAGCGACTGGTACATGTTGAACTTGGGCATCGCGATGTAGTCCTTGAACCGGCCGGGGACCGGGTTCCATCGCGCGTGCACGGTGCCGAGGGCGGCGTAGCAGTCGCGGACCGTGTCGACCAGGACACGGATGCCCACCAGGTCGTAGATCTCGGCGAAGTCGCGGCCTCGCACGATCATCTTCTGGTAGACGCTGTAGTAGTGCTTCGGGCGGCCGGTGACGGTCGCCTTGATCCGGGCGGCCCGGAGATCGGCCTGGACCTCGTCGGTCACTATGGCGAGGTACTCGTCCCGCTTGGGCGCGCGCTCGGCGACGAGCCGTACGATCTCGTCGTACATCTTGGGGTAGAGGATCGCGAAGGCGAGGTCCTCCAGCTCCCACTTGATGGTGTTCATGCCCAGGCGGTGGGCGAGCGGCGCGTAGATCTCCAGCGTCTCGCGCGCCTTCTTCTCCTGCTTCTCGCGCTTGAGGTAGCGCATGGTGCGCATGTTGTGCAGGCGGTCGGCGAGCTTGATGACCAGGACGCGCGGGTCCTTGGCCATGGCCACGACCATCTTGCGCACGGTCTCGGCCTGCGCGGCCTCGCCGAACTTGACCTTGTCCAGCTTGGTGACGCCGTCGACGAGCAGGGCGACGGTGTCGCCGAAGTCGCGGCGGAGCTGGTCCAGGCCGTACTCGGTGTCCTCGACGGTGTCGTGCAGCAGGCCCGCCATGAGGGTGGCCGGGTCCATGCCCAGCTCGGCGAGGATGGTGGTGACGGCGAGGGGGTGCGTGATGTACGGGTCGCCGCTCTTGCGCTTCTGGCCGCGGTGCCAGCGCTCGGCGACCTGGTAGGCGCGCTCGATCTGCCTGAGCGTGGAGTTCTCGATCTTCGGGTCGTTGCTGCGCACTATGCGCAGCAGCGGTTCCAGGACCGGGTTGTACGGGTTCGCGCGCTGGACGCCGAGGCGGGCGAGGCGGGCCCGGACGCGGTTGGAGGAGCCGGTGCGGGTGGGCGGGGTGGCCGGCTGGCGCACCACCGGGGGCTGCGCCGGGCGCTCCGGCGAGGGGGTGGGGGACGGCTTGGGGCGCGCGGACTCGGCGCTCTTCTCGACGGGCGCCGACTGGGCGTGCTCGACCGTCCCGCGGGGGTCGTTCTTCACGTGGGAAGCGTTCGGCGCGGGTTTCGCCGCGGGGGCCGAGGCGGGCTCGGGCTTGGCGGCGGTCAGTGGCTGGGCCTCGTCTGGCAAGAGGACTCCTCGTGCGCGATCCGGGTCCCCCGGTCAGGCTCCGGAAACCCCAATGGTAGCGATCCCGCGCCCGGTCATCGCCTGCAGGCGGCTGTGAGGACCGTCAATCGATGAAACACGGCGCGCGGCCTGGGGATTCCGGCTGGGGATTCCGGGCGGCTTCGGTGGTTGTCCGACCCGGCGGGGGCTCCCCCGTCACCCTGTGCGGGTCGGCCCCTGCGGGCCTCGGCTTCGGCCGCTTCGCCTGTTGTCGCCGGGGGGCTGGAATGCGGACGGCCGCCCCGGAGGTCGGGGCGGCCGTTTGCTGGGACGGGGGAGGTCAGACCTGGAGGAGGGCCTTCAGGGGGGCGCCGTTCAGGGCTGGTTGCAGGCGGGGGCGGGCTGCCAGGAAGGTCAGTTCCATCAGGACCGCGAGGCCGGCGACCTCGGCGCCCGCGCGGTGGATGAGCTGGATCGCGGCCTCGGCGGTGCCGCCCGTGGCCAGGACGTCGTCCACGATCAGGACGCGGTCGCCGTGGGTCAGGTCCTCCGCGTGCACCTCGATCTCCGCCGAGCCGTACTCCAGGTCGTACGCCTGGCGCAGGGTGGCTCCGGGCAGCTTGCCCGCCTTGCGGACCGGGATGAAGCCGACGCCCGCGCGGACGGCGACCGGGGCGCCGAGGATGAAGCCCCGGGCCTCCAGACCGACGATCTTGGTCGCGCCGGTGGTGGCGGCGATCTCGGCCAGCTCGTCGGTGAGCGCGGTGAAGGCCGCCGGGTCGGCGAGGAGCGGGGTGATGTCCTTGAACATCACCCCCGGCTCCGGGTAGTCGGCGACGTCACGGATGCGGCTGAGCAGCAGCTCCTGGATGTCGGTCATCGGCGCTTCCCCGAGGTACGGCCGCGGCCCCGGCCACGGGACGCGGGCTGGCTGCGCGGGCCCACCACGGCGGGCGCGGCGTCGTCGGCGTCGTCACCCGCGGCGCGGGCCTCCGCGGACTCCTCGTCCGGACCGGCCTGGGCACGCTTGGCCAGAACCCGCTTGGTGAGCGCCTTCATCGCCGGCTCGCGCTCCTTGAGGTCGGCGACGAGCGGCGTGGCGATGAAGATCGACGAGTAGGCACCGGCCGCGAGGCCGACGAACAGCGACAGGGAGATGTCGTTGAGCGTGCCCGCGCCGAGGAAGCCGCCGCCGATGAAGAGCAGACCGGCGACCGGCAGCAGGGCGACGACCGTGGTGTTGATGGAGCGGACCAGGGTGCCGTTGATCGACCGGTTGGCGATGTCGCTGTAGGTGAACCGGGTCTGCTTGGTGATGTCCTTCGTCTGCTCCTTGAGGCTGTCGAAGACGACGACCGTGTCGTAGAGCGAGTAACCGAGGATGGTCAGCAGACCGATGACCGTACCGGGCGTGACCTCGAAGCCGACCAGGGCGTAGATACCGGTCGTGATGGTGATGTCGTGGATCAGCGCGACCAGGGCCGCGATGGCCATGCGCCATTCGAACGCGATCGCCAGGTAGATCACGACGAGGACCATGAAGATCGCCAGGCCCTCCCAGGCCTTGTTGGCGATCTGCTCGCCCCAGCTCGGGCCGACCAGGTCGGCGGCGAGCTTCTCGGGGTCGAGGTTCAGGTCCTTGGCCAGCTCCTGCTTGACCTTGTCGGACTGGTCGGTGTCGATGCCGGCGATCTGGATGCGCAGGCTGCCGTTGCCGAGCTTCTGCACGACCGACTGGTGGCCGGAGGCCTCGTTGGCGTACTCCTCCGCCTTGGCCACCGACGTGCTCATCTTGGTCGGCGTGGTGAACACCGCGCCGCCCTGGAACTCGATGCCCATGTTCAGGCCGCGCACCGCCAGGCCGACGATGGCCGTGATGGTGATCAGGATCGAGACGCCGTACCAGATCTTGCGCTTGCCGACGAAGTCGTACGAGATCTCGCCGCGGTGCAGTCGAGCGCCGAGGTTGCCGAGTTTCGACATCGCTCAGGCCTCCTTCGGGTCGACGGGGCCGGCGGCGGGACCGGCGGGACGGCGGGTGCGGCGCAGCGGCGGCTTGGCACCGAGGCTCTTCGGGTCGAGCCCGGACCACTTGTGGCCGTTCGAGAAGAACTTCCGCCGGGCCAGGAGCGTCATCAGCGGCTTGGTGAAGAGGAAGACGACGACCACGTCGAGCAGAGTGGTCAGGCCCAGCGTGAACGCGAAGCCCCGCACCTTGCCGACGGTCACGATGAACAGCACCGCGGCGGCGAGGAACGACACGAAGTCGGAGACCAGGACCGTGCGCCGGGCACGCGGCCAGGCCCGCTCGACGGCGGGGCGCAGCGTGCGGCCCTCGCGGATCTCGTCCCGGATGCGTTCGAAGTACACGATGAACGAGTCCGCGGTGATACCGATGGCGACGATGGCACCGCAGACGGCCGGCAGGTTCAGCGCGAAGCCGATGGCCGGGCCGAGCAGCGACATGATCACGTAGGTGAGGATCGCGGAGACCAGCAGGGAGGCCATGGCCACGAGGGACAGGCCGCGGTAGTAGACCACCAGGTAGATCACGACGAGGGCGAGGCCGATCGCGCCGGCGAGCAGACCGGCGCGCAGCTGCTCACCGCCGAGCGCGGCGGTGACGGTGGTGACCGACTGCTCCTGGAAGGACAGCGGCAGGGCGCCGTACGACAGCATGTTGGCGAGGCTCTGGGCCTCCTCCTGCTTGAAGCTGCCGGAGATCTCCGCCTGACCGCCCGTGATGGCCTGCTGCACGAAGGGGCTGGAGACGACCTCGCCGTCGAGGACGATGCCGAACTCGTTCTGCGGCTGCGTCTTCTGGGCCAGCTCGCCGGTGATGTCGGCGAACTTCTTGGCGCCCTTGCCGGTGAAGGTCATCTGGACCTGCCAGCCGGCGGCGCCCTGGGTGTCGAAGACGGCCTGGGCCTTCTTCACCTCGGTGCCGTCCACGGCGGCCGGGCCGAGCAGGTACTTGTACCAGGCGCCGTCGATCTCGCCGCAGGCCACGGTGGTGTCGCCGGGCTTGGCGTTCTTCCCGGCCTTGGCGCGGTCGGTGGGCTTGGTGCAGTCCAGGGCGGCGTACTGGGCCTGGAGCTTGGAGTTCGCGTTCGAGCCGCTGGAGGGCGAGGCCGACGGGGTGGCCGACGGCTTGCCGCTGCCGGAGGCGGACGCCGAGGGGGTGGAGTCGGCCTTCAGCGCGTCACTGACGGCACGGCCCTGGGAGGTCGCCGTGGCCGTGGGGGACGCGGAGCCGGTGGAGGACGCCTTCTCGCCGGTGGAGGCGGTCGGCGAGGGGCTGCCGCTCGGCTTCGGCGAGGAGCTGCCGCTGGAGGAGGCGCTCGGCGAGGGGCTCTGGGTGGCGGCCCCGCTGGGCTCGCTGGCCAGGACCGGCCGGAAGTACAGCTTTGCGGTGGTGCCGACCTGCTCCTGGGCCTCCTTGGAGTTGGTGCCCTTGGGGATGTTGACGATGATGTTGTCGTTCCCCTGGGTCTGCACCTCCGCCTCGGAGACGCCCAGGCCATTGACACGGCGGTTCATGATGTCGACCGCGGTGTCCATGTTGGCCTTGTTGATCGCGGACCCCTGGTCGGCCTTCGCCTTGAGCGTGATGCTCGTGCCACCGGCGAGGTCGATGCCGAGACGCGGGGTGGTGTGCCCGGAGAGGAACATCCCTCCGGTGAGCGCCACGATGGCGATCAGGATGAGGGCCAGCGAGCGCCCTGGCTTGCTCTGGGCGCTCGCGCTTCGGCCCCTCTTAGGTGCTGCCACCTTCTCGTACTCCCTCTCGGGCCGCCCCGCGCCCGGTCGGCGCGGTCGGCCATGACATGGAATCGGGCTCCCGTGCGGGAAACAGACGCGCCCGGGATGCGCGGGGCGCCATCATGCCGCCGCCGCGCCTCCCGGGGCGTGACTACTTCGCGTCGGAGTCGCCGTCGGTCTTCTTCGGCTCGTCCTCCGCCTTCGCCTCGGCGGCACCGGCCGCGTCGGTGTCCTCGGCGGCGTCCTTCTTACCGAGGTCGATCTTGTCGTCGGAGGCGGCGGCAGCGGCGGCGGATCCGTCGGTCTCGTCGGTCTCGGTGAGGGAGGAGGCGTCGTCCGGGACGATGTCGGCGTCGGACTTCAGGTCGTGCTCGATGCCGTGGACGATGCGGTTGTACTCGTCGTCGGAGAGGACGGCGCCGATGGCGTTCTTGGCGAAGAGGAGCTCGACGCCCGGTCCGGCGTCGAGGAGGACCGTGTCCTCGTTGACCTCCTTGACCGTCGCGTACATACCCCCGATCGTGCGGACACCGGAGCCGGGCTGCATCTCGTTCCGCATCTGGGCGGCCTGCTGCTGCTTCTTCTTGGCCGAACGCGTCATCAGGAACATCGCCGCGATGAGCACGATGAACGGGAGAAGGGTATAGGCATTCACGGGACGGAATTTCCTTCGCGCGACCGCGCGGGTGAGCGGCCAGTTGGATGGGGGTGTGGTCGGCGCCGCCCGCAAGGGCGGCATCGGCGGAGTCTAAGCGAGTCCGCTCTCATGGAACAACGCTCAGCATGGCACCTGGGTTCCTGCCCGTGCCATTGCCCTCGCCGGGCGGCTGCCATCACGCCCCGAACAGGTCCTGTTGTCCGTTTCCCGTGGCGTGCGAGCGCGGCGGGGTGAGGCCGAGATGCGCCCATGCGGCGGGTGTGGCGACCCGGCCGCGCGGGGTGCGGGCGAGCAGACCCTCGCGGACCAGGAAGGGTTCGGCGACCTCCTCCACGGTCTCCCGCTCCTCCCCCACCGCGACGGCCAGGGTGGACAGGCCGACCGGTCCGCCGCCGAACAGCTTCAGCAGGGCCTGCAGGACCGCGCGGTCGAGCCGGTCGAGGCCGCGCGCGTCGACCTCGTACACCGCGAGGGCGGCGGCCGCGATGTCGCGGGTGATCACCCCGTCCGCCTTGACCTGCGCGTAGTCGCGGACGCGGCGCAGCAGGCGGTTGGCGATACGGGGCGTGCCCCGGGAGCGGCCGGCGATCTCGGCGGCGCCGTCCGGATCGATCCCGACGTCCAGCAGGTGTGCCGAGCGGTGGACGACCCGCTCCAGCTCGTGCGGCTCGTAGAACTCCATGTGCGCGGTGAAGCCGAAGCGGTCCCGCAGCGGCGGCGGCAGCAGGCCGGCGCGCGTGGTGGCGCCGACCAGGGTGAACGGCGGCAGCTCCAGCGGGATCGCGGTGGCACCGGGGCCCTTGCCGACGATGACGTCGACGCGGAAGTCCTCCATCGCCATGTACAGCATCTCCTCGGCGGGCCGGGACATGCGGTGGATCTCGTCCAGGAAGAGGACCTCGCCCTCCTGGAGGGAGGAGAGGATCGCGGCGAGGTCGCCGGCGTGCTGGATGGCGGGGCCCGAGGTGATGCGGATGGGAGCGCCCATCTCGGCGGCGATGATCATCGACAGGGTGGTCTTGCCGAGGCCGGGCGCGCCGGAGAGCAGCACATGGTCGGCGGTGGCCCCGCGCGCGCGGGCGGCGCGCAGGACGAGGTCGAGCTGTTCGCGGACCTTTTCCTGGCCGATGAACTCGCCGAGGTCCTTGGGGCGCAGGGCGGCCTCGACGGCCTGGTCCTCCCGGTCGGCGACAGAGTCCACCAGCCGCTCGGCGGCGGGGGTGTCGGTCGGGTCGTCCCAGTTCACGAAGATCTCCTAGCGGGGTGGCGCAGGTCAGCGGGCTCGGTTCAGGGTCTGCAGGGCGGCCTTGAGCAGCTGTCCGACCTGGGGCGTGCCGCCCGCGGCCTCGGCCTGCGGGGCCACGGCGGTCACCGCCTCGTCGGCCTCGCGGGTGGCGTAGCCGAGGCCGATCAGGGCCGCGTGCAGCTGGTCGCGCCAGCCCTGGCTGACCGGCGCGCCGACGGCGGGGGCGCCGACCGGCTCGCCGAGCCGGTCCTTCAGCTCCAGCAGCAGCTTCTGGGCGCCCTTCTTGCCGATGCCGGGGACGGCGGTGAGGGCCTTCTCGTCCCCGGTGGCGACCGCGCGGCGCAGCGCGTCCGGCGTGTGCACGGCGAGCATCGCCTGCGCCAGGCGCGGTCCGACGCCGCTGGCGGTCTGCAGCAGCTCGAAGACCTGGCGTTCGTCGTCGTCCGCGAAGCCGTACAGGGTGAGCGAGTCCTCGCGGACGACGAGGGAGGTGTGCAGCTTGGCCGGCTGGCCGATGCGGAGCGTCGACAGCGTGTCGGGCGTGCACTGGACGGCCATGCCGACGCCGCCGACCTCGACGACCGCTGCGTCGGGGGCGAGCGCGGCGACCGTGCCGCTGACGAAGGCGATCATGCCGTACGGCCTTTCGTTGCGTGGACTGCATGCCGGGCGACGGCCTGCTGGAGTCGGTTCTGGGCGGGGGCCCGCCAGATGTGGCAGATGGCGAGCGCGAGGGCGTCGGCGGCGTCGGCCGGCTTGGGTGGGGCGGCGAGCCGGAGCAGCCGGGTCACCATGGCCCCGACCTGCGCCTTGTCGGCGCGCCCGCTGCCGGTGACGGCGGCCTTGACCTCGCTGGGGGTGTGCAGGGCGACGGGGATGCCGCGCCGGGCGGCGCACAGCATGGCTACGGCGCTGGCCTGGGCGGTGCCCATGACCGTACGGACGTTGTGCTGGCTGAAGACGCGCTCCACGGCGACGAACTCGGGCCGGTGGTCGTCCAGCCACTGCTCGATGCCCTGCTCCACGGCGAGCAGCCGGTGGCTGAGGTCGGCGTCCGCCGGGGTTCGTACGACACCGACGCCGAGCATGGTGAGCGGGCGACCCGCGACTCCCTCGACCACGCCGACGCCGCACCGCGTCAGGCCGGGGTCCACCCCCAGTACGCGCACGCGCCCCTCCCTTCGATGACCTGTTCGTGCAGGCTATCGGGTGCCACTGACAACGCGACGGGCCGACGGGGTGTGTCCCGTCGGCCCGGTCGGTCAGCCGTGCGCGTTACGCGTCGACCTTCTCCATGATCTCGTCGCTCACGTCGAAGTTGGCGAAGACGTTCTGCACGTCGTCGCTGTCCTCCAGCGCGTCGATGAGCTTGAAGATCTTCTTGGCGCCCTCTTCGTCCAGCTCGACCTGCATGGTCGGCACGAAGTTGGCCTCGGCCGACTCGTAGTCGATGCCGGCGTCCTGCAGGGCGGTGCGGACGGCGACGAGGTCGGTCGGCTCGCTGAGGACCTCGAAGGTCTCGCCGAGGTCGTTGACTTCCTCGGCACCGGCGTCCAGGACGGCGCCGAGCACGTCGTCCTCGGTCAGCTCACCCTTGGGGACGATCACCACGCCCTTGCGGTTGAACAGGTACGACACCGAGCCCGGGTCGGCCATGGAGCCGCCGTTGCGGGTCATGGCGACGCGGACCTCGGAGGCGGCACGGTTGCGGTTGTCGGTGAGGCACTCGATGAGCACCGCGACACCGTTGGGGCCGTAGCCCTCGTACATGATCGTCTCGTAGTCGGCGCCGCCGGCCTCCAGGCCCGCGCCGCGCTTGACCGCGGAGTCGATGTTCTTGTTCGGGACCGACGACTTCTTCGCCTTCTGGATGGCGTCGTACAGCGTCGGGTTGCCCTCCGGGTCGGCACCGCCCATACGGGCCGCGACCTCGATGTTCTTGATCAGCTTCGCGAAGAGCTTGCCGCGCTTGGCGTCGATCACGGCCTTCTTGTGCTTCGTCGTGGCCCATTTAGAGTGGCCGGACATCTGCCTGTCTCCTTCGCGTAACCCATCCTGTACGAACGCCCCCTGGTCGAGAGGCCGGGGGGACCCCCGGAGATCCTACAAGGACTCCGGTGCCCGGTCGGCGCGCACCATGTCGACGAAGAGCGAGTGCACGCGGTGGTCGCCGGTCAGTTCCGGGTGGAACGAGGTGGCGAGCGCGTTGCCCTGGCGTACGGCGACGATGTGGCCGTCGTGCTCGGCGAGCACCTCGGCCCCGCCGCCCACGGACTCCACCCAGGGCGCGCGGATGAAGACGCCCTCCACAGGATCGCCCGGGACACCCTTCACGTCGACCGCGGCCTCGAACGACTCGTTCTGCCGCCCGAAGGCGTTGCGACGCACGATCATGTCGATACCGCCGACGGTCTCCTGGCCCGAGCGCGGGTCGAGGATCTTGTCGGCGAGCATGATCATGCCGGCGCAGGTGCCGTAGACGGGCATGCCGTCCCGCACGCGCGCGCGGAGCGGCTCCATCAGGCCGAACAGGACGGCCAGCTTGGAGATGGTGGTGGACTCGCCGCCGGGCAGGACGAGACCGTCGACCTCGGCGAGTTCCTCGGGGCGCCGCACCGGCCTGGCCACGGCGTCGGCCGCGGCCAGGGCGATGAGGTGCTCCCGTACGTCGCCCTGGAGGGCCAGGACGCCTATGACAGGAGTGTTCATGGGGTGTCGTTACCTGTGTGGGTTACCAGCCGCGGTTCGCGTAGCGCTCGGACTCGGGGAGGGTGTCGCAGTTGATGCCGACCATGGCCTCGCCCAGGTTGCGGGACGCGTCCGCGATGATCTTCGGGTCGTCGTAGAAGGTGGTGGCCTTCACGATGGCGGCGGCGCGCTTGGCGGGGTCGCCGGACTTGAAGATGCCGGAGCCGACGAAGACGCCCTCGGCGCCGAGCTGACGCATCAGGGCGGCGTCGGCCGGGGTGGCCACGCCACCGGCGGAGAACAGCACGACCGGGAGCTTGCCCAGCTCGGCGACCTCCTTGACCAGCTCGTACGGGGCGCGCAGCTCCTTGGCGGCGGCGTACAGCTCGTGGTTGTCGTAGCCGCGCAGGCGGGCGATCTCGTTCTTGATCTGGCGCAGGTGGCGGACGGCCTCGACCACGTTGCCGGTGCCGGCCTCACCCTTGGAGCGGATCATCGCGGCGCCCTCGGCGATGCGGCGCAGGGCCTCGCCCAGGTTGGTCGCACCACAGACGAAGGGGGTGGTGAAGGCCCACTTGTCGGAGTGGTTGACCTCGTCGGCCGGGGTGAGCACCTCGGACTCGTCGATGTAGTCGACGCCGAGGGACTGCAGCACCTGGGCCTCGACGAAGTGGCCGATGCGGGACTTGGCCATGACCGGGATCGAGACGGCGTCGATGATGCCCTCGATCATGTCCGGGTCGGACATGCGGGCCACGCCGCCGTCCTTGCGGATGTCGGCCGGGACCCGCTCCAGGGCCATGACGGCGACGGCGCCCGCGTCCTCGGCGATCTTCGCCTGCTCCGGCGTGACGACGTCCATGATCACGCCGCCCTTGAGCTGCTCGGCCATGCCGCGCTTCACGCGGGCGGTACCGGTCTCGGGAGCCTGGTTCTCGATGGTGGACACGGGTGACCTCACTGATGGGAAAGAGGGTTTCTGCACCGACGAGGAAACGCGAGTGGACCAGGCCACAGCAAGGGCCAATGGCAAGCCGGTGGATCCTTTTGGGTCAGCGATCCTCGTCGTGGGACACCGGCGGGATGGACATCAAGGTCTTGAAGTGGCCCTTGGGGTGGCCCTCGCCGACGAGCTGACCCTCGGCCTCGACCCAGGCGTGGGCGGCGAAGGGGTGGGTGCGCACGCCGGTGCACCAGGTGGGCCAGGCACCGCGCACCCGGCAGAGGAGGGCGGTGGCGATCGAGCGTTGCAGACAGCCCTGTCCGGCACAGCGCAGGCTGACGGACACGACCGCCTCGCGGGCCGAGAGCGCCTGGGCGACCGTGGCCGGTGCCGCACCGCGGCGGGCGAATTCCAGGACCTTGCGCAGTCGGGCGGGTTTGACCCTGGCCAGCAGCCGGGCGACGCCCACGACCAGGAGGGGGACCACACGGCGGTGAGGGGGGAGCCTGCGCCGTTCGGCCAGTACGACGGACATGCTCACGCGATCACCAGCTTCGCGCCGCTCAGGCGCTCGATCACGGCGGTCACGTCGCGCTCGGCCTGCTGGAGGCCGATGCCGTACCGGTCCGCGAGTTCGGCGGCGATGCCGGCGGCCTCCTGCCCGTCCAGCAGACCCTGGAGCACGCAGGCGCCGGTTTTGTTCAACTGCCAGTACCGTCCGGTGCGTTCGTTGAGCAGTACCGTGCCGTCGTCGGTGGCGGTGCTGATCACGTCAGGATGAAGACGCACGGGAGTCGAACCTCCAAGCAGGGGTGGGTCGGGTGGCGGCGCGCAGCCAGGTCTCGCAGCCGATCAGGGGTTCCAGCGCGATGCTCGTGGCGTTGTCCGACTGGGGCGCCAGCAGCCGGGCGCGCAGTTCGCCGGGGTCGATCAGTCCGTGGGCGGCCAGGGCCGAGTCCTCGAACAGCTCCAGGATCCGGGCCATGTTGTGGCGGAGTCCCCGGTTGGCCTCGTCGCTGAACTCGCCCTTGGTGGAGCGGACCAGCACGGCCTCCGGCACGATGCCGCGCATCGCCTCGGCCAGCAGCGGCTTGTATCGCCAGGGCCCGGCGTGTTCGTGCACCCGGACCGACAGGACGGCCTCGACCACGCGGTCGTCGAAGAACGGCGAGTCGAGCTGCACACCGGCGTCGGCGAACACCCGGGCGAGCAACCGGTACCAGGGGGCACTGGTGCGCATCGCGAGGAGCAGCTGGTGCTGGGCCAGATCGGTGGAGAGCGGCCGCACGGTGCTCGCGGTGTGCCGCAGGGCCTCGCGGGTCGCCTCGATCGCCGCGTCGGTGGCCCACGCCGGCGCCCGCATCGGCCACACGCCCCACCCGAAGACGGGCCGGCGTCGTGGCGGGGGCGGGGCGGTGAGCCCGTCGGCCTGGGCCCGCCACCAGGCGGCCTCGTCACCGGGGCGCGCCAGCGCGGCGAGGGTGGGCAGCACGGGCCAGCGTTTCAGGGCGGCGTAGCCCCGCACGTGCCGCAGGGCGGTCAGCGGGCGGCGCCGGAGCAGTCCGTGCAGGTAGCCGGGGAACGGTGAGAACAGCTCGTCCCCGCCGTGTCCGGCGAGGTGCCGGCGCGAGCCCGCGTCGGCGAGCAGCCGCGCCGTGTACCGGGTGCGCGCGATGGTGCGGACGAAGGGATAGGCCTCCTCCGGGTCCACCGGGCGGTCCGCGTCGGTGAACAGCCGCGGGAGTTCACCGGGGGGTACGACGAGATGCTCGGCGCGGTCCAGGAGGCCGATGGCGTGGGCGGCGAAGGCGGCGTCGTCGTTGCCGGCCTCGGCCTCACCCCACCGGAAGGTCACCAGGTCGGGCACGCGGCGCGCGGCGAGGAAACACAGCGACGTCGAGTCCATGCCGCCGGACAGGTCCGAGCTGAGCCTGCCACGGTCCGGGGCGCGCTCGTCCAGGGCGGCGGCAAGGGCCTCCCGGACGGCTTCGGCACCCGCCGCCAGGGACAGTTCCGGAGCCGGCGGCCGCCACCATCTCACCTCGCGCACCCGGTCGCGCTCCCACACCAGGCAGTGGTCCGGCGCCGGCGCGGAGATCCCTGACCACAACGGCCGGTCGGCCAGCGGGGGCGGCAGGAATCCTCCTGTGGCCACGCGGAGGGCCAGCGCCGTTTCGTCGATCCCGGCACCGGTCATCGCCGCGAGCACATCGGCCCGGTCGGCGGCCACGTCCACCTGGTGCAGCCGGGCGTGGAAGACCCGGCGCAGTCCGGTCACGCTGCCCTGGAAGCGGACCTGTCCGTCGACGGACGCCACGACATGGCAGGAACCGGGCAGGGCCGCCGCCAGCGCGTCCACGTCGGACACCCTGCGGACCTTGGCGGCGAGTTCGGTGAGCCGGGAGGCGGTGACCGGGCAGACCCCGATCACCGCCAGGCGCACCGGGCCCGCGGTGACCACGGTGATGTCACCGGATGACCACCGGCCCACCAGCCACGGCCGCCCCGAGGCGTGCGAGAACTCCTGCGGCGCCTGCCAGGGGACGGCCGCGCGAGCCTCGCCCGCGGCCGCCGTGTCCGGCAGGACCACGAACCCGGTGCTACTCATTCGCTCAGCTCTCCGAGAACCGGCAAGAGGATCAGAAGCCGCCCGAGTAGTGGCCGAAGATGTCCTTGCCCCAGCCGATGAAGCCCAGGGTGTCCTCGTTGAACTCTCCGACCTCCACCACGGTCGGCGGCTCGTACGGCTCGGAGTTCGAGATCTCGATGTTCTCGTTCATAACGCCCTCCTCAGTCACGGAAAGCAGCCGGTCAGCTACTCCTCGAATCGTACATTTGACCGAAGGGCATGATCAATCCGATTTCCACTCACGTCACAGGGGTCCCTCAGCTCGACCACAGACACCGGCAGGACCGCCGATGGCCTGCGGAAATGATCATGGAGGGTCCAGGGGAATCGTTCGCTCCGCCGAGGTGCGGGTGGCTTGAAATCGAGGCTCAGGTCCTCGAACGGTCCGTCAACGCGGCCGGCGGCTCGTCGTCCATCTCGAACGCCAGCGGGAAGGGGGCGTGGCCGGCCAGCCGGAACCAGCGGACCTTGCGGTGCTCGCGGAGCCTGCGGGCGGCGCCCACGGCGTCATTGTGGAAGCGGCGGGCCATCGGCACCCTGCGGACCGCCTCGGCCAGCTCACCGGCCGCCTCCTCGCCGCCCGGGGCCTCGCGCACGACCTCCACCTGGGCCGGGTCCCCGAAGACCGCCCGCAGCGCCTGGCTCAGTTCGCTCTCGGCGACCTCCCGGTGCTCCTCCGCGGCCTGCCGGGCCGCGTGCGCGGCCTCGTACAGCACGATCGACGCGGCCGGGTCCAGCACGCCCGAGGTCGCCAGTTCCTGCGCCACGGAGGCCCGCCGCAGCAGCTGCGCGTCGAGCGCGGCCCGCGCGGCGTCCATCCGCACGTGCAGCCGGTCCAGCCGCCCGGCCGTCCAGCTGAGGTACACGCCGATGGCGACGAGTGCGACAAGGATCCAGATGAGGGTTGCGGTCACGGCGGAAGGCTATCGGCTGCGTGTCGGCGCCCCACGGCTCAGCCCCACTCGGCGGAGCGCTTCGGCGGAACCCGGACGACCCCCGCGGCAACCCCCCGCCGGCGCCCCCGCGTCAGTCCCGTGCCAGCCCGAACCGCGCCCGCAGGCCCGTCGTCCGTTCGTCCGCGGCGACCGCTGCCGCGCCGGCCGTGACCGTCTCGTAGACGGACAGGATGTCCGCGCCGACCGTGGACCAGTCGAAGCGCCGTACATGGGTGCTGCCGCGCTCGCGGAGCCGGGTACGGCGGGCGGGGTCCTCAAGGAGCCGTACGGCCGCCTCGGCCAGCGCGTCGGCGTTCTCGTTGGCGAAGACCTCGCCGGCCTCGCCCTGGTCGAGGACCTGCACGAACGCGTCCAGGTCGGAGGCGAGCACGGGGGCGCCCGCGGACATCGCCTCGACCAGGATGATGCCGAAGCTCTCGCCGCCGGTGTTGGGCGCGACGTACAGGTCGACGCTGCGCAGCAGGCGCGCCTTGTCCTCGTCGCTGATCATGCCGAGGAACTCCACCCGCGAGCGCAGCTCGGCCGGCAGCTGCTCGACGGCCGCCTCCTCGTCGCCGCGGCCCGCGACCAGCAGGCGGGTCTGCGGCCGGGCGGCGAGGATCTTCGGCAGGGCCTGCATCAGCACCGGCAGCCCCTTGCGCGGCTCGTCGATCCGGCCGATGAAGCCGATGGTGTCGCCCTGCCACTCAGGGTTGGGGCCGGCCTTGGCGAAGAAGTCCACGTCGACGCCGTTGGGGATGACCACCGCGTCCCCGCCGAGGTGCTCGACCAGCGTCCGGCGGGCGTACTCGCTGACCGCGATCCGCGCGCTGATCTTCTCCAGGGCGGCCTGCAGGATCGCGTACGCGGCGATCATCGCGCGCGAGCGCGGGTTGGAGGTGTGGAACGTCGCCACGATCGGACCGGACGCCGCCCAGCAGGTCAGCAGGCCCAGGGACGGTGACGTCGGCTCGTGGATGTGGACCACGTCGAACTTGCCCTCGTGCAGCCAGCGCCGCACCCGCGCGGCCGACAGGAAGCCGAAGTTCAGGCGGGCCACCGAGCCGTTGTACGGCACCGGGACCGCGCGGCCGGCCGAGACGACGTACGGCGGCAGCGGGGTGTCGTCGTCGGCCGGGGCGAGGACGGAGACCTCGTGGCCGAGCCGGAGGAAGTACTCGGCGAGGTCGCGGATGTGGAACTGGACGCCACCGGGCACGTCCCAGGAGTACGGGCAGACGATCCCGATTCTCACGAGGGTCCCTTCGCGGGGTCGAGGTCGGCGAGCCACAGCCGCTGGAGCATGTGCCAGTCCTCCGGGTGCTCGGCGATCCCGGAGGCGTAGGCGTCGGCCAGGGCCTGTGTCATGACGGACGTCTTCTCGGCCCGCGTACCTGACTCGGGGACGTCGACCGGCGGATGCACCCGGCCCTTCATGACCGGCGTTTCGTCGTACCAGAGGGTGACGGGCAGCAGCAGCGCGCCGGTCTGCTGGGCGAGCAGCGCGGGGCCGGCGGGCATCCGGGCCGTCTCGCCGAAGAAGTCGACCTCGACGCCGGAGGCGGACAGGTCGCGGTCGGCGACCAGGCAGACCAGGCCGCCGTCGCGCAGCCTGCGGGCCAGGGTGCCGAAGGCGGAACCACCGCTGTGCGGCAGGACCTCCATGCCGAGACCCTCGCGGTAGGCGACGAAGCGGTCGTACAGCGTCTCCGGCTTCAGGCGTTCGGCGACCGTCGTGAACGGCGTCTGGAGCTCGGTGGTGACCCAGGCGCCGGCCAGGTCCCAGTTGGCCAGGTGCGGCAGCGCGAGGATCACGCCCCGGCCGGAGGCGAGCCCGTCGGTCAGATGGTGGACGTCCTTGGGGTCGAAGCCCGTCCGCACACGCTCGGCGCTCCAGGCCGGCAGCCGGAACGACTCCATCCAGTAGCGCAGGTACGAGCGCATGCCGGCGCGGGACAGCTCGGCGAGCCGCTCGGGAGTGGCATCGGGCACCACGCGCGCGTAGTTGGCCTCCAGGCGCTGTACGCCCTTGCCGCGCTGCTTCCAGGCGAGGTCGGCGATGGTCCGGCCGAGGCGCACCGCGACCGGCTCGGGCAGCTTCTTGACGGTGCTCCAGCCGAGGCCGTACAGCGCGTCGGTGAGGCGGTCGGCGGCGCTCACTGTGCCGCCTCGCTCGCGCCCGCCCGCGCCGCCGCCTCCGCCTCGGCGGACTCGCGTCGGACGGTGACGACCCGCTGGATCAGCGTCACCAGGCTGCCCACGGCGACGATCCACAGCGCGATCGGCAGCAGCCACTGGATGCCCGGCACACCGAATGTGTGCAGACCCGCGAAACCGGCCGCGACCAGCGAGATCACCAGCCGCTCGGCGCGCTCGACGAGCCCGTTCACGGCGACCGGCAGCCCGATCGACTCGCCGCGCGCCTTGGTGTACGACACCACCTGCCCGCTGGCCAGGCAGAAGATCGACACCGCGCACAGCACGTTGTCGTCGCCCCGGCCCGCGTACCAGAGCGCGAAACCGCCGAAGATCGCGCCGTCGGCGACCCGGTCCAGGGTGGAGTCCAGGAACGCGCCCCAGCGGCTGGAGCGGCCCAGCTGGCGGGCCATGTTGCCGTCGACCAGGTCGGAGAAGACGAAGAGGGTGATCACGACCGTGCCCCAGAAGAACTCGCCCCGGGGGTAGAAGACCAGCGCGCCCGCGACCACACCGGCCGTGCCGATGAGCGTGACCGTGTCGGGGCTCACGCCCCGGCGGATGAGAAACGCGGCGAACGGTGTGAGGACACGCGTGAAGAATGCACGCGCGTACTTGTTCAGCATGGCCTTCCCGACGGTCGGTGTCGCCGCGGCCCCTGGTGGCCTCCGGCTGGCCCATCGTAGCCACGCGCGTGCGTGCGTGACGGGCGGGCACCCGCAGCCGCGCCGGGAACCGGCGCGCGCCCCCGCGCGCGGGGCGGGCGTGACGCGAACGGTGTCCGGTGCGCACCCTTCGTAGTCCTTCGTATGGACGCAACGTGACGGGAGTGGAAAGCTCGAATAACCGCGGGCGTCGCCGGAGCCGCCTGAGCACGCGGGTCCCGCGTGTCCGCGCCCACAGTGACCTCACCGTGCACGGGAGGCAGGATCATGGGCGACAAGGCACAGACACACCACCCCGGGGCCGCCGGCAGGGCTCTGGCGGCCGACCAACCCGCGTCCGTACGGAATGTGGTGCTGGTCGGCCACTCCGGATCGGGGAAGACGACCCTCGTAGAAGCCCTCGCGCTGACCGCGGGGGCGGTGAACCGGGCGGGCCGCGTCGAGGACGGCGCCACCGTCTCCGACTACGACGACATCGAGCACCGGCAGCAGCGCTCCGTACAGCTCTCCCTCGTGCCGGTCGAATGGGACGGCATCAAGATCAACCTCCTGGACACCCCCGGCTACGCCGACTTCGTCGGTGAGCTGCGGGCCGGTCTGCGCGCCGCCGACGCGGCCCTGTTCGTCGTCTCGGCCTCGGACGGCGTCGACGGCTCCACCCGCATGGTGTGGGAGGAGTGCGCAGCCGTCGGCATGCCCCGCGCGATCGTGATCACCCACCTGGAGGCCGCGCGCGCCGACTTCGAGGAGATGACCCGCACCTGCGCGGAGGCCTTCGGCGGCGACGACCCCGACGCCGTCCTGCCCCTGTACCTGCCGCTGCGCGGACCCGAGGGTCCCGACGGGCACGCGCCCGTGACCGGGCTGATCGGACTGCTGTCGCAGAAGCTGTTCGACTACTCGACCGGGGAGCGCAAGGAGTCCGAGCCCGGCGAGGACCAGCTGCCGGACATCGAGGAGGCCCGCAACCGGCTCATCGAGGGGATCATCGCCGAGAGCGAGGACGAGACCCTCATGGACCGCTACCTGGGCGGCGAGCAGGTCGAGGTCAAGACGCTGATCGAGGACCTGGAACGGGCCGTGGCACGCGGGTCCTTCTTCCCCGTGCTGGCCGCCGCCCCCGCCGCCGAGGGCTCCAAGCAGGGCCTCGGCACCATCGAGCTGCTGGAACTGATCACCCGCGGCTTCCCCACCCCCTTCGAGCACCCGCTCCCCGGGGTCACCACCATCAACGGCAAGCCGCGCGAGCTGAAGCCGTGCGACACGGCCGGCCCGCTGGTCGCCGAGGTCGTCAAGACCTCCTCCGACCCCTACGTCGGCCGGCTCTCCCTGGTCCGCGTCTTCTCCGGCACCCTCCGCCCCGACCAGACCGTGCACGTCTCCGGGCACGGCCTCGCCGACCGCGGACACGAGGACCACGACGTCGACGAGAAGATCGGCGCCCTGTCCATGCCCTTCGGCAAACAGCAGCGCCCGGTCACCCACGCCGTCGCCGGCGACCTGGTCTGCGTGGCCAAGCTCGGCCGCGCCGAGACCGGCGACACCCTCTCCGCCAAGGACGACCCGCTCCTGATGGAGCCCTGGCAGATGCCCGACCCGCTGCTGCCGCTCGCCATCCAGGCACACAGCAAGGCCGACGAGGACAAACTCTCCCAGGGCCTCGCCCGGCTGGTCGCCGAGGACCCGACCATGCGCCTGGAGCAGAACCAGGACACCCACCAGGTCGTCCTGTGGTGCCTGGGCGAGGCCCACGCCGACGTCGCCCTGGAACGGCTGCGCAGCCGCTACGGCGTCCAGGTCGACGTCGTCCCGCACAAGGTCTCCCTCCGGGAGACGTTCGCGACCAGGGCCACCGGGCGCGGCCGGCACGTCAAACAGTCCGGCGGCCACGGCCAGTACGCCATCTGCGAGATCGAGGTCGAACCGCTGCCGGGCGGCTCCGGCATCGAGTTCGTGGACAAGGTGGTCGGCGGCGCGGTGCCCCGCCAGTTCATCCCGTCCGTCGAGAAGGGCGTACGGGCCCAGGCCGCCAAGGGCGTCGCCGCCGGCTACCCCCTGGTCGACGTGCGGATCACGCTGCTGGACGGCAAGGCACACTCGGTGGACTCCTCCGACGCCGCCTTCCAGACCGCGGGCGCCCTCGCCCTGCGCGAGGCCGCGGCCGACGCGAGGATCCATCTGCTGGAGCCGGTCGCCGAGGTGAGCGTCCTGGTCGGCGACGACTACGTGGGCCCCGTGATGAGCGACCTGTCCAGCCGCCGCGGCCGGCTGCTCGGCACCGAACAGGTCGGCACCGGACGGACGTTGATCCGCGCCGAGGTACCCGAGTTCGAGATCGGCCGGTACGCCGTCGACCTGCGTTCGATCTCGCACGGCACCGCCCGCTTCGACCGGAGCTACGCCCGGCACGAGCCGATGCCGCCGCAGATCGCCGAACGCGTCCGCGAACAGGCCGGGGACGACGCGTAGCGCGCCGGCGCACAACTCGGCGCACAGGCGGGCGGCTTCGGCCGTCCGCCCACGCGTGTCAGTGCCGGCGGATACGCTGATCACCAGATCACGTCGTGCCGCGACCGTCCGGCGAACCGGCCGGTACCGGCACGGCGACCGGTCCAACAGGTGTGCGCAGCAGGGAAGTCGGGAAGGCCGCAGGAACGGCACCGGCGGCGATAGGGGCGGGAATGTCGTTTGGAACGGAGTGGGACGGGCCCCAGGTACCCGTCTCGGGCGACGAGGGGCAGGCGGCGACCTCCGCGCTGGCCTCCGCGGCGTACCGGGACAGCCCGATCGAGGAGATCAAGAAGGCCGACAACGAATGGCACCAGTCGACCGTCAAGGCCGGCCGGATCAAGCTGTTCCGGCCCAATCTCGGCGAGGCGTTCTCCCGGGCCCTCGTCGACCGGATGCTCGCGCCCGGCCGCAAGCCGCTCATCCAGTCCTTCGGCTCCGAACCGCAGTTCGTCGTCGAGCACGCCCTGGCCGCCAACAACATCCGCCGGGAGCGCGACAACCGGCTGACCGCCATCACCGTCGTCTGCGGCCTGCTCTTCCTGCCCGGGATGCTCGGCTGGCTGCTCGTCTTCCAGCTGCGCACCCTCGTCGCCCGACGCGACGACAAACGGGCCGGCGCCCTGGCCACGGCGCTCCTCCTGGGCGTCGGCGTCCTCGCCGCGCTGTTCCTGCTCAAGATGCCGTTCACCGGCTTCTGGGCGTGGTACGCCCGCGCGGCCGTCGTCGTCCCCGTGCTCGGCTGGTTCTGGGCCAAGCAGATCTGCGAACGCACCGCCAAGGACCTCAGAGCCCGCTGGGAGGGCCTGCTCTCCGGCACCAGCGTCGGGGCCAAGGTCCCCGAGGCCGTCCCGCGCGGCCCCAACCAGACCGCCGCCGAGGCGCTGCGCCAGTCCCTGGCCCGGCTGACCGCCGAGCAGCAGTCGAACTCCGTCTTCTACGCCGGCCCCAAGGGCATACTCGGCATGGGCACCCGCTGGGGCGCCTGGCAGCTCGCCGAGGACCTCGTCCCCGCCGACCCCGGCCGGGAGATCCACCCCTTCCGCAGCTGGGACGTCATACGCGCGATCCACGACCAGCTCACTCTCCTGGAGCGCGGCCCGCTCAACACCGGCGGCTTCCCCAAGCCGTCGATACGGCACTGGATCGTCACCCCGATCGGCGAGAAGGCCACGGCGGTGTCCCGGCCCGAGGGCACCGACGTCGAGGCCTTCCAGGTCAAACCGCACGCCATACAGGAGATCTGCAACAAGCAGCAGTTCGGCAGCGGCGACCGGCACTACCTGGGCGTGCAGTGGACCCTCTGGGACGGACAGCTGGTCATCACCATGCTGATCACCGTCACCGTGCTGCACGAGACCCTGCGCATCGAGGTCACCGGGCACGCCCTGGGGCCGGTGAACCCGCTGTTCACCAGCAAGCCGGAGGCGCCGACCAAGGAGGTCGCGAAGTCCTTCAAGCCCTGGGAGAACCGCACGATCAAGCTGCCGCTGGTCAACACCGACGAGGTGGTACGGCTCGCCGTGCGCGCCCCGCTGACCTGGTACCCGCCGCTGCTGAACTGGCTCGGCGGCTCGCTCGGCCTGCCCGAGCCGTTCGGCCTGCGGCACGCCTGGGCCGACCAGCCGTGGCGCCACCGCTTCATGGCCGACGACGCGCTGCGCGCGGCCACACCGGTGCTGCGTGTGGTGCACTCCGCCGCGATCAGGGTCCTGGAGGAGAACGGTGTGAACACGGAGAAGTTCGGCGCCCGCTCGGCGTTCCTCAGCGGCAACGTCCAGGACCCGATGCCGAAGAAGGCCGATCTGTACGACGCGTGAGAGGGGTGCCCTCGGCAGAGGGCACCCGCGGGCCTACGCCGGCCAGGCCTCCGCCAGCATCTTGCGGGTGTCCGCCAGCAGCTGCGGCAGCACCCGGGTGTGGCCCACGACCGGCATGAAGTTCGTGTCGCCGCCCCAGCGCGGCACGATGTGCTGGTGCAGATGGGCCGCGATGCCGGCACCCGCGACCGCGCCCTGGTTCATGCCGATGTTGAACCCCTGCGCCCCGGACGCGGTCCGCAGCGCGGTCATCGCCTGCTTGGTCAGCTCCCCCAGCTCGGCGGTCTCCGGCCCGGTCAGGTCCGTGTAGTCGGCCACGTGCCGGTAGGGCACGGTCATCAGATGGCCACCGTTGTACGGGTACAGGTTGAGCACGGCGTACACGTGCTCACCGCGACGGACGATCAGCCCGTCCTCGTCCGACTTGGCCGGGATCGAGCAGAACGGGCAGCCGTCGTCGGCCCCCGGGCCGGTCGGCTTGTTCTCGCCCTGGATGTACGCCATCCGGTGGGGGGTCCACAGGCGCTGGAACGCGTCCTGCGTCCCCACTCCGATCTGCTGCTCCGGCTCACTCGTCATGCTAGGCAGCATATGGCTTCACCCCTTCCCGGCGTGTCGCCGGGGCTGCCCGCCGACACTCTCCGGCCAAGCTTGGCCGGTGGACGCCGACAACCGCGCCGACAGCCGCACAGGGCGCTGGGAACGCTGGGAGGGGCGCGCCGTGCTGCCCCTCGCCATCGCGTCGCTGCTCTACCTCGCCGGCTACGCGGCACATGTGCTGCTGCCGGGCCTGCCCCCGCTCGCACACGACGTCCTGCGGGCGATCACCGGCGCCGCGTGGGTGGTGTTCGCCATCGACTACGCGGTGCACTGGCGGCTGAGCGGCCGCGGGCCCGGCTTCGTCACCCGCCACTGGCTGGACACGCTGGTCATGCTGCTGCCGCTGCTGTGGCCGCTGCGCATCGTGCGGCTGTACGACGTGGTGCAGCGGCGACGCGGCGGCGCCCGCCTCACCCTGCACGCGCGCGTGGTGCTCTACGCGGGCCTGTCCGCGCTGCTGCTGGGCTTCTCCGGCGCGCTCGCCGTGTACCAGCAGGAACGCGGGGCTCCGCACGCCACGATCCGCACCTTCGGCGACTCGGTGTGGTGGACCTGCTCCACCCTGGCGACCGTCGGCTACGGCGACGTCGCCCCGGTCACCCCCTGGGGCCGCACCATCGCCGTCGGCCTCATGGCCTGCGGCCTCGCCCTGCTGGGCACGGTGACGGGCTCGGTCTCGTCCCTCCTGCTGCGACGGTTCTCCCGGGAGGAGGACGAGAACGGGGAAAGGCCCCCGGGACGGTGATCCCGGGGGCCTTCGCGGTTCAGGCGGTTCAGACCTGGGTCCGCTCCTCCACGACCTTCGCGATCTTGGCGATGGCCTCGTCGAACGGAATGCCGTTCTCCTGCGAGCCGTCGCGGTAGCGGAACGACACGGAGCCGTTCGACATGTCCTCGTCGCCCGCGATGACCATGAAGGGCACCTTCTGCTTCTGGGCGTTGCGGATCTTCTTCTGCATACGGTCCGAGGAGGAGTCCACCTCGACGCGCAGGCCCTTCTTCCGGGCCGCCGCCGCGAACTTCTCCAGGTACTCCACGTGCGCGTCGCCGATCGGGATGCCCAGCGCCTGGACGGGGGCCAGCCAGGCCGGGAAGGCGCCCGCGTAGTGCTCCAGGAGGACGGCGAAGAACCGCTCGATGGAGCCGAACAGCGCGCGGTGGATCATGACCGGACGCTGCTTGGAGCCGTCCGGACCCGTGTACTCCAGGTTGAACCGCTCGGGCAGGTTGAAGTCGAGCTGGATGGTCGACATCTGCCAGGTCCGGCCGATCGCGTCCTTGGCCTGGACGGAGATCTTGGGGCCGTAGAAGGCGGCGCCGCCCGGGTCGGGCACGAGGGGCAGGCCCTGCTTCTCGGCGACCTGGCGCAGGGTCTCGGTCGCCTCCTCCCAGACCTCGTCGGAGCCGACGAACTTCTCCGGGTCCTTGGTCGACAGCTCCAGGTAGAAGTCGGTCAGACCGTAGTCCCGCAGCAGGCCCAGGACGAAGGTGAGCGTCTTGTCCAGCTCCTCGGACATCTGCTCACGGGTGCAGTAGATGTGCGCGTCGTCCTGCGTGAAGCCCCGCGCGCGGGTCAGGCCGTGCACGACGCCCGACTTCTCGTACCGGTACACGGTCCCGAACTCGAAGAGACGCAGCGGCAGTTCGCGGTACGAACGCCCGCGCGCGTCGAAGATCAGGTTGTGCATCGGGCAGTTCATGGGCTTGAGGTAGTAGTCCACGCCCTCGTCGAGCTGCATGGGCGGGTACATGCCCTCGGCGTACCAGTCCAGGTGCCCGGACGTCTCGAAGAGCTTCCCCTTCGTCGCGTGCGGGGTGTAGACGAACTCGTAGCCCTCTTCCTCGTGGCGGCGGCGCGAGTAGTCCTCCATGACCCGGCGGACGATGCCGCCCTTGGGGTGGAAGACGGCGAGGCCGGAGCCGATCTGCTCGGGGATCGAGAAGAGGTCCAGCTCGGTGCCGAGCTTGCGGTGGTCGCGCTTCTCGGCCTCGGCGAGGAAGTCCAGGTACGCCTTCAGCTCGTCCTTGGACGGCCAGGCGGTGCCGTAGATGCGCTGGAGCATCGGGTTCTTCTCGCTGCCGCGCCAGTAGGCGGCCGCGTTGCGCATCAGCTTGAACGCCGGGATCAGCCGGGTCGAGGGCAGGTGCGGACCGCGGCACAGGTCCTTCCAGCACAGCTCGCCGGTCTTGGCGTCCAGGTTGTCGTAGATCGTCAGCTCGCCGGCGCCGACCTCGACGTCCGCGCCGTCGTCGTGCGACGCGGAGCCCTTGAGGCCGATCAGCTCCAGCTTGTACGGCTCGTCGGCCAGCTCCTCGCGGGCGGCCTCGTCGGTGACGACGCGGCGGGAGAACTTCTGCCCGCGCTTCTGGATCTCCTGCATCTTCTTCTCGATGGCCTTGAGATCCTCGGGCGTGAACGGCTTCTCGACGTCGAAGTCGTAGTAGAAGCCGTCCTTGACGGGCGGGCCGATGCCCAGCTTGGCCTCGGGGAAGAGTTCCTGCACGGCCTGCGCCATGACGTGCGCGGTGGAGTGGCGCAGGATGCTGAGGCCGTCCTCGGACGAGATCTCGACGCCCTCGACCTCGTCGCCGTCGGACAGTGCGTACGTGAGGTCCTTCAGCTCGCCGCCCACGCGCGCGGCGATGATCGAGCGCTCGCCCGCGAAGAGTTCGGCGGCCGTAGTGCCCGTCGTCACCACGCGTTCTTCCCGCTCGGAATCGCGTTGGATGATCACACGGACGTCTGACACCGGTCTCTCCTGACTGAAGGTGGGGTGCGGCGCCATACCAGGAGCGCGCGCACAGGCGATCGTACCGACCCGACGGCACCGACCGCGAAACGGTCACCCTCGGTCGCCCGCCGCTCACGCTTCCCCGCACGCCTCCTCGAAGAAGTCGAGGTTCTCCTGCAGGGACTTCAGCAGCCGGTCCCGCTCGCCCTCGTCCACCTGCACGGGTACGACTCCGGAGGCGCCGGTGAGCCTGCGGAAGCCGCCCCGGCGCTCGAGCCGGCCGTGCACGCGGACGGGGAGTCCGACGAGGTGGGCGTGGCCGGCGATGCGGTAGTCCTCCTCGTCCAGGGTGACGCGCAGGTGCGGGACGTCGGCGCCGGCGAGGACGCGCAGGCGTACGGTGCCCTCGCCGCCGGGTCCGGAGCGGCGCATGCGGACGACGGCGCCGGTGACACGGACCGGGACGGAGGGTTCCGCGCGCAGGTAGCGGGCGGCTGCCTCACGCAGGACGGGCAGGTCGCCGGGTGAGAACTCGACGGGTTCGGCGGAGGGGGCGCAGCCGTCGGGTGTGCCGGCGCCGGGTGCCCAGGCGACGGCGACGCGTGCGCCCTCGGTGCCGCGGACGAGGGCGCTGAGCGCCTCGGTCAGCTCGCGGCTGACGCCGGCCTCGACGGCACCGTCGAAGGCGTCCATGCCGCCGGTGGCGCGCCGGTAGTCGATGGCCTCGCGGGCGGCGTGCAGGGCCTGGTGGAGGCGGACGGCGAGGGGGCGGTGGGTGGGCACGGGCGCGAAGGCGGTGAGGGTGTGGCCCTCGGCGGCGGGACCGACGAGGACGTCCGCCAGGAGGGCGGTGGCGGGACGGCGGTGGCGGGCGCCGTAGTAGCCGGCACGCGCGCGGGTGGCGAGCGCGGCGGCGAGCAGGGTCTGGCGGGCGGCGCCGCGCAGCTGGGCGTCGGCGCTCCAGGGGGCGGCGCCGGCGGGTCCGCCGGGGGTGTCGCGCCACCAGCGGATCTCGTCGCTGGGGACGGCGAGGGAGATCAGCACCTCACGTGCGGAGGGTGTGGGGCTGCGGGTGAGGGCGTCGAGGGCCTCGCCGAGCAGGTCGTCGCTGTCGGGGAAGGCGCGGCTCTCGGGGACGAGGAGGCTGGTTCCGGCGCCGCCGGGGCCGGGCGGGGTCCAGCGGCCGTAGCGCCCGGGGGCTCCGCCGCGCCGCTGCCAGCCGTGCCGGTGCAGCAGGGCGCCGAGGACGGCGGGGTCGACGTCGGCGGGGCGCGGGGGCCGGTTCCAGGGGAGGTCGTCGGGGTGCGGCCGCAGCTGCCGTACCGGCTCCTCGTAGGGACGGTTCCTCATGGTCTGCCTCCCGTCCCGACCCGCGTCATGATCTCGCAGAGCGCCCGGTCGTCGAAGATGCGCGAGGTCGGTATCCGCACGGTGGTCCGGTGCCGGCCGGTGATCGGGTGGCCGGCGAGGTTGGTCCAGTAGCAGCAGTGCCTGAGGTCGAGGCGGTCGTGGCTGGCGCGCAGCCAGTCGTCCTGGGAGCGCGGCACGAGCATCACGACGAGGATCTTGTGGACCGAGACGGGGGTGCGGGCGAGCTTGCGCAGGTGGTCGTTGTCGAGGGTGAAGGAGAAGAAGCGCCCCGGGGGGTTGGGGGCGATCTGGTAGGTGGCCTTGAGCTGCACCTTGATGGTGACCTCGTCGTCGACGGTGTGGCCGGGCGCGCTGTGGCTGACGTGCCAGTCGATGCCGTTGTCCGGGAAGGGCTGGGACAGCGAGCAGCCGGCCGCGGCGGCGACCGCGTGGAGGTAGCCGACCTGCAGTGTCTCCATGCAGGCGGTGGTGGCGAGCGTGCCGCGAAGGGTGCCCGGACTTTCGGGCAGCAGCCCGCCCCGCTCGGGCTGCGCTATGGCCATGACCAACAGCCTTCCAAGACAGGGGTTTCCCCGCTGCGGGCCGCTGAACTGCAAAGACCCGTATTCCTGTTGTCTCCTCCCGGCGTACGGCGCAAACGGCCCGGGTATCACCAAACGGGCAGAAGACGGAACGTCACCTGCCGTGGGTGAGCGAGGAGTTGGGTTGGGATGACGACCTGGTACGAGGGGCCGCTGGCCGCCTTCGACACGGAGACGACGGGCGTGGACGTCGAGACCGACCGGATCGTGTCGGCCGCCGTCGTCGTCCAGGACGCGCCGGGGACCCGGCCCCGGGTCAGCCGTTGGCTGGTGAACCCGGGTGTGCCGGTGCCGGAGGCGGCGACGGCGGTGCACGGGCTGACGGAGGAGCACCTGCAGCACAACGGGCGCTGGCCGGCTCCGGTGATGTACGAGATAGCGGAGCAGCTGGCCGAGCACGCGGCGCTGGGGCGTCCGCTGGTGGTGATGAACGCGCCGTTCGATCTGACGCTGCTGGACCGGGAGTTGCGCCGGCACCGGGCGTCGGCGCTGGACCGCTGGTTCCAGTCGGTGCCGCTGCGGGTGCTGGATCCGCGGGTGCTGGACAAGCATCTGGACCGGTACCGCAAGGGCCGCCGGACGCTGACCGACCTGTGCGCGCACTACGGCGTGACGCTTCAGGACGCGCACGACGCGGCGGCGGACGCGCTGGCCGCGCTGGATGTCGTACGGGCCGTGGGCCGCCGTTTCGCGGCCCGGCTGGAGCGGCTGTCCCCCGCCGAGCTGCACACGTTGCAGGCGAACTGGTACGCGGCGCAGGCGCGGGGGCTGCAGGCGTGGTTCGCGCGCAGCGGGTCGGAGGAGATCGTCAGCACGGAGTGGCCGCTGCGTCCGGAGCTGCCGGCCGCGGCGTGAGCGGCGACAGCAAGAAGGCCGGTCCGCTGTGGCGGACCGGCCTTTCCCGGTGGGCGATACTGGGTTCGAACCAGTGACCTCTTCGGTGTGAACGAAGCGCTCTCCCACTGAGCTAATCGCCCGGGAACGCACTGAACAATACAGGTCCGGGCGCGGTTCCTTCAAACCGCTCGGAGCCGTCGCAGCAGTCCGCGTCGTCCGGCCCGCATCATCAGGCGGTGGTTGAGGCGCAGGAGCGGCCGTGCGGGGAGGGCGAGCCGCCTGAGCAGGGGCTTGCGGACGTGGACCTCCTGGTCGTAGCGGGCGAGCGTGCCGGGGCCGCCGGGGGTGACCGTCCAGCGGACCCAGCCGTCGATGTCTCCGGACAGGGTGGCCTCCAGGACGCCGGCGGCCGGGTCCCGGCGGGTCTCCCGCACGGTGCAGGTGAGGCTGTACGGCAGCACGGACCGGATGGTGATCGTGCCGGTGCCGCCGCGCAGGCGGGTCGCCGCGCGCACCTGTGGCCACCAGCGGGGGTAGTCCTCGGCGCGCTCCAGTGCCGCGTACACGGCGGCCGGCGGGGCGGGCAGGGGCCACAGGCTGCGGAAGCGGTAGCGGTTCCGGTTCATGGGACGAGTGTGGCGCGAACCGGTGCATAAATCTGAGTACGCGTACTCATGCGCCGGTCCGTGGCACACGTCACACTGGGGGCGCGAGCGCCGCCGCCCGTGCAGCGGCGCTCCCCAGTCCCGGTCAGGCCGGCATCCTGTCGCCGAGCAGGGCCAGGTTCTCGATGGCGGCGAGGCCGTAGAGGGCGGTGTCGTTGGTGGACACCCACGTCGCCTCGCTGCCGGCGACCAGGGTGGCCGGTCCGGTGAGCTTCTCGGTCTTCCAGGGGGAGGACTCGGTGTAGCCGTCGGAGCTGTAGAACTTGGCCCAGGCGCGCTTGGCGAGGGCGGCGTCCCCGGTCTGTACGGCGGCGTAGGCGTCGAGTCGGGAGTGGCCCTGGAAGAGCAGCAGGGTGCCGAAGTTGGAGCCGTAGCGTGCGGCCTGTTCGGCCTTGGTGGCGTTGAAGTAGCGGCAGTAGTCCAGGTAGGCCTCCTTGAACCTCGGCATGTCGACGAGGTGGATCAGTTCGGCGCACAGCTCGTTCAGCCCGAAGACGGCCGAGAGGTGGGAGACGGAGACGACCGGTTTGTCGGCGACGGCGAACTTCCCGGTGTCGAGGTCGTACAGGCCGCTGCCCTGGACGAAGCCGTTGGGCTGGGCGGCGATGCCCTCCATCGTGGACAGCACGCGCGCCTTGGCCTTCTCCCACTTGGGGCCCTTGCGTTCCCACTCCGTCAGCCAGGCCGACACCAGACCGCTCCAGTCGGTGCCGAAGCCGATCGACAGGGCGTGCCGGTCGGGGGTGTAGGGGTCGGTGCGGACCTTGCGCTGCGGGTCGAGGACGAGGAAGGTCTCGTCGGAGTCGACGTTGGCGTGCATGAGGTCGCCGACGCGTTCGTCCGCGGTGAGGAAGTAGTAGAAGCGCCGGTACGTGGTGTTGGCGATGCGCTGCTGTTTGGCGCTGTCGGCGTAGTGCTGGACGCCGTGCCGGGTGCCGAGGCCGGCCCACTTGCCGAGGTGGTAGACGTCGACCTCGCCGGTGTGCCGGGTCATCGCCTCGGCGAAGCGGAAGATGTCGGACCGGCCGGAACGCAGGTACGCGTACCAGAGCCACAGGTCGGGCGACAGCTCGGAGTTGTCCCAGGCGTAGCCGCCGATGTCGTACCGCCACACGTGCCGGGCGGAGTCGTAGGTGTGCATGATGTCGCCGTAGTCCCAGAAGCCGTACCAGCGGCGCATCTCCACCTGGTCCCTGTAGTAGGTGAAGAGGAAGTCGAGGTGGTCCTCGATCTTCGCCTTGGCCGGGGTGGAGCGGTCGGGCTCGGAGTACAGGCCGGGGCCGAAGACCTTGGCCTTGATGAGTTGCTTCGGTGGGGCGGCCAGCTGGGGCAGGACCCGTACGGCTTCGGCCTGCCGGGCGAGGGTCTCGGCGGCGGGGGTGGAGTCGTTGGCCCAGAAGAGGAGTTCGGAGGTGCGGGCGATGCCGTAGGGGGTGCCGAAGCCGGGCTCGTAGTCCTCGTAGGTGATGTTGAGGCCTTCGAGCTGTTCGGCGTAGGTGTCCTGGCCCATGCCGTCGTGGTAGAAGCGCAGGTCCATGGGCTGGGCCTCGGGTGACCAGAGCCAGAGGGTGACGGTGGCCTCGTCGGTCTGGGCGTCGCGGACGTCGAGCTGGGCGGGGAACTTCTCCCAGAAGTCCCGCAGGCCGAAGGAGAGGCCGCCGCTCGCGCCGCCGACGTAGCCGAAGCCGGAGGCCCGCCGGCCGCCGCCGGCGGTGATCCAGCCGTGGCCCTTCTTGGTGCGCTTGCGGACGGTGAAGCCGTCGGCGGAGAGCTGGGAGAGGGTGTAGTCGCCCCAGTGCGGGATGTACTGCAGCCGTGTCGTCACCCGCTGGTCCCAGGTGGCCGGGTCGGGCAGCTTCTTCCCCTCGTACTGGGCGGCCTGCACGGCGGCGCCGGGGTCGCGGCGCAGGCCGGTGATGCCCTGGACGGCCTCGCGGAGCAGGCCGGTGCCCTCGCCGCCGAGGCGGATGTGCCGGTCGTAGGCCGCGTCGCGCATGGGCACCGTGAAGCGGACGCCGAGGCCGCGGATGAAGTCGCCGGAGGACTTGCCGGGCTCCTGGGTGCCGTCGTAGGTGATCGTGTGCACCATGCGGAAGGAGTCGGAGCCGGCGTAGAAATAGAGGCGGAGGGAGAACGGCAGCCAGCCGCGGTCGCCCTTGCGGTGCTTGCCGTCGATGCGGACGACGGCCCGGACGGGGCCGTCCTGTTCCACGGTGACCTCGGAGATCTGGCCGTCGAACCGCTCGGTCTTGACGGTGCCCTGGTCCCCGTCCTCGATCTCGGGCTGCCGGATGAGGACGAGCCGGCCGTTCCTGGCGATCTCGGTGGAGCCGCGGGTGACGGACTTGACGATCGTGGAGCCGTTCTTGCCGATCTTCGCGGTGATGACGCCGGTGGAGACGTCGACGGTGCCGCCGTTCTCGTCGACGGTCACCTTCTTCGCGGGCTCGGCGGGGGTGCCCGCCGTGAGGGTGAGCTTGCCGGTTCCGGAACTGACCGCGTGGGCGGTCCACTTGAGGGAGCCGTCGGGCCAGTAGGCGAGCGGCCAGGTCTGGACGGGGACGTTTGTGCCGTCGGCGTCCGTGACGGCGAAGGTCTGGTCCTCCTGGTGGGCGCCCATCGGCCAGGGCACGCCGACGGTGGCGCCGGGGGCGGCGCCGAGGCCGCCGTCCTCCAGCCAGTCCAGGGTCACCGGGTCGGCGCCGTCGGCGGCGGCTCCGGGTGCCGCCTCGGCTCCCTTGGCGCCCAGGGCCCAGCTGAACTGGGCGGCGGCTCCGGCGACGGCGGCGGCCTTGAGGAGGGACCTGCGGGGGATGGGAGACATGGGAGTGCGGCCTTCCTTGCGTACGGGTGCGGGGCTGATCAGGGGCATGACAGGAAGAGGCGCGGCGCTCGGGGCGCCGGCCTGAGGGACGGGCACCACGGCTCAGCGGCGCCGGTACCGCTCCTCGACGGCGACGGCCGCCGCGGCGACGGCCCCCGACACGGGGACCGCCAGCGGGGCGATGAGCAGGGCGGAACAGCAGGTCAGCACGGCTCCGCCGACGAGCAGGAAGGATCCGGCGGGGTCCCGGACGGTACGGCGGCCCGCACCGGCGAGCAGCACCCGCCAACGCTCCCCCGGCTCCCAGACCGCCGCCGCCCGCAGCCCGGCCACGGCGAGCCCGATCAGCGCGAACAGTCCTACGGCCCCGACCAGCGGCCCGCCGGGCAGCCCGGCCCGCACGGCCTGGACGTCCACCCAGGCGAGCCACGCGACGACCCACCCGGCGACACCGACCGCCCAGCCCCCGCGCAGCGCGGAGCGGAAGTCGGCGGTGAACTCCCGCCACCCGCCGCCCTGGTGGGCCGCGCGCCGGCGCAGGTGCCGGGCACCGGCGGCGAACGCGGCCGGGCAGGTGACGACTCCGAGGGAGGCGACCGCGATCCACACCCCGGTCAGCAGACACTCGGCGAAGATCCCGAACCTCTCCGCGAACGGGGACTCCCTGCGCGGCCTCACCCGTGCTTCGGCCATGGCTTCAGCCCTTCAGTCCGGAGGTCGCCATGCCGTCGATGAGATAGCGCTGGAAGGCGAGGAAGAACAGCAGCACGGGCAGCAGCGCGACGAGCGACATCGCGATCATGCCGCCGTAGTTCGCGGCCACTCCGTCGGAGTCGCGGAACATCATCAGGCCCAGCGAGACGGTGTACTTGCCGGGCTCGTTCAGATAGATCAGCGGGCCCATGAAGTCGTTCCAGGCGTTGATGAAGGTGAAGATGGCGCTGGTGATGAGCGCGGGCCGGCACAGCGGCAGCACGATCGACCAGTAGATCCGCAGGTGTCCGCAGCCGTCGAGGCGGGCGGCCTCGTCCAGTTCCCGGGGCAGGTTCCGCATGAACTGCACCATGAGGAAGACGAAGAAGGCCTCGGTGGCGAGGTACTTGCCGATCAGCAGCGGGACGTAGGTGTTGACCAGCTCCAGCTTCTGGAACATCACGTACTGCGGGATCAGCAGCACGTGGTACGGCAGCAGGAGCGTGCCGATCATGAGGGAGAACAGCAGGTTGCGCCCCGCGAACCGGATGCGGGCGAAGGCGTACGCGGTGAGCGAGCAGGAGATCAGGACGCCGGCGACCGCGCCGGCCGCGTAGACGAGGGAGTTCTGGAAGAACGTCCAGATGCTGATATCCGCTATGCCGTCGGCGAGGCCCTTGAAGTTGGACAGGATCGGGTGGGACGGGAACAGCGTGAGGCTGTTGATGATGTCCTTGCTCGGCTTGAAGGAGGCGCCGAGCACCCAGACGACCGGGTAGAGGATGACGGCCAGGATCAGCAGGGCGCCGAGATGCCAGACGAGGGAACCGGTGCGCTTGCGGCCGGGGCCGGTGAGGGAACTCGGGGAACTCGTGGAGCTGGAACTCATCGGGCGCCCTCCTCGTAGTGCACCCACTTCTTCTGCGACCAGAAGAGGACGGCCGTCACCAGGGCCACGGCGAGCAGCAGCATCCAGGCCATCGCGGAGGCGAATCCCATCTGGGAGTTCTTGAAGCCCTGCTGGTAGAGGTAGCAGGTGTAGACGAGGGTGGCGTCGGCCGGTCCGCAGTAGGTGTTGGAGACGACGTAGGCCGAGCCGAAGATCTGGAAGGAGTGGATGGTCTCCAGCAGGACGTTGAAGAAGAGAACGGGGGAAATCATCGGCAGGGTGATGTTCCAGAACTTCCGGAAGGGGCCTGCGCCGTCCATCTCGGCCGCCTCGTACAGCTCCTTCGGCACCTGCTTGAGCCCGGCGAGGAAGATGACCATGGGGGCGCCGAACTGCCAGACGGTCAGCGCGACCAGGCAGTACAGCACCCAGTCGGCGTTGCCGACCCAGCCGCCGACGTGGAAGCCGAGGAAGCTCTGCGTACGGTCCACGACGGCGTCGTCGGAGAACAGCGACCGCCAGACGAAGCCGACCGAGACGCTCGCGCCGATGAGCGAGGGGGCGTAGAAGGCGGCCCGGTAGAAGGCCTGGCCGCGGCGGCTCTGCGCGAGGAGCAGGGCGACGCCCAGCGCGAGCAGCAGCTTCAGCGGGGTGCCGATGACGACGTACTTGGCCGTCACCTCCACCGACTTCTGCCAGCGCGGGTCGTCGAACATCTTGGTGAAGTTGTCGAACCCGATCCACTTCGGGGTGTTGAAGAGGTTGTAGTCGGTGAACGCGAAGTACAGCGAGGCGACCATCGGGCCCGCGGTCAGCAGCAGGAAGCCGGCGATCCACGGGGACATGAAGAGGTAGCCGGCGAGGTTCTCCCGCCGCCGGCCCGGCCGCCCCGTCCTCGCGGTGGCGGCCGAGCGTGCTGCGCGGGTCGCGGGCACGGAGTCCTTGACGAGCGTCACGGCTGTTCCCATCAGGCCTGGAAGGCGGCCTCGGCCTCGGTGAAGAACTGCTTCACCGCGTCCGAGACCTTCGCCTTGCCCTGTCCGAGGTCGCCGCCGATGCGCAGGAAGGCGGCCTCGATGGTGTCGGCACCGGAGGGGTGCGGGGTGATCGTGCCGAGGACTCCGGACTTGGCGGTGTCCTCCTCGTACCGCGCGATCTCCTTGTTGATCGCGTCGGTCGGCTGGTAGGCCTCGTACTGCTCGGTGCTCGCGAGGATGCCCCGGTCGTAGCCCATGATCTTGCCGACCCGGGGGTCGTGGACCATGAAGTTGATGAACTGCGCGACTTCCTTGGGGTGCGAGGTGCGGGCGGAGGCGCTGAGCATCAGGGAGGCGAGGTACTGGCCGGTGTGCTTGCCGTCCGTGGTGGGGATCGGCGCGAGGCCGTACTCGCTGTCGCCCTCGGCGGAGTAGCGGACGGTGAAGTTGTCCCAGGTGAACTCCGAGGCGCCGTGACCGGCGGACATGGAGGACTTGGGCTGGTCCTGGGAGACGACCTTCGGGTCGGTGACGTGCCCGGCCTTGACGCGGTTGTATCCGTCGGTCCACCACTCCGTCAGATCGGCCTGGTCGAAGCCGAGTCCGTCGTCGGTGAAGAACGCCTTGCCGTTCTGCCGGAGGTAGAGGTCGTACAGGTACATGATGGTGAAGTAGCCGGTGTCCCCGGGGACCTTCGTCTTGTCGTGGATGGTCTTCAGGGCCTTGAAGTACTCGTCCCAGGTCCAGCCCGGCTGCGGCTCGACGCCCGCCTTCCGGAAGACCTTCTTGTCGACGACGAGTGCCATCGTGTTGGAGCCGACGGGAATGCCGAGCTGCTTGCCGTCGACCTCGCCGACCTTCGTGACGCCCTCACGGAAGTGATCCAGGCTCAGATTTCCGGCCTGCACCTGCGACTTCAGGTCGAGGAGAATTCCTCGCTTGTCGTACTTCCGAAGGAAAGTGACGGCGTTTTGGAAAACGTCCGGGGGATTACCGCCGGCGGCCTGCGTCTGGAACTTCTCCCAGAACGATTGGTACGTCTGGAAGTCCGTTCTTACCTTGATCTTCGGGTACTTCTCCTCGAAGAGCGCAATGGACTGGTTGATCTTCTTGGCCCGTTCCTCGGCACCCCACCAGGAGTAACGGATCGTCACCGTCCCGTTCCCGGAACCGCTTTCGCCCCCGCAGCCGGTCGTCGCGGCGAGCCCCAGCGTGGCCGCCGAGGCCCCGGCCGCCTTCAGGATCGTACGCCTGTCAAGATTCCTGGTTCCCACAGTCGGGCCCCTCCCCGCAGCATCGTCGCCGCGCCGCATGAATCGTTTCAAGTAAGCGCTTGCTGGCACAAGGTACGGAGGGGTCCGGGGTGCGTCAATGATTCGGACAGGATTTTCTTGCGGGCGACCGCCCGCGGCACGGGCGGGTCGGCCGGCCTGACGGCCGTTCGCCCTGGTGGGAGAGGGCGTGGCCGACAGGCCGAACAGACGGTCGGACAGACTCAGCCAGGCAGGGACGCCAGCCAGTCGAGCAGGATCCGGTTCGTGTCCTCCGGGCGTTCCTGCTGGACGAAGTGCCCGCATCCGTCCAGGATGTGCGAGCCACGGAGCCCGGGCAGGGTCTCCGGGTACGCCTTGAGGGCGCCGTCCAGCCAGGCGAGGGAGGCGTCCCGCGCACCCCCGACGAACAGCGAGGGCTGCGTGAGGGGGGCACCCGCGTAACCGGCCAGGTCCGCCCAGTCCCGGTCCATGTTCCGGTACCGGTTCAGAGCCCCGGTCAGCCCGGTCCGCTCGAACTCCCCGGCGAGGACGTCGAGGTCCCGCTCCCCCAGCCAGGACGGCAGCACACCGGCGGGGAAACGTTCACGCAGGGTGCCGCCGGCGCCGACGAAGTGCGGGTCGGGGGCGCCCGGCGCGGGCATGGTGTCGGCGGACAGGGCCGCGTAGAAGCCGGCGAGCCAGCCGCGCACGTCGGGCTCGATCTCGGCCTCCGCCCGGCCCGGCCGCTGGAAGTACGAGACGTAGAACTCCTCCCCCGTCCCCGCCCCGGCCATCCCCGCGAAGACCTCGCTGGGCCGCGGACCGCCGGGCGGGTTGTACGGCACGCCCAGCAGCCCCACCGCCCGGAACACATCCGGCCTGGTCAGGGCGGATACGGCGGCGATCGTCGCGCCCCAGTCGTGCCCGACGACCACCGCGGAGCGCTCGTCCAGCGCCTCCACCACGGCAACGTTGTCCGCGACCAGGTCGAGCATCCGGTACGCGTCCACGGACTCCGGTTTCGACGAGCGGCCGTAGCCCCTGACGTCGATCGCCACCGCCCGGTAACCGGCGGCCGCGAGCGCCGGCAACTGGTGCCGCCAGGCGTACCAGGACTCCGGGAAGCCGTGCAGAAGCAGCACGAGGGGGCCGTCGTGGGGGCCCTGCCGCACGAGGTGGGTGCGGCCGGCGGGGGTGGGGAGGAGGTGGTGGCTGGGGGCTGGGGTGTGGTCCGGGGCGGTGGGCGACATGGGGCCTCCTGGGTGGCTGGTCTCCGGTGGGGTGGGCTGCTGGACGGGGGCTGCTGGATGGCCGCTGGGCTGGGGCCCGGCGCGACGCACGGACCCGATGGGCGCGCACTGCCGGGGCGGGTGAGGAGATGTGGTCCTGGGCGTGCACGCGGTGGCCGGGGGTCGGGGTGGGGCTCCGCAGAAACGATGATCGGGTGAGCAGGCCGGCGGGCACGAGGGAAGTTGCCGGTTCGGCAAAAGACGGCGGTGGCGGGCCTTGGCCGGGGACCGCCGTGGCGGCTGCCCGGGAAGTGGCCGTCGGGACCGTCGCAGGAGCTGCCCGGCGAGCGGCCGACGGGGCCGCCGGAGAGGGCGTCCTGGACGCGGATACGCCGACGGCCCACCTGCTTGTCGCAGGTGGGCCGTCGGTCCGGGTGGGCGATACTGGGTTCGAACCAGTGACCTCTTCGGTGTGAACGAAGCGCTCTCCCACTGAGCTAATCGCCCGGGCGCAGGAAGAACATTACCCCATGTCAGGGGGTGCTTCCGACCAGGGGCCGGGCGGCGGACGCCGCCGGCCCCCAAGCCGCGTCACTGGTCCTTGATCTTCCAGGGCATGACGAGGCCGAACTTCCACAGGTAGATCCCGACGAGCACGCCGATGATCACCAGCCCGATCACGGTCAGGGTGATGTTGCGGCGGCGCACCTTGGGGTCGAGGGCCCGCTGGGCCGCCTCGGTGACCTTGCGTTTGGTCCAGCGGAGCACGAGCTGGGCCCAGACGAACTCGGTCGCCCAGATCGCCATGCCGCCGAAGATCACCACCCAGCCGGGACCGGGCAGCGGCAGCATCACGATGCCCGCGCCGACCACCGCGAGGCCGACCACGAAGACGCCGACCTGCCAGCTCAGGTGCAGGAGCCGGCGGGCCTTGATGAATTCCGGCGCCCGTGAGCCGAGGCCGCGCTCGTCGTCCTGCCCGGTCTCCTGCCCGGCCTCGGGCCGGTCCGCTCTCGCCTTGTCTGCTGCCACGGCGACCTCGGCTGGCTCGTCACTCCCCGTATTCATACAGACAAACCCTACCGGAGTGAATCCGGTCACCGGAATGGCGGCAGGACTGGTACGAGTTCTCGGCCGGAAGAGTTACGTAAAGGCACGCAAAACCCTCAGAGGGGTTTACAACGGCACCGTAGGTGGCATGTCGATTTCGCCGACGTGCGAATCCCCGAGCGCACACTGAGCGAAAGGCCCTGGCGCTTATGAACACCACGGTCAGCTGCGAGCTGCACCTGCGCCTCGTTGTGTCGAGCGAGTCCTCCCTGCCTGTCCCCGCAGGCCTGCGGTACGACACGGCCGACCCCTACGCCGTGCACGCCACCTTCCACACCGGAGCCGAGGAGACCGTCGAGTGGGTGTTCGCCCGCGACCTCCTCGCCGAGGGGCTCCACCGGCCCACCGGCACCGGCGACGTCCGCGTCTGGCCATCCCGCAGTCATGGTCAGGGCGTCGTGTGCATCGCCCTCAGCTCCCCGGAGGGGGAGGCACTGCTCGAGGCCCCGGCGCGGGCCCTGGAGTCCTTCCTGAAGCGAACCGACGCCGCCGTGCCGCCGGGCACGGAACACCGGCACTTCGACCTGGATCAGGAGCTCTCGCACATCCTGGCGGAGAGCTAGGTCGCCGCCCTGGAAGCAGCCCGGCGCCGTCCACTCGGGGAGACGGCTCGGGCCAAGACAACCGCATACGGCACAGGCCGACGCCGTCACCGTGAGTGCTCACGGTGACGGCGTCGGCTTGCGCCCGGCCGCTGCGGACCGTGTGCGGCCGGCTGCGGTCGGTGCGGACCGCGGGGCCGGGAACCCCGGAGGGCTCCGCGGCGTTCTCCCGGCAAGCCGGGGCGGGCAAGCCAGGTCGGTCATGGACGGGTGCGGTGGGCGCGGTTGTCGCTACCATCGGCCAGCATCGGCGGGCGCCCGCCCGACCCTCAGGCCAGGGAGCGAAACGTGCTGATCACCCACGACACCCGGTGTGCCCTCGACACCGTGGTGGATCTGGTGAACACCGCGCCGGAGGACGACGCGGCGGCGGACGGACTGCCCGATGTCCCGGCACTCGCGGATTTCGTGCGGAACCACAAGATGAGCGACGTCGGCGTGCTGTCGGAGTTCGACCTCTCGGCCGTACGCAGGGTCCGGGGGCGGTTCGCGGCGATCTTCGCCGCGCCGGACTCCCGGTCCGCCGCCATGATGATCAACGAGCTGGTCGCGGCGGCGGGCACCACGCCCCGCCTGACGGACCACGACGGCTACGACTGGCATGTGCACTACTTCGCCCCCGGCGCCTCGGTGGCCGACCACCTCGCCGCCGACTGCGGGATGGCGCTCGCCTTCTTCGTGGTGGCCGGCGAGCGGGAACGGCTGCGGCGCTGTGAGGCACCGGACTGCCGGCGCGCCTTCGTGGATCTGTCCCGCAACCGCTCGCGCCGCTACTGCGACAGCCGCACCTGCGGAAACCGGCTGCATGTCGCCGCCTACCGGGCCCGGCGCAGGGAGGCGGCGGGCTGAGTCGTACGGGGCCCGCACGTCCGGTGCGACGTCGGTCCCGGCGGGTGGCGCCGGGACGGACGTGTACGGCTCACAGCAACAGCAGATCGTGCAGCGCAGCCATGAGGAGCAGACACCCGATCACCGCCAGGAAGATCATCAGCGGTGGCTGGGAAAGGGCGAAGAGGCACCCGCGCGGCTCGTCCTTCGGCGGCGCGGCCTCGCTCTGTGTCGTGTCCAGCATCTCGCCGCAGATCATGACGCACCCCACGCCCGGCCCGCGATCAGCGCACAGGGATCTTGCGGGAGTTCGCCGAATACCGTGAGGTCTCGTTCGGCTGGTGAACGATTCCGGACGCCCGCGGACCCACTGTGTCGTTTCACCGAGTCATGTGACTGTCATATGCCGTGCTTCTTGAGGATCGCCTCGATGTCGCTGAAGTCCTCGGCGGAGTCGGTGGTCCGGGGTGCGGGGGACGGGCGCGCGGCGGGGCGGGCGGCCCCGCCCAGGGACGGCGCCGAAGCCGTGGGCGCCACCGCGTCGTGCCCGGCCCGCCCGGCCGCCTCGCGCTCGGCGCCGGCACCTCCGCGCCGGCGCTCCACGGCACGGGTACCGGCGAACAGCAGCCAGGCCGCGCCGAGCACGCCGAAGCCCGCCCACGCGGTGGGGCTGAGGGCGGTGTCGGCGAGCCAGCCGACGACTCCGGTCATCACCAGGCCGATCGGCACCAGTGAGTAGGCCGCGAGGCGGGCCGCCGTCAGGAAACGCTTGCGGTAGGCCGTGACCACCGCGATACCCAGGCCCGCCGCGGACACGGCGGAGCAGACTGTCTCGGCGATCATCCGGTCCTCCTGGCAGGTCGTCTCGTCGCTTCCATCGTGCACCGCCGGATCCCCGTGATGCCATGCTCCAGCCGGACATCAGGGACATCTCCGGGTCGGCTCCGGGTCGCCTCCACCTGGGGCGCCGGTCGACCCCGGAGTGCCGAGCGCTCCCGGAGTGCGGGTCGTTCCCCGGACGGCCGGTCGCTCCTGAACGCCGGGTCGCTCGCGCACTGCCGGTCGCTCGTGCACTGCCGATCGCTCCCGCACTGCCGGTCGCTCGTGCACTGCCGATCGCTCCCGCACTGCCGGTAGCTTCTGGATGGCCGGTCGGCGGGCCCGGTACCGGCCGCCGACGCCCCCGAGCCGCCGCGGTCCCGATTGGGTCGCCCGCGCCCGGCCTGGAAGACTGGTGGTCATGAGCCACTCCACCCCCGCACGCACCGATGCCCTCGTCCTCGACGTCTGGTGCGAACTGCAGTGCCCCGACTGCCACACCGCCCTGGACGACGTCCGCGCCCTGCGCGCCCGCTACGGCGACCGGCTCGAGCTGCGGCTGCGGCACTTCCCGCTGGAGAAGCACAAGCACGCCTTCGCCGCTGCCCAGGCCGCCGAGGAGGCGCTGGAGCAGGGCAAGGGCTGGCCGTACGTGGAGGCCGTGCTGGAGCGGGTGGCGGAGCTGGACCGTCAGGGAGAGCCCTTCCTGGTCGAGGTGGCCCGGGAACTCGGGCTGGACGCGGAGGAGTTCGACACCGCGCTGATCGACGGCCGGCACATTCTGGCCGTGGACGCCGACCAGGCCGAGGGCAAGGCGATCGGCGTGACCGGCACCCCGACGTACGTGATCGGCGGCGAGCGCCTCGACGGCGGCAAGAGCCAGGAGGGGCTGCGGGCGCGCATCGAGGAGATCGCGGACCGGCTGCTGGCCGACCGCGCCGGCCAGGAGGCCTGAGGACCGGAGAAGCCGGTCGACGGGGCCCGGTCGCTACAGCAGCGTCTTGCTCAGGGAGCGGGTCACCGTCTCGTAGCCGAGTGACTCGTAGAGCCGCTCGGCCGGGGTGTTGTCCGCGAACACGTTGAGGCCGAGGACCGGAAGGCCGGCCTCGATCGCCTGGCGCTCCGCCAGCAGCATGAGCGTGCGGCCGTGTCCCCGGCCGCGGTGGGCCGCGTCGGTCTCGACGTCGAAGACGAACGCCTTGGTCTCCTCCAGGGCCAGCCACAGGGTGCCCACCCGGCCGCCCGCGTGCTCCAGCACGCTGAAGACCATGCCCTCGGTCGCGAGCCCGTGCGGCAGCAGCCGCGCGTGGTCGTCGCGGGCCTTGGCGCGGGCCGCGGCTTCCGGCAGGCCCCGCCCGATCCACGAGCGCGCGTACCGCTCGGTCTCCGTGTCCCGCCAGGTGTCGAACTCGGCGCCGGTCATGGGTCGCGCCCGGCTGTCCGGCGGCAGTGCGGGCGGGGTGTCGCCGAGGCGTTTCTCCATGACGCGGTTGCGCAGGGTGTAGCCGAGGGTGCCGAACAGGCGCAGCGCGGACTCCGCGGCGGCGGGCACCACGGTCTCCATCTGGACGCAGCCCCAGCCGCGGGCCACCTCCTCCGCGGCGAGCGCGGCGACGGTGCCCCGGCCGCGCCGCCGGTCCGGTTCGGCGATCCGGAGGTCGATGACGCGGGCCACCGAGTCGCCGAGGGACGGGGAGGTGCCGAGGTGGATCTCGCCGACGGGGCGGCTGTTCACGCACACCGCGTAGCGGCGGGAACGGGTTCCGTCGGGGTGCTGCTGGAGCGGCTCGGCCGGCCGCAGGGTCGTGGTCATCACAGGTGTTCTACCCATGCCGACCGCCCGCGTCAGCCTGTTTTCCGGCTCAGGGATCCAGGTCCTGGGCGGACCGCTCGGCGAAGATCCGCATGGCCTCGGCGGTCACCGGGCCCCGGACGCCGGGCAGTTCGCGGTCGTCGACCTGGTGCAGGGCCTGTACGTCCCGCAGGGTGGAGGTCAGGAAGACCTCGTCGGCGCGCTGGAGGACGTCCAGCGGCAGGTCGGTCTCCTTCGCGCCGGTCCACTCGGTGACCAGGGCCCGGGTGATGCCCGGCAGGCAGCCCGAGGTGACCGGCGGGGTGTGGATCTCGCCGTCCAGGACGACGAAGACGTTGGACCCGGTGCCCTCGCAGAGCTGTCCGACCGTGTTGCCGAACAGAGCCTCGGAGGCGCCGTATTGGTGGGCGCGGGCCAGGGCGACGACGTTCTCGGCGTACGAGGTGGTCTTCACGCCGGCGAGGGCGCCGCGTTCGTTGCGGGTCCACGGGACGGTGATCGCGGCGGTGGAGTCCGGGCGGCGGGTGGTCTCGCCGACGGCGACCACGAGGGTCGGGCCGTGCTCGCCGCGGCCGACGCCGAGCGGGCCGTGGCCGCCGGTGTAGGTGATCCGCAGCCGGCCCAGCGGCACCGGGTTGGCCTCCAGTACGGCCGTACAGGCGCGGCGGACCTCGTCGTGGTCGGGGTCGGGCAGGCCGAGTCCGCGGGCGGAGCGGGTCAGCCGGTCCAGGTGCCGGGTGAGCGCGAACGGCGTGCCGTCGGCCGCCTTGACGGTCTCGAAGACGCCGTCGCCGACGGTCAGGCCGTGGTCGAGGACGGAGACCCGGGCGGATTCCAGGTCCCGGAGGCCACCGTCGAGCCAGATCCTCATGCGAGCGCCCCCTCGGTCTCCTCGTACGCCCCCGACGCTACCGCGAGCAGCCGGGACGCCTTCAGCTCGGTCTCGCGCCACTCCCCCTCGGGGTCGGACCCCCAGGTGATGCCGGCGCCGGTGCCGAAGCGCAGGACGCCCGCGCCGCGGTCGATCCAGAAGGTGCGGATGCCGACGGCCAGCTCGGCGGTGCCCCGGTCGGCGTCCACCCAGCCGATGCCGCCGCAGTACGGGCCGCGCGGTGCCGTCTCCAGCGCCTCGATGATCCTCAGGGCGCTCGACTTGGGGGCGCCGGTGACCGAGCCGGGCGGGAAGGCCGCGGCCAGCAGCTCCGGCCAGCCGGCGTCCGCCCGCAGCTCGCCTCGGACGGTGGAGACGAGGTGGACGAGCCCCGGGTGCTTCTCCACGGCGCACAGGTCGGGGACGGTCACGCTGCCGGTCGTGCAGACGCGGCCGATGTCGTTGCGGACCAGGTCCACGATCATGACGTTCTCGGCGTAGTCCTTCTCCAGGAGGTCGGCCTCGGTGCGTCCGGTGCCCTTGATCGGCCCCGACTCGACGGTACGGCCGTTCCGGCGCAGGAACAGCTCGGGCGAGGCGGTGGCGATCTCCACGCCGTGCTCCGGCAGCCGAATCGTTCCTGCGTACGGCGCCGGGTTGCCGCGGGCCAGCAGGGCGGTCAGGGCGTCCACGTCGGCGCCGGGGGTGACGGGCGCGCTGAGCACCCGGCAGAGGTTGGCCTGGTAGACCTCGCCGGCCGCGATGTGCTCGCGGATGCGGCGGACGGCCGCCGTGTACGCGGCGCGGTCCAGGGAGGAGGTCCAGTCCCCCACCGCCGGGCCCTGCCAGCGCCCCGGCGCCGGGGCGGGCACGGGCTCCTCGCGTACGTCCGCGAAGCGGGCGCAGGTCAGCCTGCCCTCGAAATCCTGGCAGACGGCCCAGAAGCCGGTGGAGTCCAGGGCGGCCGGATCGCTGGTGACGTCGAGGAGGCCGGTGGCGACACGGTCGCCGAAGCGGGCGAGAGGAGGGTGGTGGAGCACGTGGTCGAGTCTAGGGCGGGTGTCCGTCGGGTGGCCCTGGGATGTCCCGGAGGGGGCCCTGACCACCGGGTCCGCCGGGTGCACCGCAGCACGCTGCGCAAACGCGTTTTTGTGCTGGCCCGGGAATCCGCTAGAGTTCAACACGTCGCCGGGACGCGGAAGCGGACCGAAACGACAAGCGGACGTAGCTCAGTTGGTAGAGCGCAACCTTGCCAAGGTTGAGGTCGCGAGTTCGAGCCTCGTCGTCCGCTCGAAGGAAGAAGGGGTCATCCCGATCCCCTACACTCCTGGTGGAGTGGCCGAGAGGCGAGGCAACGGCCTGCAAAGCCGTCTACACGGGTTCAAATCCCGTCTCCACCTCCAAGGACGATTAGCTCAGCGGGAGAGCGCTTCCCTGACACGGAAGAGGTCACTGGTTCAATCCCAGTATCGTCCACTGGATCTTCGGATCCTGGATCTTCTCGGAGATCCCAGCCCGCGCGATTAGCTCAGCGGGAGAGCGCTTCCCTGACACGGAAGAGGTCACTGGTTCAATCCCAGTATCGCGCACTGTCTGTGACTCACAGGTCACAGCCCGCGGACGATTAGCTCAGCGGGAGAGCGCTTCCCTGACACGGAAGAGGTCACTGGTTCAATCCCAGTATCGTCCACACAGCAAGAAGCCCCCGGCCGTCTCGTACGGCCGGGGGCTTTTGCGTGTGCCCAGCTGCTCAGCTGGAGAAGAGCATGTGACCGAAGCTCTTGTGGCGGTGGTGGCCGTAGTGGCCGTGACCGCCGTGGCCGCCGCCGTGCGGAGCGCCCCAGGCGGGCGCGGGCGGGGCGGCGGGGTAGGCCTGCGGAGCCGCGGGCGGGGGCGGCGGGGCCGGCTGCGACCACTGGGCCTCCAGGCGGGTCAGCGCCTCCAGCTCGCCGTAGTCGAGGAAGATGCCGCGGCAGCCACTGCACTGCTCGATCTGGACGCCGTTGCGGTTGTAGGTGTGCATCGGCGCATGGCACTTCGGACACTGCATGGTCGGCTCAACTCCTCGCCGTTCGGTCCTGCTTCGTGTTTCCCCAGGACAGACTCCGTCCGGGCCCGGGCGGTTGCAGCCTAGCCCGGGAATCCGGGCGCGGGCCGCGGGGGGCGGGGGGTCTGCGGGGGCACGGAGGGCATGCGGGCGCAGGCGTCGACCACGGCCTGCTCCACCTCGTCCAGCGGGCGGTCCGCGGCGAGCGCCTTGGCGACCGCCAGGGCGGCCGTCTGCACGGTGAGCGCGCGGGCCGGGACGTCCAGGGCGGGCCAGGGGTCGCCGTCCGCGGGCACGGCCGGGCCGCCGGCCTGCCGGTAGGCGGTCAGGAAGCGGGTCCACTCGTCGGGCGGGAGGAGTCCGCAGGCGTACCAGGCGGCCGGGCGGGCGAGGTCCCAGGCCGGGAGGCCGGCACCGAGGTCGTCGACGTCGATCAGCTTCCACGGCCCGTCCGGCGCCGGGTGCCGGACGAGCTGGCCGAGGTGCAGGTCGCCGTGGCAGACGGCCGGCGGGCCGGGCATCGGACCCTCGGCGCGGGCCCAGGCGGGCAGGGTGGCCCAGGCGTCCAGGACGGGGCGGGCGGCGGGGCGGGCGGATGCGTGGGGCGTGGTGCGCAGTACCGCCTGGAGCCGGCCCAGGGCGCGGGCGGCCTTCGCGGGGCCGCGCATCGGGGGGAGGCCGGTGGGGACGGGGGTGCGGTGCAGCCGGGCCAGGAGGGTGGCGGCGGGCTCCCAGGGGGCCGCGTCCGGGTCGTCGGGGTCCACCGGGAGGCCGTACGGCCAGAGGGTCACCAGGCGGTCGTGCAGGGTGGCCGGGGCGGGGGTGAGCGGAGGCAGGAGTACGTCGGGGAGGCGGGCGGCCGTGGCGACGCGGTGGACCAGGGCGGCGGGGTCGGTGTCCGGGGCGTGCGCCTTGGCGACGGTGCCGGCATGACGGACGACAGTGGCGTCCCGGCGGTCGGCGAGGGGGGTGCTGCGGCAGGTGCAGGGGGCGGTGGGGGTGCGGGGGTGGGCGGCGGCCCTCGCTTTGGCGGTGAGCGCGGGTATGAGGGCGGGTGACTCCACGGTGGGGTGGGGGCCGGTGCCTGCGTCTGCGTCTGCGTCTACGTCTACGTCTGCGGTCAAGGTGTGCCTCGGGCTGGGTCGGCTGTTCGGCCGAGGGTACTGGGGTGGGCCGGGGGTGGATCGCTCGCGGGGTGCCGCCTCTTCTGGGACGGGCGCCGCCCCTGGCGGCACGACTGCCCGCAGCTGCGCGGGTCCGTGGGGGCACCGTCCCGCACGGCCGCCCGCACCCGTGGCGGCAGCGCAGCACGGCCCGCCGCAACACCCCAGGGGCGCGGGGAACTGCGCGACCAACCCGCACGGGCCCGCAGACGACACACGACCCGCAGGTCAACGGCGCTGAAGCAGCGCGGCTACCGGCGCTGAAGCTGCGCAGAAAACGGCTAATGCCGGCGCAGCTCCCCAGCTGCGCCGGCATTTGTGCCGTCCGCCGCACCCCCGTCCCCACGGGGTTTCATGGATGGATGTCCCCGCCCGGACCGCTCTTCCGGGCCTGGGGTCGCCGCTCAGCGCCCCAGCATCGCACCCACGGACGACGCCTGTGTGGCCACCGTCTCCCAGCCGTCGAAGACGAGCAGGAGCAGGGCCGCCAGGGGAAGGGCCATGAGCGTCGCCACCAGGGGGTGGCGACGGCCCGTCCGGCGCGGGACGAACGCGGTGCGTCGCGGTGCCGTGTGGGCCATGGTCCCTCTCCTGACCGTTTCGGTTGTCATCGGCAGCGGCGGGTGCCTGACCTCGGGGGACGAGTGCTGCACCCGCCGCTTGACCTCAAATCTAGGCGCGCGGCGCACGCCGGGCGTCATGCCCTCGTACCGATTGCCGGGCCTCCCGGAGGATGAGCCATGACCTGCGAAGTACTCCCCTGGGTGGAGACGCCGGCCCGGGTGTCGGGGTCTTCCCGGAGGGGGTCGTCCGCTCTGTCCGGTCATTTCCGAAGCATCCCGGAGGCCGGAAGGAGTGACTTCGATCACTCGGGGCGGTGCCCGGGCGGGCGCCGAGGGTGGAGCGTGATCCGGGGTCCGGCCCGGCCCGCGGGTTGCCGCGGGGCGTCACCCGGGCGGGCCGCAGCCCCGCGCACCGCCACACCGCGCGAGCCCAACGCCCCTGTCCGGGTGGCTGGTTGACGACCTTGGTGACCGGAAGTCACCGTACTGAGCGGCTTCCTGACCGGGTTTCACCTCCCCCGGTCGGCCCACACAATCCGTCCGGCCGAGAGGGCGCGGCCTCTGCGCGCAGGCGGCCGGGGAAACGTAAGCTGTGCCACGTCACAGGACCGGGCAGCGGGGATGAACATGGCGATGATGCGCCTGAGGCGCGAGGACCCGCGCGTCGTCGGCTCGTTCAGGCTTCACCGACGGCTCGGCGCGGGCGGGATGGGCGTGGTCTATCTCGGCTCCGACAAGAAGGGGCAGCGGGTCGCGCTGAAGGTGATCCGGCCGGACCTGGCGGAGGACCAGGAGTTCCGGTCGCGGTTCGCGCGCGAGGTGTCGGCGGCCCGGCGCATCCGGGGCGGGTGCACGGCCCGGCTGGTCGCCGCGGACCTGGAGGCCGAGCGGCCCTGGTTCGCCACCCAGTACGTGCCCGGACCCTCCCTGCACGACAAGGTCGCCGACGAGGGCGCGCTCGGCGCGGCGGACACCGCGGCGATCGGCGCGGCCCTGTCCGAGGGCCTGGTCGCCGTGCACGAGGCCGGTGTCGTCCACCGGGACCTGAAGCCCTCCAACATCCTGCTGTCTCCCAAGGGGCCGCGGATCATCGACTTCGGCATCGCCTGGGCCACCGGCGCCTCCACGCTCACGCACGTGGGCACCGCGGTCGGCTCCCCCGGTTTCCTCGCTCCCGAGCAGGTGCGCGGCGCCGCGGTCACCCCGGCCACCGACGTCTTCTCCCTGGGCGCGACCCTGGCGTACGCATCGACCGGCGACTCGCCCTTCGGGCACGGCAGTTCCGAGGTGATGCTGTACCGGGTGGTGCACGAGGAGCCGCAGCTGCACGGCGTACCGGACGCGCTCGCCCCGCTGATCCGGGCCTGTCTGGCGAAGGACCCCGACGAACGGCCCAGCACCCTGCAGCTGTCGCTGCGGCTGAAGGAGATCGCCGCCCGGGAGGCGCAGGGCCTGGACGGCGTACGGCCGCCCGCGCCGCGTGCCGCCGAGGCGGACCGGCCCACCGGACGGCTCGTCGACACCTATCCCGAGCAGCAGCGCACCCAGCGGCGTACCTCCCCCGGTACGCCGCTGCCGCGCGGGGGCACCCCGGCCCGGGGCGGACTGTCGGCGCGCGGCGGCCCCGCCTCGCGCGGCGAGGCGCCGGCCAGGGGCGGGATGTCCTCGCGGGCCGATGTGCCGTCCCGTGGCGGGGTCCCCTCGCGCGGCGGCAGCGGTGCGCGCGGGAGCGGTACCGCCTCCTCCCGGCCGGGTACCGCGCGTCCCACCCCGGTGCCGCGGGGCGGCGGCCCGCGCTCCGGCGGCCGGCCCGCTCCGCGCGGTGGCTCCGGACGGCCGGGGCAGCGCCCGGCGCGGATGGGACGGCGGCCGGCCAATCCCCGGCTGCTGCGGCAGCGGCTGTTCGTGTTCGTGGTGGTGACGCTGCTGGTCGCCCTCGGTATCGCGGTGGCCCAGGGCTGCCAGGGTCCGGCGCGCGGGCTCGGCGACGACGGCGGAGTCCAGCGGCAGCGGCACACGCAGCCCAGCTATCCGCCGACGGTCGACGGCAAGGTCATGTCCGACGAGCAGAGGTCGAAGCTCAGCCACGACGCCGGGAACTGAGCGCGGTCAGCGAGGGCGGTCAGGACTTCGGCCGGCCCGTCGCCACCGCGTAGAAGGCGACCGCGGCCGCCGCGCCCACGTTGAGCGAGTCGACGCCGTGGGACATCGGGATGCGGACCCATTCGTCGGCGGCGACCAGCGCCTGCGTGGACAGTCCGTCGCCCTCGGCGCCGAGCATGAGGGCGACCCGGTCCATCGTGTGCGGGGCGGCCTCGTCCAGGGCGCGGGCCTTCTCGTCCGGGGTGAGCGCGAGCAGCGTGAAGCCGGCCTCGCGGACCGACTCCAGGCCCCGGGGCCAGGTCTCCAGCCGGGCGTACGGCACCGAGAACACCGCGCCCATGGAGACCTTGACGCTCCGTCGGTACAGCGGGTCGGCGCAGTCGGGTGACAGCAGCACCGCGTCCATGCCGAGGGCCGCCGCCGAGCGGAAGATCGCGCCGATGTTGGTGTGGTCGTTCACCGACTCCATGATCACCACCCGGCGGGCGGAGCGGAGCAGTTCGCCGGCCGTGGGCAGCGGCTTGCGCTGCATGGAGGCGAGGGCGCCGCGGTGCACGTGGTAGCCGGTGACGCGTTCGGCGAGTTCGGGGCTGACGGCGTAGACCGGGGCCGGAAGCTCGTCGATGACGTCGCGCATGACGTCGATCCACTTGGCCGAGAGCAGCATCGACCGCATCTCGTAGCCGGCTTCCTTGGCCCTGCGGATGACCTTCTCGCCCTCGGCGATGAACAGGCCCTCGGCGGGCTCGCGCTTGCGGCGCAGCTCGACGTCGGTCAGGCCCGTGTAGTCGGTCAGGCGCGGGTCGTCGGGATCCTCGACGGTGATGAGATCGGCCACAGGGTGATACTGCCTTGTCCTGGGTGTGGTGCCAACGGCTGGGGAGGGGTGGGTTACCCCGGGTTACCTGGGGTGCGTGTGATCAAGCCAAGGTCACGCCGAAGGCTGCGCGGGGCCGACCCGTACGACCTCGCCGATGACGATGACCGCCGGGGGCTTCACGTCCTCGGCCCGTACCGTCTCGGCGACCGTGGCCAGGGTGGCGTCCACGCGCCGCTGCGCGGCCGTCGTACCCTCCTGCACCAGGGCGACCGGCGTCTCGGGGGACTTGCCGTGCGCGACGAGCGTCTCGGCGATCTTCCCGATCTTGTCGACGCCCATGAGGACCACGAGCGTACCGGTGAGCTTGGCCAGCGACGGCCAGTCGACCAGGGAGCGCTCGTCGTCGGGCGCCACATGCCCGCTGACCACGGTGAACTCGTGGGCGACACCCCGGTGCGTGACCGGGATGCCGGCCGCGCCCGGCACCGAGATCGAGCTGGAGATGCCCGGCACCACGGTGCACGGGATACCGGCCTCGGCGAGCGCCTGCACCTCCTCCATGCCCCGGCCGAAGACGAACGGGTCGCCGCCCTTGAGCCGGACCACCGCCTTGCCCTGCTTGGCGTGCTCGATGAGCGCGTTGTTGATGGCCTCCTGCGCCATGTAGCGGCCGTACGGGATCTTCGCCGCGTCGATCACCTCGACGTGCGGCGGGAGTTCGGCGAGCAGGTCGCGCGGGCCGAGCCGGTCGGCGATGACGACGTCCGCCTCGGCGAGCAGGCGCCGGCCGCGGACAGTGATCAGGTCCGGGTCGCCGGGGCCGCCGCCGACCAGGGCAACGCCGGCGCTGCGGGTGCGGTGGTGCGGGGCGACGAGGGTGCCGTCGCGCAGGCCCTCGACGACCGCGTCCCGGATGGCGGCGGTGTGCCGGGGGTCGCGGCCACGCGCGTGCGTGGTGAGTACGGCGACGGTGACGCCCTCGCTGTGACCGGTCGCCGGGGTCCACGCGGTCGCCTGGTCGGCGTCGTCGGAGCGGACGCACCAGACGCGGTGCCGCTCCGCCTCGGCGGAGGCCCGCGTGTTCGCCTCGGGGTCACTGGTGGCGATGAGGGCGTACCAGGCGTCGGCTAGGTCACCGTCCTGGTACGCGCGCCTCACCCAGGTGATCTCGCCGGCGTCCGCCATGGCCTCGACCGAGGGGGTCGCCCCGGGGGACACCAGGACGATGTCCGCGCCCGCGGCGATCAGTGCCGGGAGGCGGCGCTGGGCGACCTGGCCGCCGCCGAGGACGACCACGCGGCGGCCGGAGAGGCGGAGGCCTACGGGGTAGGCGGGGTGTTCGGCCATGAGGGGCGACTCCTCGTGCAGCTCTGCGATGGGGGCGCGCTGCAACTCCGGAGCGGCCCTGACGTGCGGATTTTAGCTGTGGGCAGGGCAGAGGGCACGGGTGGTCCGGCAGCTGAACAGCGGACCACCCGGGCCGTGACGGCTACTTCTCCGTGACGCCCGCCGAGTCGAACGTCGCCACCTCGTGCATCGCCCTCGCCGCGCTCTGGACCAGCGGCAGGGCCAGCAGGGCGCCCGTGCCCTCGCCGAGGCGGAGGTCGAGGTCGACCAGCGGGCGCAGGCCGAGCTTGTTGAGGGCGGCGACGTGCCCGGGCTCGGCGCTGCGGTGGCCGGCGATGCAGGCCGCGAGGACCTCCGGCGCGATGGCGCGGGCCACGAGGGCCGCGGCACCGGCGCTGACGCCGTCCAGGATCACCGGCGTACGCAGCGAGGCGCCGCCGAGGAGCAGGCCGACCATGGCCGCGTGTTCGAAGCCGCCGATCGCCGAGAGGACGCCGATCGGGTCGGCCGGGTCCGGCTGGTGGAGTTCCAGGGCCCGGCGGACGACCTCGGTCTTGCGGGCGAGCGTCTCGTCGTTGATGCCGGTGCCGCGCCCGGTCACCTCGGCCGGGTCGGCGCCCGTGAAGACCGAGATGAGGGCGGCCGAGGCCGTGGTGTTGGCGATACCCATCTCGCCCGTCAGCAGCGCCTTGTTGCCGGCCGCGACCAGGTCGCGGGCGGTCTCGATGCCGACCTCGATGGCCGCCTTGGCCTCCTCGCGGGTCATCGCGGGGCCGGTGGTCATGTCGGACGTACCACCGCGGATCTTGCGCGGCAGCAGGCCCGGGGTGGCCGGCAGGTCGGCGGCCACGCCCACGTCCACGACGCACACCTCGGCGCCGACCTGGTTGGCGAAGGCGTTGCAGACGGCTCCCCCGCCGAGGAAGTTGGCCACCATCTGGGCGGTGACCTCCTGCGGCCAGGGGGTGACGCCCTGGGCGTGCACGCCGTGGTCGCCGGCGAAGATGGCGACGGCGGCGGGCTCCGGGATCGGCGGCGGGCACTGCCGGGACAGCCCGGACAGCTGCGCGGAGATGATCTCCAGCATGCCGAGCGCGCCGGCCGGCTTGGTCATGCGCTTCTGGCGCTCCCAGGCCTCACCGAGGGCCTTGGCGTCGAGCGGGCGGATCTGGGCGACGGTCTCGGCGAGCAGGTCGTGGGGTTCCTCTCCGGGCAGGGCGCGGCGGCCGTACGTCTCCTCGTGCACCACCCAGGACAGGGGGCGTCGCTTGGACCAGCCGGCCTGCATCAGCTCGGGCTCGTCCGGGAACTCGTCGACGTACCCGACACACAGGTAGGCGACGACCTCCAGGTGCTCGGGCAGGCCGAGCGCGCGGACCATCTCCCGCTCGTCGAAGAAGCTGACCCAGCCGACGCCGAGGCCTTCGGCGCGGGCGGCGAGCCAGAGGTTCTCCACCGCGAGCGCCGAGGAGTAGGGCGCCATCTGCGGCTGGGTGTGACGGCCGAGCGTGTGCCGGCCGCCGCGGGTGGGGTCGGCGGTGACGACGATGTTGACCGGGGTGTCGAGGATGGCCTCGATCTTCAGTTCCTTGAACTGCTTGGCCCGGCCCTTCGGCAGCGACTTGGCGTACGCCTCGCGCTGACGCATCGCCAGTTCGTGCATCGTCCGCCGGGTCTCGGCGGAGCGGATGACGACGAAGTCCCAGGGCTGCGAGTGACCGACGGAGGGCGCGGTGTGCGCGGCCTCCAGGACTCTGAGCAGCACCTCGTGCGGGATGGGGTCGCTGCGGAAGCCGTTGCGGATGTCGCGGCGCTCGCGCATGACCTTCAGGACGGCCTCGCGCTCGGCGTCGGCATAGCCGGGCGCGGCCGGGCCGGTGGACTTCGGTTCTTCCGCCACTGCGGCCGTGCTCTCTTCCTGGTCGGCGGCCCTGGTCTGCAGGTCCTCCGCGTGCTGTACGACGTCGGGGGTCGGCGCCGCGTCCGGTACGACGGCCGGCTCGCCCTCGCGCGGTGCGGGCACGACGAGGGGCTGCGGCGGGGTGGGCGCCAGGTGCGGGGTGGTGGGCACCTGGCCCTCCACCGGCACGAACTGCCCGAACGGCTGCTCCGGGTCCGGCTCCGCGGGAAGCGCCGAGGGCAGCGGCTGCTCCGGGCTCCGCGCGTGCACCGCGTCGGCCACGGCGGTCTCCGGCGCCTGACGCTGGAGCTGCGGGCCGGCGACCGGCGCGGGGGCGGCGGCGTCCGGGGCCTGCGGCTGCTGCTGCTCGGGCAGGGCGGACACGGCCGGCGCGTCTGCTGCCTGCGGGACGCCTTCGGCGAGCTGCGGGCCCTGGGCCTGGAGCACGGCCGGCTCCACCGGCGCGGTCACCTCGGCGACCTGTGCGGCGGGGACGGCGGGGGCGGCCGGCTCCGGTGCCTCAGGGACCTCGGGTGCCTGAGGCACGGCGGCGTCGACCGGCGCCTGGGCGGGAGCCGCGTCGGTCCGCTGGGTCGCTTCGGGCACGACAGCCGCCTCGACGGGAACCTGAGGCTCGGCGGGACCCTGGGGCTCGGCGGGAGCCTGGGGCTCGGCGGGAGCCTGCTGGGGCTGGGGGGCGTCGACGGCTTGTGCTGCGTCGGCGACCTGGGGTGCGGGAGCGGTCGGCTCCACGGCGGTGGGCTGGGGCGCGTCCATGGGCTGTGCGGCCTCGGGGGCCTGCGCGGCAACGACAGCCTCCGGCGCCGGAGCAGCCGACTCCACAGCAGCGGGCTGCGACACCTCGACCGGCCGCGCCACCTCGGCGGCCTGCGCGACAGCAACAGCCTCCGGCGCCGGAGCAGCCGACTCCACAGCAGCGGGCTGCGACACCTCGACCGGCTGCACGACCTCGGCGGCCTGCGCGACAGCAACAGCCTCCGGCGCCGGAGCAGCCGACTCCACAGCAGCGGGCTGCGACACCTCGACCGGCCGCGCGGCAACCGCAGCCTCCGGCGCTTCAACCGGCTGCGCGGTGTCAGCGGCCTGTGCGGTCTCGTCGGCATGCTCCATGGCGACAGCCTGTGGGCCCTCGGTCGGTTCGGCGGTTGCCGTCGGCTGAGCCGCGTCGGCGGCATCGGCCGCCGGCGGGGCCGTCGCCTCGGTCACCGGGGCGGACTCGGTGGGCTCGGCGGGCTGTGGGGCGTCCGGCGTCTCGGCCGGTACGGCCTGCTCCGGCGCCACCTCGGCCGGAACGCTCTCTCCCCCTGCTTCTTGCGCCGGTTCCGCCGCGGGGGCTTCCGGCGCCTGCGCCTCGGCGACCTGCGCCGGCGCGGGCTCCCCGCCCTCGGGTGCGGTGGGAGCCTCGTCCGCAGCCGGTACGGCCTGCCCCTCCGGGGTCGCCTCGGCGCCGGTCCCGCCGTCACCGGGAACGACGGGAACCACGTCCGCACCGGCCACGGCAGCCTGAGTGTCTTCGGCGCCCGGGCCCGCCGGCGCGGTGTACACCCCGTCATGGGCGTGCATCGGCTGCACCCCGTCGTGGCCGTGCACGACGGGCACCTGGCCGGTGAGGCGGGCCACCGCGGCCTGGGCCGCGTCGGTCGGTTCGGCCGGCGCCGACGTGAGCGGGCCAACCGTTTCGGCAGCCGGGGCCTGCGCGCCGGCCTGGGGCGGGGCGGCCGGGGCCGCACCCCAGGGGGCCGCGCTCTGCGGAGCCGTCTGCGGCTGGGCGTCGAGGTACTCGGGACCGGCGGCCGGCACTCCGGGCTGCCGTACCGGCGTGCCCGCGGGGCCGCGGTCGGCGAGGGAGCGGACCGGGCTCGCCGAGGCGTCCGGGATCGGCGGGCCGAGGTGCAGCGGGCGGCGCGGCGGCTGCGGCGCGGCCGCCGGGTCGTGCGGCGCCGAGAGGATGGGCGACGGCGGGACGGAGACGGGCCCCGAGTCGGGCAGCCGTACGCCGTTGAGGTCGACCGAGCCGCTGTCGCGACCGGCCGTCTCGTGCGGGCCCGGCTCGTGGACGGCTTCCACCACCGGTTCCGGAGCGGGTGGCGGCACCTCGTTGCCCCACGCGCCCTGGGCACCCGGCAGCAGCAGGTCTTCGTCCTCGGCGGGCGCCTCGGAGAGGTAGGTGTACGCGCCGTGCGTGGGAACGCCCGGCTGTTCCACCATGCCTGCGCTCTCCGGCTGCCCCTCGCCCGGGACCTGGCCGGTGTCGGTCATGCGTACCCCTCGCCCATCGGTTAGTGCTCCTACGACCAGCTCACCCGGAACGGCGCACCGACCGCCCCGCAGTGAAGAACGAGCGTCCGTGCCCAGCGGCACGAACGACCCGCCGGAAAAGGCGACAAAGCCATTCAGTGGCATTGTCCCGGTCGTTCCGCCGTCGCGACAGCATGATCCGCGACAGCCCGCTGTGGACTGCGCCACGTTGCGCGTCCTCCGGTTCCGCAGTACCACACCCACCCCAAAACGGGCGTGCGATCCGGACATTGGCGAACGAAGTTCGGGCCACCGGTGCGGTACAACGATCGGCCAGCCTACCGCGCGCGGTACGACAACCGGATCACGGGGCGCGATCCGGCAATACCCCGCTGAGCAGGAACGCTACGTTCCGCTCGGTCTCCGTCCAGGCCCGGGTGTCGAGTTCGACGGACTGCAGCAGGGCGCACTCGACCCGGTACCCGTGCTCGGCCAGGTCGCGGCCGACGCGTTCGGCGGCGTCGCGGGTCGCGGCGTGCGTGACGATGCGCTGCGGGCGCCGGTCGGCGACCGCGGAGACGACGGCCGGTCCCCCGCCGCCCACCCGTACGACGTCCGGCTCGGGCAGGTTTTCGAGGACCTGCGGGGCGCTGCCGTGGACGATCTGGAGCTGGACGCCGAAGCGGCGGGCGGAGGCGTCCGTGCGGGCGCAGGCGACCGGGTCGTGGTCGACGGCGATGACGGCCGCGCCGGCGCGCGCGGCCTCGGTGGCGAACGCGCCGCCGCCGCAGCCGATGTCCCAGACGAGGTCGCCGATCCGGGGCCCGAGGCGGGCGAGTTGGGCGGCGCGCAGCAGTTGCCTCTCCCCCTCGCCGAGTCCTCCGCCCGGCCCGCCGACCGGCCCGGCGCCGTAGCTCTCGTCGGGCTGCACCCAGCCGCGCGGGCCGGCGCCCGGATGGCGCCCGGCGATCCAGCCGCCGCTCTCCCCGGCGCCGGCGGGGCCGCCGATGACGATGACGACGTTGGGGTCGCGCCAGGTGTGGTCGGCGGCCTTGTCGGAGGTGACGACGCTGACCCGTTCGCGTTCGGTGCCCAGTTCCTCGCAGATGACGAAGGTGCGGTGCACGCCCTCCAGCAGGAGGCCGAGTTCGGCGGGGCCGGCGCCCGGCGCGGTGAGGACGGCGACCTTGGTGTGGGCGCGGCAGACGTTCACGGCCCGGCGCAGGGTGCGCGGGTGGGCGACGACGACCTGGGCGTCGTCCCAGGGCATGCCGGCGCGGGCGAAGGCGGCGGCGACCGAGGAGACGGCGGGGACGACCTCGACCTCCAGGCCGAACTCCGGTGCGCGCAGGGTCCGTACGACGCCGAAGAAGCCGGGGTCGCCGTCGGCGAGCACGACGGCGGTGCCGCGGTGGGCGGCGATACGGCGGGCGGCCAGGGCGAGGCTGCCGAGGCGGATGCGTTCGGCGGTGGGCGGGACCTCGGGCAGCGCCAGGTGGTGGGCGGCGCCGGCCACGAGGGTGGCGGCGCCGAGGGCGGCCCGTGCCGCGGCGGTCAGCGGCGAGCCGTCCCAGCCGATCACCGTGACGCGGTCGGCCATCGTCGTCAGTCTCCAGGGGTTCTGCGCAGGTCTTCGGGTGGGGGGAGCCCGGGGCGGGCTCCGTGAGCGTACCTGGTGAGGCTCGGGAGCTCAGTTCCAGTCCGAGTACGAAGGGAAACCGCCGGTGTCGGCCAGGTGCTCGCCGGCTCCGGCCAGGTCCTCCGGCAGCAGGCTCCAGACGATGACGTCGGTGCGCACGTCGGTCCAGGTCCCGTCCTCGGTCCTGGTGCGCGCTATCCAGGCGTTGCGCAGGACGCCCTCGCTGATGCAGCCGATCTTCTGGGCCACCTGCTGGGAGGCGGTGTTGTCGGCGGCGGTGCGCAGTTCGAGCCGCTCGAACTTCTGGTCGTGGAACAGCCACTGGGCCATGGCGAGGGCGGCTTCGGAGGCGTAGCCCTCACCGCGGGCCCAGGGGGCGACGACGTAGGCGATCTCGCTGGAGCGGACGCGCCAGTCGGTGTTCCTCATGTGGACGACGCCGACGAGCCGCTGGGTGAGGAACTCGGTGACGGCGAGGACGATGCCGCGGCCCTCGGTGCGCTCGTCGGGGGCCAGCCGGGTGATCCACTCGCGGGCGTCGTCCCGGGTGTAGGGGTGGGGGACGGTGGTCCAGGCGACGACCTGCTCGTCGTTCATCATCTCGGCCAGGGCGGGCACGTCGTCCTCGTCGAGGGGACGCAGCACCAACCGCTCCGTGCTGATGGAGATGTTGGGGAAGGTGCTCGTCATGCGCCGCTCCGTAACCTTCGGAAAATCCTCGAAAGACCGTCAGGGCCGTCAGGCCTGCTGAACTGCCCAGCATGCAGCATGAAACCACTGAACCGCACGACGGGGTCCACACCCGGTGAGGGAGCGGACCCCGTGCGTGGCGAAACGCCGTGTACGTGCCGTCAGCCGCCGGTGACCGGCAGGACGGACCCGTGGTACCTGTCCTGGATGAACGTCCGTACCTCGGGTGAGACGAGCAGCTCGGCGAGCTTCCTCACCCGCGGGTCGTCCTCGTTGCCGCGTTTGACGGCGAGGAGGTTGGCGTAGGGGTTGTCCTTCGCCGACTCCAGGAGGATCGCGTCCTTGGTGGGGCTGAGGCCCGCGTCCTGGGCGTAGTTGTTGTTGATGACCGCGGCGTCCACGTCGTCCAGCGAGCGGGGCAGCTGGGCGGCCTCCAGTTCCCTGAACCTCAGGTGCCGGGGGTTGGCCGTGACGTCCGCGGGGGACGCGTCGGCGCCGGCGCCGGCCTTCAGCTCGACGAGGCCGCCGGCGGCGAGGAGCTTGAGGGCGCGGCCCTCGTTGGTGGTGTCGTTCGGTACGGCGACGGTGGCTCCGTCGGCGAGCTTGGCGACGCTCTTCGCCTTGTGGGAGTAGACGCCCATGGGCGGCAGGTAGGGCTTGACGACCGGGACGAGGTCGGTGCCCTTGGACTTGTTGAAGTCGTCCAGGTAGGGCTGGTTCTGGTAGAGGTTGGCGTCCAGCTCGCCCTCCTGGAGGGCGGTGTTCGGCAGGACGTAGTCCGTGAACTCCTTGATCTCCAGCTTCAGGCCGGCCTTGGCGGCGAGGTGGTCCCTGACGTAGGTGAGCACCTCGCCGGCCGGGACGGGGGGGGGGGGGGGGGGGGGGGGGGGGGGGGGGGGGGGAGGATCCCTCCGTGCCGCGGTCTTCGGCCGGAACTGTCGGGGC
>NZ_JBVHVI010000024.1:76063-93354 GCF_055564915.1 Streptomyces sp. NPDC028928
TCCCTTCTACGTTCTGGCTCCTCCCCCCCCCCCCCCCCCCCCCCCCCCCCCCCCCCCCCCCCCCTCCCCCCCCCCCCCCCCCCCCCCCCCCCCCCCCCACCGCCCTTGCCGGAGTCCGTGCCGGAGCCGCAGGCGGTGAGGCCGAGGGCGGCCAGGGCCGCCACGGCGACGACGGACGTGCGCATGGTTTCAGTCCCCCCTTGACGGCTCAGAAGGACGGGATGACCGAGCCCTGGTACTTGTCCTCGATGAACTTCTTGACCTCGGGCGAGGTGAGGAGCTTCGCGAGCTTCTTCACGCGCGGGTCCTTCTCGTTGCCCTCCTTCACGGCGAGGAAGTTGCCGTAGGGGCTGTTCTTCGCCGACTCCAGGACCAGGGCCTCCTTGGCGGGCTTGATGCCGGAGGAGATGGCGTAGTTGCCGTTGATCACGGCCGCGTCGACGTCGTCCAGGGAGCGCGCGGTCTGGGCCGCCTCGACCTCCTTGAACTTGAGGTTCCTGGGGTTCTTGGTGATGTCCTGCGGGGTGGCCTCGGTGCCGGCGCCGTCCTTGAGGGTGATGAGCCCCTTGGCGGCGAGCAGCTTCAGGGCGCGGGCCTCGTTGACGGCGTCGTTCGGGACGGCGATGGTCGCACCGCTCTTGAGGGCGTCGGCCTTCTTGACCTTGTGGGAGTACAGGCCGAGCGGCTCCAGGTGCACCGTGACGACAGGCACGATGTGGGTGCCGCGCTTCTTGTTGAAGTCGTCCAGGTACGGCTGGTTCTGGAAGTAGTTGGCGTCCACCGAGCCGTCCTCGGTCGCCGTGTTGGGCGTGATGTAGTCGGTGAACTCCTTGACCTCCAGGTCGAGCCCCGCCTTCTTCGCCAGCTTGTCCTTGACGAAGTTCAGGATCTCGGCGTGCGGGGTCGGGCTCGCGGCGACGACCAGCGGGCCGCTCGCGTCGGAGGAGCCGGAGTCCTTGCCGGAGCCGCAGGCGGTCAGCCCGAGGGTGAGGGCTCCGGCGGCGAGGACGGCGGTGGTGAGCTTGGCGGTGTTACGCACGAAAAGTGCCTTTCCTTAAGGGTGGTGCGACCCCGTGTACGGGTGAACGGGGAGTCTGGGGGGGTCAGCTCTTCTTGACGGCTTCGGCGGCGACCGTGCCGGCGAAGACGCCGCGCAGCGGGCGGAAGAGGAGGAGGCCGCCGCCGGCTCCGGTGCGGCGGTGCAGCGAGCGGGCCGCGAAGTCGCCGACGACCTGGAGCAGGGAGATGACGACGGCCAGGATGGCCACCGTGATCCACATCATGCCGGTCTCGAAGCGCTGGTATCCGTAGCGGACGGCGACGTCACCGAGGCCGCCGGCGCCGACGGTGCCCGCCATGGCGGAGTAGCCGATGAGGGCGATGATCGTGGTGGTGGCGCCCGAGATGAGGGAGGGGAGCGCCTCGGGCACGAGCACGCTGCGGACGACCTTCCAGGTGCTGCCGCCCATGGACTGCACGGCCTCCACGAGTCCGCCGTCCACTTCGCGGACGGACATCTCCACCAGGCGGGCGAAGAACGGGATCGCGCCGATGGCGAGCGGCACGATCGCGGCCTCGCGGCCGATGGTGGTGCCGGTGATCCAGCGGGTGAACGTCATCAGCGCGACCATGAGGATGATGAAGGGCATCGAGCGCGCGATGTTCACGACCTGCCCGATGACCTTGTTCACGAGGACGTTCTGGAGCAGTCCGCCCTTGTCCGTGAGGACGAGGAGGATGCCCAGCGGGAGGCCGCCGACGATGGCGATCAGCGTGGACCAGCCGACCATGTAGAGGGTGTCCCAACACGCCTGGGACAGCACCGGCTGCATCTCGGACCAGGTCACTTCGCACCCTCCTTGACCAGCAGGGGCTGCTCGCCCTCGTGGCCGACGACATCGATCTGCAGGCCCTGTTCGCGCAGGAATCCGATCGGCACCACGTTGTCCTCGTAGCGGCCGGGCAGTTCGATGCGCATGCGGCCGATCTGGAGGCCGCCGACGGTGTCGATGGCGGCGCCGAGGATCGAGATGTCGATGTTGTAGGTGCGCGAGAGCTGGGAGATGACCGGCTGGGTGGCGGCCTCGCCGTGGAAGGTGATGTCGAGGACGGTCCGGTCGGCGCCGGTGCGCTCGCCGCTGACCGGGAACAGCGCGGCGGCCAGCTCGGAGCCGGGCGTGGCGAGCAGCTCGCTGACCGTGCCGGACTCCACGATCCGGCCCTGCTCCATGAGGGCGGCGGAATCGCAGATCGACTTCACGACGTCCATCTCGTGGGTGATGAGCAGGACGGTGAGGCCCAGCTGCCGGTTCAGGTCGCGCAGCAGTTGGAGGATGGAGCGGGTGGTCTCGGGGTCGAGGGCGCTCGTGGCCTCGTCGGAGAGCAGCACCTTGGGGTCGCCGGCGAGGGCGCGGGCGATGCCGACGCGCTGCTTCTGGCCGCCGGAGAGCTGGGCGGGGTAGGCCTTGGCCTTGTCGGCGAGGCCGACCAGGTCCAGCAGTTCGAGGGCCTTGCGGGAGCGGTTGCGGCCCGTCTGGCCGAGGATCTCCAGCGGCAGCTCGATGTTGTCCTGCACGGTCCGCGAGGACAGCAGGTTGAAGTGCTGGAAGACCATGCCGATCCGGCTGCGGGCGCGGCGCAGTTCCCTGCCGGCGCGCGGGCCGCGGCCGGCCAGGGCGGTGAGGTCCTGCCCGGCGACGGTCACGGTGCCGGAGGTGGGGCGCTCCAGCAGGTTGACGCAGCGGATGAGGGAGGACTTGCCGGCGCCGGACTGGCCGATGACGCCGTAGACCTCGCCTTCGCGGACGTGGAGATCGACGCCGTCGAGGGCGGTGACCTCACGGCCGCGGGAGCGGTAGACCTTGGTCAGGCCCGAGGTGGTGATCACGTGGGTTTCCGTCACTGTCGAGTGCGCGGGCGTGGGTGTGCCCGGGCACGGGTGCATGCGGTTCCGGCATGAAAGGTGGAGCTTCGTCACGTACGGTCTGCGGCGCACGGACGGCCACGGCTCTCGCTTCGGGGCGCGAGGCTCAGCTGATGCGGGGGCCCTCTAGAAGGCGCACATTCGAGACATCAGGCGACACATACAACGAGCACCGGGCGTCATGGTCGCCTCGGTCGCAAGGGTGCGGCAGCTCGTCGTGGTCATGCGATCAGTAAACCAGACGGACGGTCCTGACCGGACGCCGCTGTCCGCATACTGGACAGCGGCGGACAGCGGTGGCCGGGGGCTCAGCCGCGGACGGCGATGTCCACTCCCCCGTCGGTGACCAGTGCCGACAAGGCCGACAGGTCCCGCACCACCAAGTCGGCGTCCAGCTCCTCCGCCCGGTGGGTTGTGGCCAACGCCACGGTGGTCATGCCGGCGGCACGGCCGGCCCGCAGTCCGGCGGGGGCGTCCTCGAAGACCACGCAGTGGGCGGGGTCCACACCGAGCTGCCGGGCGGCGAGCAGGTAGGGCTCGGGGTCGGGCTTGCCGCGGGTGACGTCGTCGGCCGAGACCAGGGCCTTCGGGGAGATGCCCACGGCGTCCAGGCGGGCCTCGGCCAGGCGCCGGGTGGCGGAGGTGACCACGGCCCAGCGGTCGGCGGGCAGGGAGTCGAGGAACGCACGGGTGCCGGGCAGCAGCCGTACCCCGCCGTTCGGTACGTCCTCCACCTCCAGCTGCTCGACCCGGGCCACCGCCTCCGGCACCAGGCGGGCGGGCAGCAGGTCGGCGACGATCTCGACGGCCGTCCGCCCGTGCAGCTCCACGCGTGCGAACTCCTCCGCGGTGATCCCGTACTCCCGGGCCCAGCGGGTCCAGCAGCGCTCGACGGAGTCGAGGGAGGAGACGAGGGTGCCGTCGTTGTCGAACAGGAGGGCGTGCGCGTGGATCGTCATGGTCTAGACCCTACGGTGTACGGCGGGGGCGGCGGCGATGGGCCGTTTCCGCCGTAATAAGGTCACGGCATGCTCAATGCCCTGACGCTGGTGACCGGGGTCGCCGCGCTGTTGCTCGCCGCGTGGTGCGGCTGGGCCGCGTACCGCGACCAGCCGACGAAGGACTGGCACTTCATCGGTATGGCCGTGGTGTCGCTGCTGGCCCTCGCACAGCTGGTGATCGGGGTCGTGCAGCTGGCGCGGGGCGAGAAGCCGGAGCAGGGTACGACGATCTTCGTGGCGTATCTGCTGGGCGCGTTCGCGTGTGTGCCGGCGTCGGGTCTGATGTCGCTGGCCGAGCGGACCCGCTGGGGCTCGGTGACGGTGGCCGCCGGCGGTGTGGTGCTGGCCGTTCTGGAAGTACGGCTCTATGACATCTGGGGAGGCTGAGGTGGCTGCGGTGGAGGAGAAGCCGGCCCGGCTGATCAGCGGACCGGGCATGCTGCTCGTCTGGCTCTACGGCGTGATGGTCGTCGGCGCGGTGTCGCGTTCCGCGTACCAGATCAGCACGGAGTTCGACCGGGCGCCGCTGGCCTACGCGCTGTCGGCGGTGGCCGGTGTCGTGTACGGCTTCATCACCTACACGCTCGTCCGGGGCGGGGAGACGGCCCGCAGGGCGGCGCTGGTGTGCTGCGCCGCCGAGCTGGCGGGTGTGCTCCTCGTGGGCACCTGGACCCTGGTCGACCGTTCGGCGTTCCCGGACACGACCGTGTGGTCGTACTACGGGGCCGGCTACCTCTTCATTCCGGTGCTGCTGCCGCTGTCCGCGATGTACTGGCTGCGGAAGTCACGGCACACCGTCACGCCGTAGCCGCGTACTGTCCCGCCTGCTTCTCCAGGATGATCATCTCCACGCCGTCGGCGCCCTTGGCGCGGCCCACCGTCTGGTAGCCCACGCGGCGGTACAGGCGGAGGTTGCCCTCGCTGCGGTGGCCGGTGAAGAGGCGGAACCGCTTGGCGCCGCGCTCCGACTCCAGGGCCGCTTCCGCCGTGCGCAGCAGCCGCGCGCCGATGCCGTGGCCCTGCAGGCGCGGGTGGACGCAGAGCTTGCCGATGGCCGCCGCGCCGTCCTCGGTGACCTTGCCGCGCACCGAGCCGACCACCTCGTCGCCGAGCCGGGCGACGAAGACGCAGTCGGAGGCGACCTCCTGACGGACCGAGTCCAGGGTCTGCACGAGCGGGTCGATGCGGTAGTTGCCGTACAGCGCCGCCTCGCTCTGGAAGCACAGGTACTGGAGCCGGAAGATCTGCTCCGCGTCCTGTTCGGTCGCCACCGAGATGGTCACGCTCATGCCCATGTGCGCATGCCTCCCGCTCACCTGATCACCTGTCGTCCCCCACTCCTATCCCCGCGCTTCGCACGCCGCAACCTCCGGTGTGAGCAATCGGCGCAGACATCCCAGACATCTGGAGCGTTCCGGGCCAAGACTGCCCTGTGAGATACCCAACTCCCCCGCGATCTCCCGGTATGTCAGGTCCTTCGGCGAGAGCAGCGCCTCGATGAGCCGGGGACAGCGGCCGGGCAGCCTGCGCACCGCGTCGCGCAGGGCGCGGTACCGGGCGGCGGTCAGGACGTGCTGTTCGGGGCCGGGGCGGAGGTCGTCGGCCGGTTCGGCGTCGTAGGGCCGTTCCCGGCGGGTGGTGCGGCGGCTGCGGCGGGCCTCGGCGCGCACGGCCCTGCGCAGCCAGCCCTGCGGGTCCAGCGGTGGCCCGTCGGTCTCCAGCCGCTCCAGGAGCCGGAGCCAGACGGCCTGCTCCAGGTCGCCGGGCTCGCCCCCGGTGGCATATGCCTCGGCGGAGGCCTCGGCGGTGAGCAGGGGGCGCAGGGCGGCAACCAGGTCGTGCGTCATATGCGGAACGACGAGCCGCCCCGGCAGGGGGTTGCCGGGGCGGGGCACAGTCACTCCGAACGGGTGCCGGACGGTGCCGTGGTTGACGCGGTCAGCGCTTCGGAGAGGCCGTCAGCCGTCCAGGAAGGCCGTCAGCCGTTCAGGAAGTCGGCGCGGGCGAGCAGCCCGGTGTCGGCGTTGTCGGTGAAGACGCCGTCGATCCCGGTCGCGAAGTACGTCTTGAAGGCTCCGAAGACATCGCCGTAGGCGTCGGCGGCGCTGCCCTTGCGGTACTCGGCCGGCAGGAAGGGGTTCTCGTTCCGCAGGGTGTAGGGGTGCAGGATCAGGCCGACCCGGTGGGCGTCGGAGACCAGCGTGGTCGGCTCGCCCAGGGTGCCGTCCGGCTTCCTCGGGACGACCAGGTCCAGGGTCGGGCCGATGCCCTGGGCGTAGCCGGCGATCTCGCGCAGCCCCTTGGGCGTGATGAGGTCGGCGACCGTGCGCGGGTCGTCCGCCTCGACGAAGTCGTACGGGCGGCTGTTCGCCGAGGAGAGCAGGACGACGAGCGGGTTGTCGACCAGCCGGTTCAGCCGCTGGATGCTGGTGGGCTCGAAGGACTGCAGGATGACCGGGGAGTTGCGGCCGTCCTTGCCGTACTTGCGCAGCAGCTTCGCCACCCGCTCCTCCAGGCCGAGGCCCAGCTTGCGGAAGTAGGTGGGGTGCTTGGTCTCCGGGTAGATCCAGACCTGCCTGCCGCGCTTGCGGGTCTGCTCGTCCTGCCACCGGAGGACCTCTTCGAAGGTGGGGATCTCCCAGCGGCCGTCGTAGAGGGTGTTGTGCGGGCGGTTGGCCGGGATGCGCTCCACGGCGCGCAGCGTCTTCAGTTCGGCGAGCGTGAAGTCCTCGGTGAACCAGCCGGTGGTGGGGACCCCGTCGAGCACCTTGGTGGTCCTGCGGTCGGCGAACTCCGGATGGGAGGCGACGTCCGTCGTGCCGCCGATCTCCGGCTCGTGCCGGCAGACCAGGTGGCCGTCCTTGGTGGGCACCAGGTCGCCGGCCTCGACCACGTCGGCGCCCAGGTCCAGGGCCAGGTCGTACGAGCCGAAGGTGTGCTCGGGGCGGTAGCCGCTGGCGCCGCGGTGGCCGATGATCGTCGGTACCGGCAGGCTCTTCAGCCCGCGTCCGCCGTGCCCGGCCGTGCGGCTCCCGTCGGCCCAGGCCGTGCCGGGCAGCCCGAGGACCGCTCCGCCCGCGCCGAGCACCGCGGCGCCGAGGAGCGCCCGCCGTCCCGTTCCCTGCGTCTGCCCGTTCGCCTGGTCGCTGTCCATGAGCGCCCTCCTGCCGCGTTCGTTCGTCGGTGCGGGCCGATCGTAGGGTCGTACACATGACCGGGGGGAGGCTCTGGTTCGAACACCCGGGTGATGTCGGGTGTCCTGCGCGCGGCGGGGGGTGACGGTCCGTCGGGTGCGGGGCACCCGGTCCGCGCGATGTCCGTCACATCCCCGCAAGGCTGTTACGCGCCGTCCTCCGGACGCCACCGCAGGTAAACGCGCGTCAATACTTCGTAAGGCCTCGGTGAACCGGGCGTCCCCGATGTGCGCACGGCCCTGCGCCGCGAGTAATGTCCTCACCTGCACAGACTCATACCGCCCCCCTTGACATCGGAGGAAGCGTTGTCCCGCTTCGCGTTCATCAAGGCAGTGCTCGGACCGATCATGCGCCTGATGTTCCGCCCCCAGGTGGAGGGCGCGGAGCACATCCCGGGAGACGGCCCGGTGATTCTGGCCGGTAATCACCTCACGTTCATCGACTCCATCGTGCTGCCGGTGGTCACCAAGCGGCAGGTGTTCTTCATCGGCAAGGACGAGTACGTCACCGGCAAGGGGGTCAAGGGCCGGCTGATGGCGTGGTTCTTCACCGGCGTCGGCATGATCCCGGTGGACCGGGACGGGGCGAGCGGCGGCGTGGCCGCGCTGATGACGGGCCGGCGGATCCTGGAGGAGGGCAAGATCTTCGGGATCTATCCCGAGGGCACCCGGTCGCCCGACGGGCGTCTGTACCGGGGCCGCACCGGTATCGCCCGCCTGACCCTGATGACCGGCGCGCCGGTGGTGCCGTTCGCCGTGATCGGCACGGACAAGCTGCAGCCGGGGGGCCGGGGCATCCCGCGGCCGGGCCGGGTCACCGTCCGCTTCGGCGAGGCGATGGAGTTCTCGCGGTACGAGGGCATGGACCGGGACCGCTATGTGCTGCGGGCGGTGACGGACTCCGTCATGGCCGAGGTGATGCGCCTGTCCGGCCAGGAGTACGTCGACATGTACGCCACCAAGGCCAAGGCCGCCTGAGCAGGTTGCATCCGCCTGCCGGTGGAATCTGCCGCCGACACATCGGGCATTCGGCCGTATGAAAGCGGCCGTATCACCACACAACATGTCTGATTCAGGACATGTACAAACCTTCTCGGCGTACTCTGCTCCGTACCCCGATCGCCGCCGCCGGCGCGGGATTCCTGGCCGCCTGCACCGGCTCCGGTTCCGCGCCCAGCTCCGGCCCCCAACGCGCGAGCGACGGGGAGAAGTTCGTCCCGGCCGGGCCCCGGGGGTACGTCAACCCGTCGGATCCCGAGGTCCTGGCCGCCGAGCGGAAACGGGGGGCCGGCCGCGTACGCACCTTCCGGTTCACCGCCGCCGAAGCCCACCTCGACCTGGGCGGGCGGGCGGTCCACACCTGGGCGTACAACGAGGAGGTGCCGGGCCCGCTGGTGCGGGTCACGGCCGGTGACGTACTCGACCTGACCCTCGCCAACCGGCTGCCCGCCACGACCACCCTGCACTCCCACGGGGTACGGCTGCGCTGCGACATGGACGGCGTGCCGGACCTGACCCAGCGTGCCATCCACTCCGGTTCGGACTTCCGCTACCACTTCGCGGTCGACCATCCGGGCACCTACCTGCTCCACTCCCACGTGGGGATGCAGCCCGACCGGGCCCTGTACGCGCCGCTCGTCGTCGACGACCCCAGGGAGCCCCTCTCCTACGACAAGGAGTGGGTCGTGGTCCTGGACGACTGGCTCGACGGCGTGGAGGGGTCCACCCCGGACGGAGTGCTGAGCCAGCTCAAGCCGGGCGGAGCCATGGAGATGGGGTCGATGGCCATGGGACCCGGCCACGGCAGCCCGAGCCCCGACCGGAAGCCGAGCGGGCATCCCTCGGCGTCCCGGAAGTCCACGGGCCCCAACCGGGTGCTGCACAGGTCCCACAGCCGCATGCTGCACGGGGAGGGCGGCAGCGTCGACTACCCGCACTACCTGGTCAACGGGCGCCTGCCCGGCAACCCGTCGGTGTTCCACTGCCGGCCCGGCGACCGGGTGCGGCTGCGCTTCATCAACGCCGGTTCCGAGACCGCCTTCCGTGTCGCGCTGGGCGGCCACACGATGACCGTCACCCACACCGACGGCTATCCCGTGAAGCACAAGAAGACCGACGCCCTGCTGATCGGCATGGCGGAACGGTACGACGTGCTGATCACCGCCAAGGACGGGGTCTTCCCGCTGGTCGCCGTGCCCGAGGGCAAGGAGGGCAGGGCCCTCGCCGTGCTGCGCACCGTCAAGGGGCGCAGGGAACTGCCCCCGGCCGACGTCCGCCTGGACGAACTCGACGGCAAGACCGTCCCCGCGCGCCGCCTCCGCCCCGACGACTCCGTGGCCCTGGACCGCCGGGACCCCGACCGCGAGATGCGCATCAGGATCACCGGCACCATGGCGAAGTTCGACTGGGGGTTCGACCACAAGCCGTACTCCCCCCAGCAGCGGCACCCGGTCCGCGCGGGCGAGCGGGTGCGGCTGACGCTCGTCAACGCCACCGACATGTGGCACCCGATGCATCTGCACGGGCACACCTTCGCGGTGGTCGGGCTGGACTCGGTGGGGGCGCGCAAGGACACCGCGATGGTGCTGCCGCACCGGAAGCTGGTGATCGACTTCGATGCCGACAATCCGGGGTTGTGGATGCTGCACTGTCACAACCAGTACCACTCGGAGAGCGGGATGATGACGGTGCTGGGTTACAAGAAGTGACGGTCCCCCCGTGCCCCTGACCGGATGGCCTCAGCCGGTGCTGTCCAGTTTCTGGTCCTTCAGCAGGAACCACGCCACCGCCGACGCCGTCAGGAGGACCACCGCTCCCGCTCCGGAGGCCAGGTGGAGGCCGTGGACGAAGGCCTCGCGGGCCGCGGTGAGCAGGGCATCCGCCTGGTGCGGGGGCAGGTCCGCCGCGGCCTCGGCCGCCGCGCCCAGGGACTCGTGGGCCCCGGCCGGGGTGCCGGCCGGGCCCGTGAAGTCGCGGTAGACGCCCGTGACGATCGAGCCCAGCAGGGCGATGCCCAGGGCCGCGCCCAGTTCGTACGCCGTCTCGGAGACCGCCGAGGCGGCGCCCGCCTGGTCCTTGGGGACGCTGGAGAGGATGACGTCGGCGGTCACCGTGAAGGAGAAGCCCGCGCCGACCCCCACCACCAGCAGGGCGGCGCCGAGGACCGGGTAGCCGGTGGACCGGCCCAGCGTGGTCAGGGCCGCCAGGGCGATGCCGACCGCGGCCAGGCCGCCGGAGACGACGGTGCGGACCGAGAAGCGCCGGGCGGCCCGGCCCGCGACCAGACCGGCCGCCACCGCGCCGACGGCCGCGGGCAGTTCGGCCAGGCCCGCCTCCAACGGGCGCCGGCCCTGGACGAGTTGCAGGTACTGGGAGAGGAAGAACACCAGGCCGGACATGCCGAGGACGGTCAGCAGGTCGGCGAGGACCGCTCCGCTGAAGCCGCGGCGCCTGAACAGCCGCATGTCCAGCAGCGGGACCGGCATCGTCAGCTGGCGGTGGACGAAGCCGTACAGGGCCGCCGCGCCCAGCAGGCCGGTGCCGAGGGTCGTCCCGGTGAAGCCGTGGGTGGCGACCTCCTTGACGGCGTAGACGAGGGCGATCATGCCGACCAGCGACAGCAGGACGCTGCTCAGGTCCCACGGGCCCGGGTGCGGGTTGCGGGACTCGGGCAGGGTGCGGATGCCGACCAGGACCAGGACGGCCATCACCGGCAGGTTGATCAGGAAGACCGAGCCCCACCAGAAGTGTTCGAGGAGGAATCCGCCGGCGATCGGGCCGACGGCCGTACCGGCGGAGGCGGTGGCGCCCCAGATGCCGACGGCGAGGCTGCGCTCGCGCGGGTCGTGGAAGATGTTCCGGATCAGGGCCAGGGTGGCGGGCATCAGGGTCGCGCCGGCGACACCGAGCAGCGCCCGGGCGAGGATCATCAGTTCCGGTGTCGTCGCGTAGGCGTTGAGGACGGACAGCGCGCCGAACGCGGTGGCGCCGCCCAGCAGGATCCGCTTGCGGCCGATGCGGTCGCCGAGGCTGCCCATGGAGACCAGCAGACCGGCGATGACGAAGGAGTAGACGTCGCCGATCCACAGGAGCTGGGTGCCGGAGGGGTGGAGGTCTTCGCTGATGTAGGGGGTCGCCAGGCCGAGGACGGTGGCGTCGACGGCCACCAGCAGCACGGCCAGGACGAGCACGGAGAGCGCGAGCCAGCGGCCCGGGCGCTTCACCGCCTCGGTCGCCTGTGCCGGCTGCAGGGTGCTGGTCATGGTTCCTCTCTTCGCAGAGCGCCGCCGAGCAACAGCTCGGCGATCATGGTCGGGAAGTCCCGGGAGGCCACGCGGCCGTCCAGGGTGGCCCAGGCGCACGAGGCGATCAGCCCGTAGAGGGCCTCGGTGAGCCAGACCGGGCTGAGGTCGATACGGAACTCGCCGTCGCGCTGTCCGCGCTGGAACAGGGCGCCGATCCGGGCGTCGAGGCGCTGCCAGCCCTCGTTCTGCCGGTCGCCCTCCCACAGCTGGTTCTCGCCGTAGAGGAACGCGAGGAGTCCGGCGGCCGGCTGGATCTCGCGGACCAGCCGGCGTACGGCCTCGGCGGCGGAGCCCTCCTCCGGCCGGGCCCGGTCCAGTGCCCCCTCGCACTCCGCGATGCCGAGCTGCTCCAGCGCGCGGACGAGCGCGTCCCGGCCGGCGAAGTGCCGGTGCAGCGTGGCCCGGCTGATCCCGGCGGCCTTGGCGACCTCGTCCATGGTCGCGGTGGATTTACGGGTCAGCAGGGCGGCTGCGCTGCGCAGCACGTGGTCACGGTCGAGGGCCATGAGACAAGGGTAGCCCAGATGAGACAGAGTTGTCTCATCAAAGGCATGCGTGACTCATTCCAGCTGGTCGTACGGCGTGTCCGTCCGTGCGGGGGCAGGCGTGCCCGTCCGTGCGGGGGCCGGGGTGTTCGTCCATGCCGGAGCAGGGGTGTTCGTCCGTGCCAGGGCAAGCGTGCCCGCCCGTGCCAGGGGCAGGCGTGCACGCCCGTGCCAGGACAGGCGTGCCCGCCCGTGCGGGGGCAAGCGTGCACGCCCGTGCCAGGGGCAGGCGTGCCCGTCCGTGCCAGGGCAAGCGTGCCCGCCCGTGCCAGGGGCAGGCGTGCACGCCCGTGCCAGGACAGGCGTGCCCGCCCGCGCCGGGCAAGCGTGCACGCCCGCGCCAGGGCAGGCGTGTGCGTCAGTGCCGGCGCAGGCGTGTGCGTCAGTGCCAGGGGAGCTGTCCGCGCCGCTCCCAGTAGGCGCGCGGGTCCTCGGCCAGCGTGGCGAGGCAGGTCAGCTGGTCCGTGTCGAGGTCGACGGCGGGGGCGTGGAGGTTGGAGGCGAGCTGGGTGAGGGTCGCGGCGCCGGAGAGGACGACGCCGGCCCAGGGCTGCCGCAGGATCCAGGCGAGGGCGACCGCGTCGCAGCCGAGTCCCGTCGCGGCGGCCACCCTCCTCAGCGCCTCCGGGGCGTGCGGTGCGGCCAGCCGGCCGTTGGCCATGCCCTCCTTGACGATCACGGTGAGCCCGGCGTCGTGCGCCTCGGCGAGGGCGGGGCCCGCCGAGTGCTCCAGGATGTTGTACGTCGACTGGACGGTACGGAAGAGGGGCTCGCCGTCGACCGTGACCGCGAGGGCGGCGCGGATCGCGTCGGCCTGGGCGGGGCCGCTGGTGGAGAAGCCGATGGTCAGCCCCTGGGCGGCGGCTTCCGCGAGCCTGGCGTGGAGGTCCTTGTCGGTGAGGGCCGGGCTGTCCGGGGTCACCGAGTGGATCTGGTAGAGGTCGAGCCGGTCGCCGAGCAGGGCGTCGGTCTCGGCGCGCTGCCGTTCGTAGGCGGCGAGGCTGTGGTCCTTGACCTCGTGCGTCTCGGCGTCCGCCGACCAGCCGGCGGTGTAGGTGTAGCCCCATTTGCTGCCGATGACCACGTCGTCGATGTCGGGGTGGGCGTTCAGCCAGTCGGCCAGGAACTCCTCGGAGCGGCCGTAGGAGCGGGCGGCGTCGAAGTAGCGGACGCCCTGTGCGTAGGCCGCGTCGAGGAGTTCGTGGGTGCGGGTGCGCAGCGCGTCCGCGCTGCGGTCGTCCCCGAGGTCGTCTTCCCGGCCGAGGTTGATGTAGCCGGGGCGGCCCACTGCGGCGAGGCCGAATCCGATGTGGCAGGTCGGGGTGGTTGCGGTTGCCAGTCGGGCGAAGGGCATCGCGGGCTCCGTTGGATGTGGCTCCGGTTCGGCTCCCGACCAACGTAACCTGCGATGACCTTGAGGTGCGCCTTCAGGACTGCTGCCGAGCCGTTGCCCAAGCGTGCTGCTCGGCTACGTCCGCCTTGACCTCTGCCAGCTGGACCGCGACCGCGCTGGGTGCCGTGCCGCCGCGTCCGTTGCGGGACGCAAGGGCGCCGGGCACGTTGAGGACGGAGCGGACCTCGGGGGTGAGGTGGGCCGAGATCTTCGCGAACTGCTCGTCCGTGAGGTCGTCCAGTTCCTTGCCCTCGGCCTCGGCGACCTTGACGCACTCCCCCGCGACCTCGTGCGCCACGCGGAACGGCACGCCCTGCTTGACCAGCCACTCGGCGATGTCGGTGGCGAGCGAGAACCCGGCCGGGGCCAGCTCCTCCATGCGCTCGCGGTTGACCGTGAGGGTGGCGATCATGCCGGTGAAGGCGGGGAGCAGCACCTCCAGCTGGTCGCAGGAGTCGAAGACCGGCTCCTTGTCCTCCTGGAGGTCGCGGTTGTAGGCGAGGGGCAGGGCCTTGAGGGTGGCCAGGAGCCCGGTGAGGTTGCCGATCAGGCGGCCGCTCTTGCCCCGGGCCAGCTCGGCGATGTCCGGGTTCTTCTTCTGCGGCATGATCGAGGAGCCGGTGGAGAAGGCGTCGTGCAGGGTGACGAAGGAGAACTCCTTCGTGTTCCAGATGATGATCTCCTCGGCGATCCGGGAGAGGTTGACGCCGATCATCGCGGTGATGAAGGCGAACTCGGCGACGAAGTCGCGGGAGGCCGTGCCGTCGATGGAGTTGCCGACGCTGCCGTGCTCGAAGCCGAGGTCCTGCGCCACCGCCTCCGGGTCCAGGCCCAGGGAGGAGCCGGCGAGGGCGCCGGAGCCGTACGGCGACACGGCCGTGCGCTCGTCCCACTGGCGCAGCCGCTCGGCGTCCCGGGACAGGGACTGGACGTGGGCCAGGACGTGGTGGGCGAAGAGCACCGGCTGGGCGTGCTGGAGGTGGGTGCGGCCGGGCATCGCGACGTCCGGGTGGGTCTCGGCCAGGCCGATCAGGGCGTCCTGGAGGTCGGCGATCAGGCCGCCGATGATCCGGGCGTGGTCGCGCAGGTACATCCGGAAGAGGGTGGCGACCTGGTCGTTGCGGGACCGGCCGGCGCGGAGCTTGCCGCCGAGGTCGGGGCCGAGCCGCTCCAGCAGGCCGCGCTCCAGGGCGGTGTGCACGTCCTCGTCGGCGATGGTGCCGACGAAGGTGCCGGCGGCGACGTCGGCTTCGAGCTGGTCGAGCCCGGCGATCATGCGCTGCAGCTCGTCCTCGGTGAGCAGCCCCGCCTTGTGCAGCACGCGCGCATGGGCACGCGAGCCGGCGATGTCGTAGGGGGCGAGCCGCCAGTCGAAGTGGACGGACGCGGACAGCTTCGCCAGGGCCTCGGCCGGACCGTCGGCGAAACGGCCGCCCCAGAGCCGTACGTCACCGGTGTTGCTGCTCACTTGCGTTGCTCCTCGAAGCTGTCGATTACGGGCTCGGGTTCAGGCGCTGATGTGCCACCGCCTCCCCACCCTTCCAGGCGGGGAGGCGGCTGTCAGGCTGATGCGTGCGAGGTGACCCGCGCGTGTTACGCCAGGTCTGCGTCAGGCTCCGCCTGCAAGATCACGCCGCGCCGCGATCTTCGACGACAGGCTGTAGATGTCGATGAAGCCCTTGGCCGCCGACTGGTCGAAGGTGTCGCCGGTGTCGTAGGTGGCGAGGTTGAAGTCGTACAGGGACTCCTCCGAGCGCCGGCCGGTGACGACGGCGCGGCCGCCGTGCAGGGTCATCCGGATGTCGCCGGTGACGTGCTGGTTGGCCTCGTTGATGAAGCCGTCCAGGGCGCGCTTGAGCGGGGAGAACCACTGGCCGTCGTAGACCAGCTCGCCCCAGCGCTGCTCGACCTGCCGCTTGTAGCGGGCGAGTTCGCGCTCGACGGTGACGTTCTCCAGCTCCTGGTGGGCGGTGATCAGGGCGATCGCGCCGGGGGCCTCGTACACCTCGCGGGACTTGATGCCGACCAGGCGGTCCTCGACCATGTCGATCCGGCCGATGCCCTGGGCGCCGGCGCGCTCGTTGAGCTGCTGGATGGCCTGCAGGACGGTGACGGGCCTGCCGTCGATGGCGACCGGGACACCCTCCTTGAAGGTGATGACCACCTCGTCGGGCTCGCGCGGCACGGCCGGGTTGGAGGTGTACTCGTAGATGTCCTCGATCGGGGCGTTCCAGATGTCCTCCAGGAAGCCCGTCTCGACGGCGCGCCCGAAGACGTTCTGGTCGATGGAGTACGGGGACTTCTTGGTGGTGGCGATCGGGAGCTGCTTGTCCTCGCAGAAGGCGATCGCCTTGTCCCGGGTCATGGCGTAGTCGCGGACCGGGGCGATGCACTTCAGGTCGGGGGCGAGGGCGACGATGCCGGCCTCGAAGCGGACCTGGTCGTTGCCCTTGCCGGTGCAGCCGTGGGCGACGGTGGTGGCGCCGTGCTTCTTGGCGGCGGCGACCAGGTGCTTGACGATCGTCGGCCGGGACAGGGCGGAGACCAGCGGGTAGCGGTCCATGTAGAGGGCGTTGGCCTTGATCGCCGGGAGGCAGTACTCGTCGGCGAACTCGTCCTTGGCGTCCGCGACCTCGGCCTCGACCGCGCCGCACGCGAGGGCGCGCTTGCGGATGACGTCCAGGTCCTCGCCGCCCTGGCCGACGTCGACCGCAACGGCGATGACCTCGGCGCCCGTCTCCTCGGCGATCCAGCCGATGGCGACGGAGGTGTCCAGACCGCCTGAGTAGGCGAGTACGACGCGCTCGGTCACGGGTTTCTCCTCACAGTGCATTCGCTGACATGCATGAGTATGCAGAACTCTGCATGATTCGTCAATCTCCCGTCGGGTTGAACATGTGCAACCGCTTTCTCGTACTCCTCGCCGAACGCAGGCGCCGCGTTCGTCCGACGACGACACCCCCGACCCGAGTGAGGCATCCGCATGTCCAGGGCTCTCCCGAAGTACAACCAGCGTCGCGTGGCGGTCATCGGCGGCGCCGCCGCCGTGGTGCTGTCCGGCGCGGTGATCGCCGGCTCCGCCCTCGCCGGCACCCCGGCCAGGAGCGACGGCGCGACCGGCGCCCGCACCCTGGCCGCCCCCGGGACGATCACCTGCCCGGACGTCGCCTCGCGGCTGCCCGCCGTCCCCGCCTCCGCCAAGGCCGAGGTCGACCGCAACCTCGCCCTCCTCCAGACCCAGATCCAGGAAGCCAACAAGCGACTGAAGGACACGGTCGGCCAGGGCGGACCGAACTTCGTCAACAACGCGATCCTCGGCCCCCTCAAGGACAAGCGCGTGGCCACCGTCAACCGCATCGCCACGGCGATCGGCCGTACGGCGGCCAGGCCGGCCGGGCTGGACGCGCTGGCGCCCTGCACACTGAACGCGGGCGGGAACGCCGGCGCGGGCGGCGGCCAGGCGTCCGCCACCGCCGCCCCGAGCGGCGCGGCGAACCAGCAGTCGGGCACCGGCACGCCGGCCGGCGGGAACAGTGCGGCCGGCACGATCACCTGCCCGGACGTCGCCTCACGGCTGCCCGCCGTCCCCGCCTCCGCCAAGGCCGAGGTCGACCGCAACCTCGCCCTCCTCCAGACCCAGATCCAGGAAGCCGACAAGCGACTGAAGGACACGGTCGGCCAGGGCGGACCGAACTTCGTCAACAACGCGATCCTCGGCCCCCTCAAGGACAAGCGCGTCTCGACGATCGACCGCATCGCCATCTCCATCGGCCGCACCTCGGCCAAGCCGACAGGCCTGGACGCGCTGGCCGCCTGCACGCTCACCAAGTGAGCCGACGGGGCGGGGGGGGGGGGGGGGGGGGGGGGGGGGGGGGGGGGGGGGGGGGGGGGGGGGGGGGGGGGGGGGGGGGGGGGGGGGGGGGGGGGGAGGA
>NZ_JBVHVI010000025.1:0-81239 GCF_055564915.1 Streptomyces sp. NPDC028928
CCCCCCCCCCCCCTCCCCCCCCCCCCCCCCCCCCCCCCCCCCCCCCCCCCCCCCCCCCCCCCCCCCCCCCCCCCCCCCCCCCCCCCCCCCCCCCCGCTGCGGGGGGAAGCACCTGAGCGATCTGTTACGACGGGGGAATCGCGTCAGGCACTGCGGGGGGTGGCCGAGATGGTCCTCAGGTCGGACTCCTCCGGCTCGGACAGCCGGTGGTCCCGCTGGTCCAGGTTCACAAAGATCATTCCGTACCGGATGGCACACCGCACCGGCTGTGGCGCACCGCGCGGCTTGCGCAGGCACCGGAACGCCCGCACGTCACCGTCCTCGTCCCGCGTGACCACGACCGGCTCGCCGAACACGGTCACCATCAGCGAGTCACCGCTGTGGGGGATGGCGGTGACCAGGTCGATGAAGTGCCAGCCGGAGCGGTAGGCGGTGGCCATTTCACGACGGAAGGAGCGGTCGTCGGGTGGAGTTGTCACATCAGCTCCCAGAACCGTTGGCCGTTGCCACGGGTTCGACAGCAACGGCCACCGCCGGCCACTTCGTATCCGCTCGCACATCGCCCTTCGCCGCAGAATGACCACTCAGCGCGCTGAGCGTTATGACGGCGGACACAGTGGCGACAAGCACCGAGCGAAGCGCCCTCGTACCCATAGTCGACTTCGTCCTCACTTGAAGGTCCCCTCTTCCCCCGTCGAGTACGACGATGGCTCATTCAGCCACGTCATGGCCACACAATCGGTGCATCATGTTCCTGCACGTTCAGGACCCTGGGGGGTGGAGATTTGGTAGCAAATCGGTCAAGAGTGACACATCCCCATGCGGAGGTCGCGATATGTGAGGAGGGCAGCCGACTTTATACGACCGCCCTCCGTGCCGGACGCATCACGCGTACAGACGTGGAGTCGGCCCCCTGCCTGATGGAAATGGCTCTGCTCCACCCTGATCCGGACGACCCCGACTGGCTCCGCCCCGTGCCCCCCGCCGTGGCCCTGGCTCAGCGTCTCACCCCCATCGAGCGCGAAATCGCCGAGCGCAGGCGGTGGTCGCTTCGGCTGTCCGAACTCTTCGAGCCGTTCCTGGCCCTGAGCACACAGTCCGCGTCGGTCACGCACTCCATCACCGTGCTGGAGGGCAGTGACCGGATCAACAACGCCCTCAACGAGGCGACGGCCCAGTGCCAGACCGAGGTGCTCACGGTGCAGCCGAGCATCCGCTTCACCGAGCGCAACGTCCTGCAGGGGCTGGAGCGCGACAAGGCCCTGGTGGACCGTGGCGTGCGCATCCGGACGCTGTATCAGCACACTGTCCGCTACAACCTGGAACAACTGGCCTACGTCGCGCAGCTCGCCAACGGCAAGGTGGAGTACCGCACCATTGACGAGTTGGTCGAGCGCCTCATCATCTGCGACGAGTCCGTCGCCTTCATCCCTGCCCGCGATGACCAGAAAGTAGCGCTGGAACTCCGCCATCCCGGACTCGTCCGCTATCTGCTCAAGGTCTTCGAGTTCATGTGGGGCCGAGCCGTCCCGCTGAGTGCCGGAACCCCTTACGAAACCGCCCCCGACGGCATCACCGAGATCCAGCACTCCATCGCCAAGCTCCTGGTCGAAGGCCACGTGGACGAGGCCATCGCCCGCCGCCTCGGCATGAACGTCCGCACCTGCCGGGCCCACATCGCCAAACTCGCCCAGGCCCTCGGCAGCGGCAGCCGCGCGCAACTCGGCTACCTCATCGCCCAGTCCGGCATCCTCGACCGGGACCACTGAGGCGGCGTCTCATCGGGCGGTCGGGGGCTTACGATCCGGACCGGTGAGGGCGGGACGGTGGCCGTCGAGTCCGACCTGGGCGATGCGGACGCCGAGTTGGGTGCGGCTGGCCGCGCCCAGGGTCTCCGAGAGCCGGGCGATGTGGGCCCGGCAGGTGCGGACGCTGATGCCGAGACGTTCGGCGATGACGGCGTCCTGGTGGCCCTCCGCCAGCAGCGCGGCGATGGACTGCTCGCGGTGGGAGATGCCCTCGATGCCCGTGTCCGGCAACGGCGCCGTGAGGGGGATCGCCAGGCGCCAGAGGCGTTCGAAGACCGTCACCAGGTACGCGACGAGGGCGGGATGGCGTAGTTCCAGGGCCATCGTGCGGTCGGCGTTGGCGGGGATGAAGGCCACCGTGCGGTCGAAGAGGATGAGCCGGTCGATGACCTCGTCCAGGGTGCGGGCCTCCACCGTGTCACCCATCAGCTCCAGGTAGTTGAGCAGGCCCTGGCCGTGCCGGGCGACGTGGGTGTAGAGGTCCCGCATGCGGACGCCCCGGCCGCGCAGGGCGAGCGCCCGGTGCAGGCCCTCCGTCAGCTCCGCCTCCCGCCGGATGCCCCCGGGCTGCACGGTGAGCACCTCTGTGGTGCACGCCTCGGTCGCCTCGTCCATCGCGGCCTGGATGCGGGAGAGGCCGTCCAGGACCCGGATGGCGCTGCCCTCGGCCGGTGCCGCGAGGGCGTTCTCCTGCCGGCCCAGGCCCGCGTACCACTCGAAGGCCGCCACCGCCGAGCCCACCCGCCGCTGGCTCGCGCTGACCTCGTCGTAGACGCCACGCAGCAGCCGGGTCATGACCTCCTGCGGGGAGGTCGGCACCAGCCAGTCCATGTCGTCGGGGTCCGGGTGCAGCAGGGCCAGTTCCAGCAGGCAGGGCACCGGTTCGGCGTCCGTGCGCGGCACCCGGCCCCGGCGTACGGCACGGGAGTACACCCGGTCCCCGGCCTCACACAGCCGGTCGGCACCGTGAGGGTGCTCCTCCGCCCCGCGCCCGGCCATCGCCCATTCCACCCCCGGTGTGCTGCCACTTCCGCAGCGCAACTATGCGCGGCGCCCAACCGGGTCCGCAACACGGCTCACTGCGCGGTGGCCACCGGAAAATCCGCTGTGCCCGGGTTTCGGTGCCGCTCCGCCCCTCGCACGGCGACAGGATGACGGAGCCGGGACGGACCGAGCCTGGCCGGCCGGCGCCGGGCGTCGGGGGCCGGAACTACTTGAGGCCGATCGCCGCGCAGGCCGTCTTGTACTTGGCGGTGCAGATGTCGCCGACGGTGTAGATGCCGTCCGCGATGACGGTGTCCTTGATGGTGCGCTTGGTGAGCGCGCTCACCTGGACCAGCCGGGCCGGGATGTCCTTGGCGGTGGGGCTGTCCACCCGGTCCTGGGTGAGGGCGTCGAACTGGATGTCCTTGCCCTGGATCTTGGTGACGGCCATCTGCGCGGCGGCCTCGGCCTCGTCCGGGTAGGACTTGTAGACGCTCATGTACTGCTCACCGGAGACCACGCGCTGCACGGCGTCCAGTTCGGCGTCCTGGCCGGTGATCGGGGGCAGCTCGGTGACGCCGGCCGCCTTCAGGGCCTTGATGACGCCGCCGGCCATGCCGTCGTTGGCGGAGTAGACACCGGCGATGTTGTTCTTGCCGATCTTCGCGATGGCCTTGGCCATGTTGGCCTCGGCGTTCTCCGGCTTCCAGTCGGTGGTGTCGAAGCTGTCCGCGATGTCCACCTTGCCGTTCAGCTCGGAGAGCGCGCCCTCCTTGAACTGCTTGGCGTTCGGGTCGGTGGGCGAGCCGTTCATCATGACGACCTTGTCGGAGGTGTCGACGCCCGATCCGAGGGCCTCCAGCAGGGTGCGGCCCTGCACCTCGCCGACGAGTTCGTTGTCGAAGGAGATGTACGCGTCGATCGGGCCCTCGGCGAGCCGGTCGTAGGCGATGACCGGAATGCCCGCGTCCTTGGCCTTCTTCACCCCGTCGGCGATGGCGTGCGCGTCGACGGCGTCGAGCAGGATGACGTCCACCTTGGCGTCGATCATGTTCTGCAGCTGCTCGGACTGCCGGGCGGCGCTCGCGTCGGCGTTGGCGTACTGCACCTTGCCCTGCTTCTTGGTGAGTTCGGCCACCTTGTCCCTGATGATGGGGTAGTCGAACTTGTCGTAGCGGGTGTTCGCCTTCTCGGGCAGCAGCAGGCCCACCGTGATGTCGTTGCCCTTCGTCGGGCTCGCGCTCGCGCCGTCCCCCGTCGCGTTCAGCACGCCACAGCCGGCGAGCGAGAGGGTCATCGTGGACAGGGCCACGGAGATGGCGATACGACGCATGCGGGGGCTCACTTCAGGTGCGTTTCCGGACGTGGGTGCTGCAATACGACCCAGGTGACTGAAAAGACAACGCTGAGCCCGTACCCGTCGTCAAGAAAAATCACTTAACGAGTGCGCAACACCACGCTCAGCTGCACCTGTGAAGGTCACGCGAAACACCCTTCAAGCACCCTTTACGGACCGTACATCCCAAGGGAGTTCACCGGTCGGGCAAAGACCCGTACAACCCACCCGGTTCCTCACGAGTCGTGATCACGGCGGCTTCGGGCCGCGCTCCGATTCGATCAGAGGACCGAATGAACTCAGCCAGACGTACGACCGCCGCCGCTGTCGTACTCGCCGCGTCCGGCGCCCTGCTCGGCGTCACCGTCCCGACCGCGTCCGCGGCGACCTGTGCCTCGCCGGTCTACACCCGGCAGTTCTTCGCGAACACGACGTTCTCCGGCACCCCGAAGAAGACCGACTGCGACAGCGCGGTCTCCGAGCAGTGGGGCACCGGCGCCCCCGCGGCGGGACTGCCCGGCAACAACTTCGGTGTCCGCTGGACCGTCACCCGCGACTTCGGCTCCGGCGGCCCCTTCGCCCTGGCGGTCTCCGCCCAGGACGGGATCCGGGTGTACCTGGACGGCACCCGCAAGGTCGACCTCTGGAAGAACGTCTCGACGACCCAGAAGAAGACCGTCGACGTCACCGTGCCGTCCGGCAGGCACACCCTCCGCGTGGACTTCGTGAACTGGACCGGCACCGCGAACGTCACCTTCACCTACACGCCCCGCACCTCCGCCGACGTCGACAAGGTCAAGCCCCTGGTGCCCACCGGGACCTCGGTCGCGTACGACCCCGCGACCGGCAAGGCCAGGCTCACCTGGGCGAAGAACAAGGAGATGGACCTCGCCGGCTACCGCGTCTACCGGCGGCTCCAGGGCAGCGCGTACGGCGCGAAGCCGCTGGCGACCACCACCGGCACCACGTACACCGACACCACCCTGCCGGTGACCGGCGCGACGTACTACTACGAGGTCCGCGCCTACGACAAGGCCGGCAACGAGTCGGCGGGCACCGCGGACAAGCCCGTCACCACCGCCGACCGGACCGCTCCCGCCGTGCCGGCCGGCGCCGCGGTCACCGACGAGTCCGAGCAGGGCGGCCTGCGCCTCGGCTGGAACGCCGTACCCGACGCGGTCTCCTACCGGGTGTACCGGGCGACCGGCGCGAGCGGCACCTACACCAGCCTCGGCAGCACCGACCAGCTCTCCTACCGGGACGCCTCGGCGGAGGTGGGCGGCACCTACTTCTACCGGGTGAGCGCCCTGGACGCGGCGGGCAACGAGTCCGCCCCGTCCGCCGCCGTCAGCGGCACACGCCAGGACGACACCCCGCCGCCCCTGGTCACCGGCCTGACGGCCACCCCGACCGAGTACGGCTTCGAGCTGAAGTGGGACCCCAACCCGGCGCCCGACCTGCACCGGTACGCCGTCTACACGGGCCGCATCCTGAGCGACGGCGAGGACCGGGTCTGCTCCGCGCAGGAGGACGCCTGGCTGATGCCCGACACCACCTCGTACCGGTACGACACGGTCGCGGACGGCGAGGAGCGCTGCTTCTTCGTGGACGCCTACGACACGTCCTGGAACTCCCGCTACAAGTGGACCCACGAGGCCGACGTGGTGGTGGCGACCGAGCTGGACACGCCGAGCGAGCCGACGTCCTGACACGGACGAGAGGGGCCCGGAAGTCCGGGCCCCTCTCGTCCTGCGAAGACGCGCGTCAGTCCTGCTGCTGCCGCTTCGGCCGCCACACCACCAGCGCGCTGGTCTGCTGGACCTCCTGGTACGGCACCAGGTCACGCCGGTAGGAGGCGTGCACGGCCGCCTCGCGCTGCTGCATCGCGGCCGCCGCGCCGTCCAGGGCCGCCTCCAGCTCCGCGACCCGGGACTGCAGGGCCGCGACCTGGTTCTCCAGTTCGATGATCCGCTTGATGCCGGCCAGGTTGATGCCCTCGTCCTGCGACAGCTGCTGCACCTGGCGGAGCAGCTCGATGTCACGGGCCGAGTAACGGCGGCCCCGGCCCGCGGTGCGGTCCGGGGAGACCAGGCCCAGGCGGTCGTACTGCCGCAGCGTCTGCGGGTGGAGTCCGGAGAGCTGGGCCGCCACCGAGATGACGTAGACCGGGGTCTCATCAGTCAGTTCGTACGGTGAAAACCCCCCGCGCTGACGGGGACGACGGCCGTCCATCACTCTCAAGCTCCCTTCGCGGCCTCGAACAGCTCCGCCCGCGGGTCCTCGCCCGCGGTCGCCTCGCGATACGCCTCCAGCGCGTCACGAGCCTTCCCCGACAGGTCCGTGGGAACACGCACCTCGACGGTGACCAGCAGATCGCCGCGGGTGCCGTCCTTGCGGACCGCGCCCTTGCCCCGCGCCCGCATCGTCCGGCCGTTCGGGGTGCCGGGCGGCAGCTTCAGGGTGACGGCGGGACCGCCGAGGGTCGGGACCCGCACCTCGCCGCCGAGGGCCGCCTCGGCGAACGTCACCGGCACGGTGACGGTGAGGTTGTCGCCCTTGCGCCCGAAGACCGGGTGCTCGCCGACATGGACGACCACGTACAGGTCGCCGGCCGGGCCGCCCCGCTCGCCGGGCGCGCCCTTGCCGCGCAGCCGGATCCGCTGCCCGTCGGTGACGCCCGCCGGGATGCGGACCTGCATGGTCCGGGACGACTTGGCCCGCCCGCTGCCCTTGCACTCCAGGCAGGGGTGCTCGGCGATCAGGCCGCGGCCCTTGCAGTCGGGGCAGGGGTCGGTGAGCGAGAAGCCGCCACCCGAACCCCGGGCGACCTGACCGGTGCCGACGCAGGTCGGGCACACGCTCGGCGTGCCGTTCTTGTCGCCGGTGCCGGAGCAGGCCTTGCAGGGTGCCTGGGAGGACATCCTGAGCGGCACCGTGGCGCCCTCGATGGCCTCCGTGAAGCTCAGCGTGACCTCGGACTCGATGTCCTGGCCGCGCCGGGGCTGGGTACGCGTACCCGCGGCACCACCGCGGTTGAACAGGCCCCCGAAGACGTCACCGAGTCCTCCGCCGAAGCCCCCGCCCTGGGCGGTGCCCCCGAAGAGGTCGCCCAGGTCGAAGTTGAAGGAGCCGCCGGCCGTGCCCGGTCCGGGGCGGAAGCCGCCGTTGCCGAACAGCGCGCGCGCCTCGTCGTACTCCTTGCGCTTCTTGGGGTCGCCGAGCACGTCGTTCGCCTCGGAGATCTCCTTGAAGCGCTCCTCGGCCCGGGCGTTGCCCTTGTTGGCGTCCGGGTGGAACTCGCGGGCGAGCTTCCGGTACGCCTTCTTGATCTCGGCCTCGGTGGCGTCCTTGGGGACGCCGAGGACCTTGTAGTAGTCCTTCTCGATGAAGTCCTTGGTGCTCATCCTCGACGTACCCCCTCTCCCGGCCTTCCCTCAGTCTTCACGTCAGCCCTCGTCCGGGCCACCGCTCTCCTTGTCGTCGGCCGCCGGGGTGGACTCCTCGGCGTCCTCGGCCTTGACGGTCTGCGTGCCGGGCTGCGGCTCGGCCACGGCCACCCGCGCGGGGCGGATGGTGCGCTCGCCGATGCGGTACCCCGGCTGCAGGATCGCCACGCAGGTCGTCTCGGTGACGTCCGGTGCGTAACTGTGCATCAGGGCCTCGTGGATCGTCGGGTCGAAGGGCTCGCCCTCCTTGCCGAACTGCTGCAGGCCCATCTTGGCGGCGACGGTCTCCAGCGACTCGGCCACCGACTTGAAGCCGCCGACCAGTTCACCGTGTTCCCGCGCGCGCCCGATGTCGTCGAGCACGGGCAGAAGCTCGGTCAGGAGGTTCGCGATGGCGATCTCCCGGACCGCGACCCGGTCCCGCTCGACCCGGCGGCGGTAGTTCTGGAACTCGGCCTGGAGGCGCTGGAGGTCCGCGGTGCGCTCGTCGAGCGCCTTGCGTGCCTGGTCCAGCTGGGCGACCAGACCGGCGTTCTCTGCGTGTCCGTCCCCGGCCGGGGCCGCCCCCTCCTCGGAGGCGGCCTTCGGCTCGGCGTCGTCGGAGGTGGCGCCGGAGGGGACGTCGGGCTTCTCCTCGAAGCCCGGGGTCTCCTCCGTCACGCGGCACCGTCCTTGCGCTCGTCGTCCACGATCTCGGCGTCCACGACGTCGTCGTCAGCGGCCTTGGCACCGCCGGCGGTGGCACCCTCGGGGCCGCCCGCGGCCTGCTGGGCGTCGGCGTACATGGCCTGGCCGAGCTTCTGCGAGACGGCCGCGACCTTCTCGGTGGCGGTGCGGATCTCGGCGGTGTCCTCGCCCTTGAGGGCTTCCTTCAGCTCGCCGACCGCGGCCTCGACCTCGGTCTTGATCTCGCCGGGGACCTTGTCCTCGTTGTCCTTGAGGAACTTCTCGGTCTGGTAGACCAGCTGCTCGCCCTGGTTGCGGGCCTCGGCGGCCTCGCGGCGCTTGTGGTCCTCCTCCGCGTAGCGCTCGGCCTCCTCGCGCATGCGGTCGACCTCTTCCTTCGGGAGCGAGGAGCCGCCGGTGACGGTCATCTTCTGCTCCTTGCCGGTGCCGAGGTCCTTCGCCGTGACGTGCATGATGCCGTTGGCGTCGATGTCGAAGGAGACCTCGATCTGCGGGACGCCACGCGGCGCCGGCGGCAGACCGGTCAGCTCGAACATGCCGAGCTTCTTGTTGTACGCCGCGATCTCGCGCTCGCCCTGGTAGACCTGGATCTGCACGGACGGCTGGTTGTCCTCGGCCGTCGTGAAGATCTCGGACCGCTTGGTCGGGATCGTGGTGTTGCGCTCGATCAGCTTGGTCATGATGCCGCCCTTGGTCTCGATACCGAGGGACAGCGGGGTGACGTCGAGGAGCAGGACGTCCTTGACCTCGCCCTTGAGGACACCGGCCTGGAGCGAGGCGCCGATGGCGACGACCTCGTCCGGGTTCACACCCTTGTTGGCCTCCTTGCCGCCGGTCAGCTCCTTGACGAGCTCGGCGACGGCGGGCATACGGGTGGAGCCACCGACGAGCACGACGTGGTCGATGTCGTTGATGGAGATGCCGGCGTCCTTGATGACGTTGTGGAACGGCGTCTTGCAGCGCTCCAGCAGGTCGGCCGTCAGCTGCTGGAACTGGGCGCGGGTGAGCTTCTCGTCCAGGTGCAGCGGGCCCTCGGCGGACGCCGTGATGTAGGGCAGGTTGATCGAGGTCTCGGTGGAGGAGGACAGCTCGATCTTGGCCTTCTCGGCGGCCTCGCGGAGGCGCTGGAGGGCCATCTTGTCCTTGGAGAGGTCCACGCCGTGGCCGGACTGGAACTGCTTGACCAGGTAGTCCACGACGCGCTGGTCCCAGTCGTCACCACCGAGGTGGTTGTCACCGTTGGTGGCCTTCACCTCGACGACGCCGTCACCGATCTCCAGCAGCGACACGTCGAAGGTGCCGCCACCGAGGTCGAAGACGAGGATCGTCTGGTCGTCCTTGTCGAGGCCGTAGGCCAGCGCGGCGGCGGTCGGCTCGTTGACGATGCGCAGGACGTTCAGACCGGCGATCTCGCCGGCCTCCTTCGTCGCCTGGCGCTCGGAGTCGTTGAAGTAGGCCGGGACGGTGATGACCGCGTCCGTGACCTTCTCGCCCAGGTAGGCCTCGGCGTCCCGCTTCAGCTTCTGCAGGATGAACGCGGAGATCTGCTGCGGGTTGAAGTCCTTCCCGTCCAGCGCGATCTTCCAGTCGGTGCCCATGTGGCGCTTCACCGAGCGGATGGTCCGGTCCACGTTCGTGACCGCCTGGCGCTTGGCTACCTCGCCGACCAGCACCTCGCCGTTCTTGGCGAAGGCGACGACGGACGGCGTGGTCCTGGCACCCTCGGCGTTGGTGATGACGGTGGGCTCGCCGCCCTCCAGAACGCTGACGACGGAGTTAGTCGTGCCCAGGTCGATGCCGACCGCACGTGCCATGGTTGATTCCTCCAGCTGACTTGAGTGGAACAGGCTCAAGTGTGCCCGAGGAGACCCGTCGGGTCAACAGACCTGAGTCAGCCAGACTCAACTCTTATCCGTTCCTTACACGCAAGTGCCCGCTGACCTGCGTAGACGGCGGCCGCCGCCCCTGCGGAACGGGAATCAGAAGGAGCAGGAGAACGGCGAGAACCACCCCGCCGGCCACCCAGAGCACCGCCCGCTCCCCTGTCCACCCGGTGTGCACGAGCACTCCCACGAGCACCGAGGAGAAGGAGCCGGCGCCGAGCAGCACGACCGACCCCTGCGGGGTGAGCCCGAGCCGCCGCAGCCGGTGCGCGAGGTGGTCCGGGCCGCGCCGCAGCAGCGGACGCCGGGCCGCCCCCCGGGCGAGGACCACCAGCAGGGCGTCGGCGGCGGCGACGGCGCCGAGGCAGAACACCACCGCCGCGCTCGGCCCGATGTCGTACCCCGCGCGCGTGAAGACGACCGCCGAGGACAGCACGAACCCGGTGAACAGCGAGCCGCAGGCGCCGAGGCCGATCCGCGCGGGATGCCAGTTGTGCATCAGGAAGCCGGTGAGGGCGGCGGCGACCACGCTCAGCAGCACCGCGAGGCCGTCCATCACCTCGGCGGCGGCACAGGCCCCGGCGCCGAAGGCGGTGACCACCCCGACCGTCCCGGCCAGCCCGTCGGCGTGGTCGAGCCCCTTGAAGGCGAGCGTGGCGAGGACGATCCAGCCGACGGCCAGCAGTCCGCCCGGCACACCCGTCTCGTCATACGGCACGACGCAGGCCGCCGCCACGGCCGTACCGGCGACGAGCACGCGCGCGCGGAGCCGCCACACGTCCGCCACCAGGCCCAGCCCGGCCACCCCGACGGCGGCCATGAGCAGCTCGCCGACCCCGTCCCCGAGCGGGGCGACCCGGGTCCACTCACCCATTCCGGCAACCAGGCAGGTGACGGCCACGACGGCGAGGCCGCCGAGGAGCGGCAGGGGCCGCTGCCGGCGCCGGTCGAGGATTCCGGCCCTCAGGGCGGGCAGCCGGAGCGCCGCCGCGAGCACGGCGGTGCAGAGCAGAGCGGCGGTGGCGGCGGCGATCCCGTAGAGCACGGCTCTAAGGTAGGGGCGAAAGTATCAATTCGGGATGAATAACACGATCGGATTGCCCGCAGAAGGGGGATGCAGGTCACCCTCAGCGACTCAGATCACCCCGCGCTCTGCTGCATCCCGAAGGAAGATGGGGGTAGTCTCAGACGGACTACATAAGTTACCGCTTAGTAATGTCGGCCGCCTCAGGAGCCCCAATGCAACTCGCCGCGATCATCGTGTCGCTGGTCCTGATCGTGGTCGGCGTGGCACTGTTCGGCCGCGCCCTCCTCCAGATCTTCAACTTCATGCGGCTCGGCCAGCCCGTGCCCGCCGGGTCCCGGACCAACGACCCCTACCAGCGCACCGTCACGCTGGTGAAGGAGTTCCTGGGTCACACCAGGATGAACCGCTGGGGGATCGTCGGCATCGCGCACTGGTTCGTCGCGATCGGCTTCTACACGCTGCTCCTGACGATCGTGAACGCCTTCGGCCAGCTCTTCAAGGCCGACTGGATCCTGCCGGTCATCGGCGACTGGGCGCCGTACAACGTCTACGTCGAGTTCATCGGCACCATGACGGTGGTCGGCATCGCCACGCTCGTCGTGATCCGGCAGCTGTCCCGGCCGGGCAAGCCGGGCCGCAAGTCGCGCTTCGCGGGCTCGAACACCGGCCAGGCGTACTTCGTCGAGACGATCATCCTCGTCGTCGGCGTCTGCATCTTCATGCTGCACGCGCTGGAGGGCGCGCAGCACCACGTCGACGGCTACGAGGCGTCGTTCTTCATCTCGTACCCGGTGGTGGCGTGGCTGAAGGGCATGGACGTCTCCACGCTCCAGAACCTGACCTACTTCTTCGCCGGCCTGAAGATCGCGGCCTCCTTCATCTGGATGATCGTGGTCTCCCTGAAGACCGACATGGGCGTGGCCTGGCACCGCTTCCTGGGCTTCCCGAACATCTGGTTCAAGCGCAACGCCGACGGCTCCACGGCCCTGGGCGCGCTCCAGCCGATGACCAGCGGCGGCAAGCCGATCGACTTCTCCGACCCCGGTGAGGACGACGTCTTCGGCGTCTCCCAGGTCGAGCAGTTCTCCTGGAAGGGCCTGCTGGACTTCTCCACCTGCACCGAGTGCGGCCGCTGCCAGTCGCAGTGCCCCGCCTGGAACACCGGCAAGCCGCTCTCCCCGAAGCTGCTGATCATGTCGCTGCGGGACCACGCGCACGCCAAGGCGCCGTACCTGCTGGCCGGCGGCGGCAAGACCATGGAGGGCGAGGAGAAGGCGTCCGAGGAGCAGCTGAAGGACGTCCCGGCCGCCGCTCTCGCCGAGGCCGAGCGCCCGCTGATCGGCACCGCCGAGGAGAACGGCGTCATCGACCCGGACGTCCTGTGGTCCTGCACCACCTGCGGCGCCTGCGTCGAGCAGTGCCCCGTCGACATCGAGCACGTCGACCACATCGTGGACATGCGCCGCTACCAGGTCATGATCGAGTCCGCGTTCCCGTCCGAGGCGGGCACGATGCTCAAGAACCTGGAGAAGAAGGGCAACCCCTGGGGCCTGGCCAAGAAGCAGCGCCTGGAGTGGACCAAGGAGGTCGACTTCGAGGTCCCGGTCGTCGGCAAGGACATCGAGGACCTCACCGAGGTCGACTACCTGTACTGGGTCGGCTGCGCGGGCGCCCTGGAGGACCGCGCCAAGAAGACCACGAAGGCCTTCGCCGAGCTGCTGCACATCGCGGGCGTCAAGTTCGCGATCATGGGCGGCGACGAGAAGTGCACCGGTGACTCCGCCCGCCGCCTCGGCAACGAGCCCCTCTTCCAGGAGCTGGGCATGGAGAACGTCGCCGCGCTGAACATGGCGTTCGGCGAGGACGACGAGGACCCGGCCACCAAGAAGCCGAAGTCCGCGAAGAAGATCGTCGCCACCTGCCCGCACTGCCTCAACACGCTCGGCAACGAGTACCCGCAGCTCGGCGGCGACTACGAGGTCATCCACCACACCCAGCTGCTGCAGCACCTGGTGGACGAGGGCAAGCTGATCCCGGTCACCCCGGTCGAGGGCATCATCACCTACCACGACCCGTGCTACCTGGGCCGCCACAACAAGATCTACACGCCCCCGCGCGAGATCATCGGCAAGGTCCCGGGCCTGCGCAACGAGGAGATGCACCGCCACAAGGAGCGCGGCTTCTGCTGTGGCGCCGGCGGTGCGCGCATGTGGATGGAGGAGCGGATCGGCAAGCGCATCAACAACGAGCGTGTCGACGAGGCGCTCTCCCTGAACCCCGACATCGTGTCGACGGCCTGCCCGTTCTGCCTGGTCATGCTCACCGACTCGGTGAACGGCAAGAAGAACGACGGCAAGGCGAAGGAGTCGATCCAGGTGGTCGACGTCGCCCAGCTGCTCCTGGAGTCCGTGAAGACGCCGGCCGACCCGGAGGACTCGGCGGAGACGGAGAGCGAGCCGGAGCCGGAGCCGGTGAAGTAGCTCCCCCAAAACGGACGGCGCCCCCTGACCCGCACAGGCAGGGGGCGCCGTCGTGTTCCCCGGCTACGCGCTCTTCGGACCGGCCTGCTGCACCACCTCGAAGGACCACAGGGTCGAACCGGAGGCCGCCGGCTTCGGGCGCTCGCCGCCCTCGCCGCCGCCCTGGTGCGCGGACTTCATCGGCCCCTCCATCCAGGCCTGGAACGACTCCTCGTCCCGCCAGCGGGTGTAGACGAGGTAGGTGTCGGTGCCCTCGACGGGACGCAGCAGCTCGAACCACTCGAAGCCGTCGGAGTTCTCCACCGCGTGGGCCCGCGAGGCGAACCGCTTCTCCAGCACCTCCCGCTGCTCGGCGGGAACGGTCAGCACGTTGATCTTCACTACGCTCATGGACCCATCCTGGACCATCGCCCCGCCCGCCACAGCGATCCCGGACCGTTACCGAAAGCGCGTACAACCCTCGCCGCCCACCAGGGGTCTCCTGATCGCCGACCGCCCGTGGACCACGGCACAGCACGTGATGAACACGGACGGACCGCACCCCATCGTCTGTGGACGCCCCGCCAGGCGTCCCCCGCATGCAGCAGGAGACCGCATGCACGCGCACTCTCGTATCGCCCTCGCGACGGCGGCCGCCGCCGCGCTGACGGGCGGTCTGCTCACCTTCGCCGCGTCCCCGGCCACCGCCGCCGACTCCTTCAAGGTCGCGAAGGCCGACTTCAACGGCGACGGCATCGGCGACGTCGCCACCTCGGCGGCCGGCGCCTACGTCAGCGGCCAGAAGAACGCCGGCCAGGTCGTCGTCCTGTACGGCTCCGCCACCGGCGTCTCCTCCACCAAGCGCGCCACCATCAGCCAGAACACCTCCGGCGTCCCCGGCACCGCCGAGGCCGGCGACATGTTCGGCGCCGACCTGGCGTACGCCGACTTCAACGGCGACGGCTACGACGACCTCGCCGTGGGCGCCCCGAGCGAGAAGGTCGGCACCGACACCAACGGCGGCGGCCTCGCCATCCTGTGGGGCTCCCCCAGCGGCCTGACCGGCAAGGGCGTCGACGTGCCCGACCCGGCCCCCTCCTCCCACGACTTCTGGGGCAAGAACCTGGCGGCCGGCGACTTCGACGGCGACGGCAAGGCCGACCTGGTCGTGGGCAGCTCCTCCGCCACCCTGTACCTCTACAAGGGCGGCTTCACCACCGCCGGTGCCTACGGCAGCCGTACCACCGTCAAGCCGCCGATCGAGTCGGGCACCAACGACTACCCGTACGGCCCGCTGAACCTCACCGCCGGTGACGTCAACGGCGACGGCCGCACCGACCTCGTCGTGGACGGCTACGAGACCACGACGCAGTACGGCTGGAACACCAACTACTGGCTGCCCGGCACCTCCGGCGGCCTGAGCGCCGCCTCCGCCAAGACCCTCAAGCCCGGCATCATCACCGCCATCGGCGACGTCAACGGCGACGGCTTCGGCGACATCGTCAGCGGCGCCGACTGGGACGCCAGGACCAGCGACGGCACGGCCATCCCCTACGCCGCCGACGGCGGCAAGGTGAACGTCACCTACGGCTCGGCCTCCGGCCCGGCCGGCACCACCGGCATCACGCAGAACACCGGCAACGTCCCCGGCTCCTCGGAGAAGGGCGACGCCTTCGGCTGGGAGCTGGACCTCGGCGACATCAACGGCGACGGCTACCAGGACCTCGCCGTCAGCTCCCCGCAGGAGGACCTCGGCACCGCCACCGACACCGGCAGCGTGACCGTCCTGTACGGCTCCGCCTCGGGCATCGACACCGCCTCCGGCGCCCAGTCCTTCTCCCAGGACAGCGCGGGCGTGCCCGGCGGCAACGAGAAGTCCGACCTGTTCGGCGCCGACCTCAAGCTGGACGACGTCACCGGCGACGGCAAGGCGGACCTGGTCGTCGGCTCGTACGAGAACAGCGGCGACGGCGCGGTGACGTACCTGCCGTCCAACGGTACGAGGATCACCAGCACCGGCTCGCGCGCCTTCGGCGTGACCACCGTGGCCGTCTCCACCTCCGGCACCCCGCAGTTCGGCGCGGTCATAGCGGACTGATCCTCCCCGGGAACCGTCGCAACCCCGAGGAACCCGGACGGCATTGCTGACGGTCCCTTAGGGGATGTCACAGGTCGGCCGCAAAGCCGGGCCCGGACCACCGGGCCCGGCACGTCGGCCTCCGGGACCAGGTACGTTCGATGACGTGGCTGGATTCAGGATCGGACGCGGGGGCCGGGACAACCGCACCCCCCAAGGACAACAGGCGCCCCAGGGACCGTCGTACGGACACGGGCGCGGCCCCGCTCAGCCCGGGGGGCCGTCGTACGGCCGACCGGGCCCGACGGGCGCCCCGGGCCCCTCGTACGGCTACCCGTCGGCACCGCAGCCGCCGTACCCGCAAGCGGGACAGTCGTACGGACACCCGGGCGCGGCCGACGACGGGCCGGAGTACTTCGGCGACGGCGGCTACCCGGGCGGCCCCGGGAACGGCGGGCACGACCCGTACGCGGCCAACAACCCGGGCCACACCCAGGCCTTCTCCATCGACGAGGCCGCCGGCTACACCCAGGGCGCGACCTACCACGCCGGCCAGGCCGCCGCGCCCGCCGCGCCGCTCGGCCCGCCCCTGCACTGGAAGGAACTGCTGAAGGGGATCATCCTGTCCCCGAACGACACCTTCCTGCGCATGCGGGACTACACGATGTGGGTGCCGGCCCTCATCGTGACCTTCCTCTACGGCCTGCTCGCCGTCTTCGGCTTCGACGGCGCCCGCCAGGACGCGATCAGCGCGACGCTGTCCAACGCGGTCCCGATCGTGCTGATCACGGCCGTCGTGATGGTGCTCGGCCTGTTCGTCCTGGGCGTGGTCACCCACACCCTGGCCCGCCAGCTCGGCGGCGACGGCGCCTGGCAGCCCACGGTCGGCCTGTCCATGCTGATCACCGCCCTCACGGACGCGCCCCGCCTGATCGTCGCCATGTTCTTCGGCGGCGACGCCGGCTTCGTCCAACTCCTCGGCTGGGCCACCTGGATCGGCGCGGGCGCCCTGCTGACCCTGATGGTCTCCCGCTCCCACGACCTGCCGTGGCCGAAGGCGCTGGGGGCGTCGGCGATCCAGCTGATCGCGCTGCTGTCGATCGTGAAGCTGGGCACGTTCTGAGTTCTTCTGTGATTCGGTGAACGCGAAAAGGGCCCCCGGCACGGGGGCCCTTCGAGATGCTTCTCCGTTTCCTGGCCCTAGGCGTCGAGAACCTGGCCGGCGCGCTGCACGACGGGGGGCTCCACACTCCACGGGAAGTTGATCCAGTCGTCGGTCCGCTTCCACACGTACTCGCACTTCACGAGCGAGTGGGACTTCTCGTAGATCACCGCGGAGCGCACCTCGGCGACGGTGTCGAGACAGAAGTCACGGACGAGCTTGAGCGTCTTGCCGGTGTCGGCGACGTCGTCGGTGATCAGGACCTTCTTGTCGGAGAAGTCGATCACGTTGGGAACAGGGGCGAGCATGACCGGCATTTCGAGGGTCGTCCCCACGCCGGTGTAGAACTCCACGTTCACGAGGTGGATGTTCTTGCAGTCGAGGGCGTAGGCGAGCCCGCCCGCGACGAAGACCCCGCCCCGGGCGATGCTGAGCACGATGTCGGGCTCGTAGCCGTCGTCGGCGATGGTCTGCGCCAGCTCGCGGATGGCGGTGCCGAACCGCTCGTAGGTCAGGTTCTCCCGCACGTCTGCGCTGCTCATGCTGTTGTCGCCCTCACACCTGGGTCCGATGGAAATTGAGGAAGGACCGCGAGGCGGTCGGCCCGCGCTGCCCCTGGTACCGGGAGCCGTAGCGCTCGCTGCCGTACGGGTGCTCGGCGGGCGAGGTCAGCCGGAACATGCACAGCTGCCCGATCTTCATCCCCGGCCACAGCTTGATCGGGAGCGTGGCGAGGTTGGACAGCTCCAGGGTGACGTGCCCGCTGAACCCGGGGTCGATGAACCCGGCGGTGGAGTGGGTGACCAGGCCCAGCCGCCCGAGCGAACTCTTCCCCTCCAGCCGCGAGGCAAGATCGTCGGGAAGGGAGATCACCTCGTAGGTGGAGGCGAGCACGAACTCCCCGGGATGCAGGATGAACGGCTCATCGCCCTCGGGCTCGACCAGCCGGGTCAGATCGGCCTGCTCGATGGAGGGGTCGATATGGGGGTACCGGTGATTCTCGAACACCCGGAAATACCGGTCCAGCCGCACGTCGATGCTCGACGGCTGCACCATGGTTTCGTCATAGGGATCGATCCGTACCCGCCCGGCGTCGATCTCGGCCCGGATGTCCTTGTCTGAGAGAAGCACGTAGCGAGGATACGCAAGGCGCGCGAAGCCTTCGCAATCCGAAGGACTCCGCGCGCCCAGGGTCACGGACCGACTACGGCCGGTCCTGTCGATCTCCTTACCGCTTCTCCAGCACGACCGGCACGGCACTGCGGAGCCGGGCACAACGCGGGCACCGCACGAGGCGGCCGGGGCCGAGCCGCTCGGCCTGCTGCATCGGGAACGAAGCGGTGCTGAAGACGTGCCCGTCCGCGCATCGGACGACGGTGCGTTCCATCAAGTCCCTCAAGTCCCTTCCCCAAGAGCCGCGTCCGGCGTTGCTGCCCGGACGACAAAAGCCACATTACGGGATCAAAGAAGCGACTCTCCACGCGGCACTCCGGCCCTCTCCCAGGCCTCCACGGTACGCCCCAACTCCGGCCGCCCGCAGCCGGATCCCACCCCTGAAACACACGCAGGCCCCCGGGACACGAACACCAGGAGCCTGCGATGATGTACAGTGAGCAAGGTCCGGACACCGGCCCCTCCGGGACCACGTCCGTACTTACGCGGGTGTAGTTTAATGGTAGAACATCAGCTTCCCAAGCTGAGAGCGCGAGTTCGATTCTCGTCACCCGCTCCATACAAAACCCCCAGGTCAGGGACCCGGGGGTTGTTTTTTGTCTAGTCCAATTCGAGGCGGCGTGCCCTCTGCGTGCCCTAAGTCGAGGTCGAACGGCCTCTCCCGGGGCACTCATGCGCCACTTGGAGCGACCGACCCCTCTAGCGTCTCGAATGACGAGACGCCATTGATGTGATCTGCGCCACTGCAACGCCGATTCCCGCGCAGTCGCTTGCGTGAAGCTGCCAGTCCACGGCACTGGTCACGGATCACGCGCAGGCGTCACGCCCGGACGACCCTTCGCCGACTCGCTCTCGCGAGGCCCGCCGTCTCTCCCGGGCCCCGTTGTCAGTGGTGCTCCTTAGGCTTCTTGATGTCAGTGACGACAGGAGGCGGCGCATGGCCGGGTTCGAGATCAATAGGCGCGCCATCGAAAAGATGCAGCGAGACATCGCGAAGGAATTCGAGCGCGCGGCCCGTAAGCACCCCATCCGTGTCCCCGTCCAGGTGGACGCTCCAAAGGTCCCGGCCGCTGCATCTGCGGCTGCCGGCATCGAAAAGGACCCGTACCTTTCACGCCTGCTCGTGTGGCTCGACGATCTAGCCACCCTTCAGCCAGGAGTGGCTGCTGACGTCTCTTCGTACGTCGATTCGGAAGGGCTTCCCGCCGCCGAGGCCAAGACCATGGCGCTGGAGTTGGAGCGGCAGGGACTGGTCCAGATCTCCCCGGACCTCTCCGGCAACGACACCCAGGTCTTCCTCACTGACGATGGCTCGCTGGCCGCTCGACGGTTGAGAACCTTGCAGACCGACCCGGTCGCACGCTTCATCCACGCCTGCGACGCCTTGCTGTACTGGCTGTTCCAGACGGGGCGTGGTCGTACCCCCGTTGAGGTCATGGCCTTTGTGGAGGCACCAGGTTCGTACTTCGCGGGCGACTCCCTGTCCGTGGACGAGATTCTCGGCGCTTTTGAGCACCTCAGCCAGAGAGGGCTCGTCCGCCGCGCGCCCGAGGACCCTAGCGCCACAAGTTCGATCAAGGCCGAAGTCACCGACTCGGGCACCGACTGCGTACTGTCCGGAGGAACCGTGAGCGACTATCTGAGCCGCCAGCAGCGCGCTGGCGACACCTACACCTTCAACAACTCCTCCGGCATCGTTGCCGGGTCCCAGCAGAAGGTGGTGCAGAACAACTCCATCGGCTTCGACGCTTCCGCGCTCGCCGAGTTCGCCGCCCTGGTACGGCAGTTCACTCCGACGCTCGGAGCCCCGCCGGAACAGCAGGAAGCCCTGATCCAGGATGTCGAGGTGCTTGAGGAAGCCACGTCTGCTGAGCAGCCGGAGCCCGGACGGATCAGGGCCGCTTATCTCCGCGTGCAGGAGGCTCTGGGTGCGATCACGACCACGACGGCCGGCCTCACCATGTTGGCGCAGCAGGGACAGACGGCATACCAAGCGGTGTTCGGCGGCTGACCAGCACCGCACGGGCTCCGACGACCAATCGCTCGGAGCCCCGGCCCGCTACGCGTGAACCGCCTCCGGCAGCACCTTCCGAAGTGCGCTGCCTACGGCGGGCCCGGCCTCTGCTACCTGACGCAGATCAGCACTTCTCAGGTAGCGATAGCTCTGCGGCGGATGGAAGGTTCCCGCAGCGCGCAGTGCACTGAGGGACACCGGCTCGTCGAAGGGCACGGGGTCCTCCAAGGTCAGACCGCTCGCCTGGGTGGCGCCCTCCATATAGGCGTCGTACTCGCGTCGAGTGATCCCTGTCTGGGCACGATGCGCCGACCAGACATCCTTGGGAGAGCCCACATGGACCGAGGCGATGCGCGCCATGCCCACCAAGGCCATGGTGGGCGCGGTCGCGTACAGGAGAACCGGGGTTCCGGGCGGCGCGGCGACGCGCTGGCGGCGGACCTCCACCGTCTTGCTGCCGGCCAGGATCGCGGTGGCGAAGCGCGGGTGGACGGACAGCAGCATCGCGCGTTCCGGATCGTTCACGTCGTTCGGTGCCCCTCTTGATAGACCGCCTGGAACAGCTCGTTACTGATCTTCGACAGGGAGATCAGCGACAACGGTAGTCCCAGGTCCTTCGCCAGGGAGGTCAATCGCCGCAGCGTCACCGGCTTGGGGAAGACCTCGGTGTCCGAGAACCTCAGTGCCATGGCGCGACCGGAGGCGTCGGCAGCTTCTTGAACCTCAGCCCGACCATATACGCCCAGGTGTTCGAATTTCGAGAAGAGGGTGTCCGGTGTGTCGATAAGCACCTCGTCGAGTCGCGAACTGCCCACCACCATCTGTCCTTCGCCCGGGGAGTTGCCCTCGCTGACGTACCAGAGCAGGCGAGCCGGAACGCTCTCTCCGCGGCGGCCCGAGGAGCGGTAATAGACGTGCTCTCGGCTGATGCCCAGGACGTCACTGCGCGGGATGAGGATGGCGGGCACGTTGAACAGCTCGGTCGACCAGCGCGGCTTGATGGGCACCAGGAAGGACGGCAGGTTCGAGTCGATGACCTTCGCCGGCCACCACGCACGCTCCACCACGGCAGCCACCTCGGCGGGCATGCCGGCGCGGAGCGCGGTCGTATCGACAGTCAGCTCGCGGGCAAGCCCGCCGGCCACTGCCTCCACCTCGGCTGCCGTCCCGCACACATTCACGAGGAGGGCGACGAGCCTGCCGTCGTGCTCGAAGAACCCGTCGTCGCCGGCCGCGGACCTGGCGGCCTCGGAGGGATGCGGATCACTGATGCGGATGATCTCTGCACCGCAGTCCCGGCCGAGCCGCTTGATCAGGAAGAGGAGCTGGCGGGCCAGAGTCTGTTCCAGCGGGTGGCCGGCCGTGCGGAGGACGGGGACAACCAGGGTGCGTCCGTCCAGTGCCCACGCGTAGAGAGCGACCGGGCGGCCCTGACCATCCCTGAGCAGCTCGCGGCGCCAGGCGACCGTGTCCCCGTTCAGCGACCGCAGCCGCTCGGCGAAGGCCGATCCGTCGTCGCCACCCGATTGGTGGAAGAAGGCCACCAGCTCGTCCTCCGCACCTGGTGCCACCTCTCCGGACCTGAACTCCGTGCCCATCAGATCTGCCGGGCGGTACACCTGGGCCTGGCGCAACTCGTCCACGTGCAGCGTCACGGTAGAGGGTGAGACGACCCGGACGCGGGCGATCTCCCAGGCCACGTCGGCCAGGCGGGACAGCAGTGGATCACGGGTGGCCAGGACCTGCAGACCAGCGCACGACGTCTCGGCCACATACCGCATCCGTGACTGAAGCTCAGCGTCGACGGCCAGGTCGGGCATGGCCTGCGTGGCGGCTCGGAGCAGTTCACGGCTTCGCTCGTCCACGGCCGCCAAGTCCGGGGAGAGCTTGCGCAGGCCGGTCAGCGCCGCCCGCTGGTGCTGACGCTCTGCCGTATTCGGGAGGTCCCGGATCTCATGGACCAGCTGGGGGGTGTAGGCGAGCTCGACCAGATCCGCCATCCAGCCGGCTTCCAGCGCTCGGGACTCCTCCGCGTCGGCCGTGTCAGCGAGGCCCCGCAGATCGACGAAGACTCCGTGGTCGACCGTGACCACCAGGAGCGCGTCGCTCTCCATCTCCGTAAAGAGGTCCGGATGGCCGAGGTCCAACCACCATCCGTCCAGGATTTCGCCGTCCCGGCCGCGGCCTCGCACCTCGCCATCCGGGACGAAGCCGAGACTCCTCCACATCCCGCTCAGGTTGTAGTCCCGTCGGCACTTGGCCTTGATCCCGAGTCGCTGTGGGTACCGCTCTTTGATGCCCTCCACCAGCCGGCGGGCGATTCCCCGGCCGCGCTGTTCCTCCGCCACACACAAGTGTGCGAGCCGAATACGCGCGCTCCTCTTCGGCAGTCCGAACAGCGCGTAGCCGAGCACCTCGTCCCCTTCGACCGCGGCCAGAAGGCCGCCGTCCTCCGCTGCCTTCCGGTAAGCGGGCGGGGTGAGAAGCCCCAGCGTCTTCGTGTACCGATCACCCAGGGCTATGGCCTTGTCGATCAGCTCGTCCTGCGCGGGCGAAACAGACACTAACTTGAACGCCATCGCTCCCCCTCCAGTTGGGCCGTACACCGCCGACCACAACTCCCCTGTCCTTACATGCAGGAGAAGCTGATCTCATTCACGGCCGTCCCTCAAGGGGGCACAAGGGGCGCACAGTGCTCCGGAGGCTGTCACAAACGCCGTTACGCCTCCTTGGCCCCCACCTGCCCGGCAGCTGTCTCACGCAGCTGCTGCCGCACCTCGGCATCGATCCCCTGGGCGAGCCTGCGCTGGTGCTTGGCCGTCGAGTGCTGGTAGATCAGCTGGGCCCGCTCCGAGGACTGGCCGGCGCGGACCATGAGGTCCTTCAGCTTGGCACCGGTGTCAGCGGCGAGGGTGTTGCCGGTATGGCGAAGGTCGTAGAAGCGGAAGGTGTCCGGCATGCCAACTTTCCTCCTGGCCTTGCGCCACTTGCGGCCGAAGGTCGACCGGCGGAACGGGGCCCCCTTCTCTCCGACGAAGAGCAGGCCGTCCGGCTCCTTCTCCGCGAACCACCGGAGGTGCCGCCGCAGCTCCGGCAGCACGAAATCCGGCAGGTAGACGGTGCGCTTGCCCGCGCGGGATTTGGGATCCCCGGTCACCCGTCTGCCGTTCGTCAGCTCGGGGGACGCGTGTGTGATCCGCAGAGAGCATTCGTCGAGATCGACACTGTGCCGGCGCAGTTCGGCCAGTTCCTCGGGGCGGAGTGAGGCGAAGGCGCCGAGAAGGACCATGAGCCGCCAACGCGGGCCCATCGCGTCGGCGAGGTCGAAGACCTGCTCAACGGTGGCGGTCGGGCGCTCGTCGGCCTCCTCCTTGCCGGCTCCCTTGATGCGGCAGGGGTTGCTGCGCAGCAGGTCGTCGTCGACGGCCGTCTGGAAGATCGCCTTCAACAGCCGGTACGACTTGGCGACCGTGGTGGCACCCGTCGCCTTGAGCCGCTCGGCTCGCCAGGTACGCACCGAGGGCGGCGTGATCTCGTCCAAGTCCTCGCTGCCGAATGTCGGCAGGATGTGCAGCCGTAGCAGACCGCTGTAACGGTCAACCGTGGTGGGCGCCAGCCCGCGCTCCTCCAGCCACCGCAGGGCGTACTTCTCGAAGTTGATGGCACCGGCGTCCGGGTCCCGCCAGTGGTTGCGCTCGATGTCGGCCCGGACCAGGTTGAGCCAGTTCTGGGCTTCGGTCTTCGAGGAGAAGGTCTCGGGAGCCTTGTGGCGTTGCCCGTCCGGCCCCAGGTAGCGGGCCTGCCACCGGCCCGAGGGGAGTTGGCGCACGGTGCCGAATTCGCGCCGCCGCTGTGTCCTGCGTCCTGTCATCAGGCCGCCCTCCCGTAACGGACGCGGGTACGGCGGAGCGGCTCGACCGTGCGCGCCTCAACGTACTCGGCAACGGCGCTCTCCGGGATGCGTACCGGGCGTCCGAGTTTCACGTAGCGGATACGGCGCTCGGCGATGAGGCGGCGGATGAAGCGCTCACCGGTGCCGAGCATTTCGCCGGCCTCGGCCACCGTCAGGAGGCGGTCAGCCATTCGCGGTCACCTCCTTCGGGGCATCGCCGGAGCGGGCAAGGGCAGCGGCTATTGGGGGTCGGCGCAAGGGCGGTCGGGTCCTTTGCTCGGAGAGTCGGTTCGAGGCGGCAGCGCGCCGCCCTATTCGGCGGGGATCCCTTGGAGCAGGGCCAGGGGCGACACGCGGAGCGCCTGGGCGAGGGCAATGAGATCGTCGACGTCGCAGCGGCGCTGGGCCCGCTCAATGCGGGACAGCATCGTGTTGGACATCGGGCGGCCGAGGGCCGTGACACGGGTGGCGAGCTCGCGCTGCGCGAGGCCGCGTTCGGTGCGGAGCATTTCGATGGTGCGGGCGGTCCGTATTCCTGCCGGACCGATTTCCAGTGATCGTGCTGCCATGGCTCCGTTGTAACTTGCATTCGCCGGTTTGGTTAACCGGCGATCGTCGGCTATGTTGCGCCCGGCGTACGACGGGGGCTCCCCTCTGAGTTGAGTCGCGGGTTCCGTCAGGCGATGTCGGCGCCAACCGGATAGGGCAGTGCGACGCGGGGTGTTGTGTTGTAGCTTGCGCTCCCGTATGGGTCAACGGTTTCCCGATGTGATCCTTCTGGCTCGGCCGGCGGTACAACTTTTTGGTCAACCGCCGATCCGGGTCTATCGTTTTGGTAAGCCGCGCAGAACGTGTTCGCCGTCAGCTGTCTGCTTTCCCGGCTGAATTGCTGGACTTGCGCGGCCTCGGTGTGGCTGTCTTGGCGATGCAACGCGACCAGCCTCCCCTTGCGCCTTCCGGCCGAGGCTGGGCGCACCCCCTTCTCGCGTATCGCCCGCTCAGGGCGCTCGCGCCTGCCCGCCCCGACCTAGGAGCCGCCTCACCATGAGCTACGACGCCCGCGAATGGGTGTGGAACCACAGCCGCAGCAAGGGCACCGCCCGCATGGTCCTCGCCCTGATCGCCGACCGGTGCCGCGATCGGCGCTGCATCGCGTACGCGTCCGTGCCCGCCCTCATGAAGCGCGCGAACGCCTCCCGCACCGCCGTGCGCGACGCGCTGGACAAGCTGATCGCCAGTGGTGAGCTGGTGCAGCTCGCCGGCCGCAAGGGGCCGCGGGGAGAGACGTACTACCACCTCTCGACCGCCGCCCGGTTCCTCGCCGAACAGGCCACCGAGGAGGACCAGAATCCGGCCGTCCCAGAGGATCGGATTCCGACCCCTGGGGGACCGGAACCCGACCCTGCCGACCCCTTCGAGGGGGGACCGGAATCCGATCCGGGGGAACGGAATCCGGCCCCCGGGGGATACGGATTCCGCCCCGAAGGGGGCACGGATTCCAACCCCCAGAACAGTAGAGAACCGAAGGTGAACGGTAGTAAGAGCAGCAGCTCTGCCCCGCTCATCGAAGCCACCGAGTGGCGGATCGACGACGGCGCCCGGGCCTGGCTCCAGCAGCACGGCCACCTCGACCGGCTCGGCGAGCACGCCCTGCAAGCGGCCGACGAGAAGTGGCGCTCGTACCGGGCAGCTTGGACCCCTCGCGTTGCCGCCGCGTGGGCTGCCGACTGGCGCGCGTGGATCGCCCGCGAACGCACCCCCGCCCCTGGCCGGCCGAACCTCTACGCCCTGCCCGGCGGCACCCCCGCCCCCACACCCACGGCCGGCATGACCCGTGCCGAGGCCCACACCGCTGCCCTGCTCGCCGCCCTCGACGAACCGACCGGAACGGAGTAATCCGCCCTTGGACCGACGCAAAATCGCCGCCATCCTCGCCTACATCGGCCGCCTCGACCCCCGGATCACCCGCAGCGGCACGGGCGAAGCCCGTGACCAGATCGCCCAGTGGCACGAACTGCTCCACGACGTACCCTTCGCCACTGCCCCCGGCTGGGACGTCCGCGAGGTGATACGAGCCCACATCCTCGACTCCCCGTACCCGATCCTGCCGGTGGACGGCGCCCGTGCGTGGCGCGCCCACCGACGCGACCGCCTTGACCGGCACACCGACCCCACGCCGGTCGCCGATCCGGACGATCCAGCCGCCTGGCGTGCCGAGCTGCTCGGCACCCGGCACGCCGTCGCCATCGGACAGACCACACCCGCGACGTACCGACAGATCACCAGCGGTGACTCTCGCCCGGACATCGAGGCCCGCCCGCGCGCCATCGGATCGTGCATCCCGCCGGCCGTCCGCGCCGAGCTGGCCCGCTGCCGGCAACCCGTTCTGCATGCGAAGCCGCCGTCGCCGACGGGCGCCCGGACGCGCTCAGCGTCCGCTGCGCGTGGTGCCACGCCCGCGCAGGCGACCCATGCCGTCAACGGCGCCTTGGCCCTGACGGCACCGTCCGAGGCAATGCAGTACGCGCCACGCCCCATCCGTCGCGCGTCGACCTTGCCGCTGCCCGGCTGGACCAGCAGCAGGCTGCCTGACGCACTCCACCATGCCTCGCTCCTCACCGCCGCTGTCCCCGCAGTCCGATACCGGCGGTCCCCGACAAGCCGTGTGCGGCAGGTGGGGACCGTCCCGACGAACACCATTCGGGACCGCGCATCGGGGACCGAGCCCAACGCAGCCGGGGACCGCAACAACCGCTCCCCCGGGGACCAGCAGGGGCAGCGATGGGGACCGGTCCCCTGAGAAACCCCTGCTAGGGCGCTATGAGTCCGGTCCTCGCAATGGTCCCCAACGACGGGGACCGGTCCCCGCATCCAACTCGTTCCCTTGGGGACCGTCCCGTGCGACAGCGCCAGGACTGAGGACGGTCCGCCTGACGCTGTGTCATGGGGACCGTCCCCAACGAACGTCGCGGTCTGGTCCCGAACGGTCCCGGGGACCGTGGACGACATCGTTTCGGGGACCGGTCCCCGCAAGTCACGGACCGTCCGCAGTGGTCGGCCGAGAACAGCTGGGTCCCTACCCCGGTCGCCGTCCCGCCTCTTACCCGCCCGGAACGACGCCCCGCGCTCGCGACGTGGCGCCCCGCCTGTCATCCCACATCCCCACGGAGTACCGCACGTGCAGAACCAGCGCCACGAATGCCCTGCCACCCAGCAGGAGACGAACGCAGTGCCGACCTCAGCCGGAGCAAGTTGGAGGTTCGGACACTCCCCCGCAGGGGGAGCGCCCGAACCCAATCCCGCCCCGGGGGTGGCGGGGCCCGTCCGGCACCAGGGGGGACCGGACGGGAAGGCTGCGACCGAGGGCGGACCGCAGCCAGGCAAGGCCAGCCGCAAGGGCGCGGCCAGGAAGGGGAAGTCGCGTCCGCGTGACAAGAAGCAGCGCCCCGCTCACAGCGTCCGCCTCAACGACCAGGAACTCGCCGTCATTCAGTCCGGCGCCGACCACGTCGGCATGAGCGTGGCCGGGTTCCTGGCCCACTCCGCTCTGGCCGCTGCCCGCGACCAGTCCCGCACCGCAGCGGCCATCGCCACCGAGCGGGACATCCTGACGGCCCTGTTCGGTGTGCGCCGTCAGCTCGGCTGGGCGGGCGGCAACGTCAACCAGATCGCCAAGGCCCTCAACTCGGGTGCCGATGTGCCGCACTTCGCCGCTGCCCTCGCCGACCTGCAGCGTGCCGCGCAGGCCGTCCAGCGGGCAGCCGACAGGGTCGCCAACGGGCAGGAGGGCCGAGCGGCTTGATCCCGCGGATCCACCAGCAGGGCAGCAACACGCTCGGGCTCCTGCACTACCTGTACGGCAAGGGCACCCACGAGGAACACATCGACCCGCACCTGGTCGCTTCCTTCGACAACATGACCCCAGACCCCGGCCGCGACCCCTCGGCGACGAAGAAGGACCTCCAGCACCTCCTCGACCAGCCCCTGTCCCTGCTCGACGCGGACCGGCGTCCCGACAAGCACATCTGGCACTGCTCGGTGCGCGCCGCGCCCGACGACCCGATCCTGTCCGACGAGCAGTGGGGCGACATCGCCCGTCGTATGGTCGCCGCCACCGGCATCGACCCTGGCGACGGCACCGGCTGCCGCTGGGCAGCCGTCCGGCACGCCGACGACCACATCCACATCATCGCCACACTCATCCGCGAAGACGGCCGCCGCCCCGACCACCACCGCTCCGGCAAACGCGCCCAGGCCGAGTGCCGACTGATCGAAAAAGAACTCGGCCTGCACCAGGTCGCGCCCGGGGACGGCACCGCCGCCAAGCGGACCACCAGCGCGGAGCGGCACAAGGCCGAACGCACGGGCAGGCAGCGTCCGGCGCGGGAGGAACTGCGGGAGACCGTACGGCGCGCCGTCGCCGGCGCCGCCAGCGAGGAGGAGTTCTTCGACCGGCTGGCCGCCGCCGGTCTTCTGATCCGCAAGCGCGTCGCGCCCTCAGGTGACCTGCTCGGCTACAAGGTAGCCCTGCCCGATGACCGCAACGGTGAGAAGGAGCCGGTGTTCTACGCGGGCTCGACGCTCGCACCCGATCTGTCCCTGCCCCGCATCCGCGAACGCTGGGCCCTGCCCGTGGAGGCTGTGGCCTCGGCGGACGACTCCGGGCGGGAACAGCCGGTCCTGCCGGACGTGACAGGTCCCGCGTTCGCGCGGCGCCGGGCCACAGCAGCCACCTGGCAGGCCCTCCTGATCATCGATCACGGTGATGACGGCGCGGCAGCGGCACAGATCGCTGCGGTGGGTGAGGTGCTGGACGCGCTGGCCAAGACCTCCGCCGCCCATACCCGCGCCGAGTTGCGCGAGGCGGCGTTCGTGTTCGAGCGGGCCAGCCGCTCCCACGTGAAGGCCGTACGCGGGCACGACCGCGCCCTGCGCCAGGCCGCCCGCGACCTCGTCCACAGCGGCCCCGCCCTGGGCCGCGGGGAAGACGGCGCCACCACCGCCATGCTCATCGACATGGCCTTCTTCCTCGCCATCGCCGCGGCGAACTGGCACGCGAGGAAGCACCACGCCCAGCAGGCCACAGCAGCCCGGCAGGCCGCCGAACTCCTGCGCGCCGCCTACCAAGCCGCCGCGGCCGAGTCCATGGCCGTCCTCCGCCAGCGGGGCCAACGCCTGGCCCCTCGTGTTCGCCAGCGGCAAGCCGACCTCCTGCGCCAAGTGCTGCCGGACCTGGCCACACGGGTCCAGGCCGAACCCGGCTGGCCCGCCCTGGCCGCCACCCTCGACGACACCCACAGAGCCGGCCACGACCCGGCAGCCCTGCTGACGGAAGCCGCCCGGCGGCGCCAGCTCGACACCGCGACCTCCATCAGCGACGTCCTCGTCTGGCGACTACGGCGCAGCGCCCACCTGCCCCCTCTGCCCGAAAGTTCCCCGACACACCAGCCCGAGGCAGTCGGCGTCAAGGGGCCTCGGCGCCCAGCACGCGGCCGGCACAGGGCGCGGTGAACGATTTCAGCCGTCGACGCTGACCGGGAAAAGCAGCGGGATGTAGCCGACGATCGCCGGTTGGGCAAAACGGCGATTCTACTTCGACCTCACGGTCGCACCGATCCGTCCCTTCGACCCATACGCCTTCTGAGCTGGCCAGGCCGGCACGTGACCAACGTGGTGGTGACCGGCTGACACGACAGTCCTGGCGTCTGACACCGAGGCGTAGGACGTCCCGTTAGGCGACAGCCACCAGCCGTGACGCCCGGGCTTCGCCAGGACAGAACACGCATCGAAGCCGGGCCTCCCCCTCGGGAAGCCCGGCTTCGATGCGTTGATTGTTGGCACAAGTTCACTGCACAGCAGGTCAGCTGGCTTCTGCCGCGAGGCGGGCCCTCTTCTCGGCACGCGGTTCCGCCTTCCAGCGAGGCAGGAACGCCGAGAGCAACGGGTCGCTTTCGATCCTCTGCTGGGTCAGCCGCATGCCTTCGTCGATGACCGCATCCCACTTCTCTGCAGCGAGCTCGACGCGGCAGGGCAAGTCCTTGATGATCTTCTCGTCCACGGTCAGGTAGTTCGAGGACCGCCTCCTACCTCCGCGGCCAGTAGGCACGTACGCGTCGGCGCCGGCCTGGTCAGGAAGCAGGGAGATGAGGACCGCGTCCCCATCCTCGGCGATCCTTCGGGCCACCTTGTGGGCTGCTGAGACCTCCGTCTTGGAAGGGTCTCTTCCCAGCATCTCCATCAGGGTGCCGCGGATACTCACCGTGTCCCGACCGGCCAGCGCATTTCGCAGGGCCTCGTGAAAGGTCTCCGTCATCGACGTCATGACCGCGATTGTCACGACTCGCTGGCCCGAGACCATGCGCTTGAGGTCGGCACCTGGTGTGTGTCTCCCCCGTTCGGCCGGGCGGCCGATCACCTTTCAGCTCGGACCCAGCAGCGCCGGAGGCATACGAACGGAAAGTGATGGCCCAGCCCTGCTCGGTCGGCTGGGCCGTCTCAGAACCTATTGGGGAACTTGACCGCCAGGATGAGATATCCGACCAGACAGACTGCGACGATCACCCCTACGACGTGTGCGGCGTTCACCGATTCTCAACTCCTCGGGCTCCCCGGCGGCAGTCTGTGTGCCGCACCCGGCTCTTTCTCTCAGGAAAGCGGTTCGGCGGACACCGCGCAACGTCTTAGCGGGTCCCTGATATCCAGGGCTTTGGTGCTGCCCAGTGTCCCGCTGCCGGGCAGGGCCGGGACGACGGTCAGTCGTCCCGGTCGGGGAGGAGGGTCGATGTCTCGTAGCGCTGTGCATCTGGCACCGCGGCGTCGATGGCGGCGACGGCCGGCCCGATCTTCGCCCACAGCTCCGGTACCACCGGGATGAGGCAGCCGCGGGAGCCGAAGACCACGCGGCCCCTTCCCTGGATCTCCACGCCCACGACCTCCTCGAAGGGCACATGATGCACATGGCCGTCGCCGTCGCGGCACCACAGTCCGGAGGGGCCGACTCCGAGCCGCGCTGCCCGAGCGGCGGAAGAGAAGAGGCGCTTGACCAATGACGGCTTGTACATCCGCAGATCGGAGGGGAACACACGCGCGGTGGAGCAGACCTTCTGGTCCAGAACGGCACCGTCGAGTTGCCGCAGCTGCACCTCCACCTCGCACGGGACGACGAGCAGGGCAGTGGCCAGCGCGGTGGTGAACGCCTGCCGCGCCTGCTCCGGGGTCACCTTCACCAGGGCGTCCAGCCGTGTCGATGCGTCTTGGTAGTCGAGCCCGAGCAGCTCACAGGCGGCTGCTTCGGCGAGTTCTGAGGACGTCGACCGGGGGTCGAGCCAGACCTCGCGGAACCCTGCCAGCTCCTCCACGAGTTCTTCCTGGGTGACTCCTGCGCTCGCCATTCGCAGGGCTTCCTGCCACAGCAGCTCGGCCACGCGCTGCTCCTGGCCCTGTCGGGCGTCCAGGGACAGGGTGTACTCGCCCTGGCCGGCCCCCGTCGAGATGCGGATACCGCTCACCTCGTACGACAGGCCCTCCTGGTGCCGAGCCCGCTGTCGGAGCCGCTCCTGAAGTACGGCGTGGGCGAGCACGAGCGCGGGGTCGTCGAGATCGCCGTGGAAGGCCAGACCGGGACCGGGCACGTCGGCTTGGAACCAGGCCGGCCCCGCGTTGACCACCGGCTGTGCCCCGCTGCGGTCGGGACGCCGGCCGCGGGGCAGCGGAAGCCGCAGCCCAGCGGGCGGCGGGCCCGTCAGCACCAGCACGGCGTTGTCCGCGTGGAAGTAGCGAGCGGCGACGTCGCGGACGGCCTCCGCGGGGATGCGGTCGGGCCCCGGCCCGTCCCAGGACGCCAGTCCGGCGCCGGCAGTGCCGTACCGGAACGACAGCAGTTCCGCGCTGGTCGGGTCGGTGACGCCGGTGCCCTCGGCGGCGAGCACCCCGGCCTCGCGTTCCATCCGCTCCAGCGGCAGCGCGGACAGCGCCTCGCAGACCCGAGTCAGGAACTCCGCCACCTGCCTTTCGCTCCCCGATGCCGTGAAGTCCGTAAGGGAGAGCGTGACCGACGCGTTGTGCTCGTGATGAAGCCTCGGCAACGTACTCATCGCCAGGTGCTCGACGAGATGAGTCACTCCCAGATGCCTGAACGTCTCGTCGTTCACCCCGCACCCGAAGACGAGGGCGGCTTCGAGAGGTCCGGAAGCCTGCGCCCACAGAACGGGTACCCCATCGATCACGTCGCGCTGCATGGCCGGATCATACGTTCGACCCGTGTCGCGTCCGGCCAGGGCATGGATGCCGATACGACCTGGCTACTGGCTCGACTGGCACGGCACCCCGACGAACTCCCGCGCGTTGTGGGGCGGCGAACCATTATTCGCGCCTGGGGTGAGTGCGGTGTGGAGCACGGACGGTACTCAGCCGAGTTCGGCGAAGCCCTCCACGGCGTGTGTCTTGCCGGTGACGACGATCACGTCGCCCTTCTGTACGACCGTTTCGGCGGTGGCGTAGGTGAAGTCCTCGCCCGGGCGCTTGATGCCGACCACGGTGACGCCGTACCGGCTGCGTACCTGGCTCCGGCCGAGCGGCAGCCCGGTGACGGCCGCCGGGGCGATCGTCTTGACCAGGGCGTAGTCGTCGTCGAACTCGATGAAGTCGAGCATCCGGCCGGTGACGAGATGGGCGACGCGTTCCCCCATCTCGTGTTCGGGCAGGACGACGTGGTGGACGCCGAGGCGTTCCAGGATCTGGCCGTGCTGGCGGCTGACGGCCTTGGCCCAGATATTGGGCACCTCGGCCTCCAGCAGGTTGGAGCTGACCAGGATGCTGGCCTCTATGTCGCTGCCGATGGCGACGACGGCGCTGGTGAACTCGTGGACGCCGAGCTGCCGCAGCGCCTCGGCGTCGGTGCAGTCCGCGACGGCCGCGTGGGTGAGGGCGTCGCTGTGCTTCTGCACCAGCCGGGGGTCGGTGTCGAGGCCGAGGACATCCCAGCCGCGGTGCATCAGCTCGTTGGCCAGTGAGTAGCCGAAGCGGCCCAGGCCGATGACGGCGACCCGCTGGTCGCCTGCTGTCCGGGTGTGTGTCTCGGCCAGGCGCTTGTGGCGCCGACGGCGCAGGGAGTGCAGGAAGTTAACCAATGACGGGTCGCTCCTCGGGCAGGTCGTAGCGGCGGGTGCGCTCGCGCAGCGCGAGCGCCGACACGAGGGTGATCGGGCCGAGGCGGCCGATGAACATCAGAACGGTCAGCAGCAGGTGGCCGGCGGTCGGCAGGCCGGCGGTGATGCCGGTGGACAGGCCCACGGTGGCGAAGGCGGAGACGACTTCGAACAGGACGCTCTCCAGCGAGTGGTCGGTGAGCGTGAGCAGGACCAGGGTGGCGCCCATGATCATCCCCACGCTCAGAAGCGCCACGGTCAGGGCTTGGCGCAGGGTGTGCGGGGCGAGGCGGCGGCCCATTATGGTCGAGGTGGGTTCGCCGCGGACCTCGGCGGCCATGGCGGCGGCCAGTACCGCGAAGGTGGTGACCTTGATGCCGCCGGCGGTTCCGGCGCTGCCTCCGCCGATGAACATCAGCACGCAGCTCATCAGCAGGGTCGAGGCGTGCATCGCACCGACGTCGACCGCGTTGAAACCCGCCGTGCGGGTCATCGCCGAGTGGAAGAACCCGTCGAGGATTTTCCCGGCCGCGGTGTGCGGGCCGAGCGTTCCCGGGTTCGTCCACTCCAGCAGACAGGTCAGCACGGTTCCCGTGACCAGGAGGACGGCCGTGGTCAGGACGGTGAGCTTGGTGTGCAGCGTCCAGTTGCGGCGCCCGGTGGTGCGGCTGCGCCGGCGGTGCCTAAGGATCTCCAGCAGGACCGGGAAGCCGATGCCGCCCAGGATCACGGCGGCGGAGATCGGCAAAGTGACCCATGCGTCCTGCGCGTACCGCGTGATGCTGTCCGCGTGCAGCCCGAACCCGGCGTTGTTGAACGCCGACACGGCGTGGAAGTAGCCGAGATACACGGCGTTGCCGATGTCCTCGCCGTAGCCGAACCGGAAGCGCAGCGCCAGCACGGCCGCGGTCGCGAGCTCGACGACCAGGGTGGTGCCGGCGACACCGAGAAGGACCCGTCGTACGTCTCCGATGCCGAGGCTCTTGGTCTCGGCCTGCGCGGTGAGCTGCATCCGCAGGCGCAGCCGCCCCGAAACCAGCAGCGCCAGCAACGAGGCCATCGTCATGATGCCGAAGCCGCCCACCTGGATCAGCGCGAGGATCACGCCCTGGCCGAAGCCGCTCCAGTAGGTGCCCGTGTCCACGACCGCCAGACCCGTGACGCACACCGCCGAGGTGGAGGTGAACAGAGCGGTGACGAACCCGGTCGCGGCGCCCTCCTGCGAGGCGACCGGCAGGGCGAGCAGCGCCGTACCGGCCAGGACCACCAGAGCGAACGCCATGACGACCGCACGCGCCGGGTGCGCGGCCAGCAGCGCCGACCACGGCCTCGCGCGTGACGCGACTCCCGACACCTGTTTCCCTTTCACGTCAGGCCAGGGCGAAGTAGCGGAGCCACACATAGGCCAGAGCGATGGCCACCGTCACGGCCGTGACGACGAGGCCGTACTTGGTGAACTGCCAGAAGGAGATGGGCTGCCGGTTGCGTTCGGCGATGCCCAGGACGACGACGTTCGCACTGGCGCCGATGGCGGTGGCGTTGCCGCCGAGGTCGGCGCCCAGGGCGAGCGCCCACCACAAGACGTGGTCGGAGGAGCCGCCCATGTCGCGGACCAGGTCGCTGGTGATGGGCGCCATGGTGGCGACGTAGGGGATGTTGTCGACGATCCCGGACAGCACCGCCGACCCACCGAGCAGGGTCATCGAACCGCCCAGTTCGTTGCCCCCGATGGCCTGGGCGAGCTGCGAGGAGATCTCGCCGACGACGCCGGTGTCGATCAGGCCGCCGATCATGATGAACAGGCCGGCGAAGAAGGCCAGCGTGGGCCACTCCACCTCGGCGAGGACGTCGTGGGTCTCCACCGACGACAGGGCGACCAGCAGCCCGGCGCCCAGGAGGGCGACGATGCTGGGCTCGTAGTGCAGGACCGGGTGCAGGACGAAGCCGGCCACCACCAGGGCCAGCACGACGAGGCCCTGGATGAGCAGACGCCGGTCCTTGATGGCCTCGCCCTCCTCCAGCGCCATGATCTCGGCGGCGCGGTCCTCGTCGTAGACGAAGGACTTGCGGAACATCACCCAGCACAGCAGCAGGAGGACAACGACCAGGAGGGCAGACAGCGGGGCGAGGTGCACGAGGAAGTCGTTGAAGGTCAATCCGGCGCGGCTGGCGATGATGATGTTCGGCGGGTCGCCGACCAGCGTGGCCGTGCCGCCGATGTTCGACGCCATCACCTCGGCGATCAGAAACGGGGCGGCAGGCAGGGCCATGCGCTCGCACACCAGCAGGGTCACCGGGGCGATCAGCAGGACCGTCGTCACGTTGTCCAGCAGGGCCGAGGCCAGCGCGGTGATGACGACGAGCATCGCCATCACCCGGAAGGGCTTGGCGCGGGCGCGCTTGACCGCCCAGATCGCCAAGTACTCGAACATGCCCGTCTTCTTCAGCACGCCGACGATCATCATCATCCCCATGAGCAGGAAGATGACGTTCCAGTCGATGCCGGACTCTTCGGAGTAGAACGCCGAGACGTCGTCGGTCGCGCCGATCGCCAGCATCAGGCCCGCACCGCCGAGCGCGACGGCGACGCGGTGGATCTTCTCGCTGATGATGAGGGTGTAGGCGCCGGTGAAGACGACGATCGCCGCCCAGCTGTGCCAGTCGTTCACGGTCCTCCGGTCGGTCGGTCAGTCGGTCCGGGCGCCCTGCACGGCAGCCGGGTCACGGTCGTGGTCGTCGTCCGGGATGCCGACGAGGTCCTCCACGTCGAACATCCGGGCGATCGGTACGTCGGTGGAGCTGTGCGCGACGATCGAGAAAGCGATGCACACCGCGATCAGCGTGTATGCCTCCTCGGCCTGCGGAATGCCGGACTGGAGCACCAGCAGCCCGTAGACCACCGAGGCGAAGCCCTTCGGCCCGAACCAGGCCGCCGTGAGCTTCTCCCGCCGGCTGAACCGGGTCCCGACCAGCGAGATCAGCAGCGAGGCGGGCCGGATCAGCACGATCGCCAACACCACCGCCGCATACCCGCCCAGTGACAGGTCACCGAAGAGTGCGGGGGTCAGCAGCGCGCCGAACACCAGCAGGGCCGCGAACTTCGCCAGCTCCGCCAGCGCCTCGCCGAGCGGTTCGAACGCCCCCTTGGCCTCCGGGGAGACGGCGGCCAGCACCGCTCCGGCGGAGAACGCCGCGAGGTAGGGGTTGGCGTGGGTGAGGTGGCAGGTGGCGTACAAGATGATCCCGGTGGCCAGCGGCAGCAGCGGCTGGAGCTTGGGCTCGGCGCCCAGCAGCCGGAACCGGACCAGTCCGTTGACGATCAGCGGGAGTACAGCGCCGAAGACCAGGCCGAGCAGCAGCTCCAGGGCGATCTTCCCGAACGACGCCTCGTCCGCGTGACCGGCGGCGGGTCCCGCGGCCGCGATCAGCAGCAGCACCACTGGCAGGGCGAGGCCGTCGTTGACGCCGCTCTCCACGTTCAGCAGCTCGCGCAGCTTGGCCGGTACCTCCTTGCGGCCCACGATCGCCGAGGCGAACACCGGGTCCGTCGGTGCCAGCACCGCGCCGACCAGGAAGGACGTGGTCCAGTCGAGGCCCACCAGGAAGTGGGTGAGCAGCGCCATGAACACGAACGCCAGCGGCATGCCGAGGCCCAGCGCGCGGGCCGGGTTACGCCAGTTCGCCCGCAGCTTGGCGAACGACACGTGCATGCCGTCGGTGAACAGCACCGCGAAGAGGGCCAGGTCGGCCGTGACGGAGACGATCTCGCTGTCCGGCGTGATGTGGATCAGCCCGAGGAAGCCGTCGCTGACGGCGGCACCGCCGACGAGGAAGAGAAAAGACGTGGAGAGCACGGTACGGGCCGCCAGACCCGACAACAGCACCGCCACCAGCAGCGCGACGCCGAACACCACCACCAGCACCATGACGGATCCCCGATCGGAAAGAGAGCTCTCCCTTATTTCGCCGACCAGGCTTCCCGGCACACCGCAGGGAACTTTACAGGTCCTTGACGCGTCTCTAACAGGTTGGCTGTGAGCACCTCGGCGCACCCTCCGTTGCCGGTCTCCGGCAACGAAGCCTGGCTCAGTCGGAGGTCACCGCGAGCAGGCGCTCCAGCAGGTGCGCGGCGGTGATCACGCCGAGCAGGCGGGTGCCGGAGACGTCCTTCTCCACCACAGCCACCAGAGGACTGCGTACCTGTGCCATCTGCGCGGCGATCTCCAGCGCCGTGTCGTCGGGCGCGGCCACCACCGGGGCGGGAGTCTTCTTCGACAGGCAGTCGCGCACCTTGCGGCCGGCCAGCGCCTCGCAGAGCCGGTCGGCGTGGCGCTCGTCGACCACCGCTGCCAGGGTCGGGTCCTCGATGACGTACTCCGGAACCAGGATCTTGACCATCTGGGAGGCGGGCAGGATCGCCTTCGGCGTGCCGCTGCCGTCCACCACCAGCAGGGCGGGCAGCCGGTGCTCGGCCATCAGCCGCGCGGCGTCCAGGGCATCGCTGTCGAGACCGACCGTCTCGTACTCCACCGCCAAGTCACGCGCTCGCACAACCGGCTCCTGTCCCCGTCGTACTGTCCTTCGGGCGGCTGTCCCCGCGGGACCGACCACCCGTACGGGCACCATACCGCCGGGCCGTCGGCAGAGCGCTGTCCGGCGGGGACTCGTCCTCACGTGGGCGTCACGGCTGCTCCGGGTGTCCGGCGGCGTGCCGTCCTCGCAGCTGGGCGAGCAGCATGCGGGGGTCGGCGGCGCGGGTGATGGCGGCCTCGACGGCGGCCACGCGGTCGGCGAGGAGGCCGAGGGCGGCGACGGCGCGCACGAGCTGGCCCTCCCCGGGGCCGCCGAGGGTCTGCGTGCGGACGTATGCCGCCTTCAGTTCCGCCCAGCGCCGTTCCTGGGCCGGGGTGAGTGTGCCGCGTAGTTCGGCCAGTTTCAGCAGGTTGGCCTCGGCGCCGCCGGTCAGTGTCTGGGCCTCGGCGGTGAAGTGGTCGTCGATGACCGCGGCGACCTCGTCGTCGTTCATGACCGGCCGTACGCGCTGGGCGATCTTGTTCATGGTGCGGTACGAACCCTGGAGCCGGAACGGCGGCTCGGTGCGGGTGGCGTCGGACTGTGCCGCGGAGACGATGTACGCGGCGTTCACCGCGAGGACCGTCTCGCGCACCCGCAGCAGGTGCCCGATCACGGCCAGGATCTGCTCCACCTCGGCGGCCCCGTAGGGGTGGGTCAGCCGGTCCGCGTGTGCCGTGGGGTCGCCCTCGGCGAGGCGGACGAAGAGATCCAGGTCGGCCCGGTCGCGTCCGGCGAGCGGGGCGAGCACCGGGTTCGAGGTGAGCGCGTTCTCCAGGAAGCTGTACGCGAAGGCGTCCTCCTTGCCGGTGAGGACGTCGCCCAGGTTCCATACGTCGGCGCGGTTCGCGAGCATGTCGGGCACCTGGAAGCGGACCCCGGACTCCGTGTACGGGTTGCCGGCCATGCAGACCGCGAAGCGCTTGCCGCGCAGGTCGTAGGTGCGCGGTGCGCCGTCCCATACGCCGTCGATGCGGCGGGTGGCGTCGCAGAGCGGGATGAACTTCTGCAGTAGCTCCGGCGAGGTGTGCTGGATGTCGTCCAGGTAGAGGAGTGTGTTGTTGCCGGCCGCGAGCGCGAAGTTGATCTTCTCGATCTCCTGACGGGCGGTGGCGTTCGGGGCCTCGGCCGGGTCGAGCGAGGTGACGCCGCGGCCCAGGGCCGGGCCGCTGACCTTCACCAGCATCAGGCCGAGCCGGTCGGCGACGTACTCGATCAGCGTCGTCTTGCCGTAGCCGGGCGGGGAGAGAAGCAGCAGCAGTCCGCCGGTGTCGGTGCGCTTGGTCTCGCCGACCGTGCCGAGCTGCTTGGCGAGGCTGTCGCCGACCAGCGGCAGATACACCTCGTCCACGAGGTGGCCCCGTACGAAGGAGGCCAGGGAGCGCGGGCGGTGGTCGTCCAGCCGCAGCCGGGCGCGCTCGGCCGCCACGAGGTCGGTCCGCCGGCGCTGGTGGGCGCGGAAGGCCGGGACGTCCTGGTCGGCGAAACGCCGGGTGCGGGCCAGAAACTCGTCCACGCGCAGGGGCAGTCGGCGGTCCGTGATGCGCGGGTGGGTGCCGAGCAGCCCCTCGACGACCGTGCCCGGTACCGCCTCCGACAGGTGGCGGGGCAGGCCGGGGCAGAGCTCGGCGGCCACGGCCTCGGCCAGGTCGCCCGGAGTGGCGTCCCGCCCGGTCGCGGAGACGTACGCGGACAGCCACGCCTCGGCGAGCTGGCGGCGCGCGGCCAGATCGTCCACGGCGGCCAGGTCCTCGTGGAAGGCCGAGCCGTCCACCGTGCGGCGGAACTCCTCCAGCAGGCTGCGGGTGGCCGCGGCGAGGACGAAGCCGTCGGGGCCGGTCGTCAGTTCCTCGAAGAGGTACGCGGCAGCGGCCCGGTCATGCTCCCCGCCGATGGCGTCCGCCAGCTCCCGCTCAAGGTCGGCGATCGCGGGCGCGAGGCCGAAGGTGTCCCGGGCGCGGGCCAGGGACACCGCGCGGCGGGTCCACGCGGTGCGCTGGTCCTCGGTGGTGCCGTGGGTCCAGAACAGCTGCGCGGCGGCCCGCGCCGCGGGCTCGTGCCGCAGCAGGCCCGCCCTCTCATACAGGGGCAGCAGGGCGGTGAGGATCAGCGTCGCGTCGTGGTCGTGGACTCCCCGCTCGTAGCCCTCGTCGTACGCCTCCTGCGCCGCCGCGCTCACGAGCGCGGGCAGGTCGTCGGCGTCCGCGAGGGCGGCGGCACCGTGCTCGCGCAGGAGTCGGGCGGCGAGTTGTTCGGCGCGGTACACCCGCGGCGACTCGGACGGCAGGTGCCAGTCCGCGTACGCGCGGGCATCGGCGAAGGAGGGGTCGGTGACCGGAGAGCGGTAGTCGGTGCCGGTCAGGACGAAGGCGAGGCCGTCGCCGTGCGGCACGAGGGTGAGGTCGAGGGGCTGGGTGGTGACGGCGAAGCGGTGGGTGCCCAGGCGAATCGTGCGGCCGTCGTCGCCGTACAGGTCGGTGCGGTCGCGCAGCGCGCGGGCCGCCTCCTGGCGGGCGGCCTTCAGCCGGCCGTCCAGTTCCTCCGCCCGGACGCTGTCGCCGAGTTCGCGCAGCTGGTCGGCGGTCCGGCGGACCTTGACGGCCATGGGGTCGGAGGCGAAGTACGTGCTGACCGCGTCGGCGTCCGGAAGCGTCGCAGCGCGCCGGGCGATCGCCTCCAGAACGCGACCGGCTGCGTCCGCGAGCTGCTCGGCGCGCCGTGCCCGTGCATCGAGGAGGTTCTGCTTGCGCGCGGAGAACGCCTCGTACACCTCCGTGCGGCGGCCGGAGAGCTCGCCCAGGAAGTCCTCGAACTCGACGAAGCGGGACTCCAGTTCCTCCAGCCGGGTCAGCACGAACGCCAGCTGCTCGTCGCACTCCTCCGGTGTGCCGGCGGCGGCGAGCGCCCCGGTGATGTGCTGCCCGAGCAGCGCGAACTCGGCGGCGAACTCGGCGCGCCCCTCGCTGCCGCGCAGGGTGCGGCGCCGGGCGTCGAGGAGCGCGCGGGCCCGGTTGACGGCGCCGAGCACCTCGGCGGTGCGGGCGAGGACCGAGGTGCGCACGGTGGCGTCGGCGATGCCGAGGCCGGAGACGACCTCGGTGACCGTGCGCAGCTGGTCGGCCAGGTCGTTGATCCGGGTCTCCAAAGGCGCGGCCTGGACCAGTGCGGTGATCGACTCGGCTTCGGTGACCAGCTGCTGAAGAGCCTGGTGGTGGCGGGCGAAGGCGTCCTCGCGGTCCAGGAAGGCGACGGCGCGCTGTCCGAAGGCGGTGAGATCTGCGTCCGCTTGGGCGGCGAGGGCGTCGATCCGGGCCGTGTCGGCGTACCGCAGGTCCTTGAGGGTGAGCAGGTGTCCTTGGGCACGGCGGAGCTCGGTCAGCCCGCTCACCCAGGCGGACGCGTCGCGCGGGGTCTCACCGCGCAGCCGCCGTACCACCCCCGCGAGCCCTTCGGCGGCCTCGTCTACCGCGTTGGCCGCGCCCCGCGTCAGCGCCCGGACGTTCTCGAACTCGGCCAGCACCTGCTCGGCCGTCTCCCGCACCGCCTCCAGCGGGGTGCGCAGGTCGCCGAGGTCGGCTCCCCCCAGCCAGTGGTGGGTGTCCGCCGCACGGACGCAGGACGTGACGAGAGCCGCGTACATCTCGCTCGTCGGGGCCATCTCCGCCACCGAACGGGCCAGCGACAGGCAGTCGGCGATACCCCGGACGAGGTCGGCGTTGCCCACGCGGGCCAGCGCGCCCTCGCCCACGGGGCGAGCGGCGGCGTAGGTGTCGGAGACATAGGGAGAGGTCCACAGCTGGAGCGGGTGCACACGCGCCGGCTCGTCGCCGTCCGCCCGCAGCACCACCAGGATGCCGTCGTCGAACCGCGCCCAGCCCGAGCAGGACAGCGGGGCGGCGAGCTCCTTGCGGATGGTGTTGTACGACAGCAGCAGGCAGCGTCCCTCGGCGCGGGACCGGAAGGCGTACAGCACGTCCTCGCCGTACGGCGAGCGCAGCTCGGCCTCGAACTCCAGCCCGCCGGTGTCGAGGTCGAAGGTCTTGTGCGTCCCCGTGGCGAGGCAGTAGCCGCCGGGGAAGACGATGCCCTGGTCGTCGGGCAGCCGACGGCACGCCTGCCCGATGCCGTCGAGCCGGACGACGGCCCTGGTGAGGGTGTTGAAGACGAAGTAGCGCTCGGTGTCCTCCTTGTAGGGCAGGATCCGCAGCACGATCAGGGCACCCACGCGCGCGTGGGACACCTCCGCGTCGGCCAGGGACTGCAGCGGCTCGTCCACCGGCTCGTCGTACAGCTCGGTGTACGGCTCGTCGTCGCCGGTGTCCGCGGCCACCGTCAGCCTGCCGCCGACGGTCGACACGAGGACCTCGCCCTGGACGCGCACGTAGGGGCGGGGCCCGAGGACGTGGTCCTCACGGGTGGCCTCGGTCCAGGCGAAGTCGTGCGAGGGCGGGAACACGTCGTCGCGTTCACCGCGCGCGTCGAGGAACGTGACCTGCCCGTCCGCGCCGAGCGCCCAGCGCAGGACCCGGATGTCCTCGGCCTTATCACCGGTCTGGAAGACGGCCAGCAGCCGGTCGCCGACGCGGCGAAGCCTGAGGAGGCGGGTCTGCCGGTAGTAGCGGTGCAGGGCGGTGAACTCCCGCACGAAGTCCGGGTCGTCGAGCAGGCCGGGTACGGTCTTCTCCGGCAGCGCGTTCAGGTCGCGGTCGTGGAGGGTGAGGACGTCACCGACGGAGAACTCGGTCCGCAGGCCCGCAGCGTCGCTGCTGCCGAAGATCAGCCGGTCGCCGACGGACACCAGGTCGCGCAGGACGGCCGCACGCTCCGTGCGCAGGCGCTCGGTGCCGCTCAGTTCCAGCCGGACGGATCCGAACTCCTCGGTGCGGCGGGCGTTGAGTGTCTCGGCGCGGCGGGCGAGTTCGGCGGCCTGTGCGGTGAGCCGGTCGCGCAGCACCTCGTACGTACCGGTGTCAACCGCGTCGTACGAGCCCGTCTCCAGGACGGTTGCCATGGATCGTGCGTCCTTCCCTCGGGCGTGGTGCCGGAGCTGCCGTCCCCTGTGCGGCAACTCCGGCACCACGGGTCATCAGGCTCGGGCCGTGCCGTTGAGCGCGGTGAGCGGGGTGTCGGCGAGGCCCAGCTCGCCCGCCTTGTCCAGCAGTTGCTTCAGCTGCCCGGCGTTCGGGCCGCCGCTGTTCATCAGCTTCATCAGCACGGCGGACACGGTCAGGTTCTGCACGTCGGCCGTGGAGACCGAGCCGAGGATCCGGCCGAGGTCATCGGTGAAGCTCGACGTGCCGTCCAGCCAGGGCCCCGCCAGCGCCTGCGCGGTCTCGGAGTGCTGGACGAAGCCGTCCACGCCCTTGCCGAGCGCGATCGCCCCGACCAGCTTGTCGAAGAAGACCGACTCGCCGCCGACGATGTCGATGTCGGCGTTCTCCAGACCGGTGGCCAGCACCGTGGCCTGCGCCTCGGCGATCTGCCGCTGCGTTTCCAGGGAAGCCAGCCGGATGTCCTTCTCCGCCTGGATCCGCAGCCGGTACTCCTCGTGCCCGCGGGACGCCTCGTCCAGGGCGGCCATGGCAGCGGCCTTCTCGGTGAGACCGGCGGCCTCCGCCTTGAGCTTCTCCCCGATGGCCTCCGCCTCGGCGAGGGCCTTCGCTCGCACGCCCTCGGCTTCGGCCCGCAGGCGCGCCTGGGTTGCCTCGGCCTCGGCGCGGCCGGCCTTCTCGATGACCTCGGCCTCCTTGTCGCGGACCCGCACGGCGGCCAGCCCCTCGGCGGCGGACTCCGCCTGGACGCCCTCGGCGAGCCGCAGCTTGGCCTGCGCATCGAGGTCGGCGCTCTTCAACCGGGCTTCGGCGAGAGTAAGTTCCTCAGCGGCGCGGTGTACGGCGGCCTGCTCGGCGGCCTCCGCGGCCTTGATGTCCTTGACGAGCTTCTCCTGCGCCTCGGCCTCCGCGGCGATGACCACGGCCTGCCGCTGCCGCTCGGCCTCCTCGACCGCGCGCAGCTTCTTGATGGCCTCCTCCTGCTCGGCGACCGTGCGGTCCACGGCAACCCGCTCGCGGATGACCTCGGCGATCTCCCGCTTCTCCGCCTCGACCTCCTTCTCGGCGGCGATCTTCGTCAGTTGTGTCTCCCGCTCCCGCGCGATGGCCTCCAGCTGCCGGTCCTTCTCGATCCGCTCGTTCTCGACGGCGATGACCCGCTCGCGGTTCTTCGCGGCGACGGCAACCTCACGGGCCTGGTTCTCCCGCTGCACGCCGAGCTGCTCCTCCGTGCGCAGGAAGGCGGACTGGGCGCGCAGCCGCTCCTCCTCCACCACCCGCGCGGTCTCGGCCTCCTCACGGGCCCGGGAGGTCTCGATCTCCCGCCGCTGCTTGATCTCGGCATCCGCCTGCCGGCGCTCCAGCTCCAGGATCGCTTCGCGGGCGTCGACGTTCTGCCGGGTGATCTCCTTCTCCTCGGTGCGCTGGAACTCGTTGGTGCGCACGTGCTCGATCGCCGTCAGCTCGGTGATCTTCCGGATGCCCTGGGCGTCCAGGACATTGGCCGGGTCCAGCTGGGTGAGCGGCGTCTGCTCCAGATAGTCGATCGCCGCGTCCTCCAGGTGGTAGCCGTTGAGGTCGACACCGATCAACTCGATAATCTTGTAGCGGAGTTCCTCACGCTGGGTGTAGAGGTCCGTGAAGTCCATCTGCTTGCCGACGGTCTTCAGCGCCTCGGAGAACTTAGCGTGGAACAGCTCCTGCAGGGTCCGCTGGTCGCTGGCCCGCTGGGTGCCGACGGCCTGGGCCACCTTGATGACGTCCTCGACGGTCTTGTTGACCTTGACGAAGAACGAGATCCGGATATCGGCGCGGATGTTGTCCTTGCAGATCAGCCCTTCCTTGCCGGCCCGGGTGATCTCGATGGTCTTCACCGAGATGTCCATCACCTCGGCCTTGTGCAGCACCGGCAGCACGACCTGACCGGTGAAGGTCACATCGACCTTGCGCATCTTGGAGACGATCAGCGCCTTGCCCTGCTCCACCTTGCGGAACAGCCGGGAGACGACGAACAGCACGGCGACGAGGAGCAACAGGAAGGCGGCGGTGAGCACGCCGATGACAGACATGGCATACGTCCTTGAGGCGTAAGGAAGGTGAGTGAGGGAAGACCACGCCCCTGCGGGGCGGCAGGAGTGGCTCAGCCGGCGCTACCGCGCGCCCTGGGCCCGGCGGCGGGTCCGGGTTCATCGGGGAACAGACGGTGCAGCGGCCGGACGAACCGGCATGTCAGACGCCAGGCCCCGAACCACCCCGCGACCTGCGCGAGCGGGCGCAGGACTGCCGACATGGTCCCGGAGGGCGCGAGGACGCCCAGCAGCGCGGCCGAGCCGACGCCGAGGAGGCAGGCGAGCACCGTCAGCAGGGACAGCGCAACGGCGACCGGTACACCGCCCATCCCCCAGGACCTGAGATCGGCGTCCGCGTCGAAGCTGCCCACCGACGCGACGCCGACGGCGACCAGCAGCCAGAAGCACACAACGACCAAGAGGGCGGCGGTCACCAGCATCCCGGGAAGGCCGGTGGCGGCCTCCACGAACATCCGCATCCTTCGGCCCCCTTCCGGTCCGTCCGCCTGTATGGCACACCAGGGCGCCGCACAGCCGGACGGCCGGGGCTCCCCCGCGCTCATGCTGCCCGACCGACGCCGGCCCCCGCATTGCCGGTGCCCGGCAGTGTTCATTAGGGTCTGTATGCCGGTGACCGCTAAGAACCCGTCACCGAGGCATCAAAGTTCGGGGGGCCGGGTTGACGGAACGGGACAAGCCGGAGCGCTACCTCGACGGCTACACACGCATCCTGACCGAGGTCTCGGCCACCGGACGACGGCTCACCCGCGAGGAGATCGAGTCCCGGCGCGCGCTGGGCGAACAGGCCGCCGACGCCGGACACGGCCTGCGTGCCCTCATCAGCGCTCACCTTTCCGCGACCCGCGCCGCCTGGCCGCAGCCCCCCGGCTCGGCGGACAGCGCTCTGGCGGCCGTACAGCAGGCGATAGACGCCTTTGCGGAGGGGTTCGAACGGGCCCAGCGTCAGGCCGTGCGCCAGGAGGAGGCAGCACGCCGGGAGTTCATCGACGACCTCCTCTACGGCCGCAGCGACCTCGGCCGCCTCGCCGAACGCGCCGAACGCTTCGGACTGCGGCTGTCCCACGCGCACGCCGTGGCCGTCGCCGAGGGACCGGCCGCCTACAGCGAGGGCGGCGTCGTGCCCCGGCAGGTCGAGCACGCCCTGCTTGCCCGCTTCGGCAACCGCAACGTGCTGCTCACCACCAAGGACGGCCGGCTGCTGTGCATCGCTCCCGGCCACGAGGATCAGGTGCTGCCCTACTTCGCCAAGCAGGCGCACGCCGCGACCGACGGCGGCAGGGTCGCCATCGGCCGGCCGCAGCCCGGCCCTGGCGGCGTCGTCCAGTCGTACGAGGAGGCCCTGAACGCCCTGGAGCTGGCCGAGCGCCTCGGCCTCGACGACCCGGTCCTGCACGCCACCGACCTGCTCGTCTACCCCGTCCTGACCAGGGACCGCCAGGCCATGGCCGATCTGGTGCTCAACACGCTCGGTCCCCTGACCACCGCGCGAGGGGGCGCCGGGCCCCTGCTGGACACGCTGACGGCCTACTTCGACAGCGGCTGCGTCGCCGCGGAGGCAGCCCGCCGGCTGTCGTTGAGCGTGCGGGCGATGACCTACCGCCTGGAGCGCATCCACCAGCTCACCGGCGCCAACCCCGCCGATCCGGGCCACCGCTACATGCTCCAGACAGCGGTCATCGGCGCTCGCCTCCTGGACTGGCCCGACAAGGATCTGTGAGGAAACGCCACGCCGCGTGGCGGCCGGCGACGATGTCCGCCATTGCCGGGACCGGCACGACAGCGTCACAAGCGGCGGCTGCCAATCGGCGAGCCGTGGGTGAGCGAGCGAAACAGGGACCCCGGGTCAGTCACGATCGCGCACAGGCGAGCGTGATCACCCCGGTGGCCAGCACGACCGCGCCGAGAAACAGAATCGGGGCACCGGGGCCGGGCAAGACGTAGAGGACGGCCCCTGCCGCGGCCAGCAGTCCGCCCACGACCATCAGAACGACGCCGCTACGCCGAGCCGACACCGGATGTGGCTCATCGGGCATTTCCACACACCTCCGGGGCGACGACAGACCAGACGTGTACGGAGCTCGGCACGCCGGATGCTCACCTGTGAGCGCGGGCGCCCCCACCGCCGGCCAGGAGGAACAAGAGGCCCGCGAGCACGGAGAATCCGACGCCGAAGGCAATGCCGACCGTAATCGTGTCATATGAGGCGTTGACCAGACGCGGCAGGCCGTTGGCCAGAGCAGCTCCGTAGAGGAACAGCAGACCGCAAGCACGCAATCGCAGACCGCCGCTGCGCTCGCGCATCCACGGCGGAACCCATCCGCTCAGCATCGCGATCGCCGGCGGCAGCAGGAGCACGCTGGAGACCGCGAGAGCGACCCAGTGGTACAGCGGGTTCCCGTGCATGAAGCCATCCCTCTCCTGGTTCCCCCGCACGGCGCGGGTCCCCGTGCAGGGCCGACCATACGACCACGCAGCCGCGGCGCCCCATGCCGGACTCCGGCAATTCTGAATGCGCTTTTCTGCACACCACGCGAAAGAAGGGCCGTGCGTCGCACAGGACCCCGCGGCTTGGACGGCATCCGTACTCCCGGCGCGCTGTAGCGTCTTCTTGAGGCCGAGTGAGAGGGAGCACGCAGCATGCCGCAGCCCGACGAGACCGCGGACCGTCAAGCCAAGCAAGGGCTCATCCTGGACTTCGCCGGGGTGCTGACTGCCAATCCGCTCGCCGTGCACCGCGCCTGGTGCGAGTCGGAAGGGCTTCCCCCAGAAGCGTGGCGCGCCACCCTCAACGACGACCCTGAAGGCCGACGGCTTTACACGGCACTGGAGATCGGTGAGATCGGCCAGGAAGAGTGGAACAAGCGCACCGCAGCCCTTCTCGGTGCGCATGTCGCGCCGGACAACCTGATGGGACGCGCCTGGGCCGCGGTGCCCCCGGCTCGGCGCATGGCCGCGCTCGCCCGAGCTGCCAAGGGCGCGGGGTACCGTCTCGCCCTCCTGTCGAACAGCTTCGGCACGGATCCCTTCAACCCGTACGAACAAGCAGGAATTTGGGACCTATTCGATGTGCACGTCATCTCCGAGCAGGTCCGCATCGCAAAGCCCGACCCTGCCATCTATGAGCTGACGTTGGAGCGTCTCGGGCTTCCTGCTCAGGCGTGCGTGTTCGTCGATGACCACCCTCGGAATCTGCCACCGGCCGAGGCCCTGGGCATCACGACCGTCCTCGCGGCGGATGAAGCCGCAACGGTGGCCAAGCTTGAGGCATTGCTCGGAGTGAGCGCCGCGCTTTCCGTCTAGCGGCGACTTCCAGCCAACTCACTGTGCCGACGGTGCCCATGGGTGTTGCCGGTCGTAAAGCAGTGGGTACGGTCCGTGCCTGGCCGGTCGGGGAGGAGTTGCTGCCATGCAGTGGTCCGAGTACAGCACCGCTGAACGGCTCAAGACGCTGCGCGGTGCCATGACGCAGGAGCAGTTGGCGGAAGCAGCCAACGTCTCCGTGGGTGTCGTGCGGAAGCTGGAACGCGGCGGCACCGCTTCCCTTCCTTCGCTTCTGTCCATCGCCTCCGCACTCGGGACTGACATCGCCGTGCTCCTCGGCCAGCAAGCGCCCCGCCGCTCCATGGACCGCGACGAGCGGGCAGCGCTGCGCATGCTGTCCGCAGTCACGCACGATGCCGCCATCGGCATCCCCACCGGCACCGAGCCGGGCACCGTCGAAGAACTCCGTGGTGTCGTTCGGCGCGCTGACGCGGCCTACTGGGCGGGCCGCTACACCGAACTCGGTGCGCTTCTAGGCGCCTTGCTGCCCGAAGCCCGGGCCCGATACGACGCGGCGGACACCGACGAGCGGGAGGCCGCGGCCGGCGTCCTGGCTGATGTCTTCCAGACTGCCGGTATGGCCGCGAACGTGTGGGGTTCACGGGACCTGGCCTATGCGGCGCTCACCTACGGTCGGCAGATCGCCGTCCAGGCCGGCGACGATCTGCGGGATGCCCACCTGGCCGCTACCACAGCGTGGGTGAATCTCCGCGATGGGCGGACCGCGCAGGGCTTCGCGCTCGCCGCGGCCCAGGCCGACCGGATCGAGCCGAAGATGTCCGAGCACGATCCGGACCGGCTGTCGGTGTACGGGCAGCTCGTCACGAACGCTGCCGTGGCCGCGTCCCGGGGTGGCGCCGCGCCGGACACCGCGCGGGAGTACCTCTCGCAGGCGCACGCAGTCGGCGCCCGCCTCGGGGCGGAGCATCCTCGGGGTCGGCATGCCCAACCATTCGGGCCGCTCTACGCCGCCACGCAGGCGATGAGTATCGCCGTCGCCCTCGGCGACACCGGCGGTGCGCTCCGGCTCATGGACACGATCCGGCTGGACGACACGGTGCCCCTCGCCACTCGGGCCAGGTACGGCCTGGACGTGGCGTTGACACACGTGGAGTGCCGTCGGTGGGATCAGGCTGCCGACACCCTGGAAAAGGTCTGCGGCATGGCGCCGGGGTGGGTACGGCACCAAATGCTGCCCGGAGTGATCATTTCTCGCCTCGCCGGCGTGTCCGTCGCGCGGCTCCGCGGGCTCGCCCACGCAGCCGGTGTGCCCCTCGCCGTCCGCTGACTGCCCGCCGCCACGTCCCGTATCAGCCCCGGAAGCCGCCATCAGGCCCACTGCCACGCTCCATGGCAGTCCTGCCGCAGGACGACAGCGCAGCAGCACGGAACATGGCAGCCCAGCGCCACACGACTTGCTGGCGCCGCCACGAGCCGTGCCTGTCCCGCGCACAGGAACGACAGCACGCTGAGCGCATGCCGAAATCCCCATCCGGCGGCATCGGGCACGTGCCGGTCGCCGTCTACTCCTGTGCGGCCGAGTCGGCCGCTATCCGCGAGGCCGAGCGGCGTGCACGCCATTACGCTGACGCCCGGCACTGGCATGTGGCCGGCACCTGGTCCGATGACGACCCGAGCACGCCCTTGGACGCCCGCCCGGCTTGGGCGGCCGTCACGAGCGCACTGTCCTCCGGTCTGATCCGCGGCATCGTCGTCGCCGGAATCACCCACCTCGCCGAAGATGCCGGTCAGTTCGCTGCGCTCGGCGTCCTCATCCGTGGCCGGGGCGGCTTCCTCGCCGAGGCGACGTCACCGCCGGCCCGCCAGACGCCGGCGCAGCACGAACGCCGCCGCATCCTCCTCGAAGCCTCCTCGGGCTGGTGGCTGTGGGGCGACCTCGTGCCGGGAGCCGCCTCGTGACCCGGGCACGGGCGGAGGTCGGTGACCTGGTCGAGGACGCAAACGGACGTCATGCCATCGTCACCGACATCAGGCAGGGCACCGACTGGGTCCTGCGTCCGGAGTCGGGCAGCCCCACGACTGAGTGGGAGACGGACGAGCCCGGCACCCTCGACGTCATCGAGACGCGCGCAGACCGCCTGAGCCGAGAGAAGACCACCTGATGCGCAGCCGCCACAAGCCCCGTGGCGGGGCCGTTGATTCCGTCGAGCGGTTCTGCGTCGGCGTGTGGTTCACCGGCCACCTCGCTGCCGCAGTCACGCTCGGCACGCTGATTACCAACGACCATCAGGACCTCGCCACCAGCCAGCGGCCGACGGTCAGCCAACCGGACGCCAGCCCGGACGAGGCCGACCGCGCGTTCTAGCCCCCCTGCGCTTCGCTGCCAGCTCAGCCGCTGGTCGGGCGCTGACGGCTCACAGCTCATCACCAGATCACTTCCCCAGACCACGCCCGGAAGGCGGACCCGCCGTGTACGCATTCGGCATCTGCATCGACCGGCACTACCTCACCCCCGGCCTCGCCACGATCACTTCCCTGGCGGACAGCCTCAGCCCCCGCGCCCGCAAGGCGGCAGCGCTGCGCTTCCTCACCTTCGACCTCGGAGCGCCCCAGGTGCAGCTCCTGGCCCACCTCGCCAAACGGGTCGGCTTCGGCTCCTTTGCCCTGGCCCGCCGCTCCCCGCTGCGCTCCGCGCGGATGGCGGACACCTCGTACATCACGGTCACCACCTATCTGCGCTTCGAGTTCGCTCCTGAGTTCGTCCGCCGCCCGTACCTGATCTACGTGGACGCCGACGTCCTGGTCCGCGGCGACCTGACCGCCCCGCTCGACGCTCTCCGCCCCGGCGAGGTCGGCGCCGTACGCGACGAGTTCAACCCGGCAGTCGGCCGCTGCCCGGCCCTACCGGGCGCCGCGGAACGCTGGCCGCGTCTGAGGGACCGCCCCTACTACAACGCCGGTCTCCTGTGGGCTCACACCGCCGATCTGCCACGTATCCGCCACGGTGTCGAGCAGGCCCTGGCCAGACACCGGCAGCACATCCTCCACAACGACCAGGACGCCCTGAACCTGTGGCTCCTCCACGCCGGCCGCGTGCGGGCGGTCGACGCCGCTTACAACCGGTTCGAGGTGGGCCGGTACCTCGAACGCGGCAACTGGGTGCGCCGCGTCGTCACCCGACCCCTACGGCCGGACCCGGCCGCTCGCCTGATCCACTTCGTGGGCCCGGAGAAGCCCTGGCACGCGGCGTGTCCCGGTACGGAGGACGTGCGGGAGTACCGCACTCTTCTGAGGCGGACCCTGCGACACGTCCGCGCGCTGGGCGCTGCCCATCCCGAGCCGGTGGGGCTTCGATGACCACGCCGCCCGCGATGGTCTCCCGCGCATGCAGCACCCTGCTCGGAACACCCGCCCGGACTGCGGAGCGCCTGTCGACAGGCTCGCGGACGGCCGTGTTCCGGGCCGACCTCCGCGACGGCCGAGGCGTGGTCGTCAAGCTGTACGACCACACCGCCCGTCGCAACGCGCTGACCGAGGCCGCCGCCATCCGCGCGGCCGGCGGCGCTGTGCCTGTGCCCCAGGTGCTCGGCAGCGGCACCATCTCCAGCGAGGGGGCCACCGCGCTCATCACCTGTGACCTCGGCGGTCTCACGCTGGGTGCCGCCGTTCGCTCCGGCCGCATTCCGCATGTCCGAGCCCTCAAGGACCTCGGCGGCCTCCTCGCACGCCTGCACCGAGCACCGGTCGAGCATGCAGTTCCCCGTCGCCCGTTCTTCGAGTCGGTCTCCTCCCTGGCCCGCCACTGCCCACCCGACCTGCTGAACCGGATCGGCCCCGCTCTCGCCGTCATCGCCGACACGCCTGACAGAGCACCCAGCGTGTGGTGCCACGGCGACATCCACTTTGACAACGTCGTCCTCTCCGGCACGCACGGCACGCGCTACCTGGTCGACTTCACCGATGCCGCGCCCGGCCGGCGGGAGGCAGACGTCGCCCACGCCCTCGTCATGACCGCGACCCACACACCGTGGGACCGCCGCACGCTGCTCGACGCCTACCGGCACCCCCTGGACGACTCACGGCTGTCGGCCTGGGTCGTCATTCACACCATCCGCTGCTGGGTCCATGCCTCGCCCGGTACAAGCCGCTCCCTGTGGTCGGAGCGCCTGGCCGACCTGGCCCGCCAGACACCCCACCTCTTCCGCACGGCCCGAAGCGAAAGGACAGCCCGATGACCAGCCCCGGACTGACCGTGGTCATCCCAGCCCACAACGAAGCGGCATACCTGCCCCGTTACCTCCCCACCGTCCTCGCCTCCCTCGAACGGTGGCAGCAGACAACGGGTGAGAAGGGAGAGGTAATCGTGGTGGACAACGCCTCCACCGACGCCACCGCCGACATGGCCGCCTCCTTCGGCGTCCGAGTGATCAGCGAGACCGTCCGCAACATCGGCCGAGTACGCAACACCGGCGCGGCTGCCGCCGAAGGAAGCAGGCTGTTCTTCACGGACGCCGACGTCGCCCTGCCCATGGAGGCGATCACCGCCGCGGTCACCGCCATGGACAACGGCGCCGCCGGCGGTGCCATCCCGCCCCTCTACACACCCAAGCGGCTCGGCGCACGACTGCTCTGCGCCTACTGGGACCACTACCGCACCAACCACGGCGGCGCACAGGGCGTCGCCCAGTTCGCCACCGCAGCGGCCTTCCACGCGGTCGGTGGATACCGCGACGACCTGTTCATGAGCGAGGACGTCGAGTTCTTCCACCGCCTCACGGCACACGGCCGCAGCAAGAACGCACCTGTCGTGATCCTCGACGAGCTGCGCGTACGCCCGTCCACCCGCCGCTACGACCAGTGGTCCAGCCTCCGGATGCTGTGGTGGCAGAACCCCGTCACCGCCCGGCTGCGGCTCAACTCCCCACGCATGTGGCGCCACTGGTACCAGACCACCGTCCGATGACCCCGGAGCCCGCCATGACCGTGACGCTGCCCGTACCGGATGCGGAAGGGATCTACACCTTCCCCGACGACCTCATGCACGCCCACCAGCAGTGGACCGAGCACCTGTCCGAACGCCACCGCGCGCACGACCGTCAGATCATCGAGCTCAGGGCGCCGCACAGCGGGCACCGCTACTTCATCGAGATGCGGCGCCCGGCCGGCCGCCCGGTGCTCGCCATCGAACCGCACCACGACGACTTCGCCCTGTCCGCCTCCGGCACCTTCCTCGCCCATCCCCGGCCGCTCACCGTGGCCACGGTGTTCACCCGCTCCACCAGCGTCCACCCGGCCCTGGAGGACACCTACGGCACCGAGACCGTCGTATCCGACCTGCGCAGCCGGGAAGGCGCGGCAGCCCTGGCACCCTTGGTCGCCGACCGGATCCTCCTCGGCCACAAGGACGCCCAGCCCCCGTACCGCCCCTTCGATCAGCACCGCCTGGACCGGATCACGGACGAGCTCCGCGAGATCGTCGAAGCCCACCCCGACGCCGAACTCCTCGCCCCGGCTGCCGTCACCCGCCACCCCGACCATCTCCTCGTGCACGCGGCAGCCGTACGACTCCAATGTCGCTGGTTCTGGGAAGACCTCGCGTTCTGGGCCACCTACGCACTGGCCGGCTGCGACCAGCAACTCTTCCGAGCGCGTACCGGCCACGCCCTCGTACCCGAGCTGGTCGACATCACCGACGTCGTGCTCGACAAGGTCACGGTGCTGTACATGCACGGCTCGCAGATGCACCCCGCACGGAAGATGTACCGACCGATCCGGCACGCCTGGACCACAGCGGCCGACCTCCTGAGCGGTACGGGAGCCTTCGGGGAACGCTTCTACCGGACGGAGTCGCTGTGAAGATCATCGCGCTCGAAGGGCCCTCGTATGCCGGGAAGTCGACGGCTATTCGCCACCTGCGCACGCGCGGCATCGAACAGCGGGCCTTCGTCTCGGACTGCTACGTCCAGCACATCGACCGCCGCACCGACATCCCGCCCGCCCGCACCGCATCCGCAGCCGAACAGCTCGCCGCATTCGAGACATTCATGGGCATCGAAGGCACTCGCGTGCGCAAGGCACTCGTCAGCGCCAAGCCCGTCGTCCTCCTGGACCGTTCGGTGGACACCCTCCTGGCCCACGCCCACGCGCTCGACGCCCTGTTCGACTACGACAACCACCACCGCCTGCGCGACCGCCTCCAGGAACTACCGTTCCTGCGCCCCCACCACACCCTCTACCTTGATGTGCCGGCCGAAGAACTGGCCCTGCGCCGCAAGGCGGCCGGGCACGCGGCGGCCGAGTCCGAGTACTTCCTTCACGAGCCGGCGTTCCTCACCCACACGCGGGACTACTTCGTATCCGCAGCGCAGCCACCGGTGTCGAGGGAAGTGACCGTCATCCCCGCCGACACCAACTCGGACGCGGTCGCGCACGCGGTGGAAGCCCTCATCACGTACTGGACCAGGTGACCGGCCCATGCCCACAGCCCTCTTCGCCTGGCGACGCACCCCACCACCGTTCCTCATCGGCGGAGCCGAGGTCACCCAGCAACTCCTCGCCGAAGAACTCGCAGCAGCCGGATGGCGCACCGTCTACCTCGGCTCCCACCAAGCACCCTGGGACCAGACCCCCCAGATCGCCCACATGCAGACCTACCTCGACGCGAACAACACCGCGTATGAGGCGACCCAGGAGGGCCTGCGCTACAGGTGGAACGGAGTGGACTGCATCGCCGTACCGCAGCAAAGGATCACGACGATCCTGCGGTGCATGCTGTCCCGGGTGCGGCCGGACGTGGTGTTCACCTCACAGGAAGGCGCGGCCGACATCGCCGCCCGAGCCCGGCTCACGGCCCTCGTCGCAGGCATCCTGCACTCGGTGTCCAGGACGGGACTGGGCGTGCTCGACGGCCGTCCGCACCATGGACTGGCCGTCTCCGAGTTCGTTCTCCGACGTGCGCCCCGGACCGACGGCAGCCGACTGTCTGTCCTATACCCGCCCTTCACGCCTCCGAGGCCGGGGCAGGACCGCCGCGAGCGGACCAGGCCGGTGCTCATGGTCAACCCGATCCCGGCGAAAGGCGCCGACCTCCTGCACCAGCTCATCCGCCGCATGCCCGAAGAGCGCTTCACTCTGGTGGAAGGCTGGTGGAACACCGCCGCGGAGTTCGCCGGCTACCCCAACGTGAGGTACGTGCCGCGGGTCTACGACATGAGTCCCCTTTACCGCAGCCACCGCCTCCTGCTCGTGCCGTCCACGGTGGAGGACGCCTTCCCCCGCGTGATCATCGAAGCAGCGCTGCACGGGACCCCAAGCATCGGCACCGCCCGCGGCGGCATCCCCGAAGCCATAGGCAACGCGGGGATCGTGCTCTCCGCCGAGGCCGGCGCGGAAGAGTGGGCGGACGCCATCCGCGCCGCCGACCACCACACCCTGGGGGAGCAGGCTCGGCAACGAGCGACGGCCTTCACCAGCCCCCGCCTGCCGGACCTCGAAGGCCTCGGGATCTACCCTGCCGCGAACGCGTCCTCGACCTGATCCACCCGGTCCGTCCACCAGTGCAGCAACGCCTCGTCCGCGGTAAACAGGTCGTCGAAGGAGAAGTCACCGCGGTCGTAGTGGAACTCCAGCTGCCAGAAGTCCGTCATCCGCTTCCACCACAGTCGGCGAGCACCGTCCACCAGCGCAGACGGCTCCAGAGGCACCACGGATCGATATCCCTCGACGAACGCGGACACCCGCGCGAGGTCGAACACCCCGCCCACTCCGAACTGCACCTGAGCTGTCCGTACGACCTCTTCCGCGTACGGGCGCACCGCGATCCGGTCCCAGTCCAGGATGGCGGCAAGTTGCCCGCCTTCCCAGAGCAGATTTCGGTACTGCACGTCGCCATGCGTCCACCCGTGGTCACCCTCAGGCGTCGCGGATCGCGGACGATGACCGGCGTACTTCAGGACGAGGGCCCGCCGGTGGTCCAAGGCAGCAGCGACTTCCTTGTCGAAGTCGCTGCCTGTGCCCTTGTCGCGTACGGCCGCGGACAACCGCTCGGCCTTCTCCACCGCCCGCTCCGGCGACGTGACGTCCGCGATGATCGTCTCTGGCACCCCGGGCAGCAGCCCCCGACCGCAAGCCCTGCCCAGGCTCGCGTGCAGGCGTCCCAGGTGCGCACCCAGTGCGCTGACCTGGGAGAGGGTGAGATCAACACCTCGGACATGGGAGCCGGCCACCCAGGGGAACAGGCACCAGGAGCCACCGCCGGCCTGCGCCACCAGCGACCCCGACCTGGTGGTGACAGGGGCACTCACCGGGACACCATCGGCGCCGAGGGCGGCCAGCACGCCGAGATTGCGCTGCAACCGTTCCAGCGAGACATCCGTGACCCGCTTGAGAGCGAACCTCCCGGCGGAGGTGTCCAGCCTCCAGTTCGCGTTCATCAACCCGTCAGCGAGGTAGCGTCGATCCCGAACGTCTCCGAGGCCGAAGGCATCGATCAATTCTCCGAGCACGCTCTCGGCGATATCGCTTCGGGCCGGCACGGTGGCATCAATCACTCTACGGACGATACGCGAGCACGCCCCATTCAGGCACAACGATCACCCAGACGCCTGCCACTCGTCCTGGTGCCCGTCCCCGTCGTCAACGAAGCGAACCTGGGCCACTCCTTTCGGTGATCATGGGGATGACCAGCACCGGCGAGGACAACTGCATCGCGAGACTCGCCGGGTGGCGGACACGACATGGGGCGGCCCAGGTTCCTCCCCGGACAACGGCACCGACCCAGCAGATGGGACCCCGGCCAGTCCCGGCCGCGTACGTTTCTCACTCGTGCGCTGGGCGCTCGCACCTCGAACCACGTGGCAGGCACGCCGCCTCGCGGCCGAGTTCGGCCCAGGCATGGACGCCCGCACGGCATGGGGGCTGGCACGGCTGGCGCGGCATCCGGAGGAGCACGTGTACGCGATGCAGCACCTGGGCGGCGAGGAGAGCGGCAGCTGATCGAGGGCTGGTCGCCGAGGTGCCAGCACACCGCTGACTGGACCGACACAGAGCGAGGCTGGTTTCGCGGCCGTCCTCGCGTACGCGGATGGGTATTCGGTCGGCTACGCCCATAGCAACTCGTGCAGGAGTGGCCGGACAGGTGCCACAGTAGAGGCATGCTCGTAAGCCCAGCACAACAGAGAGGCACCAGCTCACCCGCAGCAGACCTTTTCGTTACGGAGCGGATGGCGTTGCGGAAGCGAGCGTGTGCCTCGCAGCTCTCGTGAACCGCTCGCGAATGCCTGCACGGGCTTCCTGGTTGTGCTTCAGCTCAGCCACGATCGCAGTCGCCTGGTCAAGGAACACGGAAAACCCGTCACCGTCTTGATGCGCGCGAGCTATTGCGGCCTCGGTGAGTTCGTGGGCCCGTTCCGCGCTCTCCAGCATCTCTGCGGCCCTCGGGTCCTCATGGAGCGGTCGACCGCTTTCCTTTGCCTGCGCCACGAGCTCTTGCATCTGCCTTGAAGCCTCCTGCATGGTCTCCCTCGCAGCTGCCATCGCTGGCGCTGTCTCGGTGGTCATGCGTTCGGTCGCCTCCGGAACCGTTGACATGGTCAGTTCCTTCAGCTTGGTGGCTAACTTCACGTCACGCCGAATGCTGTCGGCAAGCTCTTCCGCCTGCTGGGCCACCTCAGCTGGTCCCAGGATGTCGATCCTCCGAGCGCGCTCTGTCATGCGGCCAGCAGCCTCCTTAAGAGGGTTGCCGTCCGACGCTCCGGCGTCTCCCGGCAGACCCACGGAGTCGATGAGGCGAAGGCACTCGTCCCAAGCTGCCAGGAATCCTTCGTACGCCTGAAGGCGCTGTTGCCGCAGCCAATGGGCCTGATCGACTGCGGCCTGATCGCGAACTTGCTGCAACGTGGCTTGCGCACTCAGCAGGGCGCCCTTCTTCGCCGCCCGTGCTGACAGAGCTGCACCGACGACTGTGCCGGCTAATCCGAACACCGCAGCCACCAGGGCGATGACCAGTTCCTTCATGACAAGACATCATCCCGGCGATGGCGGGTGGGCGGAATGGGCCGTCCCGTGGACCTGGCTGCACTGCCTCTTACCTCCCTGGTCCCGCGGTTGGAGGACTGGCAGGCGGGGCCTGCTCAGTAGGCTGGTCCAACTGCGGCTGACGTCGCCGCTGCTCGTTGCGAAAGTCCTCCACGCGCGCTGCGTAAACAGCTTGAGGGCTTCGCGTCACGCTGCTGCGTTACCTACCAACCGTGCGGCGACCTGCCCGCCTTCCTCCTGATCGACTCACCATCGTCGCCGTCATAACCGGCCCTCATGGTCAGCGAAGACCCGGTCAGCCATCTCATCAATCTGATCCAGCAGGCTCCTCAGCTCGGCGGTCTTCGCACGGACGGAGACAGCATCCGCGAACTCCTCGTTGGAGATGTAGATGATCGGCTGCATGTCCCCGCCCGAGAGGGCGACCATGCCAGCCTCTAGGACCGGGTATTCGTCGCTACCCGCCACCTTTAGATTGTGCCGGCAGTGATCGAAGTGCGGCCCGGTCTCGGTGCAGTCGCGGTAGAGCTGACAGGCGAGTTCCTTGCCGCGTTCGCGGGAGATGAGCTGAGCGATGGCGCCGATGGTGGCCACCGGGTCCTGGGAGTCAGTGACGATCTCGGTGATCGTCTCGTACCAGGTGTCCAGGGCTGGGCTTCCGAGCCCGACCGCATTGGCAGCGACGTGGTTGGCCTTGAGCTGGGCAATGACACGGGCGGCGGGTGATGACGTCATGCTGCTGTCACCTCTGCTTCGACTCCGCACCTCTTGGCGAGGAGGTGGAAAACAGCGCTGATCCTGGCCAACGGGTCGGAGCCCGGCGCCAGCGGCGCGCAGATGATTACACCGTTGATGAAGTCCTCTATGCGTTCGTCAAGGCGTCCAGCTTCCCGCATGCGAGTGCGGAAGCCTTCCATGATCTCGCTGACGGCATCGGTGCGCTCAGTGATGTCGGCGCACGAAGCACACAGCCCATATTGGTTGCCGGTCTTGCCGGAGCGAATCGTTGCGGCGGGGCCTCCCTCATAGACGCACACGGAGGTGTCCTGGAGTGTCATACCGGTGTCACCTCCTGGCGCGCGAGGAGGACCCTGAGGGCTGAAAGACGGGTGCGCGGGTCCTGGCCGACAGGGACGACGAAGATCCGGTCGCCCTTCTGCTCCAGGTAATGGGCGACGTAGCCTTCGCGGAGCTCAGGCTCCAGGCCGGATGTGTCCCACTCCACCACGCGGAGGCCGTACTCGGCGGTGAGGGCCTCGAAGGCCGTCACCTGGTCGGATTTGACGTCGGGCGAGCGGTTCGGGTTGTCGTTGTCCGACACGAGAACTCGGCCCACTACCTGGTGCTCTTGCGCGCCTTGGGACTCCATGCGACTGGCGTCGTCGATGGTTGCTGCCGTCTGCGGCACTGCGCCTCCTCGAATCGAGTAAAGGGTTGTGGTCTCGTGGCGGGGATACGACCCGCGGCTGAGTCCCTGTCTTGATAGACGTCCCGTCAGGCACGGTCGAGGTGGATGCCTCGTTCGAGGGGACCCCTTCCGGGAAGCCGGCTACCTCTCGGTGGGAAGCACGTACAATGCGCCGCTTCAATGCGGCCACTTCCGACTTTCCAGTCACCAAACGATCGAATCCCGCCCAAGAACGACCATCGGCCGTATGTGTCGCCGCCGCTCAGCCACCCTGGCAGCCAGGACTTACCACTGATCAGAGCTGACAGGAGAGGCAGTGGGAGAAGGACGTCAAGATGTGGACGGATACGTAACCGACCCGCCGGTAATCAAAGAGCTGATGAGGCTCAGTGATCTGAAGGAGGCTTACGAGCTTGCCCAATCAGCAGCTCATCTCGGTTTCGGCGTTCGGATCAGCAACGTGATGAACACGCTTCCGGATCGGACAGCCCCCAGCAACGAAGCCCACCTGCAGGAAACGTGGACGGTGGAGATCCTCGATGACGTGCCGCTGGACCCCGACGAGCTGAAGGGGACTTGACACATCCGAAGAAGGCACAGCACCGGCATCCTCGGCGCCGAGCAGACCGCACTCCCCGGCAGCGCCTCACTCTTCAGGCTCCCGGGCTGGACATGTGCTGCCGCAACGCCGCGTCACGGCGCGCACCTCAGCAATGCCCTCCCCGCATGCCTGCCAGGACTAGGGCAGTCCAGGGATCCCCCTTGGAGCTTCGTGCCCATTGCGTGCCCTTGAGAGCGGAAAGCAGCGGTCAACAGCGGCGCAAACCGACCCGCACGACCACCCAAGGAGATGACGTATGCCCAGGTCAGAGGCATAGCCCCCGCCCAAGCGCCGTCGCTTCCCAAGCTGAGAGCGCGAGTTCGATTCTCGTCACCCGCTCCACATAGAAACCCCAAGTCAGCGACTTGGGGTTCACTTGTTGTCTAGGCCAATTTGGGGTGCGGCACGCCGCGTCACAGCGCCATCGACGCTCCTCGGAGCCAATGGCGCACGCAGCGCGTCTCAGACAGGGGCCGGCCAAGCCGGACTACAGCAGGGCGCCGGTCCGCCGCATCACCAGGGCAGGGGCTCAGGGCGGCGGTTCCACCACCACCCGTGTGCCGAGGCGGCACCCTCCGCAGGAAGCAGCTCCTTGCGGAGCAAGCCGCCGGTGTCGTCGACTGTCAGCTCGACGAAGAGGGCGTCCAAGGACTCAAGGGCGTTCTGCATCAGTGCGGAGACCGTCCCGGGGAGTTGTTCGCTCACCCGCTCAAGTTCGTCCCTCGCCTCGAGTCGTTCAAGGTACAGATCAGGTGGACACCAGCCGGACGGGGCCCATGCGGATTCCATGTGCCGGACGAGCTTCTCCCAGGCCCCCAGGGAACTCCTCGCTTCCCAGAACGCTGTTCCCGGCGTGTTGGTCTCCTCCGGAAACATGCGGTGCAGATGCCCGGCGAAAACGTCCTTGACCGGGGTGGCAATCTTCAGTTCGCGGACCACTTCGGGGATGCGGGCGACAGTGACACGCGGAAGTCGGCTGACGGGGGCCTCAACCGTGTCAATCACGTAGTGGGCTTCTTCGTCGTCCGAGTCATACAGGCGTGCTCTTGTGATCAGCCCGTCTTCCGTGGCCAGCCAGTACGCGCTCGGCGGCACTTCCTCGGCGGGAAAGAGGACGACGGTACCCGCCACCCGGGCGAAGGCTGATGCCAGCTGGCGCTCGCTGGGTTGTGGCTGCACGGACTCCTGGACGTAGATGTCCAGGGACGTGGACACGTCCCCCAGCACTGTTGCCATTTCGCAGAACACCAGGGCGTCCCAGTTGCGCAGCTCTTGGTCGGTGTCCTCGTCGGCGACGTCCACCTCCTGCTCCCGCACATTCAGACACCGCGCGAGTGCCGCTGTGACGGTGTCGAGGCTCAGAGACTCCACGGTGAGGAGGTTGTACGTCATGGCTGATAGGTCCCGTTGTAGATGTCCAAGGCCTTCTGCACGATCCCTGGATTGTTGGTGAAGCGCGGTGCGCGGGTCAGCTGCGGGGCTGCGCTGATGTCACCCTTGGCTTTGACGATCTCTTTGAGCGCGGCGTACTCGTTCCGGTCGAGCTTGACGATGCCCTTGCCGCTGTCGGGATACACCTTGCCCGAGGGTTCCACCTCATACAGGCGCCCGTTGACCTCGTAGCGGCTGAGGTCTTTGTCCCACCTGCCCTGGCCCGCAGCGATGTCAGCGAGGTCCTGATTCACATGCTGCTCGTAACCACGAAGGATCACACTGTTCACTGTCTTGATCTCGCCGCTTCCTGCCCCCGCGACAGTATGCCGAGCGTGCGGGTACATGAGGCTTTTGCCGGCCGCTGGCCCCTTGACGCCATCGACCACCGGCCATGGCCCCCGTCCCGGCCCGGTCCCGCCGGTTCCGGAGCCACTGACCCTCATCGCGTAACCGTTGCCGACGGCGAGGTCCCCAGAAGCTCCTGCGAGATCACCCGGTATCCCGGTCAGGGCCATGCGAGGTCCGGCGAGATCGATGTCGATGCTGTCGAAAAAGCTGGTCAAGCCTCCGGCGCGAACGGCTCGGTAAGTGGCGCCGGCCCCTCCGAGGAGACCACCGGTGAGGGCCCCGTACGCGCCGGCCTGCCGTGCCTCATCGAGGCTGAGTCCGCCCTTCTGCTCGCCCAAAGCGATAGAGACAGGCTGCGTGACGGCGAGATCCACCGTGATGGATTCGACGCCGGCGAAGGCTGCGGTGGCCAGGGTGGTGCCCGCGATGGTGGCGATCTCCTCGGTCACTGCGATGCCCAGGCCGGCGGCCATGTCCGCGACAGTGACCGCTGCCGCTGCTGCCGCGCCCTCCGAGATGCCCGCGGTGAAGATGGCCAGGGCCGTGCCGGCGACGAGTGTGGCGCCGACGATCTCCAGCTCGTGTTCCAGCTTCTTCCTCGCGCTGTGTACGGCGTCCGCGTATGCGTCCAGGGCCTTGGCCATGTCACGAGCGGCGTCGGCCAGATCCTTCAGCCAGCCTTGCCCATCGTGGTAGTAGCGACGCCAGTACGGGTCGTCGAAGGCGGAGATGGCCTCGCCCTTGTTGTGCTCGATGATGGAGCGCGCCGCCTTGTTGGCACCGGAGGTGACATCGTCGACGTCGTCGGCGAAGTCCCTCCACGCCTTCGCGGCGTCCCGCAACCCGTCTTCATCGGCGTCCGGCCACCACATGCCCGTAAGGTCCTGGACGACCTTGCGGGCCTTGTCCGCGACACTCACTTGCCGTCGCCCTTGGTGTCGCGATCAACGCGGATCCGGCTGAACATGCCTCGGATCAGCTCTTCGTTGTCGATGTGCCCGTCGGCCATGTCGACCATGGCTTCGCGAATGCTGGCCAGGCCGTCAGCGAGGATCTGGGTGGACTGCTCGATCTGTTTGACGTGCGGGCCGTAGGCCTTGTGGAACTTCTCGCCCTGCTCGTCGTCACCCCAAGGAGAGCCGGCCGCAGCCAGCCCGCGCTTCAACTTGGTGAGCGCTTGCGCGAGAGCAACGCTCTGATCGTGAAAGTGAGGTGCTGTCGCCTTGAGGTCGGCGATCTTGATGTCGAGTACCTCGCCGCTGTCACCCACGACTCGACGTCTCCCCCTCCGTTGACTGAGGCGTGAGCAGGCTCGCCCGTGACGGCCCTGCGTGATTGCCTCGTTCGGGGTGCAGCCTTCTTCCTGGATGTGCGGGACTCGCTGGAAGGCAGACGGCGGCCCTCGCCTGCAAGGACCGGGACGGTAGTGCTGCGGCAGCCGGCAGAGCGTGCACCATGACGGACTCGAAGCCGTTCGCCCACCCGCCTGCGCACGCGCAAAGAATCTTCCGAGACCGGTCCTCGCACCAACGTAGTACCGGGGTCTGTAGAGCACATGCGCGCAGGACCCCACACCCTCTTACGTGGTCGTGCCCTCGGCGTGCCCTTCAGGACGGACAACTACGGTCAACAGCGGTGCCATCTCGCCCACACGAGAGCATCACCAGATTGCATACGCCCAAGTCACAGCCGCTCTGGCCGCCGAAGCGCCGTCGCTTCCCAAGCTGAGAGCGCGAGTTCGATTCTCGTCACCCGCTCCACATAGAAACCCCAAGTCAGCGACTTGGGGTTCACTTGTTGTCTAGGCCAATTTGGGGTGCGGCACGCCGCGTCACAGCGCCATCGACGCTCCTCGGAGCCAATGGCGCACGCAGCGCGTCTCAGACAGGGGCCGGCCAAGCCGGACTACAGCAGGGCGCCGGTCCGCCGCATCACCAGGGCAGGGGCTCAGGGCGGCGGTTCCACCACCACCCGTGTGCCGAGGCGGCACCCTCCGCAGGAAGCAGCTCCTTGCGGAGCAAGCCGCCGGTGTCGTCGACTGTCAGCTCGACGAAGAGGGCGTCCAAGGACTCAAGGGCGTTCTGCATCAGTGCGGAGACCGTCCCGGGGAGTTGTTCGCTCACCCGCTCAAGTTCGTCCCTCGCCTCGAGTCGTTCAAGGTACAGATCAGGTGGACACCAGCCGGACGGGGCCCATGCGGATTCCATGTGCCGGACGAGCTTCTCCCAGGCCCCCAGGGAACTCCTCGCTTCCCAGAACGCTGTTCCCGGCGTGTTGGTCTCCTCCGGAAACATGCGGTGCAGATGCCCGGCGAAAACGTCCTTGACCGGGGTGGCAATCTTCAGTTCGCGGACCACTTCGGGGATGCGGGCGACAGTGACACGCGGAAGTCGGCTGACGGGGGCCTCAACCGTGTCAATCACGTAGTGGGCTTCTTCGTCGTCCGAGTCATACAGGCGTGCTCTTGTGATCAGCCCGTCTTCCGTGGCCAGCCAGTACGCGCTCGGCGGCACTTCCTCGGCGGGAAAGAGGACGACGGTACCCGCCACCCGGGCGAAGGCTGATGCCAGCTGGCGCTCGCTGGGTTGTGGCTGCACGGACTCCTGGACGTAGATGTCCAGGGACGTGGACACGTCCCCCAGCACTGTTGCCATTTCGCAGAACACCAGGGCGTCCCAGTTGCGCAGCTCTTGGTCGGTGTCCTCGTCGGCGACGTCCACCTCCTGCTCCCGCACATTCAGACACCGCGCGAGTGCCGCTGTGACGGTGTCGAGGCTCAGAGACTCCACGGTGAGGAGGTTGTACGTCATGGCTGATAGGTCCCGTTGTAGATGTCCAAGGCCTTCTGCACGATCCCTGGATTGTTGGTGAAGCGCGGTGCGCGGGTCAGCTGCGGGGCTGCGCTGATGTCACCCTTGGCTTTGACGATCTCTTTGAGCGCGGCGTACTCGTTCCGGTCGAGCTTGACGATGCCCTTGCCGCTGTCGGGATACACCTTGCCCGAGGGTTCCACCTCATACAGGCGCCCGTTGACCTCGTAGCGGCTGAGGTCTTTGTCCCACCTGCCCTGGCCCGCAGCGATGTCAGCGAGGTCCTGATTCACATGCTGCTCGTAACCACGAAGGATCACACTGTTCACTGTCTTGATCTCGCCGCTTCCTGCCCCCGCGACAGTATGCCGAGCGTGCGGGTACATGAGGCTTTTGCCGGCCGCTGGCCCCTTGACGCCATCGACCACCGGCCATGGCCCCCGTCCCGGCCCGGTCCCGCCGGTTCCGGAGCCACTGACCCTCATCGCGTAACCGTTGCCGACGGCGAGGTCCCCAGAAGCTCCTGCGAGATCACCCGGTATCCCGGTCAGGGCCATGCGAGGTCCGGCGAGATCGATGTCGATGCTGTCGAAAAAGCTGGTCAAGCCTCCGGCGCGAACGGCTCGGTAAGTGGCGCCGGCCCCTCCGAGGAGACCACCGGTGAGGGCCCCGTACGCGCCGGCCTGCCGTGCCTCATCGAGGCTGAGTCCGCCCTTCTGCTCGCCCAAAGCGATAGAGACAGGCTGCGTGACGGCGAGATCCACCGTGATGGATTCGACGCCGGCGAAGGCTGCGGTGGCCAGGGTGGTGCCCGCGATGGTGGCGATCTCCTCGGTCACTGCGATGCCCAGGCCGGCGGCCATGTCCGCGACAGTGACCGCTGCCGCTGCTGCCGCGCCCTCCGAGATGCCCGCGGTGAAGATGGCCAGGGCCGTGCCGGCGACGAGTGTGGCGCCGACGATCTCCAGCTCGTGTTCCAGCTTCTTCCTCGCGCTGTGTACGGCGTCCGCGTATGCGTCCAGGGCCTTGGCCATGTCACGAGCGGCGTCGGCCAGATCCTTCAGCCAGCCTTGCCCATCGTGGTAGTAGCGACGCCAGTACGGGTCGTCGAAGGCGGAGATGGCCTCGCCCTTGTTGTGCTCGATGATGGAGCGCGCCGCCTTGTTGGCACCGGAGGTGACATCGTCGACGTCGTCGGCGAAGTCCCTCCACGCCTTCGCGGCGTCCCGCAACCCGTCTTCATCGGCGTCCGGCCACCACATGCCCGTAAGGTCCTGGACGACCTTGCGGGCCTTGTCCGCGACACTCACTTGCCGTCGCCCTTGGTGTCGCGATCAACGCGGATCCGGCTGAACATGCCTCGGATCAGCTCTTCGTTGTCGATGTGCCCGTCGGCCATGTCGACCATGGCTTCGCGAATGCTGGCCAGGCCGTCAGCGAGGATCTGGGTGGACTGCTCGATCTGTTTGACGTGCGGGCCGTAGGCCTTGTGGAACTTCTCGCCCTGCTCGTCGTCACCCCAAGGAGAGCCGGCCGCAGCCAGCCCGCGCTTCAACTTGGTGAGCGCTTGCGCGAGAGCAACGCTCTGATCGTGAAAGTGAGGTGCTGTCGCCTTGAGGTCGGCGATCTTGATGTCGAGTACCTCGCCGCTGTCACCCACGACTCGACGTCTCCCCCTCCGTTGACTGAGGCGTGAGCAGGCTCGCCCGTGACGGCCCTGCGTGATTGCCTCGTTCGGGGTGCAGCCTTCTTCCTGGATGTGCGGGACTCGCTGGAAGGCAGACGGCGGCCCTCGCCTGCAAGGACCGGGACGGTAGTGCTGCGGCAGCCGGCAGAGCGTGCACCATGACGGACTCGAAGCCGTTCGCCCACCCGCCTGCGCACGCGCAAAGAATCTTCCGAGACCGGTCCTCGCACCAACGTAGTACCGGGGTCTGTAGAGCACATGCGCGCAGGACCCCACACCCTCTTACGTGGTCGTGCCCTCGGCGTGCCCTTCAGGACGGACAACTACGGTCAACAGCGGTGCCATCTCGCCCACACGAGAGCATCACCAGATTGCATACGCCCAAGTCACAGCCGCTCTGGCCGCCGAAGCGCCGTCGCTTCCCAAGCTGAGAGCGCGAGTTCGATTCTCGTCACCCGCTCCAGATTGAAACCCCAGGTCAGCAACCTGGGGTTTGTTCGTTTCAAGAGCAGGCTGGGGTGTCGTTATTCACGGTCCATGGCCGGGACACCGGCCCGGCCCGCCATCAGGCAGAGCCAGTAGACCGGTTCGTGTCGTTCGATTCACGCGACAGGTTGCGGTGGTCGTCCGTCATGGTCCAATTACGTAGCGTCGTAATTGCTCCTACCGCGGCGAAGCACAGCCCTGCGGTCGTACCGAACGCGCCCCCCGCGTAAAGGATCAAGTCAGCGATGCCCGTCCCGGTCGCGTACTTGAGAGCGGCGACGCACACGGCGACCAGCAGGGAGAAGAGCACGATCACCAGAAGCCAGAGTGCCCAGGCGACGGACCAGGACAGGCGCGTGGGGTCGGTGGTGGTCATGATCGGGGCTTCCTTTCGCTGTCCCGAGAGGAGGGCGAGGCGCTCGCCAGCTGGTCGACGAACAGCCCTCGTGCGTGGGTGATGGCTGCCGCCAGTTCCCGGTGGGCATCGGAGCGCTCCCCGAGGAGCGTCAGCAGTTCGGCGATCTCCTGCTGCACGTCGAGGGGCGGAAGCAGGACTTCCTGGCGCCCCAGTGCGTCCTTGGTGATGAACGGAGCCGCAGTGGCGGCCGCTCGATCCCTGACCCAGTTCACGGCGTCCGGACGGCTCAGCACGGCGAGCAGGTAGGGAGGCAGGACTCCGACGTCCTGGCGGCAGCGGAGCCTGATCACGTTGGAGCTCATGAGCCACCCCGTCTGGTCCCCCCGCACCATGGCCGGTGGCCCCATGGCGCCCGAGCGGACACAGACGATGTCACCTGGCGCGAGTCGGTAGCGCGTCAGCCGTTCTGCGAGCTCCGGCGAAACGCGCTCGTCGGCGCTGTCGGTCACCCGCCCGTCCCGCAGGTGTTTAGGGAAGACGACCGGCACCACGCCGTACGGAGTCCGGTCCCGCGGCGCCAGCAGCGCGTGCGACGGGCCGGTCTGGATCTCGCACAGCTCCGCGAGCGTGGCCCTGTGCCGAGGCGCCTGACGCACCCGGCTGGTCTCCAGCTCGGCGAGCAGGCCGACGGTGCGCTCGTCCAGTTCGGCGCATCTCTCCCTCAGCCACGACACCTCGGCCCAGGCTTCCGCCTCCGCCATACCGGCCGTGCCGGAGTCCGGGGCCGGCGACCGACCGATGTGGTCGATCGGATTGAGCGAGTAGTCGTTGCGGCGCAGCGCCTCCTTGTCGACGCGCGCGCTGGGTACGGTCGCCGGAGGTGGGTCGTCCGGTCGGGCGGGTCCTTCCCAGGGGCTGAGAGCCAGGTACGAGTCGAGGACGGCTTGGACGTCGTCGTAGGCGAGCACTCTGCGCCCGCCGCGCCGCATGGCGCCCAGGTCCCGCGCGTCCAGGAACAGGACATGGTCACCGGCGTCGGCCGGGTGCCGCAGCAGCCACACGCACACGGGTACCGGGGTGCCGGAGAAGAGTTTGTCGGGTAGCGCGACAACGCACTCCACGACACCCTGCTCCACCAGTGCCCGACGGATCGCCCGCTCCGCCGCGTTCCCGGAGTTGCCGGCCTTGTTCGGCATGACCACCGCTGCGCGCCCGCCCTCGGCCAGGACGGACAAGGCGTACTGGGGATAGGCAAGGTTGTCGTTGCCTACCGGAGGAGCCCCATAGGGCCAGTGCCCGGTGCGCGTTGTCTCCTGCGAGGTGTCCTTCATATTGAAGGGCGGGTTGGTGAGAACCAGATCGACCGGCTCCTGGGGCCAGTTCTCCTCCCAGGGACGCCCGCGGGTCTTCAGCTGCAGAGCGAACGGGACTCCGCGCAACGCCAGGCCCATACTGGCCAGCGACAACGTCACTCGCTTCGGCGTCTGTCCCAGCAGCCTGGGCAAGGGAGCGTCGGCGGCGCCGGGCCTGCGTCTCGCCCACATGGCGGTGTCGGCTGCCGCGCCGAGGAGTTCCCCACCACGGAAGTACAGGTCGTACACGCTGCTCGGGGGGCTTTTCCTGGCCGCCCGTCCCAACGCCGCCATCAGGCGTGCCACCGGGAGCGGTGTGAAGAATTCCCGGCTGCGCAGCTGCGCGCGCTCCTCGTAGTCCTCGATCAACAGCTGGAAGGCATTCGGGCCGAGCGCACCGACCAGTCGGACGACCTGCGCGAGGTCCTGGAACCGCCGGGGCTCCAGGCGAGCGAGTGCATTCTGCATCTCGGGCAGCGATCCCATGCCGCGCAGCACCGCGTCCGTTTCCGAGCCGACCAGCTTGAGCAGGGCGATGCTGGACCGCGGCTCGGCACCGGTCATGACGTACGCCTGCACCTTCTGCCAGCAGCCCGGGCTCGTCTCCCGCAGGAAGAGCAACGCGGCCAGCAGGCTCAGATAGGTGACCGCCTGATCCGCGCCTCCCACCCGCTCGGCCAGGGGCCCCATGAGCTTGCGGACGATCTCGGCATCCCGCGGATCCGGCCTTTCGCTGGGACCGAGCGTGAGCCCGGCGTGCTCTCGCGCCGTCCCCTCCCGCGCGACGGAGGTGCCCGGCCAGTGCCGCCGCGCCCGGTCGCCGTAGGTGGTGAGTTCGCCCTCCCCCGATTCCCGGCGGTGCGACGGCACCCGCCTTCCATCGAGCCAGCCGAGGATCTCGGACGCGTTGAAGTAGTCCTGGCCAGCGGTACGTCGGGGGGTGGGAAAGTCCGCCGCCCGCCGCTCCCATGTGGTGACCGCCGCGCGTGTCACCCCTGCCATGGCCGCAATCTCCGTGCGCGTCAGAAGGCGATCACCGTCAGACATGCCCGTTCTGTTCTTCATCACGCCTCGTATTCCTTCGAAGTAGCCCTGGAGTGGCGTTCGTTGGGCATGAGCCTAGGGCGGTCGTCGCGCTGCCGTCTCATGAGTACTTCAAGTACTCAGATACCGGCTCCTGGCACACCCGTGAACGAGCCAAGAGCAAGGCGCCAGTTTTGTGCATATTTGACCCTCGCTACTTTCGCCATCGACGCTGGTTCGCGACCTAAGGATGATTACGGGCTTAACACTTTGGATGAGACGGCAGCTTGTGGCGACATCGATCCCCGCTGTTAGGAAGGCTCGCGCAAGCCGTGCCGGCCCGGGATGTCGACCGCGGCGATCCACTCCATCGGGCTGCCTCCCCACCTCGGGCAGCAAGGTCCTCGCATTGAGGACCGAGGTCTTTACTGGCCAGGTAAAAACGTCGATCTTGAGCCGCTGAATCTCGCCGCGCTCGCCACCTTGGGTACCAGGGTGCCCGTCGTGGAGATCGAAGTGGCATCCCAGTCGCGCAGGTCCTGGTCTGTGTCCTCGTCGGCGACGTCCACCGCCTGGACGCCCACGTTCAGGCACTGCGCAAGTGCGGCCGTGACGGCGTCGGGAGTCAGGGGCTCCGCGATGAGGAGTCCAGGGTCTTCTGTACGGCCTCTGGGTTGTTTGTGAAGCGCGGATTCCGTGTCAGCTGCGGTGCTGCGCTGAGGTCGCCCTTGGCCTTGGCGATCCGCTGGAGGGCGGCGTATTCGTTCCGGTCGAGCTTGACGATGCCGCGCCACTGTCGGGGTACACCGTGCGCGTGTCCTCGACGCCGTACGTGCGCCCGTTTACCTCGTAACGGCTGGTGGCGTCGTCCCAGACGGCCTTGCCGGCCGCGATGTCGGCGATGCCCTGGTGAATGTCCTGCTCGTAGCCGCGAAGAACAACACTGTTGGCCTCTCTGACATTGCGGCCACCTCGCGCAGCTGGATCGGCGAGCCCCTGCCAGAGTGGGTCATCCACAGGGATGTGGAAGAGCAGCACGGGAATGCCGTGGCGTCGAAGGGGCTCTCGGAGCGGCCTTGCCGGGTCGGGATCTCGCTGCTGTCCCGCACGTTCCCCGACCAGCCATCAGGCGTTCGCCACCGCCGGCGTCAGGCGTGCCGCGCTCCGCAGCGAACGGGAAACGGTCAAGGCGAAACGATCTGTGGATCTTCGCGGCAACCTTTTCGACCTCTCGGACCACTCAGCGTTGTCCGGCCAAGTGGTCCGGTCAGATGCAACAGCTGAAAGAGAGCACAGGCATGTCCCTGGAACGAGAGCACAGACATGTCCCCGGTCCCCCCACGTCATCCGCGGCGTCCCGCGGCAGCGGCCACCGTGCCGACGGCGGCGCGCGCGGTGGTCGCCCGAGGCACCGTGGCCGTCGGTTGCTCGCGCATCGGGGTCTCTGGGCGGGTCTCACCATGGTGGTCGTGGCCGGCTCGGCTGTCGTGGTCAGCCAGGCTTCGGCGCAGCAGAAAACCCTGGATCTGAAGAAGTGGTACGTGCTGGTCAACCGCAACAGCGGCAAGGTGCTGGACGACCGCGCCTCCGCCACGAGCGACGGCGCGGCGGTGGTGCAGTGGGCGCGCCACGGCGGGGCCAACCAGCAGTGGCGGTTCATCGACGCGGGTGACGGGTACTACCGGCTGAAGAACCGGACCTCCGGCAAGGTGCTGGACGACCTCGGCTGGTCGAAGACCGCCGGCTCCGCCATCGTTCAGTGGAAAGACCTGAACGCCGAGAACCAGCAGTTCAAACTGGCCAAGTCGCCGAACGGCTACGTGCGTTTGGTCAATCGCTTCAGTGGCATGGCTGTCGGTGTCCGCAACGCCGCCGAGGCCGACGGGGGCAAAGTCGTCCAGAACCGCGACCGGGGCGGTGCCGATCAGCAGTGGAAGCTCGTCCCGGCCGGGAGCGTCGGCGGCGCCGGTACGCCCACCGCGCCGGGCGGCAGCGTTCCCGCAAGCCAGACTCCGAGCGGCACGCGACCGTCGCCGTCGTCGCCCCCGGCCGGTGGCGGCAGCTCGACGAAACGCTTCATGGGCAGTGACAAGGTGCTCATCGGCGGCTCGATGTCCGACGCCTCGGCGACCGCCGCGCCGTTCGACATGCGCTACGCCTATGTACACAGCCAGCCCGCGCCCTCGTCGGACTATTACACGGCAGCGCGCTGCCAGGACGCGTGGTCGAGCTGGTGGGGCTGCTGGAACGGCAGCACCACGGCGCCCGGCACGTACGTGACCTGGCGGGACGACGTGGCGGCCCACGCGACGTACAAGGGCAGCCCGCGTCCACAGAAGATGCTCTGGACCTGGTACTCGTTGCGCGACCTCGGGGATGCGGCAGGCCAGGGCGACGGCCCGGGCGAGGTCAAGGCCATCAACCGGCTTGACCTGCTCACCCGGTACCTGAACGACTACCGTTTCTTCCTCCAGAAGATCGGCAAGTCGCACGACGCGATCGACCTTGAGCCCGACTTCTGGGGCTACGTCCGGTCGCTCGGCAATCCGCACCAGGTTCCCGCACAGGTCTCGGGCGCGAATCCGACGGATTGCGGATCACAGGAGAACAGCGCCGCCGGACTCGCCCAGTGCCTGATCTCGATGGCGCACAAGTATGCGCCGAACACCGCCGTGGGGATGCACCTTTCTTGCTTCGACTGGGAGACCAACCCACAGGCTTGCGTCAAGGACTACGCGAGCCTCGGGGCGCAGCACGCCGACTTCCTGGCCACCGATGTGTCGGACCGCGACGCAGGCTGGTACGCACTGCCGGCCCACGGCGGCAGTGACCACTTCTGGACCGACCAGAAGGCCGCCGCCGCGCTGCAGTTCTACAAGACGATGGCCGAGTCCGTGGGCAGGCCGGTGGTCCTGTGGCAGATCCCCGTGGGCAACAAGGCGCAGAACAACACCCGCAACCATTACAAGGACGACAAGGTGGACTGGTTCTTCGCACACATGAACCAGGTCGCGAACGCCCATGTCGCCGGCCTGTTCTTCGGTCCAGGGCAGGAGGAACAGACCACGGTCGAGTCCGACGGCGGGAACCTGATCAACAAGACGATCGCCTATCACAACTCGGGCGGGACAGCACTCAAGTAGGTGAAGCTGACGGGCTGAGAAGTTCTCCGGTCGGCGCCGGCCATGCCGCGCAGGGCCAGGAGCCCACCCATCAGCCCGACAAAGCCTCGCCGAGCCTCCGTCCGGTCCCTCAACGATTGGAGCCCCAGCCGATGCACGGCTGGGGCTCCTCGTGGTGGTGAGTGTCGATCAGGCGGGTCAGCGCTTCAGGGTGAGGATGCCGGGCCGGTACGGCAGGTTGTCGTAGGAGGTGTTCGGCGGTGTGTTGGGGGACTTGCCCTGGTAGAGGAACTGCAGGTTGCAGGGGTCGATGGTCATGGTCTGGTCGGGGTTGGTGCGGACCAGGTCGCCGTGGCTGATGTCGTTGGTCCAGGTGGCGCCGCTGTTGGCCTTGCCCGCGAAGGGGTTGGACTCGGTGGCGGCCTGCGGGGTCCACGGACCGTTCAGGCTGGTGGCGGTGAAGGAGCGGAAGTAGCGCTGCTCGCTCGCACCGCGAGCCTCGACGATCATGAGGTACTGGTTCCGGCCCTGGACCTTGTAGACCTGCGGTGCCTCGAACAGGTTCTTCACCGAGTCGCTCATGACGGTCGTGTACGACGAGCCGAAGCTGCCGGGGAAGTTGCCGATCGGCATGGCCGACTTGTAGATCTTGCCGTTGTCACCGGCGAAGAACAGGTACATGTTCTTGTCGTCGGCGATCAGGGTCGGGTCGATCGGGCCGGTGGCGGAGTCGGTGCGGGGGATGCTGCCGGTGAACAGCGGCTGCGGCGCGGACCAGCCGTTGGGGTTGGTGGGGTCGCTGGAGGTGCGGTAGCTGAAGGGCCACGGACCCCACTGGTACGCCAGCACCCAGATCTTCTTGGGCGCGAAGTAGAACAGCGTGGGCGCCACCGCCTTCTCGCTCATGCCGGTCTGGCGGGCCGACGCCATGTCCGACCAGTTCGTGAAGGGGCTGAACGCCATCGAGCCGTAGGCCGATCCCGAGTAGTTCGACCCGTAGACCAGGTGCTTGCCGTTGTAGGTCACGGTGGTGAAGTCCTTCAGCGAGGCCCACCCGTTCGCCGGCTGCGCCAGCGCGTCCGTCGAGGTCCACCGGTATGTCGACGGAAGAGCACACGTGTCGTTCTTCGGCGCCGCGGTCGGCTGGAAGTTCCAGCGTTGGTTGGCGCCGCCGCCGTTGGTGTCCCAGATCTGGACGGGAGTGCCGTTGGCGGTCCGACCGCCGGGGATCTCCAGCGCCCGGCCGCTGGCGACGTTGGTCAGCGTGTAGGAGCCGTCGCTGTTCCGGTTGGCCTTCCAGTGCTGGTGGGCGCGACCATTGGCGTCCCAGACCGTCATCCTCGTCCCGTTGGCCGTCCGGTTGGCCGGCTCGTCCAGTACCCGGCCGCTGGCGATATTGGTCAGGGTGTAGGAGCCGTCGCTGTTCCGGTTGGCCCGCCACTGCTGGTTGGAGGCGCCGCCGGCGTCCCACACCTGGAGCGGGGTGCCGTTGTGGTTCTGTCCCGCGGGCTCGTCGAGAACGCGTCCGGCGGCCGCGTTGGAGAGCGTGTAGACGGTGCCGGAGGTGATGCCCCCGGCCTGTGTGCCGCCGCTGCCGGTGCTGCCCAGGGCGGTGAGCACGGCGTTGTAGGCGGGCTTCTTGTTGCCGCCCGCGTCGAACAGCAGGGCGTTCTCACCGGTGCGCCAGGAGTCGCTGTCGCGGATGCCCCACACCGTGATGCCCGTGCAGCGAGCGACGTTCATGCACGCCTGGACGGCGTGGGTGTACGCGGTGGCAGACGCCTGGGCGATGTCGAGCTCGGTGATCTGCACGTCCACGCCGAGCGCGGCGAAGTTGGACAGGGTGGTCCGGAAGCTGGCCGGCGGACCGCTGCTTCCGAAGTGGCTCTGGAAGCCGACGCAGTCGATGGGCACACCGCGGGACTTGAAGTCCTTGACCATCTTGTAGACGCCCTGGGTCTTGGCGTCGGACCAGTTCTCGATGTTGTAGTCGTTGTAGCAGAGCTTGGCGGAGGGGTCGGCGTCCCGGGCGGTGCGGAAGGCCTCCTCGATGAAGCCGTTGCCCAGTACGTCCTGGAACACGGAGCTGCGGTGCCGGCCGCTGCCGCCGTCGGCGAAGGCCTCGTTGACCACGTCCCAGGCGTAGATCTTGCCCTTGTAGTGGGTCATCTCCTGGGTGATGTGGTTCTTCATCACCGCGCGCAGGGTGCTGGCGTCGGTGATGGACTTGACCCAGCCGGGCAGTTGGGAGTGCCAGACCAGGGTGTGGCCGCGCAGGCGCTGGCCCTGCGAGGAGGCGTGGCTGACGATCGAGTCGGCGGCGGCGAAGGTGAACGACCCGCGGGAGGGTTCGATGGCGTCCCACTTCATCTCGTTCTCCGGGGTGATCATCTTGAATTCCCGGTCGAGAATGGAGGAGTACGTGGAGTTGCCGAGCTTGCCCGCGGCCACTGCCGTGCCGAAGTAACGGCCGCTGCCGGCCGCCGCGTCGGCGGCCGTGGTCGGTGTGGGGGCCTCCGGCGTGCGTGCGGCCAGGGCGACCAGTGGTACGGCGGCACCTGCGGCGGCGAGGACCACGGCGGCGGCGAGCACGCGGCGGGTGGCCGGCCGGCGGCGATGAGAGCGGTTCTGATCTGACAACGGCATGTCCTTCTGGCGCAGCGGGCCTTGATCCGGCCCCGGTCACCCGCCAGTTGCCGCCACGCACACAAAGGTTGCCGCGATCGAGGGAAGAATTCTCACGGCCGCCGTCACCGTCCCCCACCCCAGCTCCACGGCGATCTGCCGGCCACCATGGAGGCCGGCTACGCCGACGGGACCGAACGCCGGCCCGTCCGACTGGACCCCGTACCAGCAGTTCGGGTACTTGTTCTCCCACCGACCTGTGCGGCAAGGGGACTCGTCGCCTTGCCGCACAGCGGCGTTCACCGGGTCGGGACGAACCCTCCCCGGACCGACGCGAAGCCGCCCGAACCCTGTGCGTCGACGAGGTAGCCGTCGCCCGCGGCACTGCGCACGCCGGCGCCGTTGTCGAACTGCGCGGCGAACTCATGGCTCCCGGCCGGCACGGTCGGGCCCGGCTTGAGGACCCCGCGGTGGACCAGCGCGCCGCCGGCCTCCTGGACGGTGACGGTGAAGTCACCACTCGGCAGGGTCTGCCAGGTGCCGGTGTTCTTCACCCCGCCGGACTGCACGATCCGGATCTCGATCGTGAGCGAGGTGAGCGGCTGGGTCGTCTTGAGGGTGAGGTTGCTCTGCGTCCAGTAGACGGTGCTGTGCGGGTCCACCGAGCCGGCCGACCGCAGCGGCCCTTCTGGCTCTCGCCGGCGGTCGGCGATGGACTGGTGGTCGGCGGAGTCGGGCGCACGCTGCCCGGGGTGGTGGCCAGGGGCCGGCGCGACAGGAGTGGGGTGGGCCGATGTCGGGTGCGGGGGGGCTGACGGTCGGGGGCGGGGTGGCAGGCGTGGTCACGGTGGGCGACGGCGACGGGGTCGCCACGATGGCGGCGACGGCGAGGCCGCCGGTCGTCAGGATGCCGTCGGCGGCGAGCCCGGCGAGGGCGACCCTGGTCCCGGACCTCGCGAACGGTCGCGCGCGGTGACGGACGGCGGGGCCGGTCATGCCGCGTTGCACCCGGGCCAGCATCCGCGCGCGGTCGGGCAGCCTGTGCTGGGCAGGGAATCTGGATACGCATCCCGCCCTGCAGTCCGTCCTGGACGACATCGACCGACAGGACTGCACGCTATACAGAGCGTGACGGTGTCGATATACGGACCACCGATGGCATCAGAAGGGTGATGGAGGGAGCACAGGTGCATACTCGGCAGACCGGTGACATGAAACCGGACAAGCCTGGATTTTTTGACCTGGAAAAGGACAAGAACTGTGTCCGCATTGAAGTCGCCCGAGGCAGTTGACGCCTGGCTGGCGAAGGCCGGATGGCACCCGGGCCGTAGGTGTGACGACCTTGCCGCCACCGAGATCGAGGACTGTCAGGCATCATTCCGCAGGGACGGCGGCAGTCTTGACGTCATCCAGCCCGCTCTTGATTTTCTGCGCGAGCATATCGGCCTTGTGGCACCCCTGCACGACTCTCCCGAAGACATCGTGATGTTCCTTCCGGCCCTCATGTACCGGGGCGCAGCGGAAGACGTTCAGGAACTCGCCGACGGACTGGGGAAGAAGGTCTTCCCCGTCGCGCACGACACGTACGACGGCGGGACGGTCCTCATGGACGAAGCGGGGCGGTTCTTCTATCTGCATCACAGCGGTGAGTACTTCCTCGGCCATGACAAGTACTCGGCATGGATGAGTTATTCGCGCGGGCATCCGCTCGAACACGCGGAGGACTACTATGCCTGAGCCTGTTCCGGTGACCGCGGTCCCGTCATCCCGCGCCCTGACCGCCGGTCCGGCGAAGGCGGGCGTGCGCCGCCGTACGCGGCCCCCTGCGGGTGGCTTCGACCAGGGGGCCCTGGGCGGACGTGGACGGCACTCGGCAGCTTGCTGCGGAGCTGAGAGCGCGAGTTCGATTCTCGTCACCCGCTCCCGTGTGAAGGCCCAGGTCAGAGGCCTGGGCCTTGGTGTTGCGCGGGGGGATCAGCCGCCGCTTGCCGGACGTCCCGTCCCGATCTGTGCCGACGGCCACAGCGAGCAGGGGCGCACATGGGCTCATACTGAGCCATGACAAAGCCTGCTGCACCGAAGCGTCATCTGGCCACCAGCCCCTTCAAAGCGCCGGTCACACCGGCTCCCAAGCACTTCGCCGTGGGCGACCAGGTCACCCATGACGTGTACGGCCTCGGCCGGGTGATCGGCATCGAGGACGGAATCGCGGCGCTCGTGGATTTCGGCTCGGCGCAAGTGCGGATCTTGAGCCCGTACGCCAAGATGACCAAGCTGTAGGACCGCTGTGCCCGGTCACGGCACCCCAGGCCCCTTCAGGGACCTGCAACGAAAGAGAGACCTCTGATCCTCACGCCGCTGTTCTCCGCCCCGGACGGGCAACCCCGCCGTTCCGCCACGACATCGCCGCCTCCGGCGACAGATCCCTTCCTCGCTCCCGACCTTGGGCCGGACGAAACCTTGCCGAGCGAGGGCGCACAGGAGCCCGCCTCAGGCATGCGTGCGGCGCGGTCCAAGTCGGTTTGGCTCCATGACTGACGGTGGGGGCAACTGACCGCAGGCCGTCTCCGGCGCCCCATGTGCCATGTGCCATGTGGCCTTCCTCTCCCGGCCGGGGGGCCGGCGCGCTCGTCGGTACCCCGTCCGCTGATGGCGACAGCGGCCGCGTCCAGACCGTCGTACGAGGTCACAGCGCTGTGGGCGGAAACGCTCGGCGGCAGCACTGCACCTCCGGGAACCAATATCTGTGGTCGCGACATTAGAAATCGATGCGGTCCCCGATAAATATTCCTGAGCCACAGGGCGGCGCCGAATTATTTACCGCACAGGGCCGACACCGGCGTGCTACTGTCGTCATCAGTTGCAGGTGTGGTTGCCAGAAGGTTTTTCCGACGGCCGATCATCACGGCGACACGGAATACGCACACGGCGTTTTCCTGGCACCGTCTCCGAAGGAGAAACAAAATGGCTACTGGCACCGTCAAGTGGTTCAACGCGGAAAAGGGCTTCGGCTTCATCGAGCAGGACGGCGGCGGCGCCGACGTCTTCGCCCACTACTCGAACATCGCCACCCAGGGCTTCCGCGAGCTGCTGGAAGGCCAGAAGGTGTCGTTCGACATCGCGCAGGGCCAGAAGGGTCCGACGGCCGAGAACATCGTTCCCGCCTGACGCACCGGCACTGACGCATACTTCGCAGCTGGGGCCCGCACCTTGGGGTGCGGGCCCCAGCTCGCTTCATTCCCAGGGTGATTCGACCCTGTCATTTTCGGCCCGTTCTCGCGATTCTCTGCGCCGCTCATTCTGCTGCGGAAATTCCTTGATACGTGCCCGCATCGAGGAAGGTTCCGCATGAACCGCACCCGCTCCACTCGCGCACGCACCAATCGGACGTACGACCGTCTCGGAGGAAGCGCCGCCGCGGGCCGCTCCGGCGTTCCGCGCCGCTCCAACGGTTACGGAAACCGACAGCCCGCGCGGGCCGAGTTCGCGCTGCCGAAGACGGTCACACCCGCGTTGCCCGCTGTCGAGGCGTTCGCCGATCTCGCCATGCCGGCGCCGTTGCTGACCACGCTCGGCCAGGAAGGCGTGACCGTACCCTTCCCGATCCAGGCGGCGACCCTGCCGAACTCCCTGGCCGGCCGTGACGTACTCGGTCGCGGCCGCACCGGGTCGGGCAAGACCCTCGCCTTCGGCCTCGCGGTACTGGCCCGTACGGCGGGCCGGCGCGCCGAGCCGCGCCGGCCGCTGGCCCTGATCCTCGTCCCCACCCGTGAGCTGGCCCAGCAGGTCACCGACGCGCTCGCGCCCTACGCCCGCTCCGTGCGGCTGCGGCTCGCCACCGTCGTCGGCGGCATGTCCATCGGCAGGCAGGCGAGTGCGCTGCGGGGCGGCGCGGAGGTGGTCGTCGCGACGCCCGGCCGGCTCAAGGATCTCATCGACCGGGGGGACTGCCGGCTCGACGACGTCGGCATCACCGTTCTCGACGAGGCCGACCAGATGACCGACATGGGCTTCATGCCGCAGGTCACCGCCCTGCTCGACCAGGTACGCCCCGAGGGCCAGCGGCTGCTGTTCTCCGCCACGCTGGACCGCAACGTCGACCTGCTGGTCCGCCGCTACCTGACCGACCCGGTGGTGCACTCCGTCGACCCGTCGGCCGGTGCCGTCACCACGATGGAGCACCACGTTCTCCACGTGCACGACGCGGACAAGCACCGCACGACCACCGAGATCGCGGCCCGGGACGGCCGGGTCATCATGTTCCTGGACACCAAGCACGCCGTGGACCGGCTGACCGAGCACCTGCTGAACAGCGGTGTCCGCGCCGCGGCCCTGCACGGCGGCCGGTCCCAGCCGCAGCGCACCCGGACCCTGGCGCAGTTCAAGGACGGTCACGTCACCGTCCTGGTGGCCACCAACGTCGCGGCCCGCGGCATCCACGTCGACAGCCTCGACCTGGTCGTCAACGTGGATCCGCCCGGCGACCACAAGGACTACCTGCACCGCGGCGGCCGTACGGCCCGTGCCGGGGAGTCCGGCAGCGTCGTCACCCTGGTCACCCCGGCCCAGCGCCGCGGCATGACCCGGCTGATGGCCTCGGCCGGCATCACCCCGCGCATCACCCCGGTCCGCTCGGGCGAGGCGGAGCTGAGCCGCATCACAGGCGCCCAGGCTCCCTCCGGCGTCCCGGTGGTCATCACCGCGCCTGTCGTGGAACGCCCTCGCCGCGCGTCTTCGCCGTCCCGTCGCCGGGGCGGCACCGGTCAGGGCCGGCCCGTCGGCGCGGGGACGCGCCGCAGGGCGCAGCGGCGGCCCGGCAACGACTCGGCTGCTTGAGGCCGGCGCAGTACCCGGACCCCCTGGGGCCTGCCGGGAGCCGCAGTGCTCTCACGGGGTCGCGGGGGCCCACCCGCCGCCCAGCCCTCACCGAAGGAGACACCCTTGACGCCAGCGCGAACGCACTACCGCATGCCGGAGCCCACCCCCGTGACCGTGGTCGAGGACATCGAAGGGCACGGGCCCCGGGTGTGTGACGACATGACCGTCGAGGTGGCTCTGGCCGTCATGGCGGGTGCCCGGGTCGAGTACCTGACCGTGTGCGACGGGGACGACCAGAGCACGGGCTCGATCACCCTGGTCCGGCTCGCCGTACTCCGCGACAGTTCCGCGTACACGGACCGGATCCGTCTGCGGGATGTCCTCGACGGATCGCTGCCCTCGCCCGGCGCCCACCCCGGCGGAGCCGGTGAGTACGGCCGGGTTCCGGGCGCACTCGCCCTCTCGCACTGATCCGCCTGATCGCCCGACCCGTCTGATCGCCCGATCCGCCTGATCCGTCTGGTCCGTCTGGTCCGCCTCGCCCCGGGCAGCCCGTTCTCCCACTCCCCGCGACTTCTCCCCTGTGAGGCATCATGCGCTGTGTCATCGCCCGGTACCCGTTCGACCTGACCAGGACCGGGGTGCTGGCCTCGATGAAGGGTGTCAGGCCCGAGCCGGTCACGGGTGAGTCCGTGACCATCGGCCGCCGCCGCTACCCCGTCAAACAGGTGGGCCGGGTCGTCACGCGACAGGACCCCCGTGACTTCACCGCCGGCGAAGTCGTGCGGGCCATGACGCGCCTCGGCTTCACCTGCCACGCCCGCCCGGAGGCCGCACCCGTGGACGTGGCCGGAGCCACTCCGCTCCGGATCGCCTCGGCACTGCTCGGCGGCACCGGCCCCATGGCCGTATGAGGACGGGCGGGAAACCGCCCGCAGGATCCCGGTCCCGGGGGGGGGGGGGGGGGGGGGGGGGGGGGGGGGGGGGGGGGGGGGGGGGGGGGGGGGGGGGGGGGGGGGGGGGGGGGGGGGGGGGGGGGGGGG
>NZ_JBVHVI010000026.1:0-19014 GCF_055564915.1 Streptomyces sp. NPDC028928
AAACGCCCGGTTACATTCCGAACCCGGAAGCTAAGCCTCACAGCGCCGATGGTACTGCAGGGGGGACCCTGTGGGAGAGTAGGACGCCGCCGAACTCCTTTTGAAGCTCCGGCTCTTGGGCACTGCCCAGGAGCCGGAGCTTTTTTGCGTTGAGGTAAGGTCAGGGAGCATCGTTCTCTCGTTTCGCACAGGAGGCCCCCGGGTGGAGGTCCAGGAGACCCGTGTCCAGACAGACCGGGTCCTCACCATCCCCAACATCCTCAGCATGGCGCGGCTCGTCGGCGTACCCCTCTTCCTGTGGTTGATCCTCAGGCCGGAGTTCGGCGGCCCGCAGAGCGATGGCTGGGCCCTCCTCGTCCTGGCGTTGAGCGGGGTCAGCGACTATCTCGACGGCAAGCTGGCCCGGCGCTGGAATCAGATCAGCAGCCTCGGCCGGCTTCTCGACCCCGCCGCCGACCGCCTCTACGTGCTTTCCACACTGGTCGGCCTGACCTGGCGGGAGATCCTGCCGATCTGGTTGACCGGTCTGCTGCTCGCGCGAGAACTGGTTCTCCTGGTGATGGTGGGCATCCTTCGCCGGCACGGGTATCCGCCGCCGCAGGTGAACTTCCTGGGGAAGGCCGCTACGTTCAACTTGATGTACGCCTTCCCGCTCCTGCTCCTCAGTGACGGAAGTGGTTGGATCGCGTCACTGGCTGCCATTTTCGGATGGGCGTTCGCCGGATGGGGTACAACCCTCTACTGGTGGGCAGGAGTGCTCTACGTGGTACAGGTCCGCCGATTGGTTCGGGCGGACACCATGGCCGATTGAGCTCGGCGATTGTCCGTACCCAACGCCTCGATGGCCCGCGGTGGAAAAGTGCGGGACAATCTGGACGGGTGAAGTCGGCTAGACCGTCGTCTCTTGGAGGAGGACGCTTCCGACATGAAGGCCGTCGTGATGGCCGGGGGCGAAGGCACACGCCTGCGCCCCATGACCTCTAGCATGCCCAAGCCGCTCCTGCCCGTGGCGAATCGCCCGATCATGGAGCATGTGCTACGGCTGCTCAAAAGGCACGGGCTCACCGAGACCGTCGTCACCGTGCAGTTCCTGGCATCGCTCGTCAAGAACTACTTCGGTGACGGCGAAGAACTCGGGATGGAGCTCACATACGCCAATGAGGAGAAGCCACTCGGTACCGCCGGAAGCGTCAAGAACGCCGAGGAGGCGTTGAAGGACGATGCCTTCCTTGTCATTTCCGGCGATGCCCTGACCGACTTCGACCTCACCGAGCTGATCAATTTCCACAAGGAGAAGGGCGCGCTGGTCACGGTCTGTCTGACCCGTGTGCCCAATCCGCTGGAGTTCGGCATCACCATCGTCGACGAGGAAGGCAAGGTCGAACGCTTCCTGGAGAAGCCGACCTGGGGGCAGGTCTTCTCCGACACGGTCAACACGGGCATCTACGTCATGGAGCCCGAGGTCTTCAACTACGTCGAAGCCGATGTGCCCGTCGACTGGTCCGGCGATGTCTTCCCGCAGCTGATGAAGGAAGGCAAGCCGATCTACGGCTACGTCGCCGAGGGCTACTGGGAGGACGTCGGCACGCACGAGAGCTATGTGAAGGCCCAGGCGGACGTCCTCGAAGGCAAGGTCAACGTCGACATCGACGGCTTCGAGATCTCCCCGGGTGTGTGGGTGGCCGAAGGGGCCGAGGTGCACCCCGACGCCGTACTGCGCGGGCCGCTGTACATCGGCGACTACGCGAAGGTCGAGGCCGGCGCGGAGATCCGGGAGCACACCGTCGTCGGCTCCAACGTCGTCGTCAAGAGCGGTGCCTTCCTGCACAAGGCCGTCGTGCACGACAACGTGTACATCGGACAGCACAGCAATCTGCGCGGCTGTGTCGTCGGCAAGAACACCGACATCATGCGTGCCGCCCGGATCGAGGACGGCGCGGTCATCGGTGACGAGTGCCTGATCGGTGAGGAATCGATCGTTCAGGGCAATGTCCGCGTGTACCCGTTCAAGACCATCGAGGCCGGTGCCTTCGTCAACACCTCGGTGATCTGGGAGTCCCGGGGCCAGGCGCATCTGTTCGGCGCCCGGGGTGTCTCCGGCATCCTGAACGTGGAGATCACGCCCGAGCTGGCGGTGCGGCTCGCGGGCGCCTATGCGACGACCCTGAAGAAGGGTTCCACCGTCACCACGGCCCGCGACCACTCCCGGGGTGCCCGGGCGCTCAAGCGGGCAGTGATCTCCGCGCTCCAGGCCAGCGCCATCGACGTACGCGACCTGGAGAACGTGCCGCTGCCCGTGGCCCGGCAGCAGACCGCGCGGGGCAGTGCCGGCGGCATCATGATCCGGACCTCGCCGGGCGTCCCGGACTCGGTCGACATCATGTTCTTCGACGGTCAGGGCGCGGACCTCTCGCAGGGCAGCCAGCGCAAGCTGGACCGGGTCTTCGCGCGCCAGGAGTACCGGCGGGCGTTCCCCGGTGAGATCGGTGACCTGTACTTCCCGGCGAGCGTCTTCGACTCGTACACCGGATCGCTGCTGCGGAACGTCGACACGACCGGGATAGCCGAGGCGGGTCTCAAGGTTGTCGTGGACGCTTCGAACGGCAGTGCCGGACTGGTGCTGCCCAGCCTGCTCGGCAAGCTCGGTGTGGACTCGCTGACCATCAACCCCGGTCTGGACGAGTCCCGGCCCACGGAGACGGCCGAGATGCGGCGGAAGGGGCTGGTGCGGCTCGGGGAGATAGTGGCGTCCTCGGGTGCCGCGTTCGGTGTGCGGTTCGACCCGGTCGGCGAGCGGCTGTCGCTCGTGGACGAGAAGGGCCGGATCATCGAGGACGACCGGGCGCTGCTGGTCATGCTGGACCTGGTGGCCGCCGAGCGGCGCAGCGGGCGGGTGGCGCTGCCCGTCACCACGACCCGGATCGCCGAGCAGGTGGCCGCCTACCACGGCACCCAGGTCGAGTGGACCACCACCTCGCCCGACGACCTCACGCGCGTGGGGCGCGAGGAAGGGACCATCTTCGGCGGTGATGGCAAGGGCGGGTTCATCGTCCCCGAGTTCAGTGGTGTCTACGACGGCACCGCCGCCTTCGTGCGGCTCATCGGGCTGGTGGCGCGGACGCAGCTCACGCTGAGCCAGATCGATGCCCGGATCCCGCGGGCGCATGTCCTCAAGCGGGACCTGGCGACGCCGTGGGCCGTCAAGGGTCTGGTGATGCGGCGGGTGGTCGAGGCCGCTGGGGATCGCTTTGTCGACACGACCGACGGTGTGCGGGTCGTGGAGACCGACGGGCGCTGGGTGATGGTGCTGCCCGACCCGGCCGAGGCGGTCACGCATCTGTGGGCCGAGGGGCCCGACGACGCCTCCGCGCAGGCACTGCTGGACGAGTGGTCGGCGGTCGTGGACAGCGCCGGCCGGTAGTTCCCGGCGGCTGAGAACGGCCAAAGCCACCGCACGCGCGCGTGCCGGACAAGTGTCCCCCAAGGGGGCCTGTCCGGCACGCCGGTGGGGCCGTTCGGAGGTACTGCTCGCGACATGCGACGATGTGCGGCATGCCGCAGCAACCCCCCGTTCGGAGCAGCCCCCCGCGGGCGCAGCGCCCGGACGCCTCCATGTCGTTGATCACCAACGTCATGGACCACAGCCTGGACGACGGGTACGCCGAGGCGGCGGCCCGCAAGAAGTCCCAGGGTGAGAGCGGCCTGCCGAAGACGCTCCGGGCCAAGCTCGGCCTGGCGGCCGGTCTCGTCCTCGCGGCGCTGGTGGTGACCCTGGGGGCCGCACAGGCGCGCGTGACGGCGCCCGTCGTGGCCAAGGAGCGCCAGGAGCTGATCGACCGCATCGACAAGGAGACCGCGGACGCGGACCAGCTGGAGAACACGGTCGACACACTGCGCGACGACGTCAGCGCGCGCCAGCGGGCGGCCCTGAGGTCCAGCGGCGGCAGCGCCGAGGCGGACCTGGTCGGCCTGCTCTCGGGTGCCACCGCGGTGCACGGCCCCGGCGTCAGGCTCGTCGTGAACGACGCCAAGGAGGCGAGCGGCGGCGGGGACGGCGCCAACCCCCGGGAGACGTCGGGCTTCTCCGACACCGGCCGGGTGCGGGACCGCGACATGCAGCGCGTGGTCAACGGGCTGTGGGCCTCCGGGGCCGAGGCGATCTCCATCAACGGGCAGCGGCTGACCGCCCTGTCCGCGATCAGGGCCGCGGGTGACGCGATACTGGTCGACAACAGGCCGCTGGTGCCGCCATACACGGTGCTGGCGGTGGGGGACGGGCCGAGGTTGAGCACCAGGTTCCAGAACGGCGCCGACGGCCTGTATCTGCATGCCCTGGAGGAGAACTACGGGATCCGCGCCACCATCTCCACGGAGGGGGACGTCCGGCTGCCCGCCGCTCCCAGTGTGATCGTACGTACAGCACAGCCGAAGTCCGAGAAAACCGAGAAGGGCACATCGTGATCGCCGTACTGGGCCTCGTCGTGGGAGTCGTGGCCGGCCTGTTGGTCCGGCCCGAGGTTCCGGCGGTGGTCGAGCCTTATCTGCCGATCGCCGTCGTCGCGGCGCTGGACGCCGTCTTCGGCGGTCTGCGGGCCATGCTGGACGGCATCTTCGACGACAAGGTCTTCGTGGTGTCGTTCCTGTCGAACGTGGTCGTCGCCGCCCTCATCGTCTTCCTCGGCGACAAGTTGGGCGTGGGCGCGCAGCTGTCCACGGGCGTCGTCGTGGTCCTCGGCATCCGCATCTTCTCCAACGCCGCGGCGATCCGGCGGCACGTGTTCCGGGCGTGACACCGATGAGCGAGCAGAACGACCGCAACGGCCGGAACGAGCCGCAGGAGAACCGGCTGCGCAGGGAGCTGCCGGCCGAGGTGCCCGTGCCCGCGGCCGGGCAGCAGGCCGAGGAGCAGCCCCAGCAGCCGCTGACGGGCCGGCAGCGGCTCGTCAAGGGGCTGTGGCCGCCGCGTTTCACACGTGCCCAACTCATCGTCGCGCTGCTCCTGTTCGGCCTCGGCTTCGGCCTGGCCGTACAGGTGGCGTCCAACAGTGACACCGACAGCGCGCTGCGCGGCGCACGTCAGGAAGATCTTGTACGCATCCTCGATGAACTTGATTCGCGTACTCAGCGTCTTGAGGACGAGAAGCAGGGACTCGAAAAGCAGCGTCAGGAGCTGCAGACCAGTTCCGACCAGGCCGCCGAGGCGCGCCGGCAGACCGCCGAGAAGAAGAGGCAACTCGGCATCCTGGCGGGCACCGTGGCGGCGCAGGGTCCCGGCATCACCATGACGATCGAGGACACGAAGGGAACGGTCCAGGCGGACATGCTGCTCGACGCGATCCAGGAGTTGCGCGCGGCCGGCGCGGAGGCGATCCAGGTCAACGGGGTCCGGGTGGTCGCCGGCACCTACTTCACCGACTCCGGCAAGAGTGTGAGCGTCGACGGGAACAAGATCAACGCTCCCTATCGTTTCAAGGTCATCGGGAAGCCGCAGGACCTCGAACCGGCGCTGAACATCCCTGGAGGCGTGGTGCAGACTCTGGAGAAGGAGCAGGCCACGGTGACCGTCGAGCAGTCGGACAAGATCGTCGTGGACGCCTTGCGACAGGCGAAGCGGCCTGACTACGCTCGGTCGTCCTCCCAGTGAACCGGCGGTGCATGGGGCCCGTCCGGCAGGGGCATGAGGTTGCGGGGGGTCGGCGCACCGAAGAGGTGGTGCGTGGTGGAAACTGTCTGGTGGATACGGACGTTGTGAGAATGTCCGGCTCGGCCGGTGTAGGCAATCAGGGTTCGTCCTGCCCCACGGGCGGGTCTGTTTCGGTCAAGGGGAATCGCCCGTGAAGTTGTTTGCGAAGTTGTTCGGCAAGAGCGCGCGAGAGGGTAGCGACAACGCGACCGCTCGCCATCGCGCACAGCCTGACGCGGAGGGCCAGCGCCCGCTGTTCCGGGACCAGGTCGCTGGCCCGGGCGGTGACATTTCCGGAGGTCAGGGCGCGGCGTCTGTTGACCCTGCCCAGTCCGGCGGCATAGGTTTCGGGCAACCGTCAACCTCAGGTACGGGTGGAGGGTTTGCCTCCGGTCCGTACGCGTCCAACGCCCCGGCGGGGCAGCCGCGGCAGGAGGATCCGTCGATGTCGGTCCTGGTGTGTACGAGGTGCGGTAACCGGAATGCGGAGAACGCCCGGTTCTGCTCCAACTGTGGGGCGCCCCTGCGTCCCGGGGTGGCGCCCGAGCGGGCCTCCGAGACGACGTCCACCATCTCGATCTCCGGCCTGGAGGCCTACGACTCCGAGGCGACCGGCCAGACGCCGCTGCCGATGCTCTCCCCGGAGGCACAGGCCGCGGTGGACGCGCTGCCGGTGGGATCGGCGCTGCTGGTGGTGCGCCGCGGCCCGAACTCGGGCAGCCGCTTCCTGCTGGACAGCGACCTGACCACGGCCGGCCGCCATCCGCAGAGCGACATCTTCCTGGACGACGTGACGGTCTCCCGGCGGCACGTGGAGTTCCGGCGCTCCCCCGACGGCTCCTTCACGGTGGCCGACGTGGGCAGCCTGAACGGCACGTACGTCAACCGGGAGCGCATCGACCAGGTCGCTCTGTCGAACGGTGACGAGGTGCAGATCGGCAAGTACCGGCTGGTGTTCTACGCGAGCCGGCAGGGCATCTGACCCACCCCCGGACTGACGTCCGGGGGAACCCCCCAGGGAAGGTCCATGCTTCAAACACCGAGCGGCGGTGCCGGAAGCGGTACCGCCGCCAGGGACAGTGGGCTGATGAGCATCGGCACGGTGCTGAACGTGCTGCGCGACGAGTTCCCCGAAGTCACCATCTCCAAGATTCGCTTCCTGGAGTCGGAGGGGCTCATCGAGCCGCAGCGGACCCCGTCGGGGTACCGCAAGTTCAGCGCCGGCGACGTCGAGCGCCTCGGTCACGTCCTGCGGATGCAGCGGGACCACTATCTGCCGCTCAAGGTGATCCGGGAGCATCTGGACGCCATGGAGCGCGGTGAGGCCGTACCGCTGCCCGTGGTCGGGCGCCAGCGCACCGGGGACGACATGCCGGTGTCCGTGGAGGGTCCCACGGTGGCCCGGGTCGGCCGGGCCGAGCTGCTGGCCGCGGCGGACGTCGACGAGGGGGAGCTGGAGGAGTGGGAGTCCTACGGGCTCATCGCTCCGCTGGAGGACGGGGCGTACGACGCCGAGGCCGTCACCGTCGCCTCGCTCATCGCCGAGCTGGGCCGGTTCGGGATCGAGCCGCGCCACCTCCGGGTGATGAAGGCCGCCGCCGACCGGGAGGCGGGGCTGGTCGACCAGGTGGTGGCCCCGCTCAAGCGCCACCGCAACCCGCAGACCAGGGCGCATGCCGAGGCCCGTACGAAGGAGCTGGCGGCCCTCACGGTGAAGCTGCACGCCGCCCTGGTGCAGACCGCTCTGGGCGTGCGGCTGCCCTGAGGGCGGCGGGCCCCGGAGCGGCCGGATCGGGCACCTGTTCCCGGCCCGACTACCCAAACGTCCCGGGCACGGCCTAGGGTTGCTGTGTGAACGAGCTCGATGTCGTAGGTGTCCGGGTCGAAATGCCCTCCAACCAGCCGATCGTGCTCCTGCGCGAAGTGGGGGGCGACCGTTACCTCCCCATCTGGATCGGACCGGGGGAGGCGACGGCGATCGCCTTCGCCCAGCAGGGCATGGCCCCCGCGCGACCGCTGACCCACGACCTGTTCAAGGACGTGCTGGAGGCCGTCGGCCAGGAGCTGACCGAAGTGCGCATCACCGATCTGCGGGAAGGCGTCTTCTACGCGGAGCTGGTGTTCGCCAGTGGGGTCGAGGTCAGCGCCCGCCCCTCCGATGCCATAGCGCTTGCCCTGCGCACCGGAACGCCGATCTACGGCAGCGACACGGTGCTGGACGACGCGGGCATCGCCATTCCGGACGAGCAGGAGGACGAGGTGGAGAAGTTCCGCGAGTTCCTCGACCAGATCTCGCCCGAGGACTTCGGCACCAGCAGCCAGTGAGACCCGGTGCCGACCCGTCGGCCCCGGGGTTCCACCGGGGCGGACGGCGGCCTCGCGCGGCCCGCGCACCGGCAATTGCCTCCGGCCAGTGAGAGCGTCCTACGGCCCCCCGCCAGCGCATTCGGCTAGCCTTTCCCCGCGGTGGGACACGGGAAACCACTCCTAGGGTGATTATCACTCGGCGTGCCGAGTGTGGCGATCGTTGACGCACCCCTGGTGACTGCCTACCGTCGAGAAGGCAGGTCAAGGACGGAGGTCGGCGTGAGAACCAGCGGCGACGGTACGGCTGGGGGTGCCCCCGGACGCAGTTTCGGGGAGAGCGGTCCGTACCCGCCCCCGAGCCCGCGGCTGCGCTCAGGCGGGGGACACCCCCATCCCGGCAGCGCGGTCGATCACGCTCCGCAGCTGCCGACGGCGGTGCCGAACGGCGGAGGGGTGGCGGCCATGACGTCCGAGCAGATCGGTTACCGGGGGCCCACGGCCTGTGCGGCGGCCGGCATCACCTACCGGCAGCTCGACTACTGGGCCCGCACCGGCCTGGTCGAGCCCAGCGTGCGGCCCGCGTACGGGTCGGGCACCCAGCGGCTGTACAGCTTCCGGGACGTCGTCGTCCTGAAGATCGTGAAGCGGTTCCTGGACACCGGGGTGTCGCTGCAGAACATCCGCACGGCCGTCCAGCACCTCAGGGAACGCGGTTTCCGCGACCTGGAGCGGATGACCCTGATGAGCGACGGCGCCACCGTGTACGAGTGCACCTCGCCGGACGAGGTCCACGCCCTGCTCCAGGGGGGTCAGGGCATCTTCGGGATCGCCGTCGGCGTGGTGTGGCGGGACGTGGAAAGCGCCCTCTCCCAGCTGCACGGCGAGCGCATCGACACCGGCGAGACCCTCGTCGGGCACAACCCCGCGGACGAGCTGGCGCGGCGCCGCAACCGGGCGGTCTGACCGCCGGGGCACCTGTCGGGCGCTCCGGCACCACCGCATTGTCAGTGCCGTGGTGCAGCATCGGAGATGTGAGAAACGCGCCCACGATCCTGCATCTCGACATGGATGCCTTCTTCGCCTCGGTGGAGCAGGCGTCCAAGCCGAGCCTGCGCGGGAAGGCGGTCGTCGTGGGCGGGCTCGGGCCGCGCGGGGTGGTGGCCACCGCGTCGTACGAGGCACGGGTGTTCGGGGTGCACTCGGCGATGCCGATGGCCCAGGCGCGCCGGCTGGCACCCAACGCCGCCTATCTGGTGCCGCGCTTCACCCTGTACCGGGCGATCAGCGAGCAGGTGATGGCGCTGCTGCGGGAGCTGTCACCGCTGGTGGAGCCGCTGAGTCTGGACGAGGCGTTCGTGGACCTGGAGGCCGGGGGAGCGGCCTGGGACGAGGAGTCGGCGCGGCGGGCCGGGGAGAAGCTGCGCGCGGACATCCGGGCGGTCACCGGGCTCACCGGATCGGTGGGGCTCGCCGCTTCGAAGATGCTCGCGAAGATCGCCTCGGAGCAGGCCAAGCCGGACGGCCTGGTGCTGATCGAGCCGGGCACCGAGCGGGCGCTGCTGGCGCCGATGCCGGTGCGCACCCTGCCGGGGGTCGGGCCGGCCACCGGCGACCATCTGCGCAGAGCCGGGATCACCACGGTGGAGGAGCTGGCGGAGGCCGGCGAGGACGAGCTGGTCCGGCTGCTCGGCAAGGCGCACGGGCACGCGCTGTACGCCATGGCCCTGGCCCGGGACGAGCGGCCCGTGGTGGCCGAGCGGGAGACGAAGTCGGTGTCCGTGGAGGACACGTACGACGTGGACATCCACGACCGGCTGCGGGTCGGCCTGGAGGTGCAGCGGCTGGCCGACCGGTGCGTACGGCGGCTGCGCGAGGCCGGGCTGTCCGGGCGGACCATCGTGCTGAAGGTACGGCGGTACGACTTCTCCACGCTGACCCGCTCCGAGACGCTCAGGGGGCCCACGGACGACCCGGCGGTGATCCGTGAGGCGGCGGCGCGGCTGCTGGACTCGGTGGACACCACGGGCGGGGTGCGGCTGCTCGGGGTGGGGGTGTCCGGGCTCGCCGACTACACGCAGGAGGACCTGTTCGCGCAGGCCCTGCCCTCGCGGGCGGCGGAGGCGCCGCAGGAGGCTGTCGCGGAGGCCGTCGTGGAGCGGGTGGAGCCGGCCGAGCGGCAGTGGCGTGCCGGGCAGGACGTGCGGCACGCCGAGTACGGGCACGGGTGGGTGCAGGGGAGCGGGCTGGGGCGGGTGACCGTGCGGTTCGAGACGCCTCAGTCCGAGCCGGGCCGGGTGCGGACGTTCTTCGTGGACGATCCTGCGCTGGAGGGTGCTGACCCGTTGCCGTTGGTTTTGGATTCCGCTCCGCAGGGGGCCCCGGGAGACCTTGCGGCTCAGGTCTCCTCCGAGCCCGCCAGTTTGCCGAAGTCGTGGTCCGGGACCGTGGGTGGTGAGGCCACGTCCAGGCCGTAGTGGTGGTAGAGCTGGAGTTCCTGCTCGGGGGAGAGATGGCGGCCGACTCCGAAGTCGGGGGCGTCCTTGATCAGGGCGCGGTCGAAAGGGACGTGCAGGGTGCCGTCGACCAGTTCGCTGGGCTCCAGGGGCACGAAGGCGTCCCGGGAGAACAGGCCGGTGCGTATGGCCGCCCACTCGGGCACACCGGTGGCGTCGTCCAGGTACACCTCGTCAATGGTGCCGATCTTGGTGCCATTGCGGTCGAACGCCTTGCGGCCGATCAGGTTGCGCGGATCGATATCGGTCTGCACGGGCCCTCTCCCTCCACGTGGTCGCAACTCATCCGTAAGCACTACAAAAGAGCACAATCAGGGAGGCGGCCACTCGAAGCCTCCGGCGTTGACCTCGCTGGTACGCTGACAGCGGCTGCTGACCCCGTGCGGGAGAGTCCTCCGACCACGTCGGAGGCGCCGAAGGAGCAAATCCTCCCCGGAATCTCTCAGGCCCACGTACCGCACGGACGAGGTCACTCTGGAAAGCAGGGCGGATGTCGACGGCTTCCGCCCTCACCGACGGTGAAAGCCGGCGCCCCCGGGCGCCCGGTGAAGCTCTCAGGTTGAGATGACAGAGGGGGAGGCCGTCGGGGTATCCGTACCGGGGTGCCCCTCGAAGGTCGCGTCAGACCCAGGAGGCCTCCGCAATGACCGCCCATCGCACTCCGCTCTCCGAGCTCGAAGCGGGCATCCCGTTCGAGCAGCGTCACATCGGCCCCGACCACGAGGCGCGGGCCAAGATGCTCGCGCAGGTCGGGTACGGCTCGCTCGACGAGCTGACCGCCGCCGCGGTCCCGGATGTGATCAAGAACGCCGATGCCCTGGACCTGCCGGGCGCCCGCACCGAGGCCGAGGTGCTCGCCGAGCTGCGCTCGCTCGCCGACCGTAACCAGGTCCTCGGTTCCATGATCGGCCTGGGCTACTACGGCACCTTCACGCCGCCCGTCATCCTGCGCAACGTCATGGAGAACCCGGCCTGGTACACGGCCTACACGCCCTACCAGCCGGAGATCTCCCAGGGCCGCCTGGAGGCCCTGCTGAACTTCCAGACGATGGTCGCCGAACTCACCGGCCTGCCCACCTCCGGCGCCTCCCTCCTGGACGAGGGCACCGCGGCCGCCGAGGCGATGGCGCTGTCCCGGCGCATGGGCAAGAACAAGAAGGGCCTGTTCCTGGTCGACGCGGACGCGCTGCCGCAGACCGTCGCCGTGATCGAGACCCGTGCCGAGCCGACCGGTGTCGAGGTCGTCGTCGCCGACCTCAGCGAGGGCATCCCGGCGGAGATCGCCGAGCGCGAGATCAACGGCGTGCTGATCCAGTACCCGGGCGCCTCCGGTGCCGTACGCGACATCAAGCCGGTCATCGACCAGGCGCACGAGCTGGGCGCCCTCGTCACCGTCGCCGCCGACCTGCTCGCGCTGACCCTGCTGACCTCGCCGGGCGAGCTGGGCGCGGACATCGCCGTCGGCACGACCCAGCGCTTCGGTGTGCCGATGGGCTTCGGCGGACCGCACGCCGGCTACATGGCCGTACACGAGAAGTTCGCCCGCAGCCTCCCCGGCCGCCTCGTCGGTGTGTCCGTCGACGCCGACGGCCACAAGGCCTACCGGCTCGCGCTGCAGACCCGTGAGCAGCACATCCGCCGGGAGAAGGCCACCAGCAACATCTGCACCGCGCAGGTGCTGCTCGCCGTGATGGCCGGCATGTACGCCGTCTACCACGGTCCCGAGGGCCTGAAGACCATCGCGCGGCGCACGCACCGCTACGCCACGATCCTCGCCGAGGGCCTGAAGGCCGGTGGTGTGGAGATCGTCCACGGCGCCTACTTCGACACCGTCACCGCACGCGTGCCCGGCAAGGCGGCCGAGGTCGTCGCCGCCGCCCGGGAGATCGGCGTCAACCTGCGTCTCGTGGACGCCGACCACGTCTCGGCCGCCTGCGACGAGACCACCAACCGGGCTCAGCTGGACGCCGTCTTCGCCGCCTTCGGTGTCGAGGGCGACATCGAGGCGCTGGACGCCACCGCCGAGGACACCCTGCCCGAGGCGCTGCTGCGCACCGACGACTACCTCGCCCACCCGGTCTTCCACCAGTACCGCTCCGAGACCGCGATGCTGCGCTACCTGCGCAAGCTGGCCGACCGCGACTACGCGCTGGACCGCGGCATGATCCCGCTGGGCTCCTGCACCATGAAGCTCAACGCGACCACGGAGATGGAGCCGGTCACCTGGCCGGAGTTCGGGCAGCTGCACCCCTTCGCGCCCGCCGAGCAGGCCGAGGGCTACCTCACGCTCATCCGCGAGCTGGAGGAACGTCTCGCCGAGGTCACCGGCTACGACAAGGTCTCGCTCCAGCCGAACGCCGGTTCGCAGGGCGAGCTGGCCGGTCTGCTCGCCGTACGCGGCTACCACCGGGCCAACGGCGACGAGCAGCGCACGGTCTGCCTGATCCCGTCCTCCGCGCACGGTACCAACGCCGCCAGCGCCGTGATGGCGGGCATGAAGGTCGTCGTCGTCAAGACCGCCGAGGACGGCGAGATCGACGTCGCGGACCTGCGGGCGAAGATCGAGCAGTACCGCGACGAGCTGGCGGTGCTGATGATCACCTACCCGTCGACGCACGGTGTGTTCGAGGAGCACGTCGCCGACATCTGCGCCCAGGTCCACGAGGCGGGCGGCCAGGTGTACGTCGACGGCGCCAACCTCAACGCCCTGGTCGGGCTGGCCAAGCCGGGCCACTTCGGCGGTGACGTCTCCCACCTGAACCTGCACAAGACCTTCTGCATCCCGCACGGCGGCGGCGGCCCCGGTGTCGGTCCGGTCGCGGTCCGCTCGCACCTGGCGCCGTACCTGCCGAACCACCCGCTCCAGCCGGAGGCCGGCCCGGAGACGGGCGTGGGCCCGATCTCGGCGGCCCCCTGGGGCAGCGCGGGCATCCTGCCGATCTCGTGGGCGTACGTCCGTCTGATGGGCGGCGAGGGCCTGAAGCGGGCCACGCAGGTGGCCGTGCTCTCCGCGAACTACATCGCCAAGCGCCTGGAGCCGCACTACCCGGTGCTCTACACCGGCCCCGGCGGCCTCGTCGCGCACGAGTGCATCATCGATCTGCGCCCGCTGACCAAGGCGACCGGCGTGAGCGTGGACGATGTGGCCAAGCGCCTGATCGACTACGGCTTCCACGCGCCGACCATGTCCTTCCCGGTGGCCGGCACGCTGATGATCGAGCCGACCGAGTCGGAGGACCTGACCGAGCTGGACCGTTTCTGCGAGGCGATGATCGCCATCCGCGCGGAGATCGAGAAGGTCGGCTCCGGCGAGTGGCCCGCCGAGGACAACCCGCTGCGGAACGCCCCGCACACCGCCGCCGCGCTCGGCGGTGAGTGGACGCACGCCTACAGTCGCGAGGAGGCCGTCTTCCCGGCCGGTGTCTCGGCCGCCGACAAGTACTGGCCGCCGGTGCGCCGCATCGACCAGGCCTTCGGCGACCGCAACCTGGTGTGCTCCTGCCCGCCGCTGGACGCGTACGAGGGCTGAGCGAGCGGTGGTTTCCAGGGCCCCGTCCGGAGTTCCGGGCGGGGCCCTCGCCGTGTCGGGAGTCGGGCGTCGGATCAGGTCGCCAGGCGTCCGGCCGTCAGGCGGTCAGGCCGTGGCCAGGGCCACCTCGGTCGACTTGATGAGGGCGATGACCGGGGTGCCCTCGGAGAGGTCAAGGTCGGCGGCGGACTCCTGGGTGATGGCCGAGGTCAGATGGCCGCCCTCGATGCCGATCCGCACGGTGGCCATGGCACCGCCGGTGGTCAGGTGGGTGACGGTGCCGGGCAGCTGGTTGCGGATGGAGACACGGTGGACCGGGGCGGTGGCCAGGGACACCTCGGTGGACTTCACCAGGGCACGGACCGTGGCGCCCTCGGACAGGGCGAGTTCCCGGGCGGCTTCCAGGGTGATGGCCGCGGTGAGGTCCTGGCCGCCGGTCAGACGGATCTTCACGGTGGCCATGACCTCGCCGAAGTGCACCTCGGTGACGGTGCCGGGGAGCTGGTTGCGGATGCTCAGGGTCATGGGCACCCACCGTAGAGCGCCGGTCCGCTCAGGCCGGGTATGCGTGGGTCTGCGTCGCCTTGACCGTCGCCCAGACCGATGCACCCGGGTGCAGGTCCAGCTCCGCGGCGGCGGCGGTCGTCAGGTCCGCCGCGAGCGGCAGCTCGCCGGTGAGGTCGGCACGGATCTGGTCACCGTGCGTCTCCAGTCCGGCTACCTCGCAGCGCCACAGGTTGCGGGCGCTGGCGCCGGAGGGCCGGTCCCGGAACAGGGTGACGGCGGACGGCGGGAACGCCACGAAGACCGGACCGGACAGCTCCTCCGTGGTCGTGATCGCGGGCCCGGCATCGAGCCGTACGGTGTGGCCGGCGGCCTGTCCCCGGTAGAGGTTGAGGCCGACGAGCTGGGCGATGTAGTCCGTGCGCGGGTGGCGGGCGATGTCGGCGGGGGTGCCCTGCTGTACGACCCGCCCGTGCTCGATGACCACCAGCCGGTCCGCGAGCACCATCGCGTCCAGCGGGTCGTGGGTGACCAGGACCGAGACCGCCTCGAACGCGGCCAGGTGACGGCGGAGCTGGGCGCGGACCTCCAGGCGGGTACGGGCGTCCAGAGCCGCCAGCGGCTCGTCCAGGAGCAGCAGCCGGGGGTGGGTGGCCAGGGCGCGGGCGAGGGCGACGCGCTGGGCCTGGCCGCCGGAGAGGCGGCGGGGCTTGGCGCCGGCGTGTTCGGCGAGGCCCATACGGTCCAGCCAGGCCGCTGCCCGGGAGCGGGCCTCCACCTTGCCCGCGCCCCGGCAGCGGGGGCCGAAGGCGACGTTGTCCAGGGCGGACAGGTGGGGGAAGAGGAGGTAGTCCTGGAAGACGACGCCGACCGGGCGGGACTCCGGGGGAGTGTCCGTCAGCGGGGTGCCGTCCAGGTGCAGGTGGCCGGCCGTGAGCGGAGTGAGGCCGGCGAGGGCGCGAAGGGCGGTGGTCTTGCCGGCGCCGTTGGGGCCCAGGAGTGCGAGGACGTCGCCTGGGGTGGCGGTCAGGGTCACGTCCAGGCGGAAGGTGCCTCTGTCGACGATCAGGTGGGCGTCGAGGCCGGGGGGCGCGGTGTTGTCCGGGGGTGTGGGGTGGGGGGTCGTCATGATGTCGTCATCCAGCGGTCCCTGAGGCCTGCCAGGACCGCGATCGATACGGCCAGCAGGACCAGGCTGAGGGCGATGGCGGCCTCGGGGTCGTTCTGGAGGGCGAGGTAGACCGCGAGGGGCATGGTCTGGGTGCGGCCGGGGAAGTTGCCCGCGAAGGTGATCGTCGCGCCGAACTCGCCGAGTGCCCGGGCCCAGGCCAGGACCGCGCCGGCCGCGATGCCGGGGGCGATGAGGGGCAGGGTGACCCGGCGGAAAGCGGTGAAGCGGGAGGCGCCCAGCGTGGTCGCCGCCTCCTCGTAGCGCGGGTCGGCGGCGCGCAGGGTGCCCTCGACGCTGATGACCAGGAAGGGCATGGCGACGAACGTCTCCGCGATCACCACACCCGTCGTCGTGAACGGCAGGGTGATCCCGAACCAGGAGTCGAGCCACTTGCCGATGACGCCGTTGCGGCCCAGGGCGAGGAGCAGGGCCACACCGCCGACGACCGGCGGGAGCACCAGCGGCAGGGTGACCAGGGCGCGTACGAGGCCGCGGCCCGGGAAGTCCGTACGGGCCAGCAGCCAGGCCAGCGGTACGCCGAGGACGAGGCTGACGGCGGTCGCCGCGGTCGCGCTGACCAGGGACAGCTGGAGCGCCTGCCACACCTCGGCGCTGGTCAGCCGGCCCGGAAGGCTGCGCCAGGGGGCGCGGACCAGCAGCGCGAGCAGCGGCAGCAGCAGCAACGCCAGGGCGAGCACGCCCGGCAGCAGCAGCGGCAACGGCACCCCGCGCCGGCCCCCCGTGCCGGCCCGGCCCCCCGCGCCCGCGCGGCGCCACGGCCGGCCCGTGCGGGGACCGGTCGCGGCGCCGGGCTTGTCGAGGGAGGTCACGGCTTGAGGAACCCGGCCTCGCCCAGCACCTTCTGGCCCTCGGCGGAGCGCACCAGGGCGATGAACGCCTTGGCGGTCCCGGCGTTCGGCGCGTCCTTCAGCAGCGCGATCGGGTAGTCGTTGATCGTGTCGGCGGACTCGGGGAACTCCACGCCCTCCACCCTGCCACCCGCGGCCTTCACATCGGTCTTGTAGACGACCGCGGCGTCCGCCTCCTTCAGCTCCACCTTGTTCAGCGCCGCCTTGACGTCCTGCTCGTAGGAGGACGGGGTCAGCTTCAGCTCGGCGGCGTCCAGGGCCTTCTGTACGGCCGTGCCGCAGGGCACCGTCCTGTCGCACAGGACGACCTTCAGGCCGGACTTGGTGAGGTCCTTCAGGGAGGACACCTTGTGGGGGTTGCCCGGCAGGGTGGCGATCTCCAGCTGGTTGCGTACGAAGGTGGCCGGGGTGCCGGTCGCGTCGCCCTTGTCCGTCACGATCTTCATCGTCTTCGGGCTGGCGGCGGCGAAGACGTCCGCCGGGGCACCGCCGGTGATGCTGGCGGCGAGGGTGTCACTGCCGCCGAAGTTGAAGCTGACCTTGGTGCCGGGGTGTTCGTTCTCGAACTCCTTGCCCAGGGTCGTGAAGCTCTCCTTCAGGGAGGCGGCCGCGAACACGGTGACTGTTCCGGACAGCTTCGGGGAGGTGGACGTGTCCGACGAGGAGGAGCAGGCGCCGAGGGCCATCAGGGCGGCGGCTCCCGCACCGGCCGGCTTCAGTGTCCGCCGGGTCCGGCGCACGGAACGGGTCATCACGGATCTACTCCTCGGGTTCTGTCGAACACTGTCGCGCCCGTGGTACGGCCGGGTGTCGGCCGTCCGCGATGATACTGCCGCATCTGCCAGGCGGAAGTCTCCTGTTGCATCGCATGAGCTGGCAAGCCACGGTACGTGGCTCGCATGTGCGTTTGTACGGTGCTCACGTCCCGCACCGGCACGTCAGCGCGCACCGGCACGTCAGCGCGCACCGGCACGTCAGCGCTCAGGAGCGGTCGATGTGCACGTTCGTGGACTTCACGCGGGCGGTGGCCTCCATGCCGACCTCGAGGCCCAGCTCCTCCACGGCTTCCCGGGTCAGCAGGGACACGAGCCGGTGCGGGCCCGCCTGGATCTCCACCTGGGCGGCGACATCGCCGAGCTTGATCGCGGTGACGATGCCGGGGAAGGCGTTGCGGACGGAGGTGTGCGAGGCGTCCTCCTCGGCACCGCCCCCCTTGGCCAGTTCCACCGAGAACGCGGCGAGGTCCCTGCCGTCGATGAGCCGGCGCCCGGACTCGTCGCGGTGCGTGGCCACCCGGCCGGCGTCGGCCCAGCGGCGGGCGGTGTCCGGGCTGACGCCGAGCAGCCGCGCGGCCTGGCCGATCGTGTAGGACTGCATGCCGGTCACGATAGGGCCATGTGCCGGAGAGCGCGGACCTGGGGTTCGCTCCGCCTCAGCCCGTGTGGACCCGCGGCCGGCGGTCCCGGTCCGGTTCGGCCTCGCGCAGTACCTCGCGGGTGACCGGGGCGACCTCGCCCTGGCCGAAGAGGAAGAAGCGCAGGAAGTTGGCGAACGGATTGCCCTCGGTCCACTCGAAGTAGATGTGCGGGGTGCAGCCGGTGACATCACGGACGTGCAGCAGCAGCGCGGCGAGGGCGTTCGGGATGGAGGCGGACTCCAGCGTCAGCACCCGGTAGCGCTCGTGCAGCACCTCGCCGCGTACGGTCAGGCCCGCCTCGAACTCGGACGGGTCGGTGACCGTGACCTCGACGAAGACGAAGTCCTCCTGCTCGGGCATGTCGTTGTCGGCGCGGATCTGCTCGATCTTGTCGCGGTACTCGGCCTTGTCGCGCCGGTCCGGCTCGTTGGCGATGAACCGCATCTTGCGGCTGGCCATGTCCCGGATGAATCGTTCCGCCATGGGGTCGAGCGTCACGCTGGTGACGCGCAGCTCGAAGGCGCGGGCCAGCCGGGACAGCAGCGAGACCAGCATGATGCCCGCGATGAAGCAGGCACCGATCTTCACGCCGTCCGGGCGCTCGATGACGTTCACGACGGTGGTGTAGAGGAACACCGCCGAGATCACCGCGAACGCGATGGTCCAGCCGCGCTGTCCCGCCTTGCGCGCGGCGATGGTGACCGCGATGGCGGCGGAGCTGATCAGCACCAGTACACCGGTGGCGTAGGCGCCGCCCTGCTTGTCGACGTTGGCGTCGAAGATCCAGGTCACCAGGAAGGCGACGAGGGTGAAGACGATGACCATCGGGCGCACCGCCCGCGCCCAGTGCGGGGCCATGCCGTAGCGGGGCAGGTAGCGCGGCATCAGGTTGAGCTCGCGAGTGCCGTGGCCGCGGGGAGAAGGGGAGGCCGGGGGAGGTGGGCCGGGGTGGGGCCGGTGTCGGGTCGAGTGGATGAGCCTGGGTGGAGTCGGCCCGGGTGGTGGCCACCGAGCGTTACTC
>NZ_JBVHVI010000026.1:19113-78695 GCF_055564915.1 Streptomyces sp. NPDC028928
CCAGGCCGGACGCCCGGAACACGCCGAGGGCCGTCTCGCGGTCCACGCGGCGGGCCAGGCGGTGCAGGGCGGCCGTGCCGCAGCGCAGGGTGCCGGTCGCCTCGGAGGCGCGGGCGCCCTCGGCGAGGCGGTACCACAGCGCCGGGTTGCGGATCAGGACCTCGGGGTCGAGTGCCGTGGCCGCGGGGAGAAGGGGAGGCCGGGGGTGGTGGGCCGGGGTGGGGCCGGTGTCGGGTCGAGTGGATGAGCCCGGGGGGAGTCGGTGTCGGGTCGAGTGGATGAGTCCGGGTGGAGCCGGTGTCGGGCCGAGTGGATGAGCCCGGGTGGAGTCGGCCCGGGTGGTGGCCACCGAGCGTTACTCCAGGCCGGACGCCCGGAACACGCCGAGGGCCGTCTCGCGGTCCACGCGGCGGGCCAGGCGGTGCAGGGCGGCCGTGCCGCAGCGCAGGGTGCCGGATGCCTCGGAGGCGCGGGCGCCCTCGGCGAGGCGGTACCACAGCGCCGGGTTGCGGATCAGGACCTCGGGGTCGATCTCGACCCGGTCGCCGTGGGCGTCGCGCAGCACCAGGCGCTGGGTGACACCGTCCAGCGGGCGCACCACGGTCAGCAGATCGGTGCGGACCCGGCGGGTGCGCAGCGGCAGCAGACGGCGGGTGGCCAGCCAGCCCGGGCCGGCCGACACCCGGACCGGGAACAGGACGAGGAGCAGCAGCACCGCCAGCAGGAGCCACAGGGCACCGCGCCACCAGGTCAGCCCGCCGGCCGTCCAGTCGACGCACAGCAGCAGCCCCAACAGGGCGCCGGCGCAGCGGACCGAACGGCGCACGTCCTCGGCCCAGTCGCGGTCGTACACCACGGCCCCGGCGCCGGACGGGCACGAGCCGGCCGTCTGGGGGCGGGTGTCGTCGCGGTGCTCCATAAGAGAAACGGTAGTCCTCCGGCGGTCCTGTGCGGCATGCCTTGACGGCGCCCTGACGGGCGGACGGCGGTTCTTGACGGGGTGTGAGCGTCCGGACGGAAGCGTCCGGACGGAAGCGTCCCCGTCACAAGCCCCGCGTGTCGATCCGCAGATGCCATGTGTTGCGGCGGTGGACGGACAGCAGGTCGGACTCCAGGGGAGACGGGGGGACGGCCAGGACCGGGCAGTGGGCGTGGGCCAGGCAGTGGCGGGAGACCCGGCCGGAGAAGGCCCGCTGCAGACCGCGTCGGCCCGTGCCCACGACCAGGACGTCGTCGTCCCGGTTCGCCGTGGCCACCAGGGCCCGGCCAGGGGCGCCGCGCACGACGAGGGCGTGCATCGGCACGCCGGGGCCCTCGGCGCCGAAGATCTCCTCGAGCACCGAGGCCAGCCGCTGCTTGGCCAGTCGCTGCCACTCCTGTGTCAGCAGACCGGGGGCGGGGCCGCGCCGAGCGGCGGGGTCACCGCCCGGTGGTTCCCAGGCCAGCACCGGCCACAGTTCGGCTCCCAGCCGGCGGGCCAGCGCGGTGGCCCGGCGCAGGGCCGTGACGCTGTTGAGGGAGCCGCTCACACCGACCACCACTCGCGCGACCGCCGAGGCGTCGTTACCGGACATGACTCCACCGTCCCGGACGGGCACCGGCGGGTTCGGCTCCCGCAGGGGTGCCCGACTGCAAGGTCCTCGCTCCTCCCTTCCATCCCACTCCCGTACCCGCGGTTCGACCAGCCGGACGGCCCGCGCCCCTCACCTCGTGCACGACACCTTGACGCTCCCTACGCGCCTTCCTAGAGTCGCCGTTCGGAACGTTCGGGAAATTGCTCGAATGTTTCGGCTTGCTGGTGGGCTGAACAACCCTGTCGACCGCTTCCAGCCGGCCTGCTTTCTTCTCGGGACCCTCTCCCAAGCAATGTCGAAAGTTTCGAAGGAGCGCATGATGGGCGACCCTGCACTGTCCCGCCGCGGCTTCCTGGCGGCCTCCGTCGCCGCCGGTCTCGGGGCGACCGCACTCAGCGGCTGCGGCGACTCGGACGGAGGGTCGTCCTCGGGGGCGACCACGATCGAGTGGTGGAACATCTCGACCACGGAACCGACCAAGACCGTCTGGGCCGGCCTGGCCAAGAAGTTCGAGGCCGACACCGGCATCAAGGTGAAGATCGTCCAGCTGGAGAACGACGCCTACAAATCGAAGATGACCGCGCTGACCGCCTCCGGGAAGCTGCCGGACATCTTCCACACCTGGGGCGGCGGCGTACTGCGGCAGCAGGTCGACGCGGGGCTGGTCGAGGACCTCACGGACAGCACCAAGCCCTGGGCCGACGGGCTGCTGCCGGTCGCGAAGGAGCCGTATCTCATGGACGGGAAGGCGTACGGCATCCCGTTCGACATCGGCATGATCGGCTTCTGGTACAACAAGGCGCTCTTCAGGAAGGCCGGGATCAGCACACCCCCGACCACCTGGAGCGGCTTCCTGGACGCCGTACGGAAGCTGAAGTCCGCCGGCGTCACCCCGATCGCCCTCGCGGGCAAGGAGAAGTGGCCCGGTATGTACTACTGGGCGTACCTCGCGATGCGCACCGCCGGCGTCGAGGCCCTCCGGAAGGCCAGCGAGAGCAAGGACTTCACCGGCGCCGGGTTCGTCGAGGCCGGACGGCACCTGAAGGAGCTGGTGGCCCTCCAGCCGTTCCAGAAGGGCTTCCTCGGCGCCGCCTACTCCACCCCGACCGGCCAGGCCGCCACCGTCGGCAACGGCAGGGCGGCGATGGAACTCATGGGGCAGTGGGCCCCGGTCGTGGAGGCGGACGCGGGCAAGGGTCTCGGTGCTGACCTGGGCTTCTTCCCGTTCCCGGAGGTCGAGGGCGGCAACGGGAAGATAACCGAGGTGTTCGGCGGAGGCGGCGGCCACGCCCTGCGCAGGGGAGCCCCCGAGGCCGCCTTCGACTTCCTGAAGTTCTTCGCCTCCCAGACCACCGACCGGGAACTGGTGAAGAAGACCGGGGTGCTGCCGGTCGTGCCGGCCGCCGAGTCCGCGCTCAGCGATCCCAACCTCAAGGCCGTACAGACCCAGTTGAAGGCCGCCACCGGCTTCCAGCTCTACCTCGACCAGGCTTACGCGCCCGCCGTCGGCCAGGAGGTCAACGACAGCGTGGCCGCGCTGATCGCCGGGTCCAAGTCGCCCGAGCAGGTGGCGCAGTCGATCTCCCGGACCGCCAAGGAAGAGCAGTAGCCGGCGATGACCTCCACCTTCCTCCCGGACAAGCGGAGAGGCCCCGCCGCGGGCCGCCCGCTCCCGGCCGTCCCCGCGGACCGCGCCCGGACGCGGCGGCGCGCCCTGAACTGGCTCACCGCGGTCGGCTTCCAGCTGCCCGCGCTGGTGCTGTTCATCGGGCTGGTGCTGCTGCCGATGCTGTTCGCGCTGTACGCCGCCTTCTTCCGCTGGGGCGGCTTCGGCATGCCCTCCGACTACGTCGGCGGCGACAACTTCACCCGGCTCTTCCAGGACGACGTCTTCCTGGGCGACCTGTGGCGCTGCCTGGTGCTGGTCCTGCTGTCGCTCGCCCTCCAGCTGCCGTTCGCGCTGGCCATGGCGGTGCTGCTCAACCAGCGGCTGCGCGGCCGGGCCGTGTACCGGATGCTGTTCTTCGCGCCGTACGTCCTGTCCGAGGCGATCACCGGTGTGTTGTTCAGCATGGTCTTCGCCCCCGACGACGGACTCGCCGACCACGTCCTGGGTGCCGTGGGCCTGGACGGCCTGGGCGGGGAGTGGTTCGCCGACCCCTCCTACGTCATGGCGACGCTCTTCCTGGTGATGATGTGGAAGTACTTCGGCTTCCACATGATGCTCTACCTGGCCGGACTCCAGTCCATCCCGGCGGAGCTGACGGAGGCGGCGCTGATCGACGGCGCCGGGCCCTGGCAGCGCTTCCGCAACGTCACCCTGCCGCTGCTCGCGCCCACCCTGCGCATCAGCGTCTTCCTGTCCGTCATCGGGTCGATCCAGCTGTTCGACCTGGTGTGGGTGGTCACCCAGGGCGGCCCCGACCACCATTCCGAGACGATGGCCGTGACCATGTTCCAGTACGGCTTCAAGCGCTACCAGGTCGGCTACGCCAGCGCGATCAGCGTGGTCATGTTCGGCATCTGCCTCGTCTTCGCCCTCGCCTACCAGCGGTTCGTGCTCCGCCGCGACCTCGAAGGGGCCACCACGAACATGAGGGGAGACGGCAAGTGAAGTCCCTGCGCCGACTGCCGCTGCACCTGATCCTCGTCCTCGTCGGCGCGGTGATGGTCGTACCCCTGCTGTACGCCGTCCTGTCCGGCTTCAAGTCCACCGACGAGCTGTCCCGCAACCCCTTCGGACTGCCCGAGCACTGGCTGACCGGCAACTACACCGGCATCCTCGGCTCGGGCGGCTTCTGGCGGCTGGTCGGCAACAGCACGCTGATCGCGGTCGGTACGACCGTGCTCGTGGTCGCCGTCTCCGCCCTCGCGGCCTTCTCCTTCGCACGGTTCGCCTTCCGCGGGCGGGAGGTGCTGTTCACCGTCTTCACGATGGGGCTGATGTTCCCCTTCGCGGTCGCGGCCCTGCCACTGTTCCTGCTGCTGCGCTCGCTTGACCTGCTGGACAACCCGCTCGGCGTGATCCTCCCGCAGGCCGCCTACGCGCTGCCGATGACGATCATCATCCTGCGCGGCTTCTTCCGGGAGATCCCCGGCGAACTGGAGGAGGCGGCCACGCTCGACGGGTGCAGCGCGTTCGGGTTCTTCTGGCGGGTGCTGCTGCCCATGGCCCGGCCGGCGCTCGGCACCGTCTCGGTGCTCGCGGTGGTCACCAGCTGGAACAACTTCTTCCTGCCGCTGCTGGTGTTCACCGACAGCACCTGGTGGACCCTGCCCGTCGGGGTCCAGCAGTTCCAGGGGCAGTACTCGGCGGAGTACGCCCGGGTCTTCGCCTATCTCGTCCTCGCGATGGTTCCCGCCCTCGCCTTCTACTCGGTCGCCGAACGCCAGCTCGTCGGCGGCCTCACCGCCGGCGCCACCAAGGGCTGAGCCGCACCTCTTCCCACCCACACGGAGACAGGAGTCCCACCATGCCCACGGCACGTCCGAGACTCGTCGGCGCCCTCGCCGCCGTCCTGGTCGCCGCCGGTCTGGCCGCCGGCCCCGCCGCACAGGCCGCGCCGTCCCCCGCACGGCAGCCCACCCTCGCCGACCTCGCCGAGCGCCACGGGCGCTACTTCGGCAGCGCCACCGACAACCCCGAACTCACCGACACCGCCTACACGGGGATCCTCGGCAGCGAGTTCGACATGATCACGCCCGGCAACGGCATGAAGTGGTACGCCACCGAGCCGCAGCAGGGCGTGTTCGACTGGACCGACGGCGACCAGATCGTGAACCTGGCCCGGAAGAACCACCAGAGGGTCCGCGCGCACACCCTCGTCTGGCACAGCCAGCTGCCCGACTGGCTCACCTCGAAGCAGTGGACGGCGAGCGAACTGCGGGCCGTGCTGAAGAAGCACATCACCACCGAGGTACGCCACTACCGGGGCAAGGTCTACTCCTGGGACGTGGTCAACGAGGCCTTCAACGAGGACGGCAGCTACCGCGAGACCATCTGGTACAAGACCCTCGGCCCCGGCTACATCGCCGACGCGCTGCGCTGGGCCCACCAGGCCGACCCGCACGCCAGGCTCTACCTGAACGACTACAACATCGAGGCGACCGGCCCGAAGAGCGACGCCTACTACCGGCTGGCCAAGGAGCTGAAGGCCCGGGGCGTGCCCCTCGACGGCATCGGCTTCCAGGCCCATCTGGCCCTCCAGTACGGCTATCCGACCACCCTGGAGGACAACCTCCGCCGCTTCACCCGACTCGGCCTCGACACCGCGCTCACCGAGGTCGACGTGCGGATGCAGCTGCCCGCGACCGAGGAGAAGCTGGCCGAGCAGGCCGACTGGTACCGGGACCTCACCGCGGCCTGCCTGGCCGTACGCCGCTGCGTGGGCGTCACCATCTGGGACTACACCGACAAGTACTCCTGGATCCCGGCGGTCTTCCCGGGAGAGGGGGCGGCCCTGCCCTGGGACGAGGAGCTGCGTCCCAAGCCCGCCCACCGGGCGCTGCGGGAAGCGCTGCGCTAGCGGCCCGCCACGCTTCGCGGTCACGTCCGGACACGCGTCGGGGCCGGTGCGCACCGGGTGCGTGCGGCCGGCCCCTCAGGTCACTGTGCCGTGGTCAGGCGGCGGTCATCACCTGATCCGCACCGAGCGGGCGGTGCGGTGCGATGATGCGGCCGTCCGGCAGCAGCTCACCGGTGTCCTCGAAGAGCAGGACGCCGTTGCACAGCAGGCTCCAGCCCTGCTCCGGGTGGTGCGCCACGAGACGGGCGGACTCCCGGTCGGCGGATTCGGCTGTCGGGCACGGCGGCTGGTGCTGGCACATGGGCGGGATCTTTCGCTCTGACGTGATCATGTCTGCCCCCGTGGTGAAGAGTCGGTCGGGATCCAGTGTTGTCCTCTGGGCGTCATTCCGCAGGGATTTCACGGCACCGCTTCTCACAGGTTCAGGACGCGTCACCCGCCCGGACGGTTCAGCCCAACTGCACTGTCACTTCGGGTGGTTCTCGGTGGCCGGATGGGACTAGTCCGCATAGCCCCGGCCGTCGGAGGCCCTGATCACACACGTACCCCGCTTCCCTTCCGGGGAGCGGGGTACGCGTGCGGGGGTCAGGCGGGCGAGCCGAGCACGGGCGAGCCGAGCAGCGGGAGAGGAGTCGCGCGATGGGTCAGCACCGGGAGCAACTCGGCGACCCGGAACGGACGGTGTGCCGGGATTCCGGGCGGCGCCGGCGCCAGGGGCACGAGCAGATCGGTGGCGGCCGGATGGCCCTCGGTGCCGTCGCCGGAGCAGTCACCGTGCAGCCACAGCGTGAGCATGTACAGACCGGGTACGGACAGCAGGCGCGCCTGGTACGGCTGTTGCAGCGTCTCCGCCTGCTGCAGCGCGCGCTCGGTGGAGGCGACGTAGGGGCCCTCGAAGAAGTGCGAGAAGGCCCAGCCGTCGGGGGTGAGCATGGTCTCGGCCGCGGCCACCGCGCGGTCGCCGCACCGGATCAGGAAGCGCCAGCCGGTCAGCCTCGTCGCGGACAGGCCTTGCGCGGTGATCCGGTCCAGGACGTGGACCGGCAGCGGGAGTTCGGGTGTCGCGGGACCCTGCGCGGCACGCAGGGAGGGAGTACGGGCCTCACGGACCGCGGTCGGGGAGCCGAGGGCGGTGAGGACGGAGCGCAGGGCAGGCGCGGGGGCAGGGGGTACGTGCAGCGGCATGTGGGTCGCCTCTCAGTCGACAGGCGCGGCGGCGCGAGGAGGGTGGGGCGGACGGCGCTGTCTGCTCACGGAAGGCCGGAGAGGTGGGGGCCCGGGTTGGTGTGAAAGAGACTGCGGCTCGGTCTGCCGCCCGTCAACAGTGACGACAGGAACACCGCGGAAACCAGAACCGAGGGCGCCAACCTTGTGCCTTGTGGACGAAGTTTATACGACGCGTGTTCGGCCGGTGTTTCGGCTATCGGATTCCGATCGACCGGGCAAGGCGGAATTACGCCGTCGATTTGCGGAAATCATCCCGATTTCAGGACCGAGCCCCCGCCGCTGACCTCGCCCTACGCGCCGGTAGCGGTCGGCCGAATGTCGTCGGCGTTTTTCACGAGGCAAAGGGGGCACCCGGTGGTACGCCCTGTGGCATGCCTCGTGAATGTGCCGCCGGGAACATTCAGAAAGAGTAGCGGGCGACGCGCCCGCGCGGGACGTTATCGATCGCTTCGGCTGGGCATCATCCCACCTGACCCGGGAGCCCGGCGGCCGGATCGTCGGCCCGCCCGTCCGAGGAGGGACACTTCGATGGGGGAGAAGGTCGTGGCAGGGCAGTTCGACCTGTCCGATCGCCAGCGATACCGTGAAAAGCTCCAGAAGTGTCTGACGGGGCTGGAGCGGCTGCTGCGCGAGAAGCGATTCGATCGCCCCAAGAACCTCATGGGAGTCGAGATCGAACTGAATCTCGCGGGCTCCGACGGTATGCCGAAAATGTTGAACGGCGAGGTACTGGAGCGCATCGCGAGCCGCGATTTCCAAACAGAACTCGCCATGTTCAACCTGGAAGTCAACATAGCCCCACACCGATTGGGCGGGCGGGTATTCGACCGGCTCGCCGAGGAACTGCGCACCTCGCTCGCCTACGCCGACAGGAAGGCCTCGGAGGTGGACGCGGGCATCGTGATGATCGGCATCCTGCCCACCCTCGACCGGGACGACCTGGTCTCCTCCAACCTCTCCGCGGTCGACCGCTACACCCTCCTCAACGACCAGATCGTCGCCGCGCGCGGAGAGGACTTCCGGCTCGACATCGAGGGCGTGGAGCACCTCGTCTGCACCTCGAAGTCGATCGTGCCGGAGGCCGCGTGCACCTCCGTGCAGCTGCACCTCCAGGTCACCCCCGCGCGGTTCGCCGACGTGTGGAACGCGGCCCAGGCGGCCTCGGCCGCGCAGATCGCCGTGGGCGCCAACTCGCCGTTCCTCTTCGGGCACGAGCTGTGGCGCGAGTCCCGGCCCCCGCTGTTCCTGCAGTCCACCGACACCCGGCCGCCCGAACTCCAGGCCCAGGGCGTACGGCCACGCACCTGGTTCGGCGAGCGATGGATCTCCTCCGCCCACGACCTGTTCGAGGAGAACCTGCGCTACTTCCCGGCGCTGCTGCCGCTCTGCGACGACGAGGACCCGCTGGAGGTCATCGAGGCCGGCGGGGTGCCCAAGCTCGCCGAACTCGTCCTGCACAACGGCACCATCTACCGCTGGAACCGGCCGGTGTACGGCATCGCGGACGGCGTCCCGCACCTGCGCGTGGAGAACCGGGTGCTGCCGGCCGGGCCCACCATCACCGACGTGATCGCCAACTCGGCCTTCTACTACGGCCTCGTCCGCGCCCTCGCCGAGGACTCCCGGCCGGTGTGGACACGGCTGCCGTTCGCCGCGGCGGAGGCGAACTTCGACGCGGCCTGCCGGTACGGCATCGACGCGCGCTTCGTCTGGCCCCGGCGGGGACGCTACGGCGGCACGGGCGAGGTCGACGCGGTCACGCTGGTCCGCGACGAGCTGCTGCCGCTCGCGGCGGCCGGGCTGGACGCGTGGGGGGTGGAGGCCGCCGACCGCGACCTCTACCTGGGCGTGATCGAGGAACGCTGCCGGCGCCGGGTCAACGGGGCGTCCTGGCAGGCGGCCACGTTCCACCGGGCGCTGGAGCGCGGGCTGTCACGGGACGCGGCCCTGGCGGCGACGACGCGTCGGTATGCCGAGCTGATGCATGTGGGAGAGCCGGTGCACACGTGGCCGGTGGGGCTGCCGGAGCCGGTACCGCTGGGGTGAGGGGGCCGGCGGCGGGCTGAGCGCCGTGCGGACCGCCGGTCCGAGCCGTGGGGGTTGACAAGAAGAGGCGCCGGCTTCCGGGGGCCGTCGGGCACTCCCCACGGTTCCTTCTGCGATCCTTGCCACGCGAAGGTGGGCCGTGGGCCCGTGAGGTCGCTGGAGGCAGGGGTGCAGGTGGAGGCTGGGTCGGTGGCTGGGGCCTCGGCGGGGGAGCGTGGCCGGCGGGTCCTGCGGGACGAGACGCTGCTCGTCCTCGGGCTCTCGCTCGGAGCGAGCGGGGTGTCCGCGCTGATCAGCTTCATCGGCTCGGTCACCAAGCCGGGCGGCCTCAAGGACCAGGCGGCCACCCTCAACGCCTCGGCAGCGCCGGGCCGGCCCTGGCTGGACCTGGCCTGGCAGCTCTTCGGCATCGCCACCGCGCTGATCCCCGTGGCCCTCGTCGCCCACCTGCTGCTGCGCGAGGGCACGAGCCTGCGCGCCCTCGGCTTCGACCGCACCCGGCCCTGGCCCGACCTGGGCCGAGGCGCCGGCATCGCGGCCGTGATCGGCAGCACCGGCATCGCCTTCTACCTCGCCGCCCGCGGACTCGGCTTCAACCTCACCGTCGTTCCCGAGGCACTCCCGGACGTGTGGTGGAAGTACCCGGTGCTGATCCTCTCCGCGCTGCAGAACGCGATCCTCGAAGAGGTGATCGTCGTCGGCTATCTGCTGCGCAGGCTGGGCCAGTTGGGCTGGACCCCGGGGACCGCGCTGGTCGCCAGCGCGGTCCTGCGCGGCTCGTACCACCTCTACCAGGGCATCGGCGGCTTCCTCGGCAACATGGTGATGGGCGTGGTGTTCGTCTGGCTCTACCGCCGCTGGGGCCGGGTCGGTCCGCTGGTCGTCGCGCACTCCCTGCTCGACATCGGCGCCTTCGTCGGCTACGCCCTCCTCGCCGGCAAGGTGGGCTGGCTGCCGACCGCCTGAGCAGGCCGTCAGGCGCGCAGCTCGCCCTCGATGACCGTCACCGCGCGGCCGGTGAGCAGGGTGCGCTCGCCCCGCAGACCGGTGCGGACCAGTCCGGTACGGCGGGAGGCCTGGAGCCCGGTGAGGTCGTCGCGGCCGAGCCGGGCTGCCCAGTGCGGCGCGAGCGCGGTGTGGGCGCTGCCGGTCACCGGGTCCTCGTCGATGCCGACGTTCGGGAAGAAGCAGCGCGAGACGAAGTCGTAGCCGCGGTCCGGGCCGTCGGCGCGGGCGGTGGCGATGACGCCCCGCGAGGAGTAGGCCCCCAGGGCGCGGTGGTCGGGGGAGAGGCCGAGGACGGTCTTCTCGTCGGCCAGCTCCACCAGCAGGTCGCCGACGTTCGGACCGGTGTCGAAGACGACGACCGGCTGCGCGCCCAGCGCCTCGGCGACCCCGGCCGGAACCTCGACCGGGGTGAGCGGGGCGGTCGGGAAGTCGAGGGTGACCGAGCCGTCCGCCGCGGGCGTGGCGATCAGCACGCCGCTGCGGGTGGCGAACCGCACCGGACCCTGGTGCGCGCCGGTGGTGTGCAGGACGTGGGCCGTGGCGAGGGTGGCGTGCCCGCACATCGCGACCTCGGCGACGGGCGTGAACCAGCGCAGCGCCCAGTCCGCCTCGCCGCCCTCGGGCAGCCGGTGGGCGAACGCCGTCTCGGCGTGGTTCACCTCCATCGCGACGTTCTGGAGCCAGTCGTCGTCCGGGAAGACGTCGTCCAGGAGCAGGACTCCGGCCGGGTTGCCGGCGAAGGGACGGTCGGTGAAGGCGTCCACGATTCGAATGCGCATGACGCCGACGCTAGTGGTTCCGAGCGCCACCGGACCAAGGCCAATCCACGAGTGCCGGACTGATTCACGAGGGCCGGACGGAGTCCCGGCCGGCCGCGGTCGCGCGTGCCCGCAGCCACGGGGCGAGCTGGACGACGCCGAACGACACCTCCACGACGAGGAAGGGCCACAGCACCCGCGGCCCGCCGTGGGCCAGCGCGTACGCCTGCCACAGCGAGAACAGCACGCGCGCGGTGCCGTCGAGGAGACCGTGCAGCGGCAGCGGCCGTACGACGCGCAGGACGGACCAGACCACGACGACCGAGCCCATGAGGTTGGCGTACAGGGTCTGCACCGGGGTGAGCGCGGGCATGGTGCCGAGACCGGCCGCGTCACCTCCGGCCGACAGGAGCCGGTGGACCAGCGCGTAGGTCCAGGGCGTCGCGAAGCCGGCGGTGACGATCAGGTCGTACCAGCCGCTGGTCCGGACGACGCGCAGATAGGCGGGGGCGGCAGGGCGCATCGGGCCTCCTCGGAAGGGCTCGCTCGGGCGCCGCTCACGCTAGACAGCGGAGTACGCTCCAAGGTCAAGTCGGCCGAGCCGCGGGGGAGTCATGCGCATCGGAGAACTGGCGGCGCGTACCGGGGTGTCCAAGGACACGCTGCGCTTCTACGAGAAGATCGGCCTGATCGAGGGCTGCCGGCTGCCCAACGGCTACCGCGACTTCCCGCCGGAGACGGTGGTCTGGCTGCAGTACGTGCGCACCGCGCAGACGCTCGGGTTCACCCTGGCCGAGATCGCCCGGCACGGAGCGGAACTGCGGGACGCGCCGGACAGCGCCGAGGCCCTGACCGCTCTGTTCCGCGACAAGATCCGCATCGTCGACGAACGCATGGCCGCGCTGGCGGCACTCCGGGCCGACCTCACCGCCCGCGCCGGCACCGGCTGCCCTCTGCGGCCGGCGAACCGGGCCGGCTGAGCCTCCGTCCGCGTCCCGACCCCGGACAAGGGGCTTGTCACGCGATCGGTCCCGATATATCGTTGAGTCATCGCGAACGATACGCGATGCAAACGTGACAGATCAGCGATGGAATGGAGTGATCACGATGCGTACCCACGGATTCGAGCGTGGACATCGGCACGAGGGCCCCGGCCGGCGGGGCATGGGCGGCTTCGGCGGCTTCGAGGGGCGGCGGGCCGCCTTCGGTCCCTTCGGGCCGGGTGGCCCGGGATTCGGTCCCGGCGGGCCCGGATTCGGACCGGGGCCCTGGGGGCCGCGCGGGCGAGGAGGCCCGCGAGGGCGGGCGCGGCGGGGTGATGTGCGCGCCTCGATCCTGGCCCTGCTCAAGGAACGGCCCATGCACGGCTACGAGATGATCCAGGAGATCGCCGAACGCAGCGGCGGCGCCTGGAAGCCCAGCCCCGGCTCGGTCTACCCCACCCTCCAGATGCTGGAGGACGAGGGGCTGATCGCCAGCGAGAGCGAGGGCGGCAAGAAGCTGTTCTCCCTGACCGAGAGCGGACGGGCCGCCGTCGAGGAGATCGCGGACGCCCCCTGGGAGGAGGCCTCGCGCGGAGTCGACTGGGAGGCCCTCAGTGAGATCCGCCAGGCCGGCTTCGGTCTGATGGAGGCCTTCGGTCAGGTCTGGAAGACCGGCAGCAAGGAACAGCGCGAGAAGGCGCTGGCCGTCATCAACGACGCCCGCAAGAAGCTGTACCTCATCCTCGCCGACGAGCACTGAGCCCCGCAGGCGAGTGCCGTCGCCCGTACGACGGTCCGGGCGCCCCGCGCGTTGACGCGTGCGGGGCGCCTTCGTGTGTCCGGGCTCAGGCCACCAGGCCGCCCAGCCTGCGCAGCGACTCGTTCAGGGCGGCCGTCGCCGAGTCCCTGAGCTTGCCCGCCATCAGCGACACCGCGGCGCCGGTGAACTCGCCGTCGATCCGGACCGTCGTCGCGTCCCCGTCCGGGGTCAGGGTGTAGCGGGTGGCGACGGTCACCGCCATCGGGCCCTTGCCGCGGATGGCGAACACCCGGGCCGGCCGCAGTTCCTCGATGGTCCAGTCGACCTCCGCCGGGAAACCCATCAGCTTCATGTTCTCCTGGAACGTCCCGCCCACGGCCAGTGTCCGCGGACCGCCCCGGGGGAAGCTGGTGTGGGTCGCGTTCCACGCCCCGTACGACGGCCAGTCGGTGAGCTGGGCCCACACCTTCTCGGCCGGCGCCTGGATGCGTGCCTCCGCGCTGACTTCGGCCATGCGACCACCCCTCCGGATCGGGCGTATCGGGCTACGGTGTCGCGGAACGTAGCGGCAGGGGCGCGAACATTCAATACTGATGAACCGTCAGAAGTGTGGTGAGGGTGCGCCGCCCTCGCGCGGGACGGTCAGATCTCCTCCGTAAGGATGAGATCCGGGTCGGCGATGTCCACTCGGCGTGGGACGCGAAAATGGTTCCCCTCGTGGATGCGCCGTCCCGTTGAGGCTGATGAGGTAGGGGATGTGCAACCCCGTACAGCCCCTCGGGCCGCCCAGGACGGAGCGGTTCCGCACCCGGACGGCGCTGCCGGGCTCGACGCCGAGCTGGCAGCGGTGGTCGCCGGTGCCCGCCGCCGGGCCGTGCGGGACGGAGACCGGCAGACCGACACCGCCCATCTGCTCCACGCCCTGCTGGAACACGACCCCGAGGCCCGCGCCGCCGTCGGCGGACCGCAACGGCTCGCCCGCCTCCTCGGCTACCTCGTGCAGCGCAGCATCGGCTACGGCCTGCGCTGGCAGGCCGGCGTGGAGGACTCCGGCGCGATTCCCCTCGTACCCGCCCCGGCCGCTCCCGCCGACTCCGCCGGCGGGGGTGCCGACAACTGGTCTCCCGCCGCGGCCGCCGCGCTCGCGGACGCGGCGGCCCGCGCCCGGCGGCGGGGGGCACCCCGTGTCGGCGGCACCGACCTGCTCGCCGCGCTCGCCGCGGACCCGGAGTCCCGGGCCGTCGAGGTGCTCGAACGGGCCGGCATCCCCGCCCGTGAGCTGTCCGCGCGGATCGAGGCGGGAGCCGGCGGGGACGCCGACGGCGGCGCGGCCCGCTGACCCTCGGGACGCCCCGCGGTCCACCAGCTGAGACAGGTGTCACCAGGGATGACGCTCCTGTCGGCGCCTGTCATCATGTGCCGGTGCATACGTCTGTGAGCAGTCACCACAGTCCCGGCAAGGGAGCCGGGCTCGGTCTCGCCATCGTGTCGGCGCTGGCCTTCGGCGGTTCCGGAGTGGCCGCCAAGCCGTTGATCGAGGCGGGACTGGAACCGCTGCACGTAGTGTGGTTGCGGGTGGCGGGCGCCGCCCTGGTGATGCTGCCGACAGCCGTACGGCACCGGGTCCTGCCCCGCCGCCGGCCCGCGCTGCTCGCCGGGTTCGGACTGCTCGCCGTCGCCGGTGTCCAGGCCTGCTACTTCGCCGCGCTGTCCCGCATACCGGTCGGCGTTGCCCTGCTCATCGAGTATCTGGCCCCCGCCCTCGTACTGGGCTGGGTGCGGTTCGTGCAGCGGCGGCCCGTCACCCGTGCCGCCGCGCTCGGCGTGGTCCTCGCGGCGGGCGGCCTCGCCTGCGTGGTCGAGGTCTGGTCCGGGCTGAGCTTCGACGTGCTGGGCCTGGTCTTCGCCCTCGGCGCCGCCTGCTGCCAGGTCGGCTACTTCGTCCTGTCCGACCAGGGCAGCGACGCGGGCGACGCGGCGCCGGACCCGCTCGGTGTCATCGCCTACGGCCTGCTCGTCGGCGCCGCCGTGCTGACGGTCGTGGCCCGGCCCTGGAGCATGGACTGGTCGGTGCTCGCCGGCTCCGCGGATCTGGGCGGCACCTCCGTACCGGCCGTCGCCCTGCTCGCCTGGATCGTGCTGGTCGCCACGGTGATCGCGTACGTCACCGGCGTCCTGTCCGTGCGCCGGCTGTCGCCGCAGGTCGCCGGCGTCGTCGCCTGCCTGGAAGCGGTCATCGCCACCGTGCTGGCCTGGGTACTGCTCGGCGAGCACCTGTCCGCGCCGCAGGTCGCCGGTGGCGCGGTCGTCCTGGTCGGAGCGTTCATCGCCCAGTCCTCCGCCCCGGCCAAGGGCTCCGCGGAACCGGTCGCCTCGGGCGGCGCGGAAAGGGAGTTGTCCGCCCGGGGCACCGCCGCCTAGAGTCCGGATCATGCCGCAGAACGCACTCGTCCTTCCGCCCCCGGCCGCCTGAGGCGGGCCTCCGGGTCATCGCCCGGCGCACGCGCGCCGGGCTGGACGGTGCTGCCCGCAGAAGAAGTCCGTGCGCCCCGCCGTAGCGGGACGCCCCCGAACTTCCGCACGTACGCGTGCGCTTCTGCGGAGAGATTCCCTTGTCGACATCGACGTTGTCGCACTCTGTTTCCGGCCTGCCCGTCGGGCGTGGCCTGCTGTACCTGATCGTCACCGGTGCCGCCTGGGGCACCGCGGGCGCCGCCGGCTCGCTGGTCTACCGGACCAGTGACATGGGCGCTGTCGCCCTCTCCTTCTGGCGCTGCGCGCTGGGGCTCGCCGTCCTGTCGGCCGGCCGGCTGCTGCGCCGGCGCGTCCGCCGTACGGCCACGGCCACGGCCGGAGTCACGGCCACGGCTCGGTCCCGTCGGCGCGGGGTCATGAGGGCCTTGACCACCGGAGTCGCCCTCGCCGTGTTCCAGACCGCGTACTTCGCGGCCGTCGCGTCGACCGGGCTGGCCGTGGCCACCGTCGTGACCCTCGGCGCGGGCCCCGTGCTCATCGCGCTCGGCGCCCGGCTGCTGCTCGGCGAGCGGCTCGGCGTGGGCGGTGTCGCCGCGGTCGCCGGTGCGCTCGCCGGGCTGGCCGTACTCACCCTCGGCGGCTCGGCCGCGACCGTCCGGCCGGCGGGTGTGCTGCTGGCCGTGGCCTCGGCGGCGGGCTACGCCGTCATGACCCTGCTCACCCGCTGGTGGGGCAGGGGCGGCGGTGCGGACGCCGCCGGGACCACGGTGGGGGCGTTCGCGGTGACCAGCCTGTGCCTGCTGCCGTTCGCGGTGCACGAGGGGCTGCTCCCGCACACGGCCCATCCGGTCCGGCTGGTGTGGCTGCTGCTCTACATCGCCGCCGTGCCCACGGCCCTGGCGTACGCCCTCTACTTCGCGGGCGCCGCCGTCGTCCGGTCCGCCACCGTCTCCGTGATCATGCTGCTGGAGCCGGTGACCGCGGCCGTGCTCGCCGTCGTACTGCTCGGCGAACGGCTCACGGCGACCACGGTGGCCGGCACCCTGCTGCTGCTCGGTGCCGTAGCCGGACTCGCCGTGAGCGAGGCCCGTGGCGCCGGCCGGAGCCGGTTCCGGTGTGACGGTGTGTGACCCGCGCCGTCAGCGCGCCGCCAGGTAGTCCGGCAGCTCGATGCCGGGCGCCAGGTCGGCGTTGGGGACCGGGGTGTCGTAGCCCTTGCGGAGCGGGACGACCCCGGCCCAGTGCGGCAGGGCGAGGTCGTCCGGCTCGTCGTTGGCGCCACCGGTGCGGACCTTGGCCGAGACCTCCTCCAGGTCCAGGCGGATGACGGCGGTGGCGGCCAGCTCCTTCTTGTTCGCGGGCCGGGAGTCGGCGGCCCGGCCCGGGACGACGTGGTCGACCAGCGCGTCCAGGGCGAGGCGCCGCTCCTCGGGGTCGGTGACCTCGTGCGCGATGCCGTGCACCACGACCGAGCGGTAGTTGATCGAGTGGTGGAAGGCGGAGCGGGCCAGCACCAGCCCGTCGACGTGGGTGACCGTCAGGCACACCGGCAGACCGGGGTCGGCCTGACCGGTCATCCGCAGCGGGCGCGAACCGGTGGACCCGTGGACGTACAGCCGCTCGCCGACCCGGCCGTACAGCGTCGGCAGGACCACCGGGGCGCCGTCCCGGACGAAGCCGAGGTGGCAGACGTACCCCTCGTCCAATATCGCGTGCACCAGCTCCTTGTCGTACGACGCCCGGTCGGCGGAGCGCGTGGGCACGGTCCGGTCGGTCGGCGGGTAGGCGGTGGCCCGGGTGTCCTCGGTCGTGCCCTGCATGGCGGTCCCCTCGATTGCGGCGAACTTTGTACTAGTGCATAATGTTCTTTGTGTTAGGAGAATATCGGATCACGGGGCGCGGTGCAGCCGAGATTGCCGCCAGCGTCGAGCAGGCGGTCGGGGCCGGGGAGCTGGAGCCGGGTCAACCCCTGCCCCCCATGCGGGAGTTGGCGGACCGGCTGGGGGTGAATCCGAACACGGTCGCGGCCGCGTACCGCACGCTGCGCGAGCGCGGGGTGATCGAGACGGCCGGCCGCCGGGGGAGCCGTGTCCGTGCCAAACCGGCCACCACCGGCCGGGAGCAACTGCGGGTGGAGGTGCCGCCCGGCGGTCGCGACCTCTCCACGGGCAACCCGGACCCGGCCCTGCTGCCCCGCCTGGCCCCGGCCCTCGCCGTGGCGGCCGAGCGGAGCGACGACCGGCCCGTCCTCTACGGCGACGCACCCGTGGACGCCGGCCTCGCCCGGGCGGCCCGCGCCGAACTGGACGCCGACGGCGTCCCCGCGGGCCCGCTGACCGTGACGTCCGGCTCCCTGGACGCCGTCGAACGCCTCCTCGCCGCGCACCTCCGACCCGGCGACACGGTCGCCGTCGAGGACCCCGGCTGGGGCAGCCTCCTCGACCTGGTCCCCGCCCTCGGACTGCACACGGCCCCGGTCGGCGTGGACGACGACGGACCGCGCGCCGACGATCTGCGCCGCGCCCTGGAGTCCGGAGCCCGCGCCGTGATCGTCACCGACCGGGCCCAGAACCCGACCGGCGCCTCGGTGACCGCCACGCGCGCGCGTGCCCTGCGCGCGGTGCTGCGCGACCACCCGGGGACCCTGCTCATCGAGGACGACCACGGCCACGGCATCGTCGACCTGCCCCTGCACCCCCTCGCGGGCGTCACCCGTCACTGGGCCTTCGTCCGCTCCGCCGCCAAGGCCTACGGCCCCGATCTGCGCCTCGCCGTCCTCACCGGGGATCCGGTCACCGTCGACCGGGTCCAGGGCCGCCAGCGCCTCGGCCCCGGCTGGGTGAGCCTCCTGCTGCAGCGGGCCGTGGCCCACCTGTGGACGCACGGCGCGGTGGACCGGGCGGCGGTGGCGCGGTCGTACCGGGCCCGCAGGGTCGGTCTGGTCGAGGCGCTGGCGGAGCGGGGTGTCGTCGCCCACGGCCGCAGCGGTATGAACGTCTGGGTGCCGGTCCCCGACGAGACGGCCGCGGTGGCCCGGCTCCTCCAGGCGGGCTGGGCGGTGGCGCCGGGAGCCCGCTTCCGTCTGGCCTCCCGCCAGGGCGTCCGCGTCACGGTCTCCCCGCTCACCGAGGAGGACATCACCCCTCTGGCCGACGCGGTGGCGGCGGCCGTACGGCCGTCTCCGGCCCGCGCTTACGGCTAGAGGGGCTGGAGACGGGTGCTCGGGACTACGGCTTAAGGGGCTGGAGCCGGGTGCGCAGGAGGCAGAACTCGTTGCCCTCCGGGTCGGCCAGGACGTGCCAGTCCTCGGTGCCCGTCTGGCCCACGTCGGCGGGCTTGGCGCCGAGGGCGAGCAGCCGCTCCAGCTCGGCGTCCTGGTCGCGGTCGGTGGCGTTGACGTCGATGTGCAGCCGGAGCTTCCCGGTCCGCGGCTCGCTGCTGGGGATGAACACGAGGACGGGCTGCGGGCCGCCGAATCCGGCGTCGGCCGGCCCGATCCCGATGACTCCGTCTCCCCGGCCGATCTCCACGTAGCCGAGTACCTCGCGCCAGAACGCGGCGAGCCTCTCGGGGTCGGCGCAGTCGATGACCAGTTCACTGATGCGGCATGCCATGCCCGTCAGTGTAGGGAGACAAGCCGATCACGGCTGCCGCATCAGGCACTCCTGCCGCGCACCTGGGTGAGCGCCGCCCCCGCGAGCACGATCACCGCGCCCACCGGCGTGGTCCACCGCAGCGACTCCCCGAGGATCGCCACCCCCGCGGCCGTGGCGATGACGGGAATGAAGTACGTGACCATCTGGGCGGTGGTGGGCCCGACTTCCGCGACCAGCCCGTACTGGATCAGCACCGCGAGACCGGTCCCCAGCGCTCCCAGTGCGGCGACGGCCAGCAGCGGGACGAGGGAGAAGTGGTCGGGGGCGCTGGTGAACAGCGGTGTGACGACGGCCAGTTGGACAGTGGCCAGCAGCAACTGGCCCCCGGTCATCGACAGGTGGGAGTTCCCCGTGCCGGCCAGGGTCCGCCGTACGTAGATCCACCCCACCGGATAGCTCAGCGAGGCCAGCAGCGCCATCGCCGTGCCCGTGCCGTCCAGGCCGTGGAAGCCCTGCCAGGCGCCGAGCACGGTGAGGACGCCCAGGAAGCCCAGGCCGAGCCCGGCGACGCGCACCCGGGTGGGGCGGTCCTCGGACAGGGCGACCAGGGACAGGGCCATGCCCCACAGGGGGGAGGTCGCGTTGCAGATCCCGGCCAGGGTGGACGGGATCGTCAGCTCGGAGTAGGCGAACAGGGAGAACGGCAGGGCGTTGAGCAGGAACGCGGCGACCGCCATGTGCCCCCACAGCCGGGCCCCGCGCGGCAGCCGCTCCCGCTTCACCGCCATCGCCGCCACCAGCACCGCCGTACCGAACAGCAACCGTCCGAGGGTGACCTGGAAGGGCGCGTACCCCTCGGTCCCGACCTTGATCAACAGGAAGCTGAAGCCCCAGATCAGGGACAGGGCGCCGAAGCGGAGCCGCCAGCCGAGACGGGGGCGGGGGCCGGCCGTGGCGGGGGAGGGGGACCGGGTGCGGGAGGTGGTGGTGACCGTGCTCATGGTCTCCACGATGCTGGAGGCAACCTCGTAGCACAATCGAGATTTCTCACCTGGTACCTCTTAGAATCACTTACATGTTGAATCTGGAGCGCCTGCGCACCCTCGACGCCCTGGCCCGGCACGGCTCGGTCAGCGCCGCCGCCGAAGCGCTGCACGTCACCACGTCCGCGGTCTCGCAGCAGCTGGGCAAGCTGGAGCGGGAGATCGGCCAGCAGCTCCTCGCCAAGAACGGCCGGGGCGTCCGGCTCACGGACGCCGGCCGGCTGCTGTCGGAGCACGCGGCACGCATCCTGTCGCAGGTCGAGCTGGCCGAGTCCGACCTGGAGGCGCACCGCGGCCAGGTCGTCGGCGAACTGAGGCTGTCGGCCTTCCCCACCGCCGCCCGCGGCCTCTTCCCCGCCGCGCTCGGCGCCCTGCGCACCGCGCACCCGGGCCTGCGCGTGCGCTCCAGCGAACTGGAGCCGGAGAACGGCATCGCCGGGGTCGTCCGCGGCGATCTCGACCTCGCCGTGGTCCTGGACTGGTACAACAAGCCGATGCCCGTGCCCGACGGCCTGGTCAAGGCGCCCCTGCTGGACGACCCGGCCGAGGTCGCCATGCCCGTCGGGCACCGGCTCGCGGGCCGGGACGAGGTCGACCTCACCGAGTTCGCGGAGGACGAGTGGATCACCTGGGGCGAGGGCGAGTTCTGCCACGAGTGGCTGATGTTCACCCTGCGGTCCAAGGGCGTCGAACCGATCGTCGGACACCGCGCGGGCGAGACCCACACCCAACTGGGGCTCGTGGCCGCGGGACTGGGCGTGTGCATCGCGCCGCTGCTGGGCCGGCACCCGGTGCCCGACGGAGTGGTCCTGGTACCGCTCACGCAGCGCGTGCGCCGTCATGTGTACGTGGTCTGGCGGGCGGACGCCGACCGGCGGCCCTCGATCCGCGCGGCCGTGGAAGCCCTGCGCACGGCGGCGCAGAAGCTGGGCTGAGCGCCCTCACGCCCCGCCCAGTTTCCGGAAGTCCCAGGACACGATCTTCTCCGGGGTCAGCCGGGCCCAGGCGTGCCGGCCGTCGTGCGGCATCTCGTCCAGACCGAAGTTCTTGCGTGCGAACAGCGTCTCCGCCGTGTCGAGTTCGGCGCACAGCTCGCCCCTGCGCGGCACCTCGCCCACGAACTCCACCCGGCCGGACAGCTCGACCCCGCGCAACTGGTCGTACTCCTCGCCGGAGTCCACCACGACGGCCACCCGCGGATCCCGGCTCAGCTGAGCCCAGCGCCGGCTGCGCACCACCGAGTACAGCCACAGCGAGGTGCCGTCCCAGGCGAACCACAGCGCGCTCACGTGCGGTGTGCCGCCGGCGGACACGGTCGCGACCCGGCACGTGCGCTGGGCGGTGAGGAACTCGTCCAGCTCGCCGGGCGTCATCATGATCTTCCGGCCCCGGCGCTGCTGCGTGATGGTCATGCGGCCCCCTCTTCTCCCACGTCGTGTCAGAAAACTATGGTGATCCTCTGACATCACGTCAGAAAAGAGAAGCCGTCGTCTTCAAGGGGGCGCGTGCCATGCCGTCGTACGAGCGACTCGACGACCTCCTCGATCCCGCGAGCACCGTCCTGCTCACCGTGGAGTGCCAGCAGGGCGTCGTCGGCCCGGACAGCGCCCTGCCCGAACTCGCCCGCGCGGCCCGCTCGTCCGGTGCCCTGGGCAACGTGGCCCGGCTGGTCGCCACCGCCCACGAGACCGGGGTGCAGGTGATCCACGCGGTCGCCGAGCGCCGCCCCGACGGCCGGGGCGCCAGCCGCAACGCCCGTCTGTTCCGGGCCGCCGAACGGCTGCCCGTGCAGCAGCTCAGCGGCAGCACGGCGGTCCGGGTGGCACCCCCGATCGAGGTAGCCGAGGAGGACTTCGTCGTACGGCGGCTGCACGGGCTGTCGCCGATCCACGGCACCGACGTCGACGCCCTGCTGCGCAACCTCGGCTGCCGCACGCTGGTCGTCACCGGGGTCTCGGCCAACGTCGCCGTCCCCAACGCGGTGTTCGACGCCGTCAACCTCGGCTACACCGCCGTGGTCCCGGCCGACGCCGTCGCGGGGGTGCCCGCCGAGTACACCCGCGCGATGATCCGCAACACCCTCGCACTGGTCGCCACGGTCGCGACCACCGACGAGGTGCTCGGCTGCCTCAGACGGGCGCACGCACGGCGCTGAGCGGGGCTCAGGCCAGCTTGATCTCGTCGCCGGAGACGGCGATCTTCGCCGCCGGCAGCGCCTTCGTCGCCGGTCCCTTCTTCACGCTGCCGTCCGTCACGGAGAACTCGCTGTTGTGACAGGGGCAGACGATCACGCCGTTCGCCACGCTGCCCACCGCGCAGCCCTGGTGGGTGCACTTGGACGAGAACGCCTTGTAGGTGCCCGCCGTCGGCTGCGTGACCACGACACCCTGGTCCTTGAAGATCTTGCCGCCGCCCTCGGGGATGTCCGCGGTCTTCGCGAGCGCGGTGCCGCCGCCGTCCTGCGAGGAACCGGCGGAGCCCGAGCCGGTGTCGACGCTGTCGGACGAGTCGTCGCCCGAACCGCAGGCGGTCAGCGCGGCGGCGAGCCCCGCCGCTCCGGCCGCCGCCATGACGGTACGGCGGGCCGGTCCCGCTGCGGGGTGGAGCGATGGGCTGGTCATGTGGGGTTCCCTTCCGCGAGCTTGTCCTGGTCCGTCATGGGGTACGGCCCGGGGACGGCGGCCGTTCAGACGGGCACCCGGATCCTTCCCGTCCGGCGGTGAACGGGCCGTGAGCCGGCGCTGTGCCCCGGCTGGATTTCCGCCAGCTTTCGGCGCGTTCCGGACAAAGTGGCGCGCGGCCGTGCAGGGACCCGGGAGTGGGGTCCGCCTCCTCGCGGTCGCCGGCGCCGCATTTCTCGCGCGGTGATTACGAGCAAACCCGCTGCACGCGGAGTGTTCGGGACCGTTTACCGCCTCACCGGTCGGATTCGGCGACTCGTCGTCTATCCTTCCACCTCGGGGTTCCGGCACCAATGCGCTTTCGACCGCGTTCGTACAGGTGAAGATCCACTTCTGCGGAAAAGACGGGGGAATCGGCACGTGGAGAACTTAAAGTCGCAACAATCTTCGGAGAACGCTGTTATTCGCGTCCTCATTCTGGACGCGTCGCCGATCACGCGCAGCGGCCTGGGGGCGGTACTGCGCTGCAAGTCCGGTATCGACGTCGTGGCCGAGGCGTGCGACCACCACGAGGCGGTGACGCTGATGGCCGAGACCAAGCCGCACGTCGTCGTCCACACCGTCGAGAGCCCCAACGGCTCGTCGGCGACGCTGCGGCAGGCCAAGGACTGGCAGGGCAAGGTGCTGGCGCTGGTCAGCGACTCCCTGTGCGACTCCGCGACGATCGGCCTCATCGGAAAGGACGCCGACGGAACGCTGCTGCGCAGCGCGCAGGTCGACGACCTGGTGGCCGCGCTGCACATGCTGGTGGCCGGCTACTCCCTCTTCCCGGCACCGGTCACCGCGGCCGGGCCGGCCGAGCGCCGGCTCCCGTCGGCGGCCCTCTCCCCTTCCGCGTTGCCGAGGCCGGCCTCCGCCTCCACGCCCTACCCGCTGACGCCCCGGGAGCACGACGTGCTGCGCCTGCTCGGCCGGGGCCGCACCAACGCCGAGATCTCCGCGCAACTCACGCTCAGCGAGAGCACCGTGAAGTCCCATGTGCAGAATCTGCTGGCGAAACTGGGGCTGCGCAACCGCGTCGAGGCGGCACTGTACGCCGTCGAGGCCGGGCTGGTGGACTGACCGCGGTCGCGCCGGGGCACCGGGCCGCGCACCTGTGGACGGGTGCGCGGCCCGAGCCCTGTCTCAGACCGGGATCTTCGCCGAGGGCAGCTCACCGAGGGCCCGCTCGATCTCCGCCTGCTCCGGCTCGTGGTCGGTCAACGTGTGGGCCAGGTAGGAGTCGTAGGCCGCCATGTCGAAGTTGCCGTGCCCGGAGACGTGGACGAGGATCGCCCGCGCCTCGCCCGCCTCCCGTGCGGCCAGCGCCTCGTCGATCGCCCCGCGCACGCCGTGGGCGGACTCCGGGGCCATCACGAAGCCCTCGTTGCGTGCGAAGAGCACGGCCGCGCTGAAGATGTCGGTCTGCGAGACCGAGCGCGCCTGCACATGGCCGTGCTGTACCAGCGTCCCCATGGTCGGGGAGCTGCCGTGGTGGCGCAGGCCGCCGGCGTGGATGGGGGCGGGCATGAAGTTGTGCCCGAGGGTGAACATCGGCAGCACCGGGCCGAGCGAGGCGGTGTCGGGATAGTCGTAGGCGTAGGTGCCCCGGGTGAGGCTGGGGCAGGCGTCCGGTTCGACCGCGACGAAGCGGGTGCCGGAGCGCTTGCCGGTCAGGGTGTCGTACAGGAACGGGTAGGACAGGCCGGCGTAGCCGGAGCCGCCGCCGACGCAGCCCACCACCACGTCGGGGTAGTCGTCGGCGATCTCCAGCTGCTTCTTGGCCTCCAGTCCGATCACCGACTGGTGGATCAGTACGTTGTTGGAGATCGAGCCGAGCGCGAAGCGGGTGTCCTCGCGGCTGAGCGCGTCCTGCACGGCCTCGCTGATGGCGATGCCGATCGATCCCGGGGAGTCGGGGGCCTGCGCCAGCACCGCGCGCCCGGCGTCGGTGCGCGCGCTGGGCGACGGGTGCACCTCGGCACCCCAGGTCTCCATCAGGATGCGCCGGTAGGGCTTCTGCTGGAACGAGGAGCGGACCATGTAGACGGTGACGTCCAGACCGAACAGCGAGCCCGCGAAGGACAGCGCCGAGCCCCACTGCCCGGCCCCGGTCTCGCTGGTCAGCCGGCGCACACCGTCCTCGGCCGCGTAGAACGCCTGGGCGATGGCGGTGTTGGGCTTGTGGGACCCCGCGGGTGAGACACCCTCGTACTTGAAGTAGATCCGGGCCGGGGTGTCCAGCGCGCGCTCCAGCCGCGTCGCCCGGTGCAGCGGGGAGGGCCGCCAGATCTGGTACAGCTCGCGCACCCGGTCCGGGATCTCGATCCAGCGCTCCTCGGAGAACTCCTGCTCGATGACGCCCTGGGGCAGCAGCCCTGAGAGGTCCTCAGGACGCAGCGGCTCCAGCGTCTGCGGATGCAGCGCGGGCGGCGGGCTCGCCGGCAGGTCGGGAACGATGTTGTACCAGTGGTCCGGAAGGTCTGCGGCGCTCAGGACGACATGCGTGGTGGTCATGGATTTCGCATCCTCACGGGAGGGGGAAAGAGATGCGGCGCGGTGGCGCCGGGATGCCGGACGCGGTCCTGCGGGGGACCTGGCCACCTCATGCTAGAAATGCGGCTCCTGGCCCGCTACCAGGCGAAATGACGAAAGTTCACCCGTCGTCATCCGCCGTCGGTACCGGCACTTTCGGATCTGCCGGACCGGTTTCCGGTGCTTCGGACGGGGCCGCCGCGGGTGCGGGTCCAGCGTCACGGGCCGGCGCGGACAAGCCCGCGCTGAGTCCCGTACCGACCAGGATGCTGCCGGTGACCTGGGCCGCGCCGAGCGTGCCGCTGCCGACGATCGGTGCGGTGAACGCCGCCGCGACCGGGATGAGCCCGGCGAACAGGCTGGTCGCCTCCGGGCCCAGGGTGCGCAGGCCGAGGTAGTAGAAGATGAACGCCGCGGCGGTCACCGCCACCGCCAGGTAGCACAGGGCGCCCAGTTCGCGTGCGTCCGGCCAGCGCAGGTCCCCGCCGGGCAGTTCGACCGCCGCGGTCAGGACGCCCATCTCGACCGTGGCCAGGACGCAGACGTAGGTCGCCACCGGGATCGCCCCCAGCCGGGGCAGCAGCGGTACCGCCAGCAAGGTGAAGGAGACCTCCCCCAGGAGGGCCAGCAGGGAGAACCCGAAGCCGCCCGCGCTGCCGCGCCCGAAGCCGATCAGCAGCGCGGCACCGGCGACCACCAGGGCGGCCGAGGCGATCAGACGCCCCGATATCCGGCGCCGGCTCAGCAGGGGACCGGCGATCGCCACCAGGAGCGGGGTGGCACCGACGATCACGCCGAGTACGGCGGGCTCGGCGGAACTCAGTGCGGCCAGGCAGGCCAGATTGAAGCCGACCAGGCCGGTTCCGGCCAGCAGCGCCAGCAGCGCCCACTCGGATCCGGTCGGCCGCGGCCAGGGCGCGCGCCCGACGACGGACAGCAGCGACAGGCTCAGAGCGCCCAGAGCGAACCGCAGGGTCTGGCCGCTCAGGAACGGATAGTCCGTCAGCAGGCTCGTGGCCACGAAGGAGGTGCCCGCCAGCGCGGTGCCGAGCGCCGCGTAAAGCGCCCCCACGGCCCGAGAAGGCGCCGTTCCCGCCGCCGGTCGTCCGGCCCCGCCCGATTCACTTGAGGTCATGCGGGCAGGTTATTGGCGGAACACGCTATTCCACCAGCGTACTTTCGGATAGCCCGCCGTTTGACTCCGCCAATGGTTCCTCATCATTTCTGGCGTGGTCCCGGCAGCTCGCGCTCCCTACCATTCCAGGCGTCATCGGCGTCATCACCATACGAATGCCGTCCTGTGCGAGGAGCGGATATGTCAGCCCAGGATTTGATCGACCTCACCCAGCACGAGATCAAGGCACTGCGCACTCGGTACAACCTGGCCGACGCGCACACGCATCAGCGGCAGTCCGGCAGCCAGGACAAGATCGTCGCGCGACTGCCCGCGCTCTGGTACGAGTCGGAGGACCTGCAGCAGGCGCATTTCGAGCGGCAGTTCACCGAGGCGTTCTTCCGCCTGCACGGCCAGACGACCGCGCCCGGCCTGGGCCGCACCCTGCTGTCGTACTCGGCCAGCGTGTCCACCATGGTCGCGGCGATGTACCTGCGCCGGCACGACTACACCGTCTCCCTGGTGGAACCCTGCTTCGACAACCTGGTGGACCTCCTGAAGTACCTCGGGACGCCGCCCGCCGCCCTGCCCGAGGAAGCGCTGGCGAACCCGGACACCGTGTACACGGAGCTGACCCGCCTGGTCCGGACGGACGCGCTGTACCTGGTCGACCCCAACAACCCCACCGGATTCACGCTGTTCACCGACGGCGCCCGGGGGTTCGAGGAGGTCCTGCGGTTCTGCCGTGACCAGCGCAAGCTGCTCATACTGGACTTCTGCTTCGCCTCCTTCGCCCTGCACAACGGCCTGGCCCAGCGCCCCGACGTGTACCGGATGCTCGAGGAGTCCGGAGCCAGCTACCTCGCCATCGAGGACACGGGGAAGACATGGCCGGTCCAGGACGCCAAGTGCGCCCTGCTGACAGCGAGCGCGGACATCTACGAGGAGGTGTACAACCTGCACACCTCCGTACTGCTCAACGTCTCCCCCTTCGTGCTGAACTTCCTCACCCACTACGTCGAGGACTCCGTCGCGGACTCCTTCGCCTCGGTGCGCGAGGTGATCGACACCAACCGCGACACGCTGCGACGCGAACTGCCCGAGTCGGTCCTGGAACTGCAGGACGCGCGGGTGGACACCAGCGTCGCCTGGCTGCGCATCCTGCCCTCCGGCCTCACCGCGCAGGACGTCCACGCGCGGCTTCTCCAGGCCGAGGTCTATGTGCTGCCGGGGAACTACTTCTACTGGGACAACCCGGGGCGGGGCGAGCGGTACGTGCGGATCGCGCTGGCGCGCCCGCCGGAGCAGTTCGCCGCCGCCGTACGGGTCATCCGCGAGACGCTGGGCTCCGCCTCCCATGAGCGGTGAGGCGGGCGCCCCGCTCCCGGGGGCCGTCCCGGGACTCGGGACGCTCATCGATGCCTCGGTGTTCATGGGCATGCACAGCGCCGACGACAGGATCAGGACCGCCTGCAAGAACTTCTTCGTCCGGCAACTGGCGGCGGGCAGCCCGCTGGCCATGACCCTGGAGCAGGTGGGGCTGTGCGACGACCTGATCTGGCGGCGGCCGCGTGACGAGCAGGACGCCTACTACCCCTTCATGGACAACCTGCACAGCGAACTGCGGATCACCCGCTTCGGCTTGCGGCAGGACGACGTGCGCACCGCGCTGGAGGCCGCTGCGCTCAAGGGCCTGCCGATCGCCGACGCACTGGTGCTGGCTCCGGCCGTGCACCGGGGCGGCCGGCTGCACAGCGTGGCGCCGCGCCTGCGGAGACGTCCCGGCGCCGGAGCGCTCCTGAGCGCGCCCCCGGACGGTCCGGAGGAGGCGTTCCCCCCTCGGCTGGAGGAGTTGTACCGCCGGTCGCTGGCGCTGCGCGTCGACCTGGCCGCGCTGGACCGCATTTCCTGCCCCGACGACGATGTGGACTCACCATGACGAACGCTGAGACCCCGCAGGGGTCCCCGGCGCGGCCGGGCTCCGGCGTCGCCCTGGAAGCCGGCGCGGCCGGGGCCGCCTCCCGCCCGGACCCCGCCCGCCCGCATACCGCAGGCGCCCCCCTCTCCGGCGTGGTCGTGCCGCTGGTCACCCCGCTCGACCGGCAGGGCCGGGTCCGCGCGGACGACGTGGCGCGGCTGGTCGACTCGGTCCGCGGCGAGGTGACCGCCCTGATGCCGACCCTCAGCTCGGGCGAGGGCTGGCTGCTGACCGAGGCGCAGTGGCGCGACATGGTGGCGGCCACCGTGCGCTGTGCCGACGGCCTGCCGGTCATCGCGGGGGTCCAACTGCCGGACACCGGCGCCGTGGTGGCCCGGACCCGGCTCGCCGCCGAGCTGGGCGCCGACGCGGTGGCGGTCACCACGCCCTTCGGTGCGGGTGTCGGTCAGGAGGACATCGTCACCCACTATGAGCGCGTACTCGGCGCGGGGGCGCCGGTGCTCGTGTACAACGAGGAGGCCTTGTCCGGCAACCGCATCGAGGCCGAGACGCTGGCACGCATCTGCCGGCTCCCGGGTGTGATCGGGGTGAAGGAGTCCAGCGGCGACCCGGCGTTCACCCGGCAGCTGGTGGCGGCCGGCCTGGGGGTGCCGGTCTTCGAGGGCTGGGAGAACCTGCTGTTCCAGGTCCCCGGCGTCGCAGGGTTCATCGGCCCGCTGGCCAATCTGGAGCCGGCGCTGTGCACGGCACTGCTGCGACACCCGACGCCGGCGCTCCAGGCCGAGGTCGACACGGCGTGCGAGACGTACGGCATCCTGCGCGACGACTGGTACCTGCACGTCAAACGCGCCCTGGTGGCGCGAGGCGTCATCAGCACGGACACCACGGCCCAGGACGCTCGCGGGGCCGCCGCGGCGGCGGAGGCGGCGCCGTGATCACGAGGACGGGCGAGGCCCCGGCGCTGCCGCGGTCGGCCACCGTGCAGCAACGGCTGTACTGGCACAACCGCACCGTCCCCGACGCCGCCGGGTATGCCGAACTGCTCGAGCTGGAAGCGGTCTGGCCGCGCGCCGAGGCGGACGCGCTGGCGGACGCGGCGCCCGCCTTCGGCTCGCTGGACGACCTCCTCGAGGCACTGGAACAGCGCCTGCGCTGCGAGGAGAACGATCCCTCGCCCAGCGAGCGGTACCTGGCCGAGCAGGCGACAGCGGCCGAGTTCGCCTATGTCGCGGGGCAGTTCGCCGTGGACGGTCTCGTGGAGTCCCAGTCGCACCTGGGCGTGCTGCCGAGGCTGACGCCCCGGGCCCGCATGGCGGTGATGCGGGTGCTCATCGACGAGTTCGGGTGCGGCAACGAGGCGCAGGAGCACGCCCGGCTGTACGAGCGGCTGATGGTGGAGCTGGGACTGTCCACCGACCCCTTCCACCACGCCGCCAGGGCCTGCGAGGAGACGCTCGCCTATGTCAACCTCTTCCACTGGCTGGCCTCCCGGGCACCCACTCCCGACTATTTCCTCGGCGCCTACGCCTACTTCGAGTCCAGCGTGCTCTACGGCTTCCGCTGCTACGCCGCGGCCTGCGCCCGGTTGGGCATCGCCAACGGCCAGTACTACGACGAGCACCTGCACATCGACGCGTTCCACAGCCGCGAGATGCTGGCCGCGCTGCGCGCCTGGGACCGGGAGCACGGCGCGGACCTGGACAGGGTCTGGGCCGGTGTCGAACTGACCAGCGCGACCATCGCCCGCGCCACCGAGGCGGCGGTACGCCGGGCCCGCGCGGAGGCCGGCCGGTGAGCGGCTCGGAGCGGGCAGCCGGGCGGCCCCGGCTGCGCCAAGTGGACGCCGACACGGTGGCCGTGGAGTGGCAGGGCCCTGAGGGCCAGGGCGGTGTGCTCGTCGAGGCGCGCTGTCCGCACCGGGGCGGCCTGCTGCGGCACGCCCACGTGAACGCCGCGGCGACCCGTCTGGTGTGCCCCCTGCACCACTCGGCCTTCGACCTGACCGACAACGGCACGCAGACCTCCGGTCCGGCATGCCGCGCACTGCGCGTCGGCCCTCTGCCGCAGTGAGCCGGGTGGCGCGCCGCCTCGGGTACTCCTCGCCAGTGATCACCCTCGGTTACTATGCTCACTTCATGCCCGAGGCCGGACCAAGGGGCGGACGGCCAGTGCGAGGCTGAAGAGACGGACGGCCCAGAAAAATGTTGAAAGAGGTCACCGCGACCCGCTACATCACGCCCCTGCGTGAGGGCGGCTCGCTGCCGGGGCTCGTCGAGGCCGACGACTTCGGGACCTACGTCATGAAGTTCACCGGCGCCGGACAGGGCCGCAAGACCCTGGTCGCCGAGGTGGTGTGCGGCGAGCTCGCCCGGCGCCTCGGATTCCGTATGCCCCGGCTGGTCACCGTCCAGCTGGACCCCGTCCTCGGGCTCGGCGAGCCCGAACAGCAGGTGCAGGACCTGCTCCGGGGCAGCGGCGGCACCAACCTCGGCATGGACTTCCTGTCCGGCGCCCTCGGCTACGACCCGCTCGCCTTCCCGGTGAGTTCCGAGGAGGCCGGCCGGATCGTCTGGTTCGACGCGCTCATCAACAACGTCGACCGCTCCTGGCGCAACCCCAACCTGCTGGTGCACCAGGGCGAGCTGTGGCTCATCGACCACGGCGCCACCATGATCTGGCACCACAACTGGCCCGCCGCCGAGGCCTCGGCGGCCCGCCCGTACGACGCCTCCGACCACGCCCTCGCCCGCTTCGCCCCGGACGTCGCCGCGGCCGCGGCCGAGCTGGCCCCCCGGGTCACCGAGGACCTGCTCGCCGAGGTCACCGCCGAGATCCCGGAGGTCTGGCTCGCCGACGAGCCCGGCTTCGACACCCCGGACGAGCTGCGCCGGGCCTACGCGCGGCCGCTGCTCGCGCGGGCGGCCGTCGTCGCCGAGCGGATCACCGGCGTCGGCACCGGACAGGAGGAGGGCAAGTGAGCGAGCGCCACATCCACATGGCCGGCCATGTGACCGAGCGGCACATCACCCGGGCGGGCCAGGGCGGCGACCGGGACGTGTTCGAGTACGCGCTGCTGCGGGTCGTGCCCCGGGTCGAGCGCGGGGAGTGCATCAACGCGGGCGTGGTCGTCTACTGCCGCGCCCGCGGCTACGTCGGCGCCCGCACCCATCTGGACGAGGCCCGGCTGCTCGCCCTGGACCCGGCCGCCGACGTGGCCGGGGTGCGCGCCGCGCTCGGTGCGATCGAGCGCCACTGCGCGGGCGGCGAGCAGGCCGGACAGGCCGCCGGTGACGACGCGGGGCGCCGCTACCGCTGGCTGGTCGCGCCCCGCTCCACCGTGGTCCAGCCCGGTCCCGTGCACACCGGGCTGACCGCCGACCCGGCCGCCGAGACGGAGCGGTTGCTGGACCTCCTGGTGAGGTAATGGATCACACCGGCCGGATGTGCCGTTGACACCGCGTGCCAGGGCTTCTAGCGTCACGGGTGCTGAAGGTACTAAGCGGTCGCTCACCGCACCAGGGGCCCTCCCGGAGGGCCCGACAGGTCTCTCAAGACGTTCTCTCAAGGGCGAGGAGAAACAGCAATGTCCACCACTGAACAGCGGGTCGCGATCGTCACCGGCGCGGCACGCGGCATCGGCGCCGCCACCGCCGTACGACTGGCCGCCGAAGGTCGCGCGGTCGCCGTGATCGACCTGGACGAGGCCGCCTGCAAGGACACCGTCGAGAAGATCACCGCGGCCGGCGGCAAGGCCATCGCGGTCGGCGCCGACGTCTCCGACGAGGCGCAGGTCGAGGCGGCCGTCGCCCGGGTCGTGGAGGAGCTGGGCGCCCCGACGATCCTGGTCAACAACGCGGGCGTGCTGCGCGACAACCTGCTGTTCAAGATGAGCGTCTCCGACTGGGACACGGTCATGAACGTGCACCTGCGCGGCTCGTTCCTGATGACCAAGGCCGTCCAGAAGCACATGGTGGACGCCGGCTGGGGCCGGGTCGTCAACCTCTCCTCCTCCTCGGCGCTCGGCAACCGCGGCCAGGTCAACTACTCGGCCGCCAAGGCGGGCCTGCAGGGCTTCACCAAGACCCTCGCCATCGAGCTGGGCAAGTTCGGCATCACGGCCAACGCCGTCGCCCCCGGCTTCATCGCCACCGAGATGACCAAGGCCACCGCGGACCGCGTCGGCATGGGCTTCGAGGACTTCAAGAAGGCCGCCGCCACCCAGATCCCCGTGCAGCGTGTCGGCGAGCCCGAGGACATCGCCAACGCCATCGCCTTCTTCACCGGCGAGGCGGCCGGCTTCGTCTCCGGCCAGGTGCTGTACGTCGCCGGCGGACCGCTCAACTAAGGGATTCAGGGGAACCACGGACATGACTGAACTCCCGGAGCTTTCCGGCAAGGTCGCGATCGTCACCGGCGCCAGCCGCGGCATCGGCTACGGCGTCGCCGAGGCACTGGTCGCGCGCGGCGACCGCGTGTGCATCACCGGCCGCGGCGAGGACGCCCTGAAGGAGGCCGTCGAGCAGCTCGGCGCCGAGCGGGTCATCGCCGTCGCCGGCAAGGCACACGACCTGGACCATCAGAGCGAGGTCGTCGAGCGCACCATGGCGGCCTTCGGCCGGGTCGACTTCCTGGTAAACAACGCGGGCACCAACCCCGTGTTCGGTCCGATCGCGGACCTCGACCTGGACGTCGCCCGCAAGGTCTTCGAGACCAACGTGATCTCCGCGCTCGGCTTCGCCCAGAAGACCTGGCACGCCTGGCAGAAGGACAACGGCGGCGCGATCGTCAACATCGCCTCGGTCGCCGGCCTCGCGCCCTCGCCGTTCATCGGCGCGTACGGCGTCAGCAAGGCCGCGATGATCAACCTGACCCAGCAGCTGGCGCACGAGTTCGCGCCGAAGGTCCGGGTCAACGCGATCGCCCCGGCCGTGGTCAAGACGAAGTTCGCGCAGGCCCTGTACGAGGGCCGGGAGGAGGAGGCGGCCGCCGCCTACCCGCTCGCCCGGCTCGGTGTGCCCTCCGACATCGGCGGGGCCGCCGCGTTCCTCACCTCCGAGCAGTCCGACTGGATCACCGGCCAGACGCTCGTCGTGGACGGCGGCATCTTCCTCAACGCCGGCGTCGGCTGAGACGGGACATCTCTTCCGGGCGTCGATTTTCGGACGGATCGGCGCCCGGAAGGCCGTACAGGAACCGCTCAGCGGAATGACAACGTCGTCATCGCTCAGTCGATCAAGAAGGGCCGTTTCCGGGCAGGTTCAGGGAGCCGAACGCTGCGGTATGGTCTGCCGACCCTTGGTGCGGCAGATCGAGGAGCGTGCGCGTGTTCAACCGGAACCGATTCCTGCGGAAAGTCGCGGCGATCGCGTCCATATCCCTGGTGGCCGGATGCAGTCTGTTGTCCGACGGCGACCCCGACAGTCAGGGCCCGATCGTCGTGGGCACCACCAGCGCCCCCAGCACGCTGGACCCGGCGGGTGCCTGGGACGGCTCCTGGGAGCTGTACCGGAACATCTTCCAGACGCTCCTCGCCTACCCCAACGGCGCCACCACCCCCCAGCCCGACGCCGCCCAGAGCTGCTCCTTCACCGACTCCAGCAGCCGCACCTACCGCTGCAAGCTGCGGGCCGGCCTGAAGTTCGCCGACGGCGACCCGCTGACCGCCGAGGCCGTCCGGCACTCGATCGACCGCATCCGCACCATCGACGCCCCCGGCGGTCCCGCCGGGCTGCTCGGCAGCCTGGACAAGGTCGAGACCTCCGGCGACCGCGAGATCGTCTTCCACCTCAACCAGCCCGACGCGACCTTCCCGTTCGTGCTGGCCACCCCCGCGATGTCGATCGTCGACCCGGACGACTACCCCGCGACCTCCCTGCGCAAGGACACCTCGGTCCACGGCTCCGGGCCGTACGAGCTGCAGTCCTACGAGGAGGGCTCCGAGGCCGTCCTGGTCCGCAACGACACCTACAAGGGCTTCGCCGAGCGGAAGAACGACGCGGTGACCATCCGCTACTTCAAGGACTCCGCCGGCATGGTCGAGGCCCTCAGGGACAAGCGGATCGACGTCACCTACCGCGGCCTCGCCGCCGACGACATCCTCGCCCTGCAGGAGCACGACAACGAGGACCTGCAACTGGTCGACGGCGCCGGCACCGACATCAGCTACCTGGTGTTCAACCCGAAGGACCCGTGGGCCAAGCAGCCCGCCGTGCGCAAGGCCATCGCCCAGATCGTGGACCGGGGCGCGATCGCGCACAAGATCTACAAGGACACCGTCGACCCGCTGTACTCGATGGTGCCCGCGGGCCTGACCGGCCACGCCACGCCCTTCTTCGACGACTACGGCGAACCGAGCGTCTCCAAGGCCCGCAAGATCCTCTCCGACGCCGGCATCACCCGGCCCGTCCCGCTCACCCTCTGGTACACCACCGACCGCTACGGCTCCGAGACCGCCCTGATGTTCCAGGAGCTGAAGCGGCAGCTGGACGGCTCCGGCCTGTTCACCATCACCCTCAAGAGCCGCCCCTGGAAGACCTATGTGGTCGGCTACCAGAAGGGCGAGTACCCGGTGTTCGGGCGCGGCTGGTTCCCGGACTTCCCGGACGCGGACAACTTCATCGCCCCGTTCGTCGGCGAGCACAACGCCCTCGGCACGCCCTACCCGGCCAAGGAGATCACCGACCGGCTGCTGCCCCACGCGCGCTCGGAGAGCGACCGCGCCCGGACCGTCAAGGACGTGGAGGCGGCCCAGCAGATCATGGTGAACGACGCCCGGCTGATCCCGCTGTGGCAGGGCCGGCAGTTCGTGGCGGCCAGCGTCGACATCTCCGGCGGCGAGCAGGCCCTCGACCCGTCGACGATCATGATGATGTGGACGCTGCACCGCAAGACCAGCTGGTGAGCCCGGCTGTCGGGCTCGGTGAACGGCCCTCGCGGCTCCGGTTGTCAGTGGTCGCCTGTAGGTTCTGAATCCTGGAAGTGACCGCACGCCGTAGTTGATCGACATCGTGAGGACGTTGACGTGACCGACATCGCCATGCTGCCCGACTCCTGGCGCGGGGTTCTGGGCGACGAGCTGCAGCAGCCCTACTTCAAGGAGCTGACCGAGTTCGTCGAGGAGGAGCGGGCGAAGGGTCCCGTCTACCCGCCGCGCGAGGAGGTCTTCGCCGCGCTGGACGCGACGCCGTACGACCAGGTGAAGGTCCTCATCCTCGGCCAGGACCCGTACCACGGCGAGGGCCAGGGCCACGGCCTGTGCTTCTCGGTCCGCCCCGGCGTCAAGACCCCGCCCTCCCTGCGGAACATCTACAAGGAGATGCAGGAGGAGCTGGGTCTGCCCGTCCCGGACAACGGCTATCTGATGCCGTGGGCCCGGCAGGGCGTGCTGCTGCTCAACGCGGTCCTCACCGTCCGGGGCGGCGAGGCCAACTCGCACAAGGGCAAGGGCTGGGAGAAGTTCACGGACGCGGTGATCCGCGCGGTGGTCTCCCGCCCCGACCCGGCGGTCTTCGTCCTGTGGGGCAACTACGCGCAGAAGAAGCTCCCGCTGATCGACGAGACCCGGCACGCGGTGGTCAAGGGCGCGCACCCCTCCCCGCTCTCCGCGAAGAAGTTCTTCGGCTCCCGCCCGTTCACCCAGATCAACGAGGCGATCGCCGCGCAGGGGCACGAGCCGATCGACTGGCGCATCCCGAACCTGGGCTGACGCTCGCGGGAGGGGGAGCCACGGCGCCGCCTGTCCGGGAATCCGGTGCGCGCCGGTTAGCGTCAGGACCGAACCATTGCCGACGGTCCGGAGGGCACCCGTGGTGGAGCGACAGGAGCAGGCGGCGCCGGACACTGTGCTGACGCGGATCGGGCAGGTCGTCATGCTGCACCACGGCGGCGACCGCGAGGAGGCCCGCAGCCGCTTCCTGGACCTGTGGACGGAGATCGGCGAGGAGGGCGACCCGCTGCACCGCTGCACCCTGGCCCACTACCTGGCCGACACCCAGGACGACCCGGCGGACGAACTCGCCTGGGACCTGCGGGCGCTGTCGGCGGCGGAGGAGCTGGCCGACGGCCGCGCGGGCGGCGACCCGGCGAGCGTGCAGGGCTTCTTCCCCTCCCTGCACCTCAACCTGGCCGCCGACTACGTCAAACTGGGCCGCGCCGAGGCCGCCCGCAGCCACCTGCGCCGGGCCCGCACGGCCGCGGGCACCCTCGCCGACGACGGTTACGGCGCGGGGGTGCGGTCGGCGATCAGCCGGCTGGCGGTGCGGTTGGGGGAGGACGGGTAGCTCCGCCGGCGGGGGCGGCTCAGTGGCCGTACGTCTGTTCGCAGATCCTCGCCTCCGGACTGCCTCTCCGCCAGCCTCCGTACGCCCTGCCCAGGGCGCACACGTCCGGGGCTCGCACCAGGGGCGGGGTGGGCGAGGTGGTGTGCGGTTGCCCGGTGTGGGCCGGGCGCGGGGGCTCGGGCGGGGTCGGTGGCCGGTGCGGGGGCTCTGGCGCGGCCTGGGCACGGTGCCGTGCGGGGGGCCCGGAGCGATCCGGGCGCCGGGACGGGCTGGCCATCTCCAGTGCCTCGCGGGCCGGTGCCTGGACCACCCGGGGTTCCGCGCTGCCGTCCGGCCGGGGCGCGGTCGGCTGGGAGGGTGCGGTGTCCGGCGGTGGCGCCGGTGCCGTCGCCGGGTGCCGTACCGTCACACAGCCGGAGAGGGCCGAGACGGCCACGGTGACCAGAAGCGCTGCGGTCGTCGTCGTTCGATACACCCGCGCAACTCTGCTGGGTCGGCACCGGCTTGGCACCGGGTAGCCGAGTCGGATGCGCCCGCACGGGTGATTGCGTGCCCCGTGCGGAGGGTTCCGCGGTGCCGGTGCTGACGTTCAGGCCCCGGTGGCGCCGTCGCGCCGCGCGCCCAGCAGGCCCGCGAGCAGTTCCCGCAGCCCGGTGCGGATCTCCTCCAGGTCGGGTGTCCGGCTGCTGAACGAACCGGCCGCGCAGGAGAACATCAGCCCGTCCGCCCACGCGACCAGGGACAGCACATGGCGGTCCGGGTCGGGTGAGCCCGCGGCGGTGAGCAGCGCGGCCAGCTGCTCCTTGAACACGGCGCCGGTCCGGTCGTAGAAGGCGCGCAGCTCGGGCCGGCGGGTGGCCTCCAGGGCCAGTTCGTAACGGGCGATCAGCAGCTCGCGGTTGCGGGTCAGCGAGCGGTGCACCGCGAGCGCCAGCCCGTCCGCCAGCGCCTCGGGTCCGCCGCTCGGGTCCGGCATCTCCTCCAGCGCCAGCACCCGCGCCTCCCGCTCCGCGTGCCGGCGTACCGCGAGTTCCAGCAGGGCCTGCCGGGTGCGCGCCACGTTCGACGTCGAGCCCGGCGGCAGCCCGGCCGCCTCGTCCACCGCCCGGTGGGTCAGTCCGCGCATGCCGCGCTCGGCGAGCAGGGAGAGGGCCGCGTCGGCGACGAGGCCGGCGCGGGAGGTGCTGGGGCTGCTGGGGCTCGCTACGGACATGAGCCGACCCTACCCGTCTCACTACGGCTGTAGTAGAGTCGCCGCGTACTACAGGTGTAGTCACGAGGAGGGGTCATGGCACAGCCGGCGCGCGTCATCGTCATCGGCGGGGGAATCGGAGGGCTGGCCGCGGCGGCGGCACTGCACCTCAAGGGCTGGTCCGTGACCGTGCTGGAGCGCGCGCCCGCCCTGGACCCCGTCGGCGCGGCCATCTCGCTCGCCCCGAACGCCCTGCGCGCCCTCGATGTGCTCGGCATCGGCGAGGAGATCCGCGACCTGGCCGCCTGGCAGGGCGACGGCGGACTGCGCACCCCCGGCGGGCGCTGGCTGTCCCGCTCCAGTGCCGAGGCCGCCGCCGCCCGCTTCGGCGGCCCCCTGGTCCTGCTGCCCCGGGCCACCCTGGTCGACCGGCTCGCCGCCCTGCTCCCGCCCGGCGCCGTCCGCACCGCGACGACCGCGTCCCTCGCCGACCCCGGCGACCGGGCCCGTCCCGCCCGCGTGACCGCCGGTGAGCAGGAACTGGAGGCCGAGCTGGTCGTCGGCGCGGACGGCATCAACTCGCGGGTCCGCGCCGCCCTGTTCCCCGCCCATCCCGGGCCCGTGTACGCGGGGTTCACCACCTGGCGGCTGCTGATCCCGGTGCCCGGCGCGGACTTCGCCTCGCACGAGACCTGGGGCCGCGGTCACATCTGGGGCACCCACCCGCTCAAGGACGGCCGGGTATACGCCTACGCGGCGGCCACGACCCGGGCGGGGGAGCGGGCGCCGGACGACGAGAGGGCCGAACTCCTGCGCCGCTACGGCGACTGGCACGACCCGATCCCCGCCGTGCTCGCCGCCGCCCGCCCCGCGGACGTGCTCCGGCACGACGTCCACCACCTGGCCCAGCCCCTGCCCGCCTACCACTCGGGCCGGACCGTGCTGCTCGGCGACGCCGCCCACGCCATGCCCCCGACCCTCGGCCAGGGCGGCAACCAGGCCGTCGAGGACGCCGTCGTCCTCGCCCACCACAGCGAGGATCCGCCCGCCTACACCGCCGCCCGCCTCCCCCGGACGACCGCGATCGCCCGCCAGGCCGTGCGGGTCGCCCGCCTCAACATGGCCGGCAACCGGGCCGTCGTAGCCGTACGCAACACGGCCCTCGCGGCCCTGTCGCAGGCCGGACCGGCGCTCTTCCTGCGGAGCTTCGACGGCATCGCCGACTGGCGGCCCCCGTATGCTTCCGGCAGGCAACACGCAGGCACGCGGTAGGGAGAACACGTGAAGGTCGGCTGCATCGGACTCGGGGACATCGCGCAGAAGGCCTACCTGCCGGTGCTCGGCACGCAGCCGGGAGTCGAACTGCACCTGCAGACCCGTACGCCCGCCACCCTCGACCGGGTCGCGGACGCCCTGCACCTGCCGCGCGAGCAGCGGCACACCACCCTGGACTCGCTGCTCGCCGCCGGCCTCGACGCGGCCTTCGTGCACGCGCCGACCGCCGTCCACCCCGAGATCGTCACCCGGCTGCTGGAGGCCGGCGTGCCGACGTACGTGGACAAGCCGCTCGCCTACCGGCTCGCCGACTCCGAGCGGCTGGTCGCCCTGGCCGAGCAGCGCGGCGTCTCGCTGTTCGTCGGCTTCAACCGCCGGTACGCCCCCGGGTACCTCCAGTGCCTGGACCACCCGCGCGAGCTGATCCTCATGCAGAAGAACCGGATCGGGCTGCCCGAGGAAGCCCGCTCGATGATCCTGGACGACTTCGTCCATGTCGTCGACACCCTGCGGTTCCTGGTGCCGGGGCCGGTCGACGACGTGACCGTCCGGGCCCGCGTCGAGGGCGGCCTGGTCCACCACGTCGTGCTCCAGCTCGCCGGGGACGGGTTCACCGCGGTCGGGATGATGAACCGGCTCAGCGGCTCCAGCGAGGAGATCCTGGAGGTGTCCGGGCAGGACACCAAGCGCCAGGTGGTCAACCTCGCCGAGGTGATCGACCACAAGGGGCAGCCCACCGTGCGCCGGCGCGGCGACTGGGTGCCGGTGGCCCGGCAGCGCGGCATCGAGCAGGCGGTCCTCGCCTTCCTCGACGCCGTACGGGCCGGGCAGGTGCTCAGCGCGAAGGACGCGCTGGCGACTCATGAACTGTGCGAGCGGGTGGTGCGAGCGGTTCAGGAGCGCTCCGGCGCAGCCTGAGCGCCCGCGCCCCCTCGGTCACGCCCAGCGCGACCAGCACCAGCAGCGCGCCGTGCACCGGCCAGTCGCCGAAGCGGACGTACGGCGTGACGCCGTGCGCGAGCGGTACGTCGTACACCCGCGCGGTGCTCGCGCCGGTGCCGAGCCACGGGCCGAGGCGCTGCCCGCCCGGGCCGTACACCGCCGAGACGCCCGTGAGCGTCGAGTGCACCACCGGGCGGCCGGTCTCGGCGGCGCGCAGCGCGGCCAGCGAGGCGTGCTGCTCCGGCGCCCAGCTGTGCTGGAAGGACGAGGTGGAGGACTGGCCCAGGAGGACGTCCGCGCCGTCCTGGGCGAGGTGCCGGCTCATGTCCGGGAACGCGGTCTCGAAGCAGATCAGCGGGCCGACGCGCAGCCCGTGCCCCACGTTCATCACGGTCTGCCCGGTGCCGCGGTGCCGGTCCTCGCCGGCGGCCCGGCCCACCGAGGTGGCCCAGCCGAGCAGCGAACGGGCCGGTATGTACTCGCCGAACGGGACCAGCCGCATCTTGTCGTACCGGTCGCCGGTCAGGCCGTGCGGGCCGACCAGCACCGAACTCTTGTAGATACCGGGCCGGTCGGAGCGGCGGGCGTCCACGTTCACCAGCAGGTCGGCGCCGGTCTCGCGGGACAGCGCGGCCAGCCGCCGGGCCAGGTCGGGACGGTCGTCCAGGTCGAAGCCGACGCTGGACTCGCCCCACACCACCAGGTCGACGCCTTGCCCGGCGAGCCGCCGGGTCAGCTGCTCCTCCCGGTCGAACCGCTTGTCACCGCTGCCCTGCCCGGCCACGATCCCCGGCTGTACGACGGCGATCCGCACCCGCTGGTCGACGTCCGGGCGCGGTGCCCACGCCCACGCGGCCGAGGTCGCGGCGGCCGTGGCGACCAGCGAGGCCACGGCCGGCACCCGCGACTCACGGACGGCGAGCAGCACGGCCACCGCCACGTTGACGGCCACCACCAGGAAGCTGAGCAGCCACACCCCGCCGACCGAGGCCAGCCGCAGCGCCGGACCCACCTGCCACTGGCTGGCGCCGAGCATCCCCCACGGCCCGCCGAGGCCCTGCCAGGACCGGACCAGCTCCACCGCGAGCCAGGCCGACGGCAGCACCAGCAGCGCGACGGCCGCCCGGCCCGGGGACGGCACCCCGCCCAGGAACCGGCGCACCAGCCAGCCCCAGGGCGCCCAGAGCAGGCCCAGCAGCGCGGCGATCAGGAAGATGAACACGTGCAGGCTGGGCAGCAGCCAGTGGTGGACGGCCACCAGGAAGCCGATGCCGCCCCACCAGCCGTCGTACAGGGCCCGCCGCCCGGTCGGCGCGGAGCGGGCCAGCAGGATCCACGGCACCAGGGCGACGTAGGCGCACCACCACAGCGAGGGGGCGGGGAACGCGAGCACGGGAAGGGCGCCGGCCAGGGCCGCGGTGGCCGAGCGGCGCCAGGGGGAGGTCAGCCAGTGGTCGATCATCCTCATAGGGAGCCTCCCTACCCAGCCGATGGCTCCAGTGTGCGCGTGGGATGCGGGGCGGCGCGCGTTTCAGCCCGCGCCGGGCAGCCGGCGCCACTTCTCGTGGACGACGACCTCGCTCAGCCGCCAGCCCTCCGGTGTGCGCAGTACCCCGAAGTCGTACCGTCCACCGCACTCCAGGTCCGGGGCGGCGGAGCCGTCGGTGGCGGTGAGGCGCATGGGGTTGAGGTAGTCGGCGCGGACGCGGGCGGTGTCACCGGTGTCGTGGTCCAGGACGCCGAAGCGCACCTGGCGGTTGACGATCAGGTGCTGGCGCACGGCGAACCGGGCCAGGCTCTCGGCGAGCCAGCCCGCGACCCGGTCCGCGTCGCCCTCGATGCCGCCCGCCGAGCGGTAGTCGGCCCGGCCGTCGGCCGTGAACAGGTCCCGGTACGCCCTCCAGTCGCCGTCGTCCACCGCCACCGCGTACGCGGTGACCAGGTCGTCCACGGCCAGCCGGTCCCTCACGGTCGCGAACTCCGCACGCTGCGTCATCGGCACAGTGTTGGGCACGGCGGGCCCGGAGCCAAGAGGTGTGCGGGGTGAATATTCGGTGGTGCGGGACGTGTGCGGCGGCCGAGGCTGTCCCCGTGAACGACGAAACCACCACGACCGAGCCGAAGTTCCGTATCCGTGCGCGGTACACCGACACCACGGTCACCGTGTACCAGGCCTATCGCCCGGAGATCGGCCGTCCGGCCGCTCGCACCGGACGGTTCCCGTCCGCGTGGAAGCGGGACCGGATGACCTGGATCAAGCCGTCCTTCCTGTGGATGATGTACCGCTGCGGCTGGGGCACCAAGGAGGGCCAGGAGACCGTCCTCGCCGTCGACATCAGCCGCGAGGGCTTCGAGTGGGCCCTGCGCCACTCCTGCCTGTCCCACTACGTGCCCGAGCTGCACACGGACCAGGACGCCTGGAAGCGGCAGTTGCGGAGCAGCCCGGCCCGCGTGCAGTGGGACCCGGAGCGGGATCTGCACCTGAACCCGCTGCCGTACCGCTCCTTGCAGCTCGGCCTCTCCGGGGAGGCGGCGGCCCGGTACGCCGACGAGTGGATCGTCGGCATCGAGGACGTCACCCCGCTGGCCACGGAGATCCACGCGCTGGTGCGGGCGGGCGAGCTGGAGCGGGCGAGCGGGCTGTTGCCGCGGGAGACGCCGTACCCGGCACCCGACGAGGCGCTGGCGCACCTGCGGGCGTAGGTGCACGACGGTCCGGTCATGGGGCTGTCAGGCCGCCTTGATGACCCGCCCGCGGATCGCCTCGGCCCACTCGATCACCAACAGCTCGTACTCCGCGCGCTCCTGGGCCGACAGGGTGCCGCTCGCACGCAGCCACAGCGCCCGGATCTGCTCGTTCACCTCGGCGGCAGACCGCACGGAACCAGGGGGCAGGGATTCGGGGGACATGCGGACCAGCCTAGGGGCAAGCACTGACAGCCCGCTACCGCGTGGCTACGCAGAAGGTATGGGGTTGGTCACCGCCACCGCCCCGCCATGTGCCGCCGGCCGCGAAGTCCCCGGCGTCCGAGGGGCGTTGCCCAGGTCGCGGGCGGACCGCGACCACACGGAAGATGTCCGAAACAGGGGCGGTGGGGCGGGCCCGGGGTCTGCCTCTGTCCGAGCCGAACGCGCTCGGGCTCAGCCTCGGCTTCGCGACTGCCGGCGAACGTCCGTCAGTAGCCGCAGTGAGTGTCTCGGCCAGCGGCCAGCCGGGCCTTTGTGGGAGACGACTGGGAGATGACCAAGGAAATCGGGCGCGGGCTGCCGCTGGTCTCCGCGGGAGGACGGTAGATCCCGACAGGGGCTACTGGTGCCACGCCGACGTTCTACCCGGCCGACTCCGCCGCGTGCGGGCTCAGTACGCCCGCGCCGACCAGGGCGATGATCACGATGCCGAGGGCGATGCGGTACCAGACGAACGGCATGAAGCTCTTGTTGGAGATCCACTTCATGAACCAGGCGATGACCGCGTAGCCGGAGGCGAAGGCGATCACCGTGGCGAAGAGGGTGGGCGGCCAGTCCACGTGGCCCTCGCCCAGCGAGTCCTTCACCTCGAAGGCGCCGGAGGCGAGGACGGCGGGGATGGCGAGGAGGAAGGAGTAGCGGGCCGCGGCCTCGCGCTTGTAGCCCATGAACAGGCCGCCGCTGATCGTCGCGCCGGAGCGGGAGACGCCGGGGATGAGGGCGCAGGCCTGGCAGAGGCCGAAGACCAGACCGTCCTTGACCCCCAGGTTCTCCAGTGTCTTGCGCTGCTTGGGCGCCCGGTGCCGGCGGCCGGTCTCGTCGCGGGCCGCCATCCGGTCGGCGATGCCGATGACCAGGCCCACGACGATGAGCATGGTCGCGGTGATCCGCAGATCCCGGAACGGCCCCTCGATCTGGTCCTTCAGCGTCACGCCCAGCACCCCGATCGGGATGGAGCCCACGATCACCAGCCAGCCCATCTGCGCGTCGTGGTTGTGCCGCATCGCCTTGTCGAACAGCGAGCGGAACCAGGACGAGATGATCCGCCCGATGTCCTTGCGGAAATAGATGAGGACCGCGGTCTCCGTGCCGATCTGCGTGATGGCGGTGAAGGCCGCGCCCGGGTCCTTCCAGCCCGAGAACGCCGCGGTCAGCCGCAGGTGCGCGCTGGAGGAGACGGGCAGGAACTCGGTCAGCCCCTGGACGAGTCCGAGGACGAGGGATTCAAACCAAGACATGAAGGTATGGCGTCCAAGCGCTGTTTGAAGACGAGGTGATCATGTGACGGACGAAGCGTAGCGGGCCCGTCTGACAGCGCGGCAACAGGGGCCGGACAGTCGCCGGCCCGCTTCTGGGGCGCGAGCCGGCTTCCGCCGCCGGAACCGGCTACGCGGCCGTCGGCCCGGCCAGCGTCCAGCCCGGGGCCTGCGGATGCGCGGTCAGGTCCTCGTGGCGCACCGGATCACCGCAGGCCTGGCACGTGACCACCGGCACCAGTTCGCTGCCGCAGGAATGCTCGACGACCATCGGCAGGTCGGCGCCCTTGCGGAGATGGCGGTCGCCCCACTCCTTGAGGGTCATCAGGACCGGCTCCAGCTCCAGGCCCGCCTGCGTGGGCCGGTACTCGAACCGCTGGGGGCGCTCGCTGTAGAGGCGCTTGGTGAGGATCCCGGCGTCCACGAGCCGGCGCAGCCGGGCGGACAGGATGTCGCGCGGGGCGCCGGTGTTGCGCACGAGCTGGTCGAAGCGGCCGTTGCCCAGGCACACCTCGCGCAGGACGAGCAGGGAGTACTTCTCGCCGACCAGCGCGAGGGCGTCGGCGATGGAACAGGGGCGCGGGTCCTTCGTGGCGGCCATGCGGCCAGTCTAGATGAGGGTTTGATTTTCCAACTGAAGGGGCTATGGTGAGTTCGGATTTCCTACTCACTGGTAGCCCTTCCGATCACCGCACTTCCGGACAGGTCACGTTGGAGGCCCGCCCCATGCGAGACGCAGTCATCGTCGAAGCCGTACGCACCCCCGTCGGCAAGGGCAAGCCGAACGGCTCCCTCGCCCACGTCCACCCCGTGCAGCTCCTCGCGCACACCCTGCGCACCGTGGTCGAGCGCTCCGGCGTCGACCCGGTGCTGATCGACGACGTGATCGGCGGCACCGTCGACCAGGTCGGCGAGCAGGCCATGAACACCACCCGGTACGCCGTCCTCGCCGCCGGACTGCCCGAGTCGGTCCCGGCGACCACCGTGGACCGCCAGTGCGGCTCCTCCCAGCAGGCCGTGCACTTCGCCGCGCAGGGCGTGATCTCGGGGGCGTACGACCTCGTCGTCGCCTGTGGCGTGGAGTCGATGAGCCGGGTGCCGATGTGGTCCAACGTGCCCGCGGGCAAGGACCCCTTCGGGCCGGGCGTCGCCGAGCGCTACCCGGAGGGCCTCGTCCCGCAGGGGATCAGCGCCGAACTCATCGCCGCCAAGTGGTCCCTCACCCGGGCGCGGATGGACGAGTTCGCGGTCTCCTCGCACCACAAGGCCGCCGCCGCGTGGCGGTCCGGGCTCTTCGACGCCGAGGTGGCGCCGCTCGACGGCGTCGCCCGCGACGAGTGCGTCCGCCCCGACAGCACCCCGGAGACCCTCGCCGGTCTCAAGCCCGCCTACTACGACCCCGGCTTCGCCGAGCGCTTCCCGCAGATCGAGTGGAACGTCACCGCGGGCAACGCGAGCCCCATCAACGACGGCGCGTCCGCCGTTCTGATCACTTCCAGCGACACCGCGGCCCGGCTCGGCCTGCGTCCGCTGGCCCGCCTGCACAGCTTCGCCGTGACCGGATCCGACCCCTTGCTCATGCTCACCGGGGTCATACCGGCCACCGAGAAGGTGCTGCGCCGGGCCGGACTGACGCTGGACGACATCGACCTGTTCGAGGTCAACGAGGCCTTCTCCAGCGTGGTGCTCGCCTGGCAGCAGGAGACCGGCGCCGACCTCGCCAAGGTCAACGTGCACGGCGGCGCGATCGCCCTCGGCCACCCGCTCGGCGCGAGCGGCACCCGGCTGACCACGACCCTGGTCCACGCGATGCGCGAACGCGGCGCCCGCTACGCCCTGCAGACCATGTGCGAGGCGGGCGGCCTCGCCAACGCGATGATCCTGGAGGGGCTCCTGGAAGGGGCCTGAGCCAGGGAGCCGTCCTCCGGGGGGGCATGCGGCTCGGGCGCGGCCGGAGTCGCCGGTGCCACGCGCGCCGCGTACGGCGGCGGCGCCCACGGTGGCCCGCCCGCGCCCGTCGAGCCGGTCGTCCGAGCCGGCTCCGGCAACGCTACGACGCCACGGCGGCTCCCGGCCCACGATCCCCCCGGGGCTCTTGCGGTCGCCGGGGTGAAGGGGGTCGGTCAGCGGGTTCGTAGTGACGGTCGGCGGGTCCGCTGTGCGGCCGCTGGGCTGTCGTGGTCGGCGGACTCGTCGTGCGGCCACCGGGTTCTCGTGGGCGCCGGGTTTGTGGTGCGGTCACCGGGGTTTTCGTGGGCGCCGGGTCCGTGGTGCGGTCGCCGGGTTCGCTGTGCCGGTCACGGGGCTCTTGCCGTCGCCGTCGCCGGGGTGAAGGGGGTCGGTCAGCGGGTTCGTAGTGGCGGTCGGCGGGTCCGCTGTGCGGCCGCTGGGCTGTCGTGGTCGGCGGACTCGTCGTGCGGTCACCGGGTTCGCTGGGGCGGTCACCGGGGCCGTCGTGTCGGCTACCGGGGCTCTTGAGGTCGCCGGGGTGAAGGGGTCGGCCAGCGGGTTCGCGGTCATGGTCGGTGGGTTCGCTGGGGTGGCCGTCGGGGACGTCGTGTCGGCCGGCGCGGGTTTCGTGGTCGGTGGGGTGCAGGGGGCGGTCGGCGGGGCCACAGTGATGGTTGCCGGGGCGTCGTGCGTTACCAGGACATGATCCGGCCAGCCGCGGACACCAGTTCGTCCGTTGCCGCGATGGCGGCCTCGCGGCGGGTCGCCAGGGTCGTGTGGTCGGGGGCGTCTCGTAGGGCGAACGCGGCCAGGGCGGCTTGGCGGGCCGGTTCGGCGAGGGCGGGTTCGAGGACGGAGACCGCGACCAGGGGGGAGGTCACGGCGGAGCGGGTGGCGTGGGTCGCCGCGCGCGCCGCCTCGACGGCCTCCGCGCTCGCGCCGTTCAGCTGCAGCTCCTCGCGATGCCACAGGGCCCGCCGGTGATCGCCCAGGGCCGCCACCAGTTCGCCCAGCGCCACGCGCAGCGCGTCCGCCCTCCGCTCGGCGCGGGCGGCCCGCTCACGCCGGGACTGGAGCAGCGCGGTGAACGCCCCGCCGAGCAGCGTGCCGGCCACGGCGATGACGCTGGACCACATCGCTCAGCGGCCGCGCAGGTGGTGACGCTTGCGCCAGGCCAGCACCGTGCCCGCCAGCGCCGGTACGGCGATACAGGCCATCGCGATCAGGAAGGCGGGCGAGGTCGGTGCCGAGGCCCGGGCGCCGGCGACGGCGTAGGCGGCGGTGTTCGGGATCGAGCCGAGCCCCGTGGCCAGCAGGAAGGACAGCCAGCCCATGCGGGAGACGGCAGCGCAGTAGTTCGCCGCCCAGAACGGCACCCCCGGGAAGAGCCGCAGGGCCAGCATGGACCGGAACCCGTGCCGGCTGAGCTGCCCGTCGGCCGCCTGCAGCCAGCGCCCCCGCAGCAGCGGACGCAGCGCGTCCTGCCCGAGCAGCCGGCCCAGCCCGAACGCCACCCCGGCACCGAGCACCGTGCCCGCGAGCGCCGTCGCCAGCCCCAGCTGCGAGCCGAACAGCGCGCCCGCGGCCAGATTCAGCAAGGGGCGCGGTACGAACGCCACCGTGCACAGCCCGTACGCCGCCCCGAACACCACGGCCGCCGCGGCCCCGCCGAGCTGCGGCGGCCAGCCGTGCGTCAGCAGCCGCTGCGGCTCGAACAGCAGCACGCAGGCGGCCGCGCCGGCCAGCAGCGCGAGCAGCAGGGAGAGCCGGGCGTAGGGGGAGAACAGCACCCGGGTGCAGGCGGCGGTGAACCCCCTGGCGCGCAGCGGCGGAACAGGGACGGCGAGCTCCGTGGCGGCGGCCCGGGGAGAGGCCGTGGCGGTGCCAGAGCGGTTGGCATCGAGCATCCGATGACACTAACCGACGAACGTATGTGATCGCCGTCAAGTGTGTTCCCGGACCGTCACAGGCCGGCGGTGGCGGACACCGGACGCCGGTGAACGAGGCAGGTCCGGGCGCCGCCGGCGCTCGGACCCGGTAACCCGTGATGTGTGACTCACGCGGCGAGAGCGTGACCGGGGTGCAGGACCACCTTGGTGTAGCCCTCGATCCGCTTGTCGAACTTCTCGTACGCCTGCGGTGCCTGGTCCAGCGGCAGCTCGTGGGAGACCACGAAGCTGGGCTTGGCCCGCTCGGCGATGATCAGGTCGCGCAGCTGGCGGTTGTACCGCTTGACGTTGCACTGACCCGTGCCCATCTGCTGGCCCTTCTCGAACATCCTGCCGATGGAGACCAGCAACTGGCCGTGCTTGGCGTGCTCGTCGGGCCCGCCGGGGTCCGAGGGCACGTACAGGCCCGGCACGCCGAGCATGCCCGTCGGCCGTACCGTCTCGACCAGTTCGTTGAGGACGATGGCGGGTTCCTCGTGGCTGGCGTCGTGCGCCTGGGCCTGGTAGCCGACGGCGTCGACGCCCTTGTCGGTTCCCTCACCTCCGGTCTGTTCCTTGATCTGCTCGGCCGGGTCGCCCTTGGTGAAGTCGATGGGGATGGCCCCGATCTCCTCGGCCTTGGCGAGCCGTTCGGGCACGCGGTCGACGGAGAAGACCTTCGACGCACCGCGCAGCAGCGCGGAGTAGGCGGCCATCAGGCCCACCGGTCCGGCGCCGTAGACGGCCACGGACTCCCCGGGGGACACCTGGGCGAGTTCGCACCCGTGGTAGCCGGTCGGGAAGATGTCGGCGAGCAGGACGAAGTCGGTCTCGAACTCCTCTCCCGGTGGCAGCTTGAGGCAGTTGAAGTCGGCGTAGGGCACCCGCAGCCGTTCGGCCTGGCCGCCGATGAACGGGCCCATCGCCACATAGCCGTAGGCGCCGCCGGCGAATCCCGGGTTGACCGTCAGGCAGAAGCCGGTCTTTCCGGCGAGGCAGTTCTTGCAGAAGCCACAGGCGACATTGAAGGGCATCACGACGCGGTCACCCTCGGACAGGGAGGTCACACCGCTGCCGACCTCCTCGATGATGCCGAGGTTCTCGTGTCCGAAGACGATGCCCGACTCGGCCGCCGTGCGGCCCTCGTACATGTGCAGGTCCGAACCGCATATCGCGGTCGACGTGACGCGCACGATCACGTCGTTCGGGTGCTGGATCCGGGGGTCCTGGACGTCCCTCACCACCACGCTGAACGGCTCTTCGTAGACGACGGCTTTCACGTCTGTCACCTCCACGTCGAGCGTCACCCCCGTCATTCCAGGTAACGCCCGTGGGGAGGGGGGTGCAAGCCCCGCCGGGGCCGGTGCGACCGGCCGTCCGGCCACCCCGGGATGCGAGTGTGTGCACGCATGCCGAAAACCATTCGACGCCGTCACCGACCGTCGGCAATCATCGACGGCATGTTCCGGTACGCCTTCCTCCTCGCCGCATCCGCCGTCGCGGATGCGCCGAAGGCTGCCGTTCCGCTTCTCGTGGCCGCTGTCGACGGCGCCCGAAGCTGACCCTCTCCGGATCGTCCGGCGGACCCCGCAGGGGGAGGGTCGGCCAGTCCCCGGGGGTCCCGCGTCTTTCGTCACGGCTGAGAGGCTTCGAGGTACAGCCATGTCCAAAACGGCCTACGTGCGCACCAAGCCGCACCTGAACATCGGCACCATGGGTCACGTCGACCACGGCAAGACGACCCTGACCGCCGCCATCACCAAGGTCCTCGCCGAGCGCGGCACCGGCACCTTCGTGCCGTTCGACCGCATCGACCGCGCCCCGGAGGAGGCCGCCCGAGGCATCACCATCAACATCGCCCACGTCGAATACGAGACCGACACCCGGCACTACGCCCACGTCGACATGCCGGGCCACGCCGACTACGTCAAGAACATGGTCACCGGCGCGGCCCAGCTCGACGGGGCCATCCTCGTCGTCTCCGCGCTCGACGGGATCATGCCGCAGACCGCCGAGCACGTGCTGCTCGCCCGGCAGGTGGGTGTCGACCACATCGTGGTCGCGCTGAACAAGGCCGACGCCGGGGACGAGGAACTCACCGACCTGGTCGAGCTGGAGGTCCGTGACCTGCTCACCACCCAGGGCTACCCCGGCGACGCCGTACCCGTGGTACGGGTCTCCGGGCTGCGGGCCCTGGAGGGCGACCCGCGCTGGACGGCGTCGATCGAGGCGCTGCTCGACGCGGTGGACATGTACGTGCCGATGCCGGAGCGGTACCTGGACGCGCCGTTCCTGCTGCCCGTCGAGAACGTGCTGACCATCACCGGGCGGGGGACCGTCGTGACCGGTGCGGTCGAGCGCGGGACGCTCCGCCTGGGGGACCGGGTGTCGGTGCTGGGCGCCGACGTGGAGACCGTGGTCACCGGGATCGAGACCTTCGGCAAGCCGATGGAGGAGGCGCAGGCCGGGGACAACGTGGCGGTGCTGCTGCGGGGCGTGCAACGGGACGCGGTCCGGCGCGGGCAGGTGGTGGCGGCGCCGGGGAGTGTGGTGCCGAGCCGTCGGTTCACGGCCCGGGTGTATGTGCTGTCCGGGCGTGAGGGGGGTCGTACGACGCCGGTCTTCAGCGGGTACCGGCCGCAGTTCTACATCCGGACCGCTGATGTGGTGGGGGTCGTGGATCTGGGGGAGACGGGGGTCGTGCGGCCCGGGGAAACGGTGGAGATGAGCGTGGAGCTGGGACGGGAGGTGCCGTTGGAGCCGGGGCTCGGGTTCGCCGTCCGTGAGGGCGGCAGGACCGTGGGGGCGGGGACCGTGACCGCTGTGGGGTAATGGAGACGTGAACGAATCCATACCCATCACCCGCACCACCGACCACGGCACGGCCAAGCTGATGCCCGATGTCGATCGGGAGCGGGCCTGGCTGCTCACCGTGGACGGGGCGCCGCAGTCGTACGTCGATCTCGACGAGCCGACGTATCTGGAGTTCGAGTACGCGCGGCGGCTGGGATTCGTTCTGGATGCCGTCTCCGCCGAGGGCACACCGCTGGACGTGGTGCACCTCGGCGGGGGCGCGCTGACGCTGCCGCGGTACGTGGCGGCCACCCGGCCCGGTTCACGGCAGGACGTCGTCGAGGCGGACCGGGGGCTGCTGGAGCTGGTCACCGAGCACGTGCCGCTGCCGGCGGGCTCGGGCGTCGCGCTGCACGCGGCCGATGCCCGGGCCTGGCTGGAGCAGGCACCGGACGACCATGCCGATGTGCTGATCGCCGACGTGTTCGGCGGGTCCCGGGTACCGGCACATCTGACCACGCTCGACTACGTCCGCACCGCCGAGCGGGTGCTGCGGCCGGGCGGGGTCTATCTGGCCAACCTCGCCGACGCGGCGCCGTTCGGTTTTCTGCGCTCCCAACTGGCCACGCTGGCAGCGGTCTTCGAGGAGCTGGCGTTGATCGCCGAGCCGGCGGTCCTGCGTGGCCGGCGGTTCGGGAACGCGGTGGTCGTGGCCTCGCACCGGCCGCTGGACATCGCCGCGATGACCCGCCGCAGCGCGGCGGACGCGTTTCCGGCGCGCGTCGAACACGGCGCGGCGGTGCGGCAGTTCATCGGTTCGGCCGAACCGGTCGAGGACGCCGACGCGGTGCCCTCACCCGAGCCTCCCGACGGGGCGTTCGGCATCGGCTGAGGTTCGGGAGGCGGTGAGCCGGGCGCGCAGTGCCGCGGCGAGCATCCAGCCGGGGCCGACGGCCGCGACCAGGGCCCCGCCGATGAGCAGGCACACCACCAGCGGCAGGGTGGTGCGGGCCGCGGCCACCAGGCCGACGTACCCGCCGTCACCACCCGACTCGAGCACGGCGAACGCGGCGGCGATAGCCGGAGGTGTGGGTCACCGGCCGGCTGTCCCCGCCCTGCTACCGGTCTGACAAGTGAGTTTGCCGGTCAGTCCGTGGTGGGGTCGCCGTGCAGCCGTACCGTGCCGAGGATCTTGTCGACGGTCGCGTCCGGCACCTCGTCCTTGACGCCCTTGGCGCCGTAGAACGTCCACGAGACGAAGCTGCCCTTGGAGTTCTTGAAGGCGAACGTCGTGGCCTTGCCGTCGGTGTCGCACTTTTTCTTCTTCGGGACGCCGACGACGTACGACGTCGCGACGCTGCCCTTGACACCCGAGGTCGTCGTGAAGGATTTCGCCTTGCCGATCCGCAGGTACTTCTTGGCGGCCTTCGACTGGTCGGTGTACCCGCCGAACGCGAAGGTGGCGGAGTCGCCGGTGGCGATGCTCGCGGTGTCCTTGGCGCCGTTCTCGCCCTTCGTGCCGCTTCCCGCGAGCGCGTGCGACTCCTTGTAGCCGCCGGCGTCGGAGGTGCAGTAGTCCCGCTTCAGGAACGAGGTGCCGGAGAAACCGATGTACGCCGAACCGTCGCCCTTCTGCTCGTCCTCGAAGAAGGAGAAGACGCCGGGCCGCTCCACCTCCCAGTCCGCGGGCACCTCGAAGGCCGTGCCGTACTTGGGGTTGACCACGACCTTCCAGCCCGCGATCGTCGGCTTCTCCGTCTCGTTGGAGCGCGGGTTGTCGGTCGCGGACGAGGTGGGCGAGGCGGACGAGGTGGCGGTCGGCGACGCGCTCACGGTCTGTCCGCCCTTGCCGTCGACCGTCTCGTCGTCCTCGGAGCCGCCCAGCACCAGGTAGCCGGTCACGGCTGCGGTGACCACCACGGCCGTGGCCGCGATGATCGCGATCAGCTTCGTACGGCCGCCGCCGCCCCGCGGGGGCTCGGTCGCGGGCACGGGCACGGTGGGAGGCTGTCCCCACTGCTGCTGCTGTCCGTACGAGCCGGCCGGCGCCTGCTGTCCGTACTGGCCGGCCTGCGGGTACTGCTGGTACCCGGGCTGCTGGTACGGGTTCGCCTGCTGCTGACCCGGCTGCTGGTAAGGGTTCGACTGTGGGTGACCCGGCTGCTGGTACGGATTCGGCTGCGGGTTGCCCTGCGGGTTCTGCGCGCCCCCTGGCGGCTGCTGATCTGGCCACATGGCCAGTAACCCTAGTGTGCTCCACTGGCCAGCCTTCGCTACTCGTGAGTAACATGACCGCCATGAGCGCAGACCAGATGTCGATCGGCGAGATGCTCGCCGCCACCGTGCCCATGGCCCGGACACTGAACCTCGAATTCGTGGAGACCACGCCCGACAAGGCCGTGGTGTCCCTGCCGGACCAGAGCGCGTACCACAACCACGTGGGCGGCCCGCACGCCGGTGCGATGTTCACCCTCGGGGAGTCGGCCAGCGGCGCGATCGTGCTGGCCGCCTTCGGTGACCAGCTCTCGCGTGCCGTGCCGCTCGCCGTGCGGGCGGACATCGCCTACAAGAAGCTGGCGATGGGCGCCGTCACCGCGACCGCCACGCTGGGCCGCCCGGCCGCCGAGGTCGTCGCCGAACTGGACGCCGGGCAGCGCCCCGAGTTCCCGGTGTCGATCGAGATCCGGCGCGCGGACGGCGCCGTCACCGGCGAGATGAGCGTCCTGTGGACCCTCCGCCCGACCGACCAGGGGAAGTGAGCCGCGCAGACCACGGTCACCCGGCACGGCCGGAGCAGCGCTACACCGGGCTGCTCCGGCCAACGCTGTTGAAGAAGAGGCCCGTTGCCCCGGGAGGGCGGGCCGGTTTGAGCGTGTCAGTTCTGGTTAGGGGCCCGGAGAGAAACACCTGAGCAAGAAGCGTACGAGACGAGGGGCTTGCGTGGTGTCTCAAGGGGCGCTGGTACATGCTTGACGTTCTTGGGCTCGATGCCGTGACCGACGTCGTCTACCGGGAGATGCTCGCGCATCCCGACGACGGTGTGACCGAACTCCGCAGACGGACGGGCTTCACCGAGGGCGCCGTACACACCGCTCTCGACCGGCTCAGCGAGATGGCGCTCATCCGGCCGGCGAGCGGGGACGCACGGCGCCTGCACGCCGTACGACCGCATCTCGCCATGGAGATCCTGCTGGCCCGCAAGCAGGCGGAGGTCGCGGCGCAGCAGCAGCAACTGGAGGAGAGCCGGGCCGCGGCGGTCAGACTGATCTCGGAGTTCGCGGGCGACGATCCGGAAGCCTCCCGGGACGATGTGGAACACCTCCGCGGGCTGGACAACATCCGTGACCACCTGGCGGTGATGAACAAGGCCGTCGAGTCCGAGCTGATGACGTTCGCGCCGGGAGGCCCGCAGACCCCCGACAACATGCGCAACTCCCGCCCGCTGACACAGGAGTTGCTGGGGCGGGGCGTCGCCATCCGCACGATCTACCTGGACAGCATCCGCAACGACCCGGCCACGGTGGCCCACGCCGAGTGGCTCACCTCCGTCGGCGTCCAGGTGCGGGCCGTGCCGACCCTGCCCAACCGGATGATCATCGCGGACCGCCGTGTCGCCATCATGGCCACGGACAGTGACGACACCTCGGACGGGGCCATCGTGATCCGCACGCCCGGCGTACTGGCCACCCTGTGCTCGCTGTTCGAGACCACCTGGCAGACGGCCGAGCCGTTCTCCGCGCCCGCGCAGCCTCCCGCCGAGGACACGCTCACCCCGCAGCAGCACGAGGCGTTACGGCTCCTGGCCCAGGGCGCCACCGACGAGACGGTCGCCAAGCGGCTCGGTGTCTCACCTCGTACGGCACGGCGCATCTCCACCGCCCTCATGGCCCGTCTGGATGCGCGCAGCCGGTTCCAGGCGGGCGTCCACGCCGTCCAGAGAGGCCTCTTCGGCAACTGACCGGGGAAATAGGTCTGCCCATTCTGCCGATTTTCCTGGACGCTTCTGTCCATGGCATGAAGCGTCCAGCGGTAACACATCGTGAGGCTATATCGAACGAGACATAGTCGACGAATGCTTCTCGTTCATCTCACGCTCGATCCGCCGCCGGGCGGCGAGCCGTTGCCCCACGACATCGGATGTCTGATCCGGGCCTGCGCCACCCCCGAGGACGCCCTGGAGCACGTCGCCGTACACCCGGCGGCCACGCCGTGGCCGGTCGTCGGCGTGTTCCTGAGTCATGCCGACATGGTCGGAGCCGAGGCCACGGCGGAGCGGCTGTGGTGGCGCGCCGTGGCCCGCCGGCCCCGGCTCGCGGCATGGCGGTTGCGGCGGGCCGAGGTGCCGCTGCTGCGCCCGGAGATCCTGCCTCCGGAAGTCCTGCGCCCGGACGGCGGTCCGACCGGCGGGGCCTGAACAGGTCAGGGACGGTTGTGTCCACCAAACCCCCCTTTCCCGGATAGTGGCGACCGGCTGAGAATTCTTCTCGTCGGGAAACGAAATCCGTGACCGAAGGGAAATCAGGCAATGCGCAGTCGTGTCCTTTCCGTCTATTCCGTCGAAGTATTCGCCGAGCCGTCCGACGAGCCCGGCTGGCAGCGATGAGCCCCGCGGAAGCCGGGTTCCAGGGCATACCGGCGACCGCCCTCGCCGAGGAGTTCGGCACCCCCTTGTTCGTCTACGACGCCGAGGTGCTGGAGGACACGTACCGCCGGCTGCGCGCGCTGCTGCCCGAGACGGTGGACGTCTTCTACTCCCTCAAGGCCAACCCGAACATCAGCGTGTGCGCCCTCCTCGGCGCGCAGGGGGCCGGAGCCGAGGTCTCCTCGCACACCGAGCTGGTGACCGCGCTGCGGGCCGGGGTGGACCCCCGGGACATCATCTTCCTCGGCCCCGGCAAGGACGCACGGGAACTGGCGGCCTGCGCGGACGCCGGAATCCACGCCGTGGTCTGTGAATCCCTGGAAGAACTGCGCCAGTTGGACGAGCTGGTCGCAGCGAGCGGGGCGGAAGCGCCGTTCCCCGCCCTGCTGCGGGTCAACCCGTCCTTCGGCAGCAAGGGCTCGGGCCTCGCCATGGGCGGCAAGCCCCGGCAGTTCGGCATCGACGAGGAGGAAGTGCGCCGCGCCAAGGACACCCTGGCGGGGCTGCGGCACGTACGGGTCAGGGGCGTCCACGCCTACATGGGCACCCGGTTCCTGCACCACGCGGACGTCGTGCGCAACACCGCCGGGATCCTGTCCATGGCCGAGGACCTGGCGGGCCACCTCGGCATCCCGCTGGAGACCGTCGACTTCGGCGGCGGGCTCGGAGTCGCCTACTTCGAGAACGAGGACGACCTCGACCTCGACGCGCTCGGCGCCGGTGTCCGCGAGGTGGTCGCCCCCTTCGCCGCGCGCCACCCGCACTGCCGGCTGATCATGGAACTCGGCCGCTTCCTCACCGCCGACGCCGGAACCTACGTCGTCCGCGCCCGCTATGTGAAGCAGTCGAGAGGCGAGTGGTTCGTCGTCGCGGACGGCGGCACCAACCACCACATGGCGGCGGTCGGCATCGGCAGCTTCGTCAAGCGGAACTTCCCCGTGACCCACCTCGGCCGCCCGGCGGACCCCGCCGCGCGCCCCTACACGCTGACCGGGCCGCTGTGCACGCCGAACGACGTGGTCGCCAAGAGAGTGCCGCTGCCGGAGGTCGTCCCCGGCGACCTGCTGGGCGTGCGGCGCTCGGGAGCCTACGGCCCCACGGCCTCCCCGGGTCTCTTCCTGAGCCACGGCTTCCCCGCCGAGGTGCTGGTCCACCGCGGCCGGGCCCGGCTGGTCAGGGAACGGGACACGACCGAGGACATGCTGGCCAGACAGCGCCTCGTCGACCTCGACGGCGAGGACGCGCCTTGACGGACACCGCGGCCGGCACCCTCCGGATCGGCGTGGACGTCCTGGACAGCACAGAACTGCGCCGCCTCCTCACCCGGCCGTGGTTCCTGCGCCTCAGCTACGCCCCCGAGGAGATCGGGCTGGCCGACGGCATGGGCGAGGAACGCCGGCTGGAGTTCCTGACCGGACGGTTCGCCGCCAAGGAAGCCGTGGTGAAGGTGCTGGGCACCGGGCTGCTGCGCGGTGTCGCCCCCCGGGACGTCTGCGTGGAGCGGGCCGCCGACGGGGCGCCGGTCGTCACCCTGCGGGGACGCGCGGCCGCCCTGGGGCCGGCCGCCATCGAACTGTCCATCACCCACAAACAGAACGTGGTCGCCGCCGTGGCCCTCGCAGTGGTCACGCCGGCGGGCCCGCACCCTGCCAGAACGCTCAGAGAGGACGGTGCCCCCATGTCCCTCGCGGACACGCACCAGGAGGCCGAGGCATCCGCCTTCCTCCGGGTGCGCATCGGCCAGGAGGACGCCCATTACGGCGGCGGCCTGGTGGACGGTGCGCACATCCTGCGGCTCTTCGGTGATCTCGTCACCGAGATCACCGCACGGACGGATAAGGACGAAGGACTGCTGGCCGAGTACTCCGGCGTCCGCTTCCTCGCACCGGTACGGCCCGGTGACTACATCGAGGCCCGCGCCCGTCTGGTCCGCGCGACCCGGCTGCGCCGCGTGGTCGAGCTGGAGGCGCACAAGGTCATCGAGGCCAGTCCGGCGCACGGACCCAGCGCCGTACAGGTCCTCAGCGCCCCACGGCTGGTCTGCGCGGCGACCGCGACGACGGTGATCCCGATGAGCAAGGCGAGGCCGGCCACCGCCCGGGACGCGCCGCCGGCCACCGGGAAGGACGCGTCGCCGGCCACCGCCGAGGACGCGTCGCCGGCCGCCGCGAGGGACGTACCGCTTCCGCTCACCACCGCGAAGGAGTCGTGATGACCTCACCCCCCGTGCTGCTGCACGACCTGCTCGACCGTGCCGCCGAGCGCGCCCCGCACTCCACCGCCCTGAGCACCACCGGGGCCTCGCTCACCTACCGGGAGTTCGCCCGGGCCAGTGTCCGCCTGGCCGGACTGCTGCACGAGCAGGGGGTGCGCGCCGGTGACCGCGTCGTGGTGAGCGCCGCCGACGGACTCGGCACGGCCGTACTCGTGTACGCCGTCTCCCGGCTCGGCGCCGTCTTCAGCGTGCTGCACGAGGAGGTACGCGGCGGCCCGCTGGAGCACGTCCTGCGCGACTGCGAACCCGTGCTCCTCGTGTCCGACGACACCGGCGCGGGCCGGACCGCCGCAGCGCACGGCGTGCCCTTCCGACTCCTCGCGGACCTCCTCCGGAACGCCCTCGACACCGGCCGCTCCGCCCCGGCCGCACCCGAGGACCCCCGGACGCCCGCCGTCGACCCGGTCTGCCTCATCTACACCTCGGGGACGACCGCGCTGCCCAAGGCGGTGGTGAGCACGCACCAGCAGGTGCTGTTCGCGGTCTCGGCGATCCACGCCTGCCTCGGCTACCGTGCGGACGACGTCGTCTACTGCCCGCTGCCGCTCTCCTTCGATTACGGGCTCTACCAGGTCCACCTCGCCGCCCTGAGCGGAGCCCGGCTCCACCTGGGCACGGCGGCGGAGGCCGGTCCGCCGCTGCTCAGCCACCTGGAGAAGACCCGGGCCACCGTGCTGCCCGGCGTGCCCTCGATCGCGGACCGGCTGGCCTGGCTGGTCCGCCACAGCCCCGGCGCCCTGCGGAACCTGCGGCTGCTCACCAACACCGGCGCCGCCCTGTCGGAGGGCACCATGAGCGCGCTCAGGCAGGCCCTGCCCCGGCTGCGCATCCAGGTCATGTACGGGCTGACCGAGTGCAAACGCGCGGCGATCATGCCGCCGGACGGCGATCTGGAGCACCCCGGATCCTGCGGATACCCGCTGCCCGGCACCAGGATCGAGGTGATCGACGACGAGGGGCGGCGGCTGCCGGCCGGTGAGATCGGGCAGATCGTCGTCCGCGGCCCGCATGTCATGGCCGGGTACTGGCGGCGCCCGGAACTCAACGCCGAGCGGTTCCCCCGCACCGAGGGCCTCTTCCCGGAGCTGCGCACCGGCGACTACGGCTGGCTGGACGACGAGGGCTTCCTGTACTTCTCCGGCCGCCGCGACGACCTCTACAAGGAGCGCGGCTTCCGGATCAGCGCGACCGAGGTCGAGGCGGCGGCGCACCGGGTGGAGGGCGTGACCTCCGCGGCCGTCCTGCCACCGGCCGGCCGGCGCGGCGCGGTGCTCTTCGTGGTCGGCGACGGCATCAGCGCCGACGCCGTACGCGAGGACATGCGGCAGCACATCGAGCCGTTCAAGATCCCCCGGCGCTGCGTCCGGACCGACGCCCTGCCCACGAACGGCAACGGCAAGGTCGACCGGAAGAAGCTGGCCGCGCTCGCCGAGCCGGCCGACCACTCCACCCTCTCCGCGAAGTGACGACCAAGGAGGACCACTGATGGACCGCGAGGCGATTGTGCGGGCGCTCGAAGCCGCCCTGACCGATGTGCTGGAGCGCCCGGTCACCGGGCTGCGCGGCGAGGTCAGGCTCTTCGACGACCTGCACCTGGACTCCACCACCATGCTGGAGATGCTGATGGCCCTGGAGAACTCCATGGGCCTGACCGTCGATCCGGAAGAACTGGACGCGGACGACTTCGAGTCGGTGGACACCTTCACCGACTTCGTCCAGTCGACCCTGCGCAACCAGGTGCCGGCGTGACCATCACCCAGCCCGACCTCAGCGTCTTCGAAACCCTGGAGTCCGAGGTGCGCAGCTACTGCCGCGGCTGGCCCACCGTCTTCGACCGCG
>NZ_JBVHVI010000027.1:0-78679 GCF_055564915.1 Streptomyces sp. NPDC028928
CGCGGTCGAAGACGGTGGGCCAGCCGCGGCAGTAGCTGCGCACCTCGGACTCCAGGGTTTCGAAGACGCTGAGGTCGGGCTGGGTGATGGTCACGGTGATTCGCTCCTCAGTGGGCGGTGGACGCGGTCAGCGGGCCGATGCGGTACAGGACTTCGGGGTCGTGCGGGCCGTCCGGGAACAGGTCGGCGGGGAACAGCACCTCGCGGCGGACCCGTGCGCCGTGCCGCTCGGCGAACGAGGTGAACAGCCGCTCGGAGGCGGTGTTGCCGGGCGTGATGGTGGTCTCCAGCTCGGTGATCCCGCGTTCGGCGGTGAGCCGGGCGGCCAGCCCGTCCAGCAGCTTGGCGGCGATGCCGTGGCCCCGGTGGGCGGGGTCGACGGCCACCTGCCAGACGAGCAGGGTGCGGGGGCGGTCCGGCCGCAGGTATCCGGTGACGAAGCCGACCGGCTCCCCGTCCACGCCACGCGCCACCGCCGAGGTGCCGGCGAAGTCCCGGCACCACAGCACATAGCTGTAGGACGAGTTCAGGTCGAGGGTTTTCGAGTCCTTGGCGAGGCGCCAGAGCGCGGCTCCGTCGGTCGGCGCCGGCCGTTCGATGAGCAGGTCTGCAGGTGCGGCAGTCATGCGGCACGAATTTAGCGAGGCGAATTCGAAAATGCACGGGAGTGATCGCTGGGACTGCCCGTCGCCTCGGTGGAATGTCCGAAGTATCCCGCGATAAACCAGGGCAAAACGCCCACGTTGTGGATTGTGTCACAGCCCTGAAACCGCCGGAAACCCGCCTGCAAAGTCCCCTGTTTAGCTCTGCAAAAAGGGGGCAGAAGAAGACGGGAAGCTATCGTCCGGGGAATTGGCGGGAATTGTGAAAGTAAATTGAATTCGAAGGGGTGGGACTACTGCCAGGCCTTCTCCGCGGCCCGGCGCCCGGCGGCCGGGTCCACCGGCAGGCCCTGCTCCGCGAGTGCCGCGCCCAGGGCGGCCAGGGAGTTCCGGACCGCCCCCGGGGTCGCGTCGGGGCCGTAGTGGTTGACGCGGATCATCTCCTTCGCCAGGGCGCCGCCACCGGCCGCCAGCGGCAGTGTCGGATCCGTCGCCAGGGCGCGGGCCACCAGCTCCGAGGCCACCACCCCGGACGGGACCCGCAGGGTCGTGGCGACCGGCGCCGCGTCCCGCTCCTCGTGCACGTACGGCTCCAGGCCCCCGCCCAGCGCCACCGCACCGGCCCGCGAGGCCAGCGCGGCGCGCCGGTGCCGGGCCATCACCGTCTCGAGACCGTCCGACTCGATCCGCTCCAGGCACGCCTCGAGCGCCAGCATCTCCAGCTGGGCCGGAGCGTGCGGCAGCGCCTTGCGGCCGGCGTCGATCCAGCGGTCCTTCCAGTCCAGCAGGGAGAGGTAGGAGCGGCGCGGGGCGTTCGGGTTGGCGGCCATCCGGGCCCACGCCCGCTCGCTCACCGAGATCGCCGACACACCCGCCGGGCCGCCCATCGCCTTCTGCGCCCCGATCACGCACAGGTCCACGCCCCACGCGTCCGGCAGCACCGGCTCCGCGCCCACGGAGGCCACCGCGTCCAGGTAGAAGAGGGCGCCCTGCTCCCGTACCGCCTCGCCGATCTCCGCGACCGGGTTGGTGTTGCCGGTCGCCGCCTCGGCGTGCACCAGCGACACGAAGTCGATCTCCGGGTGCTCGGCGAACGCCTCCCGGATCTGCCCGGCGGTCACCGCCGTGTGGAACGGGACGGAGAGGTCGTACACCGTGGCGCCGGCGTCCCGCAGCCAGTTGCCGAAGGTCTGGCCGTACGGGCCCGTGATCACGTTCAGCGCCACGGTGCCCGGACCGGCCGCCGCGCGGATCGCGCCCTCCAGCGGCAGCAGCGCCTCGCCCTGCGTGATCAGGACGTCCTGCCGGGTGTCCAGCAGCCGGGCCACCCCGTCCTCGATGGCGGCGAAGCGCTCGGCACTCAGCGGGGGCAGGTCGAGGAAGGGGTGGGTCACGGCGGTGCTCTCTTCGCTCTCGGGGGTAGGTCTGGGAGGTCGACTCCACCGATCTTAGGTCGAAAGCCTTCGTAACCATGGGTTTGATTTGAGAGACTCAAACCCTTCCTTATAATCGGAAGCCACAGTTCCATCACAGGAGATCTCCCCATGAAAACGCTCGCAGGGCGCCGGGCCCGCCTTCTGGCCGCCACCACCGCGACCGCCGCACTCGTGCTCGTCGCGGCCGGCTGCTCCTCCAGCGACTCGGGGAGCGGCAAGACCACGGTCAAGGGTGTCCACCTGGTCAAGGGCGGTCAGCTGACCACCTGCACCCACCTGCCCTACCCGCCGTTCCAGTCGGAGATCGACGGCAAGGTGCAGGGCTTCGACGTCTCCCTCATCGACCTTGTGGCCAAGGACCTCGGCGTCAAGCAGCAGATCCTCGACACGCCCTTCGAGAACTTCAAGACCGGCGCCTTCCTGAACTCGGGCGAGTGCGACCTGGCCGCCGCCGGCATGACCATCACCGACGAGCGCAAGAAGAACGTCGACTTCTCCGACCCGTACTTCGAGGCCACCCAGGCCGTCCTGGCCGACAGGAGCAGCGGGATCGACTCGCTCGCCGACGTCAAGGCCAAGGGCAAGAAGCTCGGCGCCCAGGCCCAGACCACCGGCGAGGACTACGTCAAGGGCAAGGGCTACGACCCGATCTCCTTCGAGTCCTCCGACGCCGTCCTCAACGGCCTGCGCACCGGCCAGGTCCAGGCCGTCGTCATCGACTACCCGGTCGTCCAGGGCTGGCTCAAGGACAAGGCCAACGCGGACAAGTTCAAGGTGGTCGACAACCTCAAGACCGGTGAGCAGTACGGCTTCACCGTGAAGAAGGGCAACAAGGCGCTGCTCGACGCCGTCAACAAGGCGCTCAAGACCGCCAAGGCCGACGGCACCTACAAGAAGATCTACGAGCAGTGGATCGGCCCGTACGACGCCTCCGTCGCCTCTCCCGCCGCCTCATGACCGATACGGACGTCACCACCCTCCAGCCGAAGAAAAAGGGACTGACCCGGCGCCAGAAGCGCAGGCTGTCGCGGGGCGTGCAGTACGCCGTCTTCGTCGCCGCCGTGATCGCCTTCGCGGTGACGGCGGACTGGGACCGGCTGCAGAACCAGTTCGCCCAGGCCGACATCGCCCGGCAGATGTTCCCGGACGTCATCACGCTGGCGCTGAAGAACACCGTGCTCTACACGCTGTCCGGCTTCGTCGTCGGCCTCGTCCTCGGCATGGTCATCGCGCTGATGCGGCTGTCCTCCGTGGGCCCCTACCGCTGGCTGGCCGGCGTGTACATCGAGATCTTCCGCGGCCTGCCCGCACTGCTGATCTTCATCTTCGTCGGTGTGGCCGTCCCGCTCGCCTTCCCGGGCACGGAGATCCCGGGCGGCACCTACGGCAAGGTCGCTCTCGCGCTCGGCCTGGTCTCGGCCGCCTACATGGCGGAGACCATCCGCGCCGGCATCCAGGCGGTGCCCAAGGGGCAGATGGAGGCGGCACGTTCGCTCGGCTTCTCGCCCGCGAAGGCCATGGTCTCCGTCATCATCCCGCAGGCCTTCCGGATCATCCTGCCGCCGCTCACCAACGAACTCGTCCTGCTCTTCAAGGACTCCTCGCTGGTGCTGTTCCTCGGCGTCACCCTGGAGGAGCGGGAACTGTCCAAGTTCGGCCGCGACCTCGCCAGTACGACCGCCAACTCCACGCCGATCCTGGTCGCGGGCCTGTGCTACCTGCTGGTCACCATCCCGCTCAGCTTCGTCGTCCGCCGTATGGAAACCAAGGCCCAGGAGGCGATCCGGTGAGCCGCCCGGAGATCGAGGTCCGCGGACTGCACAAGTCCTTCGGCGACAACGAGGTGCTGCGCGGCATCGACCTGGAGATCGGCCAGGGCGAGGTCGTCTGCGTCATCGGCCCCTCCGGCTCCGGCAAGTCGACGCTGCTGCGCTGCGTGAACCTGCTGGAGGAGCCCACCAAGGGGCAGGTCTTCGTCGGTGGCACCGAGGTGACCGACCCCGACGTCGACATCGACGCCGTCCGCCGCCGTATCGGCATGGTCTTCCAGCAGTTCAACCTGTTCCCGCACCTGAACGTCACCGAGAACCTCACACTGCCCCAGCGCCGGGTCCTCGGGCGGGACAGGGCGACGGCCGCGAGGACCGCCGCCGAGAACCTGGCCCGCGTCGGCCTGGCCGAGAAGGCGGACGCCTACCCGTCCTCCCTCTCCGGCGGCCAGCAGCAGCGCGTCGCCATCGCCCGCGCGCTCGCCATGGGCCCCGAGGTGATGCTCTTCGACGAGCCGACCTCCGCGCTCGACCCGGAGCTGGTCGGCGACGTCCTCGCCGTGATGCGCAGGCTCGCGCGGGAGGGCATGACGATGATGGTCGTCACGCACGAGATGACCTTCGCCCGTGAGGTCGCCGACCGGGTCGTCTTCATGGACGGCGGTGTGATCGTCGAGGACGGCAGCCCCGAGCAGGTGATCGGCGACCCGCAGCACGAGCGCACCCGGCACTTCCTGTCCCGGCTGCTCGACCCGGCGATGGCCGAGGTGGAGGAGGAGATCTCCGACCAGGTGGGGAAGTCCGAGCCGTAGGTCGTTAAGGTGCGGTGCATGAGCGATGGTGCCGTGCTGCACGTGAAGGGCCGGGTCCTGGCGGGGCCGGACGACGTCCGCGACGAGCTGTGGGTCGTCGGGGGCCGGATCTCCTACGACCGCCCCGCCGGCGCCCGCGACGTGCGGACCGTCGCGGGCTGGGCGCTGCCCGGCCTGGTCGACGCCCACTGCCATGTCGGCCTCGACGCGCACGGCCCGGTCGACGCGGGCACCGCCGAGAAGCAGGCGCTCACCGACCGGGACGCGGGCACCCTGCTGATCCGCGACGCGGGTTCGCCCTCCGACACCCGCTGGATCGACGACCGGGCCGATCTGCCGAAGATCATCCGGGCGGGCCGGCACATCGCCCGCACCCGCCGCTACATCCGCAACTACGCCTGGGAGATCGAGCCGGACGCCCTCGTCGCCTACGTCGCCCAGGAGGCCCGGCGCGGCGACGGCTGGGTCAAGCTGGTCGGCGACTGGATCGACCGCGACCTCGGCGACCTGTCACCCTGCTGGCCGCGCGAGGCGGTGGAGGCGGCCATCGCCGAGGCCCACCGGCTGGGCGCCCGGGTCACCGCCCACTGCTTCGCCGAGAACTCCCTGCGCGACCTGGTCGAGGCCGGGATCGACTGCATCGAGCACGCGACCGGTCTCACCGAGGACCTGATCCCGCTGTTCGCCGAGCGGGGCGTCGCGATCGTCCCGACGCTCGTCAACATCGCCACTTTCCCCAAGCTCGCCGACGGCGGCGACAAGAAGTTCCCGCGCTGGTCCGCGCACATGCGCCGGCTGCACGAGCGGCGCTACGACACCGTCCGCGCCGCCTACGACGCCGGCATCCCGGTCTTCGTCGGCACGGACGCCGGCGGTTCCCTGGCCCACGGGCTCGTCGCCGAGGAGGTCGCCGAGCTGGTCACCGCCGGCATCCCGCCGGTCGAGGCCCTCGCCGCCGGCAGCTGGGCCGCCCGCGCCTGGCTCGGCCGGCCCGGCCTGGAGGAGGGCGCCCCGGCCGACCTCGTGGTGTACGAGGCCGATCCCCGGGCCGACGTACGGGTGCTGGCGGCACCGCGGCGGGTGGTGCTGAACGGCCGGGTCATCGAGTAGCCGTTCCCGTCCTCTCGAACGAGTGGGCGGGGAATCCACGTTTGGGTGAAGTGCCCCTGGAACGCTGACTGTTCACCCGCAGCGGGGACAAGGTTGACGGGTCCCAAGCATGTCCCGTCTGGGGGTCCCACCGCCTTGAACAGCAACAACTTCCGCATGCCCGCACGCCGACTCGCCGCGCTCGCGACGGCGACGGCCCTCGCCTCGGCGCCCGTGGTCCTGGGGGGCGCGGGCGCCGCGCACGCGACCGGTGACCACGGTCGCGCCTCCGCCGTCGTGCTCCGCACCGGCCTCGACGTCTCCCTGCTCGACAAGACCGTGAACGTCCCGCTCGCGGTCTCCCTCAACGAGGTCCAGGCCCCGCGGAGCGCCGACAGAACGGCGCTGTCCGCCCGGCTCGAGGGCGTGAACGGCGGCAGGCCGTTCACGGTGCTCGGCGCGGACGTCGCCGAGGCGAAGGCCACGGTGACCGCGCGGCGCGCCGAGGGCTCGGTCCGCGTCGCCCACGCCGAGCTGCACGTACCCGGCCTGCCCCTGCTGTCCCTCCTCGAGGCCGACGCGATCACCGCCAAGGCGACCTGCGAGGTCGGCAAGGCGCCGGTCGCCTCCGCCGACGTCCTCGGCGCCGTCACCGTCCTCGGCAAGCGCGTCACCCTGACCGCCGGCGGTCCGGCCGAGGTCAAGGTCCCCGGCGTCGGCGAGGTCCGCCTCGACCTCTCCCGACGGCGCACCACGACCCGTACGGCCGCCGCGACCGCCCTCGAACTCAAGGTCTCCGTCAACCCGTTGAAGCTCAACGTGGCCGACGTCGAGGGCACGCTCACCCTGGCCAAGGCCACCTGCGAGTCCCCGATGGCCCCGCCCACCGGAAAGCCGGTCCCCAGCCACGACCCGGCCGGCCCCCGCCCCCAGGGCGGAACCGCCGAGGCCGGCCTCGCGGAGACGGGCGGCAGCCCGGCGACCCCGTACCTCGCGGGCGGCGCACTGGCGCTGCTGCTCGCGGGCGGGGGAGCGGTGGCGATGGCCCGCCGCCGGAAGAACTGACCGACCCCCGGCCGCTCCCCGCCCCGCGGGTCACCCCGGGTGGGGAGCGGCCCCCCGGCCCGCCCCGCCGGTGTCGGCAAGCGCGGCCGACAGTGCCTTCAGGAAGCCGTTCACCGTGGCCCGGTCCCGGACAGCGATCCGTACCCATTCCTCCCCGAGCCCCGGAAAGGTGTCCCCCCGCCGCACCGCGTAACCAAGGTCGCGCAGTCGGCGCCGTACCCCGGCCGCCCCCGGCATCCGCACCAGCACGAACGGCCCCTCCGCCGGCTCCGCCACCCGCACCCCGAGGGAGGCGAGGGAACGCAGCCCGGCCACCAGATGCGCCCGGTCCGCCGCGATGCGGTGCGCCGCGTGCCCCGCCTCCGCCAGCGCCCGCGGCGCCACGCACGCCCGCGCAGCCGCCAGCGCCGGCGTCGACACCGGCCACAGCGGCTGGGCCCGCTCCAGTTCGGCGATCACCTCGGGCGCGGCCAGGACATACCCGATGCGCAGCCCGGCCAGCCCCCAGGTCTTGGTGAGGCTGCGCAGCACGACGAGACCGGGTACGTCGGTCCGCCCGGCCAGCGCCTCCCGCTCACCGGGCACCGCGTCCATGAACGCCTCGTCCACCACCAGCGTCCGCCCCGGACGGGCGAGCCGGACGATGGTCTGCGCCGGGTGCAGCACCGACGTCGGATTGGTGGGATTGCCGATCACCACCAGGTCGGCGCCCTCCGGCACGGCCGCCGGGTCCAGCCGGAACCCGTCCTCCGCCCGCAGCAGCACCCGGTCCACGCTGTGCCCGGCGTCCCGCAGCGCGGCCTCCGGCTCCGTGAACTGCGGGTGCACCACGACCGGCCGGCGGACCTTCAGGGCGCGGGCGAGCAGCACGAACGCCTCCGCCGCCCCCGCCGTCAGCAGCACCCGCTCCACCGGCAGCCCGTGCCGCGCCGCCACCGCCGCCCGCGCGGCCCGCCCGTCCGGGTAGGCCGCGAGGGACGCCAGCGAGCCGGCGATCTCCTCCCGCAGCCACGACGGGGGCGTGTCCGCGCGGACGTTGACGGCGAGGTCGGTCAACGCGGCCCCGTCGTCCCGTACTTCGGCGTCCCCGTGGTGCCGCAGATCGGGCCCGGCCCCGCCGTCCTGCTCAGTGCGCATGGCTGTGCGAGTGCCCGCCGTGGTGGTGATGCCCGTGCCCGTGGTGGTGGTCGTCGTCGTCCGGGTGGAAGTGCGGCTGCTGCGGCAGCCCCACCTTGTCCTCGAAGCCCGGCAGCGCGATCCGGTACACGCACGAGTCGCAGTTCATGCGCAGATCACCCTTGACGGCCTCCTCGTACCGCTCCATCACCAGGTCCAGCAGCTCCGGCTCCGGTCCGATCACGTCCGCCGACCGCACGTCCAGGTCCGGGTGCGCCGCCGCCCACTCCCCGGTCTGCTGCCGCACCCGGTCCGGCAGGATGCCGGTGAAGAGGAAGTAGGGGAGTACGACGATGCTCCGCGCCCCCAGCGCCGCGCACCGGTCCAGGCCGCTCGGCACGTCCGGCGCCGCGAGCGACACGAACGCCGTCTCCACCCCGGCGTACCCACGGCCCTCCCACAGCAGCCGCGCCGCCTTGAACACCTCGGCGTTGGCGTCGGGGTCGGTCGAGCCGCGCCCGACCAGCAGCACCGTCACCTCAGAGCGGTCCGTGTCGCCCAGCACCTCGTCCAGCCGCCGCTCCAGCACGTTCAGCAGCGCCGGGTGCGGGCCCAGCGGGCGGCCGTAGGTGTAGGAGATGCCCGGGTGCCGCTCCTTCTCGCGGGCCAGCGCGGCCGGGATGTCGCCCTTGGCGTGCCCGGCGGACACCAGCATCAGCGGCACGGCGGCGAACCGGCGTACGCCCTGCTCGACCAGCTCGGTGACGGCCTCGCCCAGCGGCGGCGGGGACAGCTCGATGAAGCCGCCGGCGACGGGCAGCCCGGGGTGGCGGCGCCCCAGCTCCCGGACGAAGTCGCGGAACGCCTCGGCTCCGGCGTCGTCACGGGTGCCGTGTCCGGCGATGAGCAGGGCGGGCGGGGTGGTCACGAGGTCTCCTCGGAGTGTGAAACGGGGTGGTACAGCAGGGCGTTGAGCGCGGCGGACGCGACCGCCGACCCGCCCTTCTCGGACACGTTGCTCACGGCGGGCAGCCCGCTCGTCCGCAACGCGGCCTTGGACTCGACCGCGCCGACGAAGCCGACGGGCAGGCCGATGACGAGGGCCGGGGCGGCGTCCAGGGTCAGCAGCTCCTCCAGCGCGGTCGGCGCGTTGCCGATCACCCAGAGGGCACCGGGCCCGACCTGCTCGTACGCGAGCCGGATCGCGTGCGCCGACCGGGTCAGACCCGGCCCGGCCACGGCGTCCCTGAGCCGGCAGACGGTCTCGCGCCGGGTGATCCCGGCGGCCACCATCTCGACGTCCACGACCACCGGCGCCCCGGCGTGCAGCGCCGCGTGCGCCGTCTCCAGCTCGCCCTCGTCCATGACGAGATCGGTCGCGTACTCCAGGTCGGCGGCGGAGTGGATGACCCGCTCCACCACCGCCCGGGTCAGCGGCGGGAAGTGCGAGGTGTCCAGGCGGGCGCGCAGCCGCCGGTAGGACTCCTGCTCGATCGGGTGGACGACGCGGTTCACTTCGCCCCCTCCGGCGATCCCTGCCAGCGGTAGCCACGCGGCGTCACCATGCGCCCCGCGATCTCACGGGTCGCCGTGTTGCCCACGGTCACGACCGTCATCATGTCGACCGTCGCCGGGTCCAGTGCGGCCAGCGTGGTGACCCGGCTGGACTCGTCCGGCCGGGAGGCGTTGCGGACGACACCGACCGGTGTCGTCGGTTCCCGGTGTCCGCCGAGGATCGCGAGCGCCTTGGGCAGCTGCCAGTCCCGGCCCCGGGAACGCGGGTTGTAGAAGGTGACGACGAGGTCCGCCTCGGCCGCCGCGCGCACCCGGCGCTCGATGACCTCCCACGGCGTGTGCAGGTCGGACAGGCTGATGGAGACATGGTCGTGGCCCAGCGGCGCGCCCAGGATCGCCCCGGCGGCCAGCGCGGCCGTCACCCCGGGCACCCCGACCACGTCGATGTCGTCGGAGGCCTCCGCGAGCGCGGGGGAGGCCATGGCGTACACGCCCGCGTCCCCGCTGCCGATCAGCGCGACCGCGTGCCCCTTGCGGGCCTCCGCGACCGCCGTACGGGCCCGCTCCTCCTCCGCGCCGAGCCCCGACTCCAGCACCCGGGTGCCGGGCCGCAGCAGGTCGCGGATCTGGTCCACGTACTGGTCGAGCCCGACCAGCACCGAGGCCCGCCGCAGTTCGGCCGCCGCGCGCGGGGTGAGCAGGTCACGGGCGCCCGGACCGAGCCCGACCACCGCGAGCCGCCCGCGAGCGGGCCGCCGCACCACGGCACAGGTCGCCATGGCCGGCTGCCCGTCGGAGCGCTCCGACTTCTTCTTCGGGACGAGGAGTTCACCGCCCCGGACCAGCGCGGCGGCCTCCGCCACCGACGGGGTGCCGACGGCCGCGAGCGGCGCGTCCGACGGGTTGGGCACCTCGACCGCCGCCAACTCCTCGGCGGCGTACGTCACCAGCGGCACCCCGAGCCGCTCGGCGGCGGCCACGATGCCCGGCTCCTCCGCCTTGGCGTCCACGGTGGCCAGCTCGGCGACCGACTTCGACGACAGCCCCGCCTCCCGCAGCGCCCCCTCGACCAGGGCGAGGACCTCCTCGGCCGGCGCGCCGCTCGACGCGCCCACCCCGACCACCAGCGACGGAGGCCTGAGCAGCACCTCCCGCTCGCCCGCCGTGACGGCCCGGTCGGTGACCCGGATCGTGTACGGCCCCTGCGCCGCGACCGGCAGCGGCGGCAGCGGCCACGCCACCTCCGTCTCCAGCGCGACCGGCTCGCCGTCCAGCAGCGCCCGGGAGACCACGGCGACCGAGCCCTCGTACGGCAGGCCCAGCGTGTCCAGGCCGGGCAGCCCGACGGAGTCCGTCGCGGTCGTCACCACCGGCTCGGCACCGAGCACCTCGCCGACCTCGCGGGCCAGCTCGTTGGCGCCGCCGCCGTGCCCGCCGAGCAGCGACACCGCGAACCGGCCGGCCTCGTCCACGCACACCACGCCCGGGTCGGCCGCCTTGCCGCCGAGCAGCGGCGCGAGCAGCCGTACCACCGCGCCCGTCGCCAGGAAGCACACCACCTGGTCGCACTCGGCGAACGCGGCCCGCACGGCCTCCCCGACGGGACCCTCGTACACCCGGGTGCGCTCCGGCCAGGCCGCGGCCAGCCGGTCCCGCGCCGCCGCTCCCGCCGCGGTGGCGGACATGAGGCCGATCACTGGACTACTCCTTCGCTAGACGCCGGGGTTCTGACGCCCCACAGCAGAAACACAGGATTGGTGGCCGCCAGCCGGGTCACGTCCCCCGGCAGCGGCGCGAGGCGCGAGGCCTGCACCAGCACCCCGTCGCAGGTGAACCCGGCACCGGTCAGCGCCTCGCGGGCGGCCGGTACCCGGTCCAGCGCGGCCATGGCGACGACGACCGTCCGCCGGGCCCGCCGCGCACACGCGGCCACCACGGCGGGCAGCTCCCGGCCCCCGCCGCCGACGAACACCGCGTCCGGATCGCCGGCCAGCCCCGCCAGGGCCTTCGGCGCCGAGCCGTGCACCACGTCCACGTCGACGCCGTGGGCGCGCGCGTTGGCCCGGATCCGCTCGACACCGTCGGCCGCCTTCTCGACGGCGACGACGGCCGCGCCGAGCCGCGCGCACTCCACCGCCACCGAGCCCGACCCGGCGCCCACGTCCCACACCAGGTCCCCGAGGCGCGGCCCGAGCCGGGCCAGGGCCAGCGCCCGTACCTCGAACTTGGTGATCATCGAGTCGCGGTGGGTGAACGCGTCCTCCTCCAGCGCCCACCGGACCGGCGCCTGCGGCACCCCGGCGACCGTCCGCACCGCGCCGAGCGCCCGCGACTCGTCCAGGCACAGCACCACGCTCACCGCCGTACCCCAGTCCCGGGCCGCCGCCTGCGCGGGCGTCACCCGCTCCACGCGCTCCCGCTCCGGATCGCCGAGGGCGCTCGCCACCACGAGCACCCGGTCACGCGGCACCGCGGCCCCCAGCTCGGCGGGCCCGGCGCCCGGCCCGGTCAGCACGGCCACCTTCGGCCGGGCCCGGCACACGTTCACCGCCGTCCGCAGGTCCCGGCCGTGCGCGCTGACCACGACCGCGTCGTCCCAGGGCAGCCCGATCCGGGCGAAGGCCGCGGCCACCGAGGACACCCCCGGCCGCACGTCCAGCAGCCCGGACCCGAACCGCTCGGCCAGCGCCCGCACGATCCCGAAGAACCCCGGGTCCCCGGAGGCCAGCACGACGACCGGCAGCTCCTTGCCGACGTACTCGGCGACCGTGTCCAGGGCGGGCGCCAGCGGCCCGAGCACCACCCGCTCCGCCCCGTCCGGCAGCCGTACGGCGTCCAGGTGCCGCCGCCCGCCGACCACCAGCGCGGCCCCGGCGAGGACGTCCGCGGGCACCGGCGCCCCGGTCCCCGTACCGACGACCGTGATCAACTCTTCGCCCTCTGCTCGCGCAGCTCCCGCCGCGCCTGGGGGTCGGCCTTCCGGTAGCCGTGGAAGTGACCCGGGTGGTACAGGTGCGAGCGCGTCCCGTGGGCGTCCAGCGCCGGGCCGACCAGGAACAGCGTGTGCTTCCAGAGCTTGTGCTCCTTGACCGTCTCCTCCAGCGTGCCGATCGTGCACTTCACGACCAGCTCCTCCGGCCAGGTCGCCTGGTAGGCGACCACGACCGGTGTGCTCGTGGGGTAGCCGCCCTCCAGCAGCTCCCGCACCAGCTGCCCGCTGCGCGCCGCCGACAGGAAGACCGCCATGGTGGTGCCGTGGCGGGCGAACTCGCGCACCTCCTCGCCGGGCGGCATCGGCGTCTTGCCGCCGCCCAGCCGGGTCAGCACCACGGACTGGGCGACCTCCGGGATCGTCAGCTCGCGCCGCGCCAGCGCGGCCACCGCGGAGAACGAGGACACGCCCGGCACCACCTCGGTCGCGATGCCGATCTCCTGGCAGCGGTCCAGCTGCTCCTGCGTGCCGCCCCACAGGGCCGGGTCGCCGGAGTGGATCCGGGCCACCTTGAGCCCCTCCTCGAACGCACGTCGGTACACCGCGACGACGTCCTCCAGCGACATCGTCGCCGAGTCCAGGATCTCGGCGTCCTCGCGAGCGTGTTCGAGGACCTCCGCCTGGACCAGGCTCGCGGCCCAGATCACGACGTCGGCCTCGGCGATGGCCCGCGCGGCACGGAACGTCAGCAGGTCGGCGGCGCCGGGGCCGGCACCGACGAAGGTCACCTTGCCGGTGGTGGCATCGGCCATGGGAATCGGTCCTCTCCTACGAGTACTGCGGTTGTGGCTGTCGGACGTGCGGGAACGCGGGTCGATCCGATAGCAAGGGCCTATGGCGGTCTTCGTCGCGCTCGGCGCGTTCCTCATGACGCTGGCCGGCGGCTGGACGGCACAGCGCGTGACCGACCGCCGCCATCTGGTGCTGGGCCTGGCCGGCGGACTGATGCTGGGCGTGGTCGGCCTTGACCTGCTGCCCGAGGCCCTCAGGGCAGCGGACACCGAGGTCTACGGCGTCCCGGCCGCGCTCCTGCTGTTCGTGGCCGGCTTCCTCCTCGCCCATCTGGTGGAACGCCTGCTGGCGGCCCGCCGCGCCTCGCACGGCGCCGACGAACACAACCACCGCGCCCCCGAGGTGGGCCTGACGGCGGCCGCGGCGATGGTGGGGCACAGTCTGATGGACGGGGTGGCGATCGGCGCGTCCTTCCAGGTGGGCGGCGGCATGGGAACCGCGGTCGCGCTCGCCGTCATCGCCCACGACTTCGCGGACGGCTTCAACACCTTCACCCTGACCAGCCTGTACGGCAACGCCCGTCGCAAGGCCCTCGCCATGCTCTTCGCGGACGCCGTCGCCCCCGTCGCCGGAGCCGCCGCGTCCGCGTTCCTCACCGTCCCGGAAGACCTCCTCGGCGGCTATCTCGGCCTGTTCGGCGGCGCACTGCTGTACCTCGCCGCGGCCGAGATCCTCCCCGAGGCCCACCACGAACACCCCGCCCGGTCGACCCTGCTGTGCACGGTCGCCGGCGCGGCGTTCATCTGGCTGGTGGTGGGCGTCACCGGCTGACCCGGGCGGTCTCACAGCTTCCCGCCCCGCCCACCGTCGCGCCGCGCGGGCGCGATCAGCGTCGACAGGTACGGCAGCGCGGCCCCGTCCAGCTCGGCGGCCGGCCGCACCGACTCCTCCGGCAGCCCGAGCGCCGACCCCCACACGGCGTCCCCGATCCGCCCGGTCTCCCGCAGCGCCTGAGCCACCTCGGCGGCCTGCCGCCCGAACTTGTACGCCACGACCGTCCCCGGCCCGGCCAGCGCCTCCTTCAGCACCGCCGACCCGGCGGTCACCGGTACCAGGGTGAGCGGCTCGGTGCCCTCGGTCAGCACGGCACCCGAACGCGCCGCGAGATCCTGCATGGCGGTGATCCCGGGCACCGTCTCCACGACGACACCCGGCACCAGCTCCGCGATGGTCTGCGCGAGATAGGTGAACGTCGAGTACACGTTGGGGTCGCCGATGGTGGCGAAGGCGACCGTGCCGTGCTGCCTCAGCAGCCCGGCGACCCGCTCGCCCGCCGCGTCCCAGGCGGCCTCCCGCCGCGCCCGGTCCGTCCGCTCGTTCAGCGCGAACACCACCCGGACGACCTTGTCCTCGGGAACGTAGTGCAACACGGTCGCCTCGGCCCGCCCCCGCTCCCCGGTGTCCATGACGGGGACGACGACGACATCGGCGGCCCGCAGCGCGTTGACCCCCTTGACGGTCACCAGCTCCGGATCCCCGGGACCGACCCCGACCCCGACCAGCCTGCTGCTCATGACGTCCGGCACCTCTCCACGAACCGACGGGCGACACCGGGCTCGGACGCCCAGTGCGTGTGCAGATAACTCGCGTGCACGCCCTGCTGTACGAAACCTTCGACCCGCCGGACCGGGGCCCGCACACCCCAGGCGGGAGCGGCACCGGCACCCGGCTCGACGACGGTGCGGTGGAACTCGTGCCCCCGCATCCGCGTCCCGGCCACCGCCAGCACACTGTCGCCGACGGCCACGGCATCCCGGTAGCCGAGGGTCAGCCGATCGGACATCCGCGCGGTGGCGTCCAGCACACCGCACATCGGCTGCCCGTCCAGCTCACGGCAGAGGTAGAGCAGCCCGGCACACTCGGCGGCGACCGGGGCACCGGAGAGGGCCAGTTCGGCAACGGCCTTGCGCAGCGGCACGTTGGCGGACAGCTCCTGGGCGTACACCTCGGGGAAACCACCCCCGATGACCAACCCGGCCGTCCCCTCGGGCAGCCGCGCGTCCCGGAGCGGATCGAAGGTGACGACCTCGGCTCCGGCGGCGGTGAGCAGCTCGGCGTGCTCGGCGTAGGAGAAGGTGAAGGCGGGCCCGCCGGCGACGGCGACCACCTCACGCGTCGCCGCCGCGGTGACGGGCGGTTCCCAGGCAGCGCACGACAGCGTTCCCGCACCCCGCGCCAGTGCGAGCAGAGCCTCCAGATCGCATCCGCGCTCCACCTGCCCGGCCATCTCCGCCACCGCGTCCACGGCGTCGGACCGTCGCTCGGCCACCGGCACCAGACCCAGATGCCGAGAAGGCGTGTCCACCTGGGGAACCCGCCGCAGCACACCCAGCACCGGCACCCCGGAGGAGTCCAACGCCTCCCGAAGCAGCTCTTCGTGCCGGTCCGAGGCGACCTTGTTCAGGATCACGCCCCCGACCCGCACCTGCGGATCCCACGACGCGAACCCGTGCACCAGCGCCGCCACCGACCGCGACTGCGAGGACGCGTCCACGACGAGCACGACCGGCGCCCCGAGCAGCTTGGCGACCTGCGCGGTGGACGCCAGCTCACCTGCGCCGGCGGCCCCGTCGTACAGCCCCATCACCCCCTCGACCACGGCCAGGTCGCACCCCCGCGCCCCGTGCAGGAACAGCGGAGCCACCAGCTCCGGCCCGCACAGGTACGCGTCCAGGTTGCGGCCCACCCGCCCGGTCGCGAGGGAGTGATACCCGGGGTCGATGTAGTCCGGCCCGACCTTGTGCGGGGACACGGCGAGCCCCCGCGCGGCGAACGCGGCCATCAGCCCCGTGGCGACGGTGGTCTTGCCGCTGCCCGAGGAGGGCGCGGCGATGACCAGCCGGGGAACAGAGGTCACCACTCGATGCCCTTCTGGCCCTTCTGCCCCACGTCCATGGGGTGCTTGACCTTGGACATGTCGGTGACCAAATCGGCGAAGTCCACCAGCTTCTCCGGCGCGTTCCGCCCGGTGATCACCACGTGCTGGGTACCGGGCCGGTTCCGCAGCACATCGACGACCTCGTCGGTGTCGACCCAGCCCCAGTGCATCGGGTACGCGAACTCGTCCAGCACGTACAGCCGGTACGTCTCGGCGGCCAGGTCCCGCTTGACCTGCTCCCAGCCCTCGCGGGCCTTCTCCTCGTTGTCCATCTGGGCATCGCGCTGGACCCACGACCAGCCCTCGCCCATCTTGTGCCAGTCGACGGTGCCGCCCTCGCCGGAGGCGCCGAGCACACGCAGCGCGTTCTCCTCGCCGACCTTCCACTTCGCCGACTTGACGAACTGGAACACCCCGATGGGCCACCCCTGGTTCCAGGCGCGCAGCGCGAGCCCGAACGCGGCGGTGGACTTGCCCTTGCCCACGCCCGTGTGCACGACGACCAGCGGACGGTTCCTGCGCTGACGAGTCGTCAGACCGTCGTCCGGTACGACACTCGGCTGTCCCTGCGGCATTACGCGGCCCTCCTGCCCTGAATTCCCTTCACCAGCCCGGCGATCGAGTCCGCCCGCAGCTCGTCCAGCGTCACCGCCGTACCGCCCAGCTCACCCGCGAGCTTCCCGGCCAGCCCCAGCCGCACCGGCCCCGACTCGCAGTCCACGACCACCGAGGCGACCTGCTCGGCCGCGAACAGCCCGGCGGCCCGCGAGGCGAGCAGCAGCGGCTCCGGACCACCGGTGGCCCGGCCGTCCGTCACCACGACCACCAGCGGCCGCCGCGCCGGATCCCGCAGCCGCTCCACCCGCAGCACCTCGTGCGCCTTGAGCAGCCCGGCCGCGAGCGGCGTACGCCCTCCGGTCGGCAGCGACTCCAGCCGCGCGGCGGCGGCGTCGACGGACGACGTCGGCGGCAGCGCGACCTCGGCCGCCGCCCCCCGGAACGTCACGAGCCCCACCTTGTCCCGCCGCTGGTAGGCGTCCAGCAGCAGCGACAGCACGGCCCCCTTCACGGCACTCATCCGCTGCCGCGCGGCCATCGACCCGGAGGCGTCCACGACGAACAGCACGAGGTTCCCCTCGCGCCCCTCCCGGGCCGCCTGCCGCAGATCGTCCCGACGCACGACCAGCCCCGGACCGGACCGCCCCCGCGCCCGCTGATGCGGCGCGGCGGCCTGCACGGTCGCGGCCAGATGCAGCTTGGTCAGCGCCCCCCGGGGCCGCCGGGCCCCGGTGGTCCGCCCGTGCTCGGTCCGGGCCCGGGACCGCCGCCCGGCCGCACCCTCACCGATGCCGGGCACGCTCAGCACCCTGGTCCGGAACGGCTCGGCGGCCCGCGCGGGCGACTGCTCCTGCCCGCCGGACGCCTGCGGCTGCCCGCCCTCACCGGCCTCGGGCCGCGCGGCGTCACCGCCGTCGCCCTGCGGACCGCTGTCCGGCGCCGGCTGCCCGCCGCCCCCACCGGGACCGTCCGGGCCGGGATCGTCGTCGCCGTCCGCGTCGTCCCCGGAGAACTGCTCCAGCGTCTCGTCCAGCTTGTCCTCGTCGAGCCCCGGCGCGTCGAACGGGTTGCGCCGCCGCCGGTGCGGCAGCGCGAGCAGCGCCGCCTGCCGCACGTCCTCGGCGAGCACATCGGTCCGACCGGCCCACGCGGCCAGCGCGGTGGCGGTCCGCGCCATCACGATGTCGGCGCGCATCCCGTCCACCTCGAAGGCGGCACAGGTCGCCGCGATCTGCCGCAGCGCGCCGTCCCCCAGCCGGACCTCCGGCAGCAACGCGCGCGCCGCCACGATCCGCTGCCGTACGGCGGCCTCCTCGTCGGCCCACCGCGCGGCGAACCCGGCCGGATCGTCGTCGTACGCCAGCCGGCGCCGGACGACCTCCACCCGCTGCTCCGGCTCCCGCGAGGCCGCGACCTCCACGGTGAGCCCGAACCGGTCCAGCAGCTGGGGCCGCAGCTCGCCCTCCTCCGGGTTCATGGTGCCGACGAGCAGGAACTTCGAGGCGTGCCGCACGGACACGCCCTCGCGCTCCACGTACGAGGCGCCCATCGCCGCGGCGTCCAGCAGCAGGTCGACCAGGTGGTCGTGCAACAGGTTCACTTCGTCGACGTACAGGATCCCGCGGTGCGCGTCGGCCAGCAGACCCGGCTCGAAGGCCTTCACACCCTCCGCGAGCGCCCGCTCGATGTCCAGGGCGCCGACCAGCCGGTCCTCGGAGGCACCGACGGGCAGCTCGACCATCCGCGCGGGACGCTCGGTGCCCTGGCCCGGCTCGTGCGGACCGTCCGGGCAGGCGGGGTCCGGCTTCGAGGGGTCACACGAGAAACGGCACCCGGAGACGACCGGCACCTCCGGCAGCAGCACCGAGAGCGCGCGTACCGCCGTGGACTTGGCGGTGCCCTTCTCGCCGCGCACCAGCACACCGCCGACCGCCGGCGACACGGCGTTCAGCAGCAGCGCGAGCCGCAGATCGTCCTGGCCGACGACGGCCGTAAAGGGGAACGGGGTGGTCACTGGTCGCCCTCCAAGTCGCCTTCCAGCTCCAGGTAGGTGGCGCGCAGCCGCTCCAGCGTGTCCGCGTCCGGCTCCGCCCACAGGCCGCGGTCCGCCGCCTCCAGCAGACGCTCGGTGATGCCGCGCAGCGCCCACGGGTTGGACTTCTTCATGAAATCCCGGTTCTCCGGGTCGAAGACGTACTCCGCGCTCAGCTTCTCGTACATCCAGTCGTCGACCACGCCCGCCGTCGCGTCGTAGCCGAACAGGTAGTCCACGGTCGCCGCCATCTCGAAGGCGCCCTTGTAACCGTGCCGGCGCATGGCCGCCATCCAGCGCGGGTTGACCACCCGGGCCCGGAAGACCCGGTGGGTCTCCTCCCCGAGCGTCCGCGTCCTCACCTGGTCCGGCACGGCCGAGTCACCCACGTACGCCTCGGGGCTGGCGCCCGTCAGGTGGCGGACCATGGCGACCATGCCGCCGTGGTACTGGAAGTAGTCGTCGGCGTCGACCAGGTCGTGCTCACGGGTGTCGACGTTCTTCGCCGCCACCGCGATCCGCCGGAACGCCGTCTCCATGTCCCCGCGCGCCGCCCGCCCGTCGAGCCCGCGCCCGTAGGCGTAGCCGCCCCACACCGCGTACACCTCGGCCAGGTCGGCGTCGCTGCGCCAGTTGCGGGCGTCGATCAGCGGCAGCAGACCGGCGCCGTACGCGCCCGGCTTGGAGCCGAAGACACGGGCCGTGGCGCGGCGCCGGTCGCCGTGCTCGGCCGCGTCCTCTTCCACGTGCGCCCGCACGTAGTTGGACTCGGCCGGCTCCTCCAGCTCCGCCACCGCCCGTACCGCGTCGTCGATCAGAGCGACCACATGCGGGAACGCGTCCCGGAAAAAGCCGGAGATGCGGACGGTGACGTCGATGCGGGGACGGCCCAGTTCAGCGAGGGGGACGACCTCGAAGCCGGTCACCCGCCGCGAGGCCTCGTCCCACACCGGGCGGCAGCCCAGCAGCGCCAGGATCTCGGCGATGTCGTCACCCTGGGTGCGCATCGCGGACGTGCCCCAGACCGTCAGACCGACGGACTTCGGGTACTCCCCGGTGTCCTGGAGATAGCGTGCGACCAGGGAGTCCGCCAGCGACTGGCCGACCTCCCAGCTCAGCCGCGACGGGATGGCCTTGGGGTCGACGGAGTAGAAGTTCCGGCCCGTCGGGAGGACGTTGACCAGGCCGCGGGTCGGGGAGCCCGACGGACCCGCCGGGACGTAACCGCCGTCCAGCGCCCGCAGGATGTGCCCGATCTCGTCCGTGGTCCGTGCCAGACGCGGCACGACCTCGTCGCACGCGAACTCCAGCACGGCGACCGCGTCGGGGAGTTCGGCCCCGAGCGCGCCCCGCAGGACCGCCGGGACGATCGCGCGGTCCCACGCCCGCGCCTCCATCTCCTCCGCGATCCGCCGGCACAGCTGCTCCAGCAGGTCGATCGCGTCGGACGCGGTCCGCGCGGGCCCGTCCACCAGGTCCGTCAGTTCCACCGGCACCTTCACCGGGGCGCCCGGCTCGGCCAGCAGCTCCTTCTCCACCAGGCCGAAGTGCTGGGCGAGCGACGCCCGCAGACCGGGCAGCGCGTTCGCCTGGCCGCCCCACACCTGCGAGGCGCGCAGCACGGCGAGGACGAGGTTCACCCGCGGTTCGGCGACCGGGCCGCCGCCGAGGATGTGCAGACCGTCCCGGATCTGCACGTCCTTGATCTCGCACAGATAGCCGTCGATGTGCATGACGAACTCGTCGAACGCGTCGTCGTCCGGCTGCTCGTCCACATGCAGGTCGTGGTGCAGCTCGGCCGCCTTCACCAGCGTCCAGATCTGGGCGCGGACGGCCGGGGCCTTCGCCGGGTCCAGGTCGGAGACGAGCGCGTACTCGTCCAGCAGCTGCTCCAGCTTGGCCAGGTCACCGTAGGTGTCGGCCCGCGCCATCGGCGGCACCAGGTGGTCGACCACCGTGGCGTGCCCGCGCCGCTTGGCCTGCGTGCCCTCGCCGGGGTCGTTGACGATGAACGGGTAGACGAGGGGCAGGTCGCCGAGTACGGCGTCCGGGGCGCATCCACGCGACAGGCCCAGGCCCTTGCCGGGCAGCCACTCCATCGTGCCGTGCTTGCCCATGTGCACGATCGCGTCGGCCCCGAAGCTGTTCTCCAGCCAGCGGTAGGCCGCCATGTAGTGGTGCGACGGCGGCATGTCCGGGTCGTGGTAGATCGCGATCGGGTTCTCGCCGAAGCCGCGCGGCGGCTGGATCATCACGACGACGTTCCCGAACTGGAGGCTGGCCAGCACGATGTCGTCACCGTCGACGTACAGACCGCCCGGCGGTTCGCCCCACGCCTCGGTCATCGCGTCCCGCAGCTCGGGGTCCAACTTCTCGAACCACGCCCGGTAGTCCGCCAGCGGCACCCGCGCCGGCGCGGCGGCCAGCTGCTCCTCGGTCAGCCACTCCACGTCGTGGCCGCCGGCCTCGATGAGGCGGTGGATCAACTCGTCGCCGCCGGAGGGGTACTCGGTGAGCCCGTACCCCGCGTCCCGCAGCGCGTCCAGCACGCGTACCGCCGACGCGGGCGTGTCCAGGCCGACCGCGTTGCCGACCCGGGAGTGCTTGGTCGGGTACGCGGTGAAGACCAGGGCGATCTTCTTCTCGGCGTTCGGCTTGTGCCTCAGCCGGGCGTGCCTGACGGCGATCCCGGCCACGCGGGCGGCCCGCTCGGGGTCGGCGACGTACACCGGCACCTCGTCGGGGCCCTGCTCCTTGAAGGAGAACGGTACGGTGATCAGCCGGCCGTCGAACTCCGGGATCGCGACCTGCATCGCCGCGTCCATGGGGGACAGCGCCGCGTCGGACTCCTCCCACGCGGCCCGCGAGGAGGTGAGGCAGAGCCCTTGCAGCACGGGGACGTCCAGGTCGGCGAGCGCGCCGATGTCCCAGGACTCCTCGTCGCCGCCCGCCGAGGCCTGCGAGGCGTGCGTGCCGCCGGCCGCGAGCACGGTGGCCACCAGCGCGTCGGTCCGGCCCAGCAGCTCGTACAGCCCGGCGTCCGCGCCGCGCAGCGAACCGCAGTACACCGGCAGCGCGTTGGCGCCCTGCGCCTCGATCGCCTCGCACAGGGTGTCCACGAAGGCGGTGTTGCCGCTCAGTTCGTGCGCCCGGTAGAACAGCACGCCCACGGTCGGCCGGCCGCCTCGGACCTCGTACGAGCCGTGCACGCCGAACTCCGGCATCCGGCGCGGTTCCTCGAAGCCCTCACCGGTCAGCAGCACGGTGTCCGACAGGAACCGGGACAGCTCCAGCAGGTTCTCGGGGCCGCCCTCGACCAGGTACTTCAGCGCCTCCGCGACCACACCGGCCGGCACGGACGACTCGGCCATCAGCTCGGCGTCCGGCACGGCCTCGCCGCCCAGCAGCACGGTCGGGATGCCGGACGCCTTCAGCGCGGCCAGCCCGTCCTCCCAGGCCCGCTTGCCGCCCAGCAGCCGTACGACGGCGAGGTCCGCGCCCTCGATCAGGCCCGGCAGCTCGCCGGCGACGTCGACCCGGGTGGGGTTGCCGATGCGGTAGCCGGCGCCGGAGGCCCGGGCCGCCAGCAGATCCGTGTCGGCGGTCGACAACAACAACACTGTGCTCATGCGGGCGCTCCCGGTGGAATGAAAGGCAGTCCTTGCGGCGCGCCGGACTCGATGAGCCGCCACAGCGCGTCCGTGTCCGCGTGCTGTTCGATCAGGTCGCCGAGCCGGTCGAGCTGCTCCTCGCGCAGCGCGGCGAAGGAGGTGTCCGGCGCGGGCACGAAGCGGCGGCCCGCGGCGGCGGCCACCTCGCGCAGGAAGGCCCGCCGGAAGCCGTCCGACTCCAGCGAGCCGTGCCAGTGGGTGCCCCAGGTCTGGCCGACCCGGCAGCCGTCCAGGAAGGTCTCGCCCCCGTCGACGGTGGCCACCCCGTGGTGGATCTCGTAGCCGTCGACCCGCTCGCCGAGGGCCTCCCCGCTCGGCCGGGTCAGGGTCTTCTCCCGGGCGAAGCGCACCCGGACGGGCAGGAGGCCGAGCCCGTCGACATGACCACGCCGGCTCTCGACGTCGTCCTCGATGTGCTCGCCGAGGATCTGGAAGCCGCCGCAGATGCCGAGGACGGGGCGCTGCTCGGCGGCCCGGCGTACGAGCGCGTCCGCGAGCCCGCGCTCCCGCAGCCACTCCAGGGCCCGTACCGTTCCGCGCGTGCCCGGCACCACCACGAGGTCGGCGTCCGCCAGCTCCTCCGGGCGGTCCACGAACCGCACGACGACGCCCGGTTCGGCGGCCAGGGCGTCCACATCGGTGAAGTTGGACATGAGCGGGATCGCGCACACGGCGACCCGCAGCACGTCCTCGCCGACCGGGGGAGTGACGGAGGACTCGCGGACCGTGCCGCGCAGCGAGACACGCAGCCCGTCCTCCTCGTCGATGCCGAGCCCGTGCCGGAAGGGCAGCACGCCGTACGTCCGCCGCCCGGTCAGGCCCTGGAGCATGTCCAACCCGGGCTCCAGCAGGCTGACATCGCCGCGGAACTTGTTCACCAGGAACCCGGCGACCAGCTCCTGGTCCTCCGGCGAGAGCAGGGCGACGGTCCCGAAGAAGGACGCGAACACGCCCCCGCGGTCGATGTCGCCGACGACGAGCACGGGCAGTCGCGCATTGCGCGCGATGCCCATGTTGACGATGTCCGTCCGCCGGAGGTTGATCTCGGCCGGACTGCCCGCCCCCTCACAGATCACCGCGTCATACGTGCCCCGCAACTCGGCCAGGCAGTCCAGCACCGTGCCGAGCAGCCGCTGCTGGCGCCCGCCGTGGTACCCGCGTGCGCTCAGCTCGCCCACCGGCTTGCCGAGCAGCACCACCTGGCTGCTCTGCTCGCCGCCGGGCTTGAGCAGCACCGGGTTCATCAGCGCGGTCGGCTCGAGCCGGCAGGCCTGCGCCTGCATCGCCTGAGCCCGCCCGATCTCCGCGCCCTCGCGCGTGACGAACGAGTTCAACGACATGTTCTGCGCCTTGAACGGCGCGACCTTGACACCCTGGCGTACCAGCCAGCGGCAGATGCCGGCCGTCACGACGCTCTTGCCGGCGTCGGAGGTGGTGCCGGCGACGAGGAGACCACCGTTCACTTCCCGCGTCCTTTCAGGAGCCGGCGTGCGGCGAGCGTGCCGGCGAGGGCGAGCAGGCCGACACGGCGGGAGAGCCGTACGGCCCGGTCGATGTCGGTGACCCGGACCGGCCGTCCGGCGGCGCCGTTGAGCACGGGCCGGTGTTCGGTACGGCCGCCGTAGGAGAGCGTCCCGCCCAGGCGTACGCCGAGCGCACCCGCGAAGGAGGCCTCCACGGGACCGGCGTTGGGGCTCGGGTGCTTGCGCGCGTCGGCCTTCCAGGCGCGCAGGGCACCCCGCGGATCCGGTCCGGCCGCGGCGGCGAGCACGGCGGTCAGCCGGGCCCCCGGCCAGCCGGCGACGTCGTCGAGGCGGGCGGAGGCCCAGCCGAAGCGCCGCAGACGGGGGGACTTGTGACCCACCATCGCGTCCAGGGTGTTGACCGCCCGGAACCCGAGGAGCCCCGGGACCCCGGCCACGGCACCCCAGACGAGGGCGCCGACCACGGCGTCCGAGGTGTTCTCGGCGACCGACTCGACCACGGCCCGGGCGATACCGTCGGCGTCCAGCGCCTGCGGGTCCCGGCCGCACAGATGGGGCAGCCGGGCCCGGGCGGCCTCGACGTCCCCGGCCTCGAGGGCGCGTCCGATGGTGCGGGCCTCGCGGGCGAGCGAGGTGCCGCCGACCACGGCCCAGGTGGCGGCGGCGGTCAGCGCCACGGAGGCGGTGCGGGAGGGGCGTACGGCACGCGCGGCGAATGCGCCGAGAGCGACGGCGCCACCGGCGCACACGGCGGTGTGCAGGGCGCCCCAGCCGCGGTGGTCGTGCCACAACGCGCCTTCCACGGCCCCGGCCGCCCGGCCGAACGCGGCGACCGGGTGCCCGCGGCGGGGATCGCCGAGGAGCAGGTCACCGAGGACGCCGGCGGCGGCGCCGTACGCGTATGTGCGATCGGCACCCATCGGCTCAGCCGGCCGTGGGCGCAGGAACGGGCCCGGTAGGCCTGGTGCTGGTCCTCGATCGGCAGCCGAGCATGGCGATATGTGTCCTCACTCAGGGTGTCCGCGCCCTGGTTCGACGTGAATCGGCGGTGAGAGTTCCTGGCTCCCGGGGGGTTCTTCCCCGGTGACAGTGGCGGGACCGCGCCGGATTCGCACCGGCTTCCTCTCCTGCCGCCGTACATGGCCTGGGCAGTCCACCACGCGCCCGGAACGGCCGTCAACTTGCCTTTGACCTGCGTGGGGAGAGTGTGCCGATCCCCACACCGTGGGGTGTGCGGGGTCTGCCGGAGTACGGCAGAGGCTCCCCCGCGCGACACGCGCGGGGGAGCCTCTGTGGGTGTGGTCAGGCCTTGGCCACGATCAGGTTGATGCCGTACGCCACCGCCGCCGCGCAGGCCGCGAAGCAGAGGTAGGCGCCGGTGACGGCGAGGGCGGCGGAGCCACCCTGTGCCACGGCCTTCTCGCGCCGGTTCAGGCCCGCGATGCCGAGGGTGAACAGGGTCACCAGGGCCACGGTGACCCCGAGGCTGACGCCGAAGACGGAGCCGAGGGCCGCCCAGTCGATCTTCATGGGGATGCTTCCTTCAGTAACCGTGTGCTCGGGGTCAGACCGCGGCGGCCGGCGGGGTGGCCGGGGCGGCGGCGGGGGCCGGCTCGGTGGCCGGGGCGGGGATGGTGGCCGTCAGGTCCTCGGTGATCGTGCCCGCGGGCGGCGGGGTCACGGCGGCGATGGCGGCGGTGACGACACCGACGGGCTCCGTGGTCTCCTCGACCACGTTGGTGTGGTCGACGACCTCGCGGCGGGAGATCTTCCAGATCGCGGCGGACGCGGCGACCAGGAAGACGGCGACGACGGCGGTGCCCCAGTCACCCAGGTCGGTGACGGCCTCGGCGCCCGCGCCGACCAGCGCGGCGGCCGGGAGGGTGAGCGCCCAGGCGATGAACATGCGGGTCGCGGTGGACCAGCGGACCACACCGCCCTTGCGGCCCAGGCCCGCGCCCATCACCGAGCCGGAGACGACATGCGTGGTGGAGAGGGAGAAGCCGAGGTGGGAGGAGGCCAGGATGGCGGTCGCGGCGCTGGTCTGCGCGGCGAAGCCCTGGCGCGGCTCCAGGTCGGTCAGCCCCTTGCCCATGGTGCGGATGATGCGCCAGCCGCCGATGTAGGTGCCGAGCGCGATGGCCAGGCCGGCGGAGAGGATCACCCAGGTGGGAGGGTTCGAGCCGGGGGCGATCGAGCCGCCCGCGACGAGGGCCAGGGTGATGATGCCCATCGTCTTCTGGGCGTCGTTGGTGCCGTGCGCGAGGGAGACCAGGCCGGCGGAGGCGATCTGGCCGGCGCGGTAGCCCTTGCGGGTGGCCTCGCCGTCGGCGGTGCCGCCGATGCCGTAGGAGAACCGGGTGGCCAGCAGCGAGGCGAGGCCCGCCACGACCGGCGCGGCGACGGCCGGGAGCAGCACCTTGGTGACCAGGACGTCACCGTGGACGGCGCCGAAGCCGGCGGAGGCGACGGTGGCGCCGACCAGGCCGCCCATCAGGGCGTGCGAGGAGCTGGAGGGCAGGCCCACCAGCCAGGTCAGCAGGTTCCAGAGGATCGCGCCGACCAGGGCGGCGAAGATGACCTCGGGACGGATGCCGGTCTCGTCGACGAGACCCTTGGAGATCGTGTTCGCGACCTCCACGGAGAGGAAGGCGCCCACAAGGTTGAGGACGGCGGACATGGTCACCGCGATCTTCGGCTTCAGGGCGCCTGTGGAGATGGTGGTGGCCATCGCGTTCGCGGTGTCGTGGAAACCGTTCGTGAAATCGAACGCGAGAGCGGTTACCACCACTATCGCGAGGATCAGCGAGAAGCTTTCCATTTACCCAGGCAATCGTTCGAGGTCATTGGCTGGACGAACGTAGGCAACCTGGGTGAACGGAAGATGAACTGAGGCGGGCGTGAGGGTGTCAGTAACGCGCGTACGAGACTCCGCTTTGCTCTCTCGGCCCAGGCGCCCCTTGGCTAGCGGCCCCGGGCCAGGATCCGCAGCCGGCTCAGGGGGCCGTTGAAGAGATTCTGGTCACCCGGCAGCCGGCCCTTGGTGCCGTACTGCCAGAACGTCCAGTACCGCCAGCCGCCCGGCAGGGCGCCCGGCCGCGAGGTGCCGTGACGGGCGATCCACAGGGCGTGAGAGGAGGAGAAGGCGCGGCTGTTCCCGGTGCACAGCCTCCACCACTGGGCTGTGGTGTAGATCACCGGGCGGCGGCCGGTCTCCCGCTTGATCTCGTCGCTGAACGACCGGATCCAGCGGACCATCCGTTTCCGGCCCAGCCCGTAGCACTTGTGCTGCGCGTCGTACGGGTTGTACTCGATGTCCAGCGCGGGCGGCAGGGTCCAGCCGTCCGCCCGCCAGTCCCCGCCGTGCCGCACGAAGTAGGCGGCCTGCCGGGCCCCGGAGGACCGGTCCGGCCGCGCGAAGTGGTACGCGCCCCGGATCAGGCCGGCCTTGCGGGCGCCGCCGTACTGTCCGGAGAAGTAGGGGTTGCGGTAGTCCGTGGACTCGGTCGCCTTGACGTACACGAACCGCGCCCCCTTCGCCCGTGCGGCCGCCCAGCCGACCCGCTTCTGATGCGACGACACGTCGTGCCCCCGGGGCAGCCCGGCACCGGTCTTCGGCGTCCCGGCGGCTCCCGGCGCTGCGGCGGCCTCCGGTGCTGGGGGTGCTTCCGGCGCCGCGGCGGCCTCTGGTGTTCCGGCGGCCCCGGCCTGCCCGGCCGTCTCCGCCTGCCCGGCCGACTGCGACAGCCCGGCCGTCTCCGTGAGTCCCGCCGTCTCCGTGAGTCCGGCCGTCTCCGCGAGTCCGGTCGGCCTCAGCAGTCCGGTGGCCTCCCATGCTCCGGTGGCCCCCCACGCTCCGGCCGCCTCCAGGATCCCGGCCGCCTCCGGCGATCCCGTCGGCGCCGGTGATCCCGCCGATGGCGGGACGACGGGGTCCGTCGGTGCGGCCGACGCGGGTGCGGGGCCCGCGAGGGCGAGGGCCGCCGTGGCCGCGGTGAGAACCGCGGCGCGGCGGCGGACGAGGGTGCGTTCACGGGCCATGCGTCTCTCCGGGGTGGCGGACGGCGGACGCCCTCCCCTCGCGGGCGGCAGCGGTCGTCCAGTGGGCAAGAGGGACCATTGAAAAGCCCGATGATCACCCGTACGCACTGATTTGGTGCGGTTTCAGGTGTTTCGCCGTAAAATTCGCCCGTTCGGCCGCACGGTTTCCGGGCGGAAGCCGCCGCCCCACCCGCTCCCGCAGCCCCGGCTGGCAGGATCACCGCATGGCTGAACCGCTGCTGCACACGGAAGACGAACACCAGGACGAGGCACGGCTCTGGGCGGAACTGGTCGCGACGGCGCGCCGTACCGTCGCCGACGGACTGGTCGTCGGCACCTCCGGCAACGTCTCCGCCCGCATCGGCGACCTGGTGCTGGTCACCCCCTCGGGCGTCCCCTACGACCGGCTCACCCCCGCCGACATCACCGGCGTCGACCTCACCGGACGCCAGGTGCTCGGCACGCTCGTGCCGACCAGCGAACTGCCCATGCACCTCGCCGTCTACCGCACCACCGACGCCCGTGCCGTCGTCCACACCCACGCCGTGCACGCGACCGCGGTCTCCACGCTCGTGCCCGAGCTGCCCCTCGTCCACTACATGGCCGGCGCCCTCGGCGGCCCCGTACGGGTCGCCCCCTACGCCACCTACGGCACCGACGAACTGGCCGAGAACATGCTCCGCGCCCTCGCCGGCCGCTCCGGCTGCCTGCTGCAGAACCACGGCACGATCACCCACGGCGCCACCCTCGACCAGGCCTACGACCGCACCGCCCAGCTGGAGTGGATGTGCCGGCTGTGGCTGACGGCGTCCTCGGTGCCGGGCCTGACACCGTCCCTGCTTACGGAGGCACAACTGGCCCAGGCCGGGGAACGCTTGAAGGGGTACGGCCAACGGAGGTGACCCCTTGCCCCGCAGCAACCCGCCCCGACCCCTGCCCACCCCGCTCGCCCTGCTGCACCGCGCCGGCGCGAGCCGGCTCCCCCCGCTCCACCGCACCGGTGCCCGGCGGCTCCCCCTTCCGCTGGCCGGTGGCCCGGCCCGCGCCGACACTGGACCCGTGCGCACTGCAAAGGCGACCGCCACCGCACTCGCCGCCGCCCTGGCAGCCGGCACGGCTTCCGTGGTCGCCGGCCGGCTCGCCAGCGACGCCGCGCTCAAGGCGCCCGCGGGGCGTCCGCTGCCCACCGAGCCCCGCCTGACCGTGCACGGCACGGCCGCCGGGCGGATCACACTCACCCGCGACCTGGCCGCCCTGCGCCCCGGCACCTACGGCCTCGCCGGCGACGGCTCCCACGCGATCGTCGGCCCCGTCCTGGAGACGGCCGAGCACACCGCCGACACCGTCGTGCGCCGCCTGGAACGCGTCACCCACGGCGCCCTCGCCCCCGGCGACGCGGTGTGGCTCACCCCGAACCTGTACGTCGGCGACCCCGGCGCCGCCCTCGGCCTGGACCACGCCGACGTCGACGTGCCCGGGGAACTCGGCGCCCTGCCCGCCTGGTTCCTGCCCGGCGACCGGAACACCTGGGTGATCGCCGTGCACGGCCTCGGCACCACCCGGGAACACACCCTGAACGTCATGGGCTTCCTGCACGGCCGCCGCCTGCCGGTCCTCGCCCTCGCCTACCGCGGCGACCTCGGTGCCCCGCGCCCGCCGGACGGGCTGAACCACCTCGGCGAGACCGAGTGGCGGGACGTCGAGGCGGGTATCCGCTACGCCCTCCGCCACGGCGCCCGCCGGGTCGTCCTGTTCGGCTGGTCCACCGGCGCCACCATGGCCCTGCGCGCCGCCGAGCGCTCCGCCGTCCGCGACCGCGTCGCCGGGCTGGTCCTGGACTCGCCGGTGCTCAGCTGGGAGGCCACGCTGCGCGCGCTGGCCCGGGCCCGGCACACCCCGCCGCCGCTGCTGCCGCTCGCCGTGCGGGCCGCGCAGGGGCGGGCCGGACTGCACGCCGACCGCGTCGCCGGGACCGCCGACTCCGCCCGGCTCCGGGTCCCCACCCTGGTCATCCACGGCCCGGACGACCAGGTCGCCCCCTTCGAGTTCTCCCGCCGGCTCGCCGGCCGCCGCGCCGACATCGTCGCCCTGCACACCGTCGCGCGCGCCCCGCACGGAGCCATGTGGAACGTGGACCCCGAGGAGTACGAGGAACGGCTGCGCCGGTTCCTGACCCCGCTGATGTGACACCCGGACCGCATCCGGCCGACACCGGCACGAAGCATTCCGTTTCATGTCGTACGTATGGCGCGATCGGGTCGCTCCGGCCCGACCCGTACCCCGTGCATTGGCCAGTCCGGTAGCCCGCCGTGACATTCCGTTTGGGTTTTCGGACCGTCAACCGGAAGACTGCACCCGTGACGTCCCGTATCCCGCGCGACTCCAGGCTCCGACTCGTCCGACCGCGACCCCTGGCCGCCGCCCCCAGAGCTGTGAACCAGCGGCGCCCGCAGCGCCCCGCACCCCGGCCGCCGGAGGGCACACCCGCCCCGGCCGAACTGGCCGGAATGGCCCGCACCAGGCTGGCCGGCGCGGCTCGCGTCGCCCGCTGGGCCGACGCCGCACTCGGCCCCGGCCGCACCGGTGCCACCACCGACGGCAAGGCCACCCTCTCCGCCGCCACCGCCGAACGCGCCGCCGCCGAGCTGGGCCTGAGCACCGCTCAGGTCCGCGCCGACTGGGACACCGCCCGCCTCGCCGGACTCGTCGAGGTGCACGGCGACAGCGCGCGCCCCGGCTGGCGGCTGCGCGCCTGGGACCGCGACGACAGTGCCGTACTGCGCGGCTGGGTCGCCCTCTTCGACGCCTGGTCGCTCGCCTGCCCGGAACCCGACGGGCACGAACCGGCCGCCGTCGCCGAGGTCGTCTCGGCCATGCCCCAGGTGCTCTCCTTCCTCCAGCTGTCCGCCGGCCCGGTCCCGGTCGAGCAGCTGCTCGACCTGCTCCAGCAGCGGGTCACCGAACTGCGCACCGAACGCTGCGAGGTCTCCTACGAGCCCGGCACCGGCGAGCCCGCCGGACCCCTGGCCCCGGCGGACCCGGTACCCGCCGAGGGCGCCCCGCTCGCCCCGCTGCTCGACTGGGCGCTGAGCGCCCTCGCCTCCGTCGGCGCCCTCACCTACGGCGACGGCCAGGCCACGCTCACCCCGCTGGGCAGCTGGGCGGTCTGGGTCAAGCTGGAGCAGATCTGCGTCGCCGCGCAGAGCCCCGCCGGCAACATCGAGCAGTCCGCCGAGGACATGCTCCGCGGCTGCGCCCAGCTCCGCCCCAACGCGGCCCGCGCCGAGTACCGCGCCTGGCTCGCCGCCCGCCCCGTCGGCAGCGCCGTCACCGAGCTGATCGGCGCCGCCCGCGGCGACGACGCCCTGCTGCGCGGCCTGGCCTTCGAGGCGCTGCGCGTCGTCGGTGCCCCCGCCGAGCCCGACGTACGGGCCGTCGTGGACGAGCCGGCGCTGCGGCCGTACGCGCTGCTGTGGCTCGCCGAGCACGACGGCGTCGACCCGGAGGACGCCCACGAGGTGCTCACCCGTGAGGAGGCCACCTGGCTGTGGGTGGACACCGCCGCCGCCGTCGCCGACCACGGCGAGGCACCGATGCTGGTCCGGCATCTGGAGTCCGCGGTGCAGCCCACCGTGCCCCAGCTGCTCGACGAGGTCCGCGCCGTCGGCCACCCGCGCACCGTGCAGGTCCTGGTCGCGCTCGCCGCCGCGCACCCCGACCCGGCGCTGGCCAAGGCCGTCCGCCGGGCCGCCTTCCAGGTGCACACCGGGGGATGAGCCGGAGCCCGGGCGGCGGGGGAGGGGCTCAGACGCCGATGTCGGGCGCGTACGTCCCGAAGCTCCAGATGTTGCCCTCGGCGTCCCGGGCCATGTAGTCCCGCGAGCCGTAGTCCTGGTCCGTCGGGGGCATCAGGATCTCCACCCCGTGTTCCACGGCCCGCTGGTGGTGCGCGTCCACGTCGTCCACCACGACGTACACCCCGGCGGGTCCCGCGTCCTTCATCGCCGTGTCGAAGAGGCCGCCGCGGCCCTTGGAGCCGATCATCACCGCGCCGTTGCCCTGGACCAGCTCGGCGTGCATCACCTTGCCGTCCGCCGTCTCGTACACCGACAGCTCGGTGAAGCCCAGCGCCTCCGTCAGCTGCCGGATCGCCGCCCTGGCGTCCGCGTACAGCAGCGTGGGACAGATGCCCGGCCGTGCGCCGCCACCCGTGTCTGCCATGCCGATCACTCCTTCGTGCATCGGTTCCGCCGTGCGTTTCCGAGTCTGGCAGCCGCCACTGACAACGCCTCGGCGGAACGTGCCCGATCCCCCGCCGCCGGGCGAACCGCCGAACGGGGGACATCCCGTCCGCACCTGCCAGGACACCCCGCCGACCCGGCCGGCGGTGACTACGCTCGGCGCCTGATCCGGACGGTGGAGACCGAGAGGGGGCAAGGTGGCGCTTCCACCACACGGCCCCCGCCCCCGCCGGACCGCCACAGCCCTCCCCTCCCCGAACGGGCCGCCCGGCCCCCGCCCCGACCCCCGCGCCCCCGCCCTCCTCCGCCGGGCCGCCGCCGGCCTCCTCGTCGCCGTCCTGGCGCTCGGTCTGCTCGGGGCGGCCCGCCACCTCAGGCCCGCTCCCTACGGCGACCGGCTGCTCCACCCCGGGCAGGGCGAGCCCGGGCCGGGAGCGTGGGCGGCGCGGGCGCACGGCGGTGCCGTGGCCGGCTTCGACAGCCGTACCGGCGCGCTGCGGTGGCGCTACGCGCGCGTGGGACACCGCCCCCTCGCCGTGCTCCCCGCGCGCGGGGAGGCGATCGCGCTCTGGGACGACGGGCTGCTCACCGACACCGACGGCCGCTCCGTGCGCTGGCACCGGGCCCTGCCCGACGCGGCCGAGTGGCTCCCGGCCCAGGGCGGCACGGGCGTGCTGCGCCCCCTCGGCCGCGGCATCCTGGCGGTCGTCACCCCGCGCCGGGTCACCGCGTACCGCACCGCCGACGGGGACCTGCGCTGGGTGCTGCCCGCCGGGAAGGGCTGCGCGTTCCGGCCGGAGAGCGCCGTACGGCGGGGCGCGGCCCTGCTCCTCGCCCAGCCCTGCGCGGACTCCGCCTGGACCGGCCAGCTCGTGGCCCTGGACGACCTGGGCCGGATCGCGCCCGGCCGCACCCCGCTGGGCAACGATCCGCCCAGCCCGCGCCCCGGGCGCCGGCCACGGCGCCCGGACGCAGAAAAAGCGCTTGCCCGCCCCCGTTAGACTGGTTCCCATGGCCATTCTCCTCGCGCATTAGACGGCGGGAACGTCCTCAGCCGCCCACCCGCCAATCTCCCTGTACGCCCTGGAGTCTGTCCTTGATCTCCGCCTCCGGTATCGAGCTGCGCGCCGGTGCGCGCGTCCTCATCGAGAACGCCACCTTCCGTGTCGCCAAGGGTGACCGCATCGGCCTCGTCGGCCGTAACGGTGCGGGCAAGACCTCCCTCACCAAGGTCCTCGCCGGCGAAGGCATCCCGGCCGCCGGCACCGTCACCCGCTCCGGCGAGGTCGGCTACCTCCCGCAGGACCCCCGCACCGGCGACCTCGACGTCCTCGCCCGCGACCGCATCCTCTCCGCGCGCGGCCTGGACGTCCTGATCCGCAAGATGCGCGAGAACGAGCAGCGCATCGCGGGCGGCAAGGGCTCCACCCGCGAGAAGGCCCTGAAGCAGTACGAGCGCCAGGAGACGGAGTTCCTCACCAAGGGCGGGTACGCCGCCGAGGCCGAGGCCGCCACCATCGCCGCCGCCCTGAACCTGCCCGACCGGGTGCTCGGCCAGCCGCTGCACACCCTCTCCGGCGGTCAGCGCCGCCGTATCGAGCTGGCCCGGATCCTGTTCTCGGACGCCGACACCCTGCTGCTGGACGAGCCGACCAACCACCTCGACGCGGACTCGATCATCTGGCTGCGGGACTACCTGAAGACCTACCGCGGCGGCTTCATCGTGATCTCCCACGACGTCGACCTCGTGGAGACCGTGGTCAACAAGGTGTTCTACCTGGACGCGAACCGGTCCGTGATCGACGTCTACAACATGGGCTGGAAGCTGTACCAGCAGCAGCGCGAGGCCGACGAGAAGCGCCGCAAGCGGGAGCGGGCCAACGCCGAGAAGAAGGCCGCCGCGCTCAACGCGCAGGCCGACAAGATGCGCGCCAAGGCCACCAAGACGGTCGCCGCGCAGAACATGGCCCGCCGCGCCGAGAAGCTGCTCTCCGGCCTCGAGGAGGTCCGGATGTCCGACAAGGTCGCCAAGCTCCGCTTCCCGGAGCCGGCCCCCTGCGGCAAGACCCCGCTGACGGCCGAGGGCCTGTCGAAGTCGTACGGCTCGCTGGAGATCTTCACCGACGTCGACCTCGCCATCGACAAGGGCTCGCGGGTCGTCATCCTCGGCCTCAACGGCGCCGGCAAGACCACCCTGCTGCGGCTCCTCGCGGGCGTGGAGACCCCGGACACCGGCCAGGTCGTCCCCGGTCACGGCCTCAAGGTGGGCTACTACGCGCAGGAGCACGAGACCCTGGACGCCGACCGCACGGTCCTGGAGAACATGCGCTCGGCCGCCCCCGACATGGACCTGGTCGAGGTCCGCAAGGTGCTCGGCTCGTTCCTGTTCTCCGGCGACGACGTCGACAAGCCGGCCGGTGTCCTCTCCGGCGGCGAGAAGACCCGCCTCGCCCTGGCCACCCTGGTCGTCTCCTCCGCGAACGTGCTGCTCCTGGACGAGCCGACCAACAACCTGGACCCGGCCAGCCGCGAGGAGATCCTCGGCGCCCTGCGCACCTACAAGGGCGCGGTCGTCCTCGTCACCCACGACGAGGGCGCCGTCGAGGCGCTCCAGCCGGAGCGGATCATCCTGCTCCCGGACGGCGTCGAGGACCTGTGGGGTTCCGACTACGCGGATCTCGTCGCCCTGGCGTGAGGGAAACCGGCGTGATCGAAAGCCTGATCCACTGAGTATGGATCATTCGGCCGATCCGTGATCCATCATCTGTGTGAGATCTCCTCGTATCGAGGTGTGTCGTACACGGACTTTCCGGCCGATCCCCTGGTAGCCAAGGGGTCGGCCGGTCCGCGTCCCTGACCTGGTACTTCGCGAATCCACCCGTACGGCCCCTCGGACCGCACCCCGTGGAATCGTCCATTCCGCTTGTGGGGATCCGCTCCTGTCGTCACAACGATGTCTCACCGACCTTGCCGAATGGGTGGCCATCGGGCCCGGGAGGGGTGATCATGAGGAGACCAGAGCGCACTTCCCATGAGGAGGCACGGGTGGCCGAGACTCTGAAGAAGGGCAGCCGGGTGACCGGCGCCGCGCGCGACAAGCTCGCGGCAGACCTGAAGAAGAAGTACGACTCCGGTGCGAGCATCCGGGCGCTGGCCGAGGAGACCGGCCGCTCGTATGGCTTCGTGCACCGGATGCTCAGCGAGTCGGGCGTCACGCTCCGTGGGCGTGGCGGAGCGACCCGGGGTAAGAAGGCCGCTTCGTCCTGACTCCGGGCGGCCCATCGGCTTCGATGGTGGCCACCCGGTCGGCGGACCGACCGGCCGGGTGGTTACTGTGCAGTCACTTAGCTTCGCTCAGCTGACCGCACCCATCGGAGGCGCCCCATGGCTTCGCCCGAGCAGGACCTCGCTCCCGCACTCGACAAGGACGGCGTACGGCTCACCGTCGACGACGCGCTCGCCACGGTGACGCTGACCAATCCGGCCAAGCGCAATGTACAGAGCCCCGCCCTGTGGCGGGCGCTCGCCGAGGCCGGGCGGCTGCTGCCGGGCTCCGTCCGCGTCGTCGTGCTGCGCGGCGAGGGCAAGTCCTTCTCCGCCGGGCTGGACCGTCAGATGTTCACCCCGGAGGGGATCCCGGGCGAGCCGACCTTCATCGAACTCGCGCGCCGTGACGACGCCGGGCTCGACGCGACCATCGCCGAATACCAGGAGGCGTTCACCTGGTGGCGGCGGACCGACCTCGTGTCCATCGCCGCCGTCCAGGGACATGCCATCGGGGCCGGCTTCCAGCTCGCGCTCGGCTGCGACCTGCGGGTCGTCGCCGACGACGTGCAGTTCGCCATGCGCGAGACCAGCCTCGGCCTCGTCCCCGATCTGACCGGCACGCACCCGCTGGTCGGCCTCGTCGGATACGCCCGCGCGCTGGAGATCTGCGCGACCGGACGGTTCGTCGGGGCCGAGGAGGCGGTGTCCAGCGGGCTGGCCAACCTCGCGGTGCCCGCCGGTGAACTCGACGGCGCCGTACGGGACCTGGCGGCCGCGCTGCTGGCCGCGCCGCGGGACGCCGTCGTGGAGACCAAGGCGCTGCTCCAGGGTGCGGTGGACCGTACGTACGACGAGCAGCGCGCGGCCGAGCGGGCCGCACAGGCCCGGCGGCTGCGGGACCTGGCCGGCCTCGGCGAATGACCCCTGCCGTCAGCCCACCGCGGTGATCGGTACGGTCACCGTCGGCCGGTCCGGCGGGGCGTCGCGATGTGCCGCGCGGACCTGCCGGGCCACGTCCACGGTCCGGTGCGTCGCGCCGGTCGCCGGTTCCACGCGGAGGTGACGGCGCGGCAGCCCGGCCTCGCCGTCGCCGGCTGACCGGGCTGCTGATCGACACCGGTGACGGCGCGGGCGCGTCCCCGTGGGCGCGGCCCACGCCGAGCGGGGGAGGCGGGGTGCGGTGCGGACGGCCGTCAGAATCCGTGCCGCGAGCCCCCGTCCACCGGCACCATGACCCCGGTCAGGTACGAGGCCGCCGGCGACAGCAGGAACGCCGCCACCCGCCCGAACTCCTCCGGTGCCCCGTACCTCCGCAACGGGATCCGCGACTCGCTGGCCGCCCGCGTGGCCTCGGGGTCGGCCGAGCGCGCGTCCAGCTCGCGCACGCGGTCGGTGTCGATGCGCCCCGGCACCAGTCCCACCACCCGGATCCCGCGCGGCCCCAGCTCGTCGGAGAGCGACTTGGCGAACCCGGCGAGTCCGGGCCGCAGTCCGTTGGACACGGTCAGCCCCGGGATCGGCTCGTACACCGAGCCCGACAGCACGAACCCGATGACACCGCCCTCCTCCAGCTCGGCCGCCGCCGCGCGCGCGAGCCGCACCGCGCCGAGGAACACCGACTCGAACGCGGCGCGCCACTGCTCGTCGGTGTTGTCTGCGACGAACCCGGGCGGCGGGCCGCCCACGCTCACCAGCACCCCGTGGAAGCCGCCGAAGTGCTCACGGGCGGTGGCGACCAGCCGCTCGGGAGCCTCCGCGTCGGCGTTGTCCACGGCCACGCCCACCGCGTTCGGGCCCAGTTCGGCGGCCGCGTCGGCGACCCGCTTCTCGTCCCGGCCGGTGACGACCACCTTCGCCCCGTCGGCGATCAGTTCCCGCGCGGTGGCGTTGCCCAGCCCGCGGGTGGCGCCCGTGACGACGTACACCCTGTCCTTCAGTCCAAGATCCATGGCCCCTATCCTGCCCGCTCGCCCCCGAACAGGGTGAGGGCGGTGTTCACCAGGCCGATGTGGCTGAACGCCTGCGGGAAGTTGCCCAGCTGGCAGCCGTCCAACGGGTCGTACTCCTCGGCCAGCAGGCCCACGTCGTTGCACAGGCCCACCAGCCGGTCGAACAGTTCGCGCGCGTCCTTCGTCCGGCCGGTCAGATGCAGTGCGTCGGCCAGCCAGAACGAGCAGGCGAGGAAGGCGCCCTCGCCGCTCGGCAGGCCGTCGACGACCGAGTCCTCGGTGTCGTAGCGGCGCAGGAAGCCGTCGTGGCCGAGGTCGTCGCGGATCGCGTCGACCGTGCCGACCACCCGCGGGTCGTCCGGCGGCAGGAACCCGACGCGCGGGATGAGCAGCAGGGAGGCGTCGAGTTCCCGGGAGCCGTAGTACTGGGTGAAGGTGTTGCGCTCCGCGTCGAAGCCCTTCTCGCACACCTCCTGGTGCACCTCGTCCCGCAGCCTGCGCCAGCCCTCCAGGTCGCCGCGCAGCTCGTGGTGCCTCTCCAGGGTCTTCACGGCCCGGTCGGCGGCCACCCACACCATCACCTTCGAGTGCACGAACTGCTGCGGGCCGCCGCGGACCTCCCACAGGCCCTCGTCCGGCTGCCGCCACGCCGACTCCAGGAACGTCATCAGCGAGCGCTGCAGGGCCCACATGTGCGGCTTCGAGGGCAGGCCCGAGGAGCGGGCCAGCGACAGGGAGTCCATCACCTCGCCGTACACGTCCAGCTGGAGCTGGTCGACGGCGGCGTTGCCGGTGCGTACGGGGGCGGCGCCGCCGAACCCGGGCAGCCAGGGCAGCTCGGTCTCCGGCAGCCGCCGCTCACCCGCGACGCCGTACATGATCTGCAGGTCGGCCGGGTCGCCGGCGACCGCGCGCAGCAGCCAGTTCCGCCAGGCCTCGGCCTCCTCGTGGAAGCCCGCCTTGAGCAGCACACCGAGCGTGAGGGTGGCGTCGCGCAGCCAGCAGTACCGGTAGTCCCAGTTGCGCACGCCGCCCGGCTTCTCGGGCAGCGAGGTGGTCGGCGCGGCGACGATCCCGCCGGTCGGGGCGTAGGTGAGGGCCTTGAGGGTGATGAGGGAGCGGACGACCGCGTCCCGGTACGGGCCGTCGTAGCGGCACTGGCGGGCCCAGCGCCGCCAGTCGGTGACGCTGCTCGCCAGCGCCTGGTACGGGTCGATGAGCGGCGGCCGTTTCTCGTGCGAGGGGTGCCAGGTGAGCACGAACGCGACCCGCTCGCCCTCGGCGACGGTGAACTCCGAGTGCGTGCCGAAGTCCTCGCCCCAGGTCTCCACGGCCGGTTCCGCCCGCAGCCAGACCGAGTCCGGTCCGGCGATGGCCACCCGGTGGCCGTCCGAGCGGCGCACCCACGGGGTGATCGAGCCGTAGTCGAAGCGCAGGCGCAGCGTGCTGCGGACGGTGACCCGGCCGCTGACCCCCTCGACGATCCGTACGACGTCGGGGGCGCGGTCGCGCTGGGGCATCAGGTCGGTGACGCGCACCGTGCCGTCGGCGGTCTCCCACTCGGTGTCCAGGACGAGGGTGTCGGGGCGGTAGGCGCGGCGGGTGCAGACGTCCGCCCCCTCGGGCGCGATCCGCCAGTGGCCGTGGTCCTCGTCGCCGAGCAGCCGGGCGAAGCAGGAACCGGAGTCGAAGCGCGGCAGGCACAGCCAGTCGATCGAGCCGTCCTTGCCGATCAGGGCCGCGGTCTGCTCGTCTCCGATGAGGGCGTAGTCCTCGATGCGCGCGTTCACGGGATGCGGTTTCCCGGCGGACCAGGGGGCCAATCAGGTGGTGCGCCGGGGGAGTGACGCGCCGTACGGGGAACGCGCGGCGCGCTCAGACGGCGGCCGGCTCGCTCTCCTGCGGCTGTGCCCGCGCCGCGGCCTCCTCCCGGTCGCGGACCTCCCGCCGGACCAGGAACCACCAGCCGACCGGAACGGCCGCCGCGAACAGCCACCACTGGATCATGTACGCGTAGTTCAGCGGGGCGTCCTCGCTGCCCGGGTCGGAGATCTGCTCCGGGGAGCCGCCCTTGGCCGCGGGCGCCGTCTGCTGGATGTAGCCGCCGAGCACCTCGGCACCGAGCCGGCGTGCCTCCTCGGCGCTGTTGATCAGCATGATCTGCCGGTCGGGGAGGCCCTTGACGTTCTTGATGCCGCTCGCCGCGGTCGTCTCGTCGGCCATCAGGCGCCCCTTGACGGTGATCCGGCCGGCCGGCGGGGCGGGGACCTTCGGGAAGGCGGTCTGTACGCCGTTCGCGGGGATCCAGCCGCGGTTCACGAGCAGTACCTTGCCGTCGTCGAGGACGAACGGGGTGAGGACGTGGAAGCCGACCTGGTCGTCGGAGTTCGTCCGGCGCCGGACCACGACCTCCCTGTCGGTGTCGAAGGTGCCGGTCGCGGTGACCGTGTGGTACTTCTCGGCGCGGGTCACCTGGTGCCCGGGGGAGGTCAGCCGCTCGACCGGGACCGGCTCGGCGTGCAGCGCCGTGGAGACCAGGTCGTTGCGGGCGGTGCGCTCCTCGTACCGGTGCTGCTGCCAGAAGCCCAGCCGGATCATCGTCGGGATCAGCGCGATCGCGACGAGCGTGAGGATCACCCACTGGCGGGACAACAGGAAGCGGTAACGGTGCACCCCACGACGGTACCTCCGGGCCGTGGGGTGCATTGCGGGGGGTACCGGCTCAGACGTGGTCGACGATCCCCGCCTTCCCCTGGGCCCGGGCGCAGTGGGCGCCGCAGTAGAACATGCCGTCGGCCTCCACGCCCTGGCCGATGATCGAGACCTTGCAGTTCTCGCAGACCGGGGCCATGCGGTGGATCGCACAGGAGAAGCAGTCGAAGACGTGGACGGCGCCCTGTGCGTGGACCTCGAAGGCCATCCCGTAGTCATTGCCGCAAACTTCGCATTTCGCCATGCGCCACAGGGTGGGCCGTCACCGATCCCCGAGCGAGCCGGGGCCGGGTGAGTCGTGCGGCAATCACCCGTCCGTACGATCACCCGACCGTGGGGTGCCTACTCGTCGGCGGGCTCCACATCCCCGAGCAGCTGGCCGAACGCGGCCTCGTCCACGATCGGTGTGCCGTACTGCCGGGCCTTGACCGTCTTCGACGTGCCCGAGTCGGGGTCGTTGGTCACCAGCAGGCTGGTCAGCCGGGAGATGCTGGTGGCGACATGCAGCCCGGCCTCCACGGCGCGGTCCTCCAGCAGCTCCCGCTCGGTCGACGTGTCGCCGGAGAAGGCCACCCGCATGCCCTGTTTGAGGCGTTTGCCGTCTTCATAGCGCCCTGGGTTGGGATAGGGGCATGCGGGCCTTTTGCGGGAGGGGCGCCAACTGCCGCTCCGGTAGCCGCCGTAGCCGCCCGACGACTGCCGGGGCACCGGCCGGTCCGACCACTCCGTCAGCGGCCGGCACTCCAGCAGCGGCAGCCGTACGCCGCCCGCCGCCGCGGCCCGCAGGCTGGGCCGGAACGCCTCCGCCAGCACGCGCGCGTCGTCCAGCGCGTGGTGCGCCCGCTGCTGTACGACCCCGAAGTGCGCCGCCAGCGACTCCAGCTTGTGGTTGGGCAGCGGCAGCCCCAGCTCCTTCGACAGCGCGATGGTGCACAGCCGCTGCCGTACCGGCGCCTCGCGCCGCACGCGCGCGTACTCCCGCGCGATCATCTGCCAGTCGAAGACCGCGTTGTGCGCGACGAGCACCCGGCCGTCCAGCCGGGCCGCGAACTCCTCGGCGATGTCCCCGAACAGCGGCGCGCCGTCGAGCACCTCGCTCGTCAGACCGTGTATCCACACCGGTCCCGGATCCCGCTCCGGGTTGACCAGCGTGTACCAGTGGTCCTCGACCTCGCCGCGCGCGTCCAGCCGGTAGACGGCCGCGGAGATGATGCGGTCGTCCCGGGCCAGGCCGGTGGTCTCCACGTCAACGACCGCGTATCCCTTCGGATACGCGGCCGGCCACTGGGTGGGGGAGGACACTGCGGTCGCACGGTCTTCGAGCATGGTCACTGAGGATACGGGCCACGACTGACAGCGCGGTCCCTCAGGTCCCCGCCACCCGCCCCGGGCTCGTCCTCCCGCTCGGTCGCCGCACACACATGCCCCGCGGTCGGCGAGTTCGGCGGTGCGGGTCCGCGGCCGTCGGCCGGGCCGGGCGGCAGCCGGTACACCTCGCCAGCGCCGGCAACACGTGCTTCTTCGCCGCCGCTTCACCCGCGCGGGAGACCGGGAAGTCGCGGAGCAGCGGCATATGGGTGCGGTGCGCGCCCAGTTCGGCGTGGCCCGGTCCCGCGCGCGGGGCGTCGGTACGGCTGCCGTGCCCCGCGAGTGGGATCCTCCCTGCTGTGACGGAACCCACCCACGACGAGGCCCACGGCGGCGCCCTGGGCGCCCGGCTGAACTGGCTGCGCGCGGCCGTGCTCGGCGCGAACGACGGCATCGTCTCCACCGCGGGACTGGTCGTCGGCGTGGCCGGCGCCACCGAGAGCCGGGGCGCCCTGCTCACCGCCGGACTGGCCGGCCTGCTCGCCGGCTCGATGTCGATGGCGGCCGGCGAGTACGTCTCCGTGTCCACCCAGCGCGACTCCGAGATGGCCGCGCTGGCCCTGGAGAAACGGGAACTGCGCGAACAGCCCGAGGCCGAACTGCGGGAGCTGACCGCACTGCTGGAGGCGCGCGGCCTGTCCCACGAGGTGGCCCGCGAGGCCGCCGGACAACTCACCGCGCGGGACGCGTTGAAGGCCCACGCGCGCGTGGAGCTGGGCATCGACCCCGACGAGCTGACCAACCCCTGGAACGCGGCCTGGGCGAGCTTCCTGTCGTTCACCGCGGGCGCGCTGCTGCCCCTGCTGGCCATCGTCCTGCCCCCACCCGGCCGGCGCCTCGTCGTCACCGTCGCCTCCGTCCTCGCCGCCCTCGTCCTCACCGGCTGGACCAGCGCCCGCCTGGGCGCCGCCGACCCGAAGCGGGCGGTGCTGCGCAACGCGGTGGGCGGGGCGCTGGCGATGGGGGTGACGTACGGGGCGGGGAGCCTGCTCGGGGCGGCGGGGGTCTGACGGGGGCGGTGGGGGCCGACGGTGGGGCGATGACGGTCTGACGGTGGGGTCGGATGACGGTCTGACGGTGGGGTCGTGGGGGCTGACCGCACCTCGCCGCGCGTGCCGCGCGGGAGGCGACGTACGGTGAAGGGCGCCCACACCCCGAGCGCACCCCGCGACCTCGCACCACCCCGCACGAGAAGGATCCCCGTCATGCGCGCCACCACCATCCACGCCCCGTACGACATGCGCGTGGAGGACGTTCCCGAGCCCGTGGTGCAGCTGCCTACCGACGCCGTCGTGCGGGTGCTGCGGGCCTGCATCTGCGGCAGCGACCTGTGGGCCTACCGCGGCGAGGCGGCCCGGCAGCCGGGGCAGCGGATCGGGCACGAGTTCCTCGGGGTCGTCGAGGAGACCGGCTCCGAGGTGAGCACCGTCAAGCGCGGTGACCTGGTGGTCGCGCCCTTCATGTGGTCCGACGGCGTCTGCGACTACTGCCGCGAGGGCCTGACCACGTCCTGCGAGCACGGCGGCTTCTGGGGTTCCGTCGGCTACGACGGCGGCCAGGGCGAGGCCGTCCGCGTGCCCTTCGCCGACGGCACCCTCGTCCGGTTGCCCAAGGAAGCGGCCTCCGACGACCACCTGCTGTCCGCCCTGCTGACCCTCTCCGACGTCCTCGGCACCGGCCACCACGCCGCCCTCGGCGCGGGCGCCCGGCCCGGTGCCACGGTCGCGGTCGTCGGTGACGGCGCGGTCGGCCTGTGCGCCGTGCTGGCCGCCAAGCGGCTCGGCGCCGAGCGGATCATCGCGCTCGGCCGGCACGAGACGCGTACCGCCATCGCCCGCCGGTTCGGCGCCACCGACGTCGTCGCCGAGCGCGGGGACGCGGCCGTCGAGGCCGTCCGCGAACTGACCCGCGGGCAGGGCGCCCACGCCGTCGTGGAGGCGGTCGGCACCGAGCAGTCCATGCGCACGGCCGTCGACATCACCCGCGACGGCGGCGCCATCGGCTTCGTGGGCGTGCCCCACGGCAGCGGCACCGGCCTGGACCTCGGCGTGATGTTCGACCGCAACATCGCCCTGCGCGGCGGTGTCGCCCCGGTCCGCGCCTACATCCCCGACCTGCTGCCCGACGTGCTCGACGGCTCGATCGACCCCTCGCCGGTGTTCGACATGACCGTCGACATCGAGGGCGTCCCGGCCGGCTACAAGGCCATGGACGAGCGCACGGCCCTGAAGGTACTCGTCACCAACGGCGGCTGACCGCCCGCACCCGGACTCACCGCCACGCGGCCGGCTCCGATCCCCAGGGCACCGGGGGCCGGGCCCAGCCCGTGGGGCCGTCGGTGAAGGACACGGCCGGGCGGGGGTGCCGCAGGCGGCCGAGGGGGCTGTCGGTCTCGGTGAGCCAGGTGTCCGGGCCCGGGTACGGTGCGCCCTCGGCCGGGGCCGGGTGGATGCCGTGCGTCAGCCAGTGGGCGGTGCGGGCCAGTGCCAGTCGGACCATCCGGCTCCCGCCGTCGTACGACTGCTCCGTCAGGGCCCGCAGCACGGCCGCCGCCAGCAGATAGCCGGTTCCGTGGTCCAGGGCCTGCGCGGGCAGCGCGCCGGGCCGGTCCGCCGCACCCTCGGTGACCGCGATGCCGGTCGCGACCTGCACCAGGCTGTCGAAGCCGCGCCGCTCGCCCCAGGGCCCGTACCCGCCCCACGCCGACACCTGGGCCACGACCAGGCCGGGGTGCCGCTCGGCCAGCGCCTGCGGGGCGAGCCCGAACCGGTCGAGGGCGCCGGGCCGGTACCCGGTCACCACGACGTCGGCCGCGCTCAGCAGCTCCTCCAGGGTGTCCCGGCCGGCGGTCAGATCCAGTGTGGCGGACCGCTTGCCGATGCCCGTGTCGGCGTGCTGGTCCGGGAGTTCCGGCAGCCACGGGGCGTCCAGCCGCAGGACGTCCGCGCCCAGCAGGGCCAGGGTGCGGGTGGCGACCGGGCCCGCCAGCACCCGGGTCAGGTCCAGGACGCGCAGCCCGGCGGCGGGCAGCAGGGGAGCGGTGGCCGGGTCCACCGGCGGCAGCACGCGCGCGGGTGCCGTGTCCAGCACCGCACGCTCGACCAGCGGGCGTGCGGCCACCTCGGCGGCCTGTGGGTGCGCCCGCCACTCCTGCGGGGTGCGCAGGGCGACGGCGAGACCGCCGGCGCCGTGGACGGCCTCCTCGGTCTCCAGGGAGGAGCGCTCGGCGAGCCGGCCGGCGACCTCCTCCGCCGAGGCGTCCGCCGGAAGGCCCAGCGCGCCGAGCAGCCGGACCCGGTGGTGCGGGTAGTTGGTGTGGGTGCGCACCCAGCCGTCGGCGGTGCGCCAGAACCGCGACAGCGGCGCGAAGACGACCGGCGCCCGGCCGTCGACCTGGAGCAGCCGCTCGCTGTGGAAGGCGGCGGCCACCGCCCCGTCGTCCACGGTGACCGCCGGCACTTCGGCGAGCCGGGCCCGCCGCGCCCCCAGCTCCGCGGCGGCCAGCGCACACGCTCCCACACACGCGCGTGCCAGCTCCCGGACGGGCAGCCTGGCATCCAGCACGTCCCGGCGTACGACGGCCGACACACGCGACACCAGCCCGGGCTGCCCGCCCAGTGCCTCCCAGGCATCGTTGATTTTAGTCATTACTTCACTATGCAGTATTGATTCAATCAATATGAGTGCCGCTGAGGGTCACGACTGCAGAGTGAAGTGCACGCTGTTGACGTGAACCGCGGCTACTTGACCGCCCGCAACGCGTTGACAACGCCGAAACCGTAGAAGCCGTTCACTCGCTTGCCCCCGGCGCACGTCGCGTCCACGACCCCGTCGCCGTCACCGTCGTACGGCTCCGTCGGGCAGCCCGGGTTGTCCGCCTGCGCCTTCAGCAGCGCCTGCAGCTGGGCCGGAGTGGCGTGCGGATGGGCCGACTTGAGCAGCGCGGCCACCGCGGCGACGTGCGGCGATGCCATGGAGGTGCCCTGCAGGAAGCCGTACTGGTTGTTCGGCATGGTGGACAGGATGCGCCCGTTCTTCGACGGCGTGTCCGGGATCTGGTACTTGTCGCCGCCCGGCCCGGCGACGTCGACCACGCCCTGGCCGTAGCTGGAGTAGTACGACTTGGTGCCCTTCACGCCCACCGCGCTCACGGTCACCACACCGGGCAGCTGGGTCGGCACGTCGAAGCACTCGTGCGGGTCGATCGTGCGGGTCCGGGCCGTCGAGTCGTCGGGGCTGGAGTCGTCCACGATCGCGTCGGCGTCCAGGTCATCGTTGGAGTTGCCCGCCGAGGCGACATTGAGCGTGCCCTTGCGCTGTGCGTACAGCTGGGCCCTGTTGACCGCGTCAACGATGGCACGTTGATCGGGGTCGTCCATGCAGTTGTACAGCCACGGGTCAACGTAGTAGCTGTTGTTGGTGATCTCGACGCCGTGGTCCGCGGCGAACACGAACGCGCAGACCACGCTCTCCGGGTAGAACAGCGAGGTCGCGTCCGGCTGGGACACGGTGATGCTCGAGACCTTCACCCCGGGCGCCACACCCGCCACGCCGGTGCCGTTGCGGGCCGCGGCGATCTCACCGGCCACATGGGTGCCGTGGTAGTGGTCGGCGTCCGCCGGCCGCCAGGCGCCGTACGTCGTGTCCGCCTTGCCGCTCACACAGTTCGCCGACTGGGACGCGGAGAAGTTGGGGGCGATGTCCGGGTGGGTGTCGTCGACGCCTGTGTCGATGACACCGACGGTCACGCTCCGGCTGCCCGGGTTGATCCGCGCGGCCTGGTCGGCGCCGATCGCCCGCAGGTCCCACTGGTCCGCCTCCAGCGGCTCCTCGCCCGCCGCCGCGCTCGCCGTGAGCCGCGCCTGCTCCGCCCGGGACAGGACCTGCGCCGCGCCCTCGTCCGTGGTCCCCGCCGCGCTCAGCGGTGCCGTGCGGGTCGCGCCCGCCGAGTCGACCCCGCGCACCGCACGCATCCGCGCGCCGAAGTCGGGGTTCGCGGAGTGGACGACGATGACGCCGATCCGGTCGTAAGCGGCCACGACCGTACCGCCGTTGCGCGCTATCTCGCGCCGCACGGACTCGATCGTGCGGTGGTCGGTGCGGGTGTTGACCACGTAGGCGAGATTCGGACCGTCCGCCGCCCGCGCCACCGTGCCGGCGGCGGGCGCCGCCGAGGCCACCGACGGCAGGAAGCCGAGCGAGGCGGTCAGCGACAGCACGACGGGCACGGCGAGCGCGAGGCGCCGTCTGGAGCGCAGATGAGCCATGGGATCTCCACATCATCCGGATACGGAACCGCCCGAGACACAGGTGGTGCTCGGGCAGGTACATGACGAGTGGTGGCCGAAGCTATCTGCCGCGCGCGATCTCCGAAAGAGCCCGGCGGACTTGAACCGGTCCGCGCGGGGCGCCGTGACCGTGGACGGGGGACCGTCGACTCGGCGCCCCCGCCACCGGGATCACCCAGCGGAGTCGCAACACGACTACCGGTAACGTGATCCCCGGTCCTGTGAGGCCAGACAGCGCATGTCCGTGACGCGAGGAGAGCCCGTGGCTACCGAGACGCCGCCACCCGCGAAACCCCCAGCTTCCCTTCCCTCCACCGAGGAGTTCACCGAGGTGCAGCAGAGCGCGGAGTTCGGTGAACTGCGCCGCGCCCACCGCTCCTTCGCCTTCCCGCTGACCATCGCCTTCACCACCTGGTACCTGCTGTACGTCCTGCTCTCCAACTACGCGGGCGATTTCATGGGCACCAAGGTCGTCGGCAACATCAACGTGGCCCTCGTCCTGGGCCTCGCCCAGTTCCTCACCACGTTCCTCATCGCCTGGTGGTACGCGCGCCACGCCGCCGCCAAGCTCGACCCGAAGGCCGAGGCCATCAAGTCCCGGATGGAGGGCGGAGTATGAGCCCCGCATCGCACACCCTGCTCGCCGCCGGCGAGGCCGGCGAGCACCGGACGCTGATCATCACCCTGTTCGCGGTGTTCGTCGCCGCGACCCTCGTCATCACCGTCTGGGCCGGCCGGCAGACCAAGGACGCCGCCGACTTCTACGCCGGCGGACGGCAGTTCACCGGCTTCCAGAACGGCCTCGCCGTCTCCGGCGACTACATGTCCGCCGCGTCCTTCCTCGGCATCGCCGGCGCCATCGCCCTCTTCGGCTACGACGGCTTCCTGTACTCCATCGGCTTCCTCGTCGCCTGGCTCGTCGCCCTGCTCCTGGTCGCCGAGCCCCTGCGCAACTCGGGCCGCTACACCATGGGCGACGTGCTGGCCTACCGGATGCGCCAGCGTCCCGTGCGCACCGCCGCCGGCACCTCGACGATCGTCGTGTCGATCTTCTACCTGCTGGCCCAGATGGCCGGCGCCGGCGTCCTCGTCTCCCTGCTCCTCGGCATCACCAGCGACAGCGGCAAGATCGGCATCGTCGCCCTGGTCGGCGTGCTGATGATCGTGTACGTCACCATCGGCGGCATGAAGGGCACCACCTGGGTCCAGATGGTCAAGGCGGTCCTGCTGATCGTCGGCGCCCTGCTGCTGACCTTCCTGGTGCTGCTCAAGTTCGACTTCAACATCTCGGACCTGCTCGGCAGGGCCGCCGACAACAGCGGCAAGGGCAGCGCCTTCCTGGAGCCCGGCCTGAAGTACGGCGCCACCGGCACCACCAAGCTGGACTTCCTCTCGCTCGGCATCGCCCTGGTCCTCGGCACCGCCGGTCTGCCGCACATCCTGATCCGCTTCTACACGGTCCCCACCGCCAAGGCCGCCCGGAAGTCCGTGATCTGGGCGATCGGCCTGATCGGCGCCTTCTACCTGATGACCCTCGCCCTCGGCTTCGGCGCCGCCGCGCTGATCAAACCGGACGAGATCATCGTCTCCAACAAGGCGGGCAACACGGCGGCACCCCTCCTGGCACTGCATCTGGGCGGCGTCGACTCCAACTGGGGAGCCATCCTGCTCGCCACCATCTCCGCGGTCGCCTTCGCCACGATCCTCGCGGTCGTCGCCGGCCTGACCCTGGCCTCGTCCTCCTCGTTCGCCCACGACATCTACGCGAATGTCATCAAGAAGGGCCAGGCCACCGAGAAACAGGAGATCGGCGCGGCCCGCTGGGCCACCGTCGGCATCGGCGCGGTCTCGATCGTGCTCGGCGCCCTGGCCCGCGACCTGAACGTGGCCGGTCTCGTCGCCCTCGCCTTCGCGGTCGCCGCCTCCGCCAACCTGCCGACCATCCTCTACAGCCTGTTCTGGAAGCGGTTCACCACCACGGGCGCGCTGTGGTCCATCTACGGCGGCCTGGTCACCGCGGTCGGCCTGGTGCTGTTCTCCCCGGTGGTCTCCGGCAAGCCGACCTCGATGTTCCCCGGCGTCGACTTCCACTGGTTCCCGCTGGAGAACCCCGGCATCATCTCCATCCCGGTCGGCTTCCTGCTCGGCGTCGTGGGCACTCTCCTGTCGAAGGAGGCCCCGGACGAGGGCAAGTACGCGGAACTGGAGGTGCGGTCCCTGACCGGCACCGGAGCGCACTGAGGGTTCGTACGGACGACCGCGTCGTACGGGACTGTACGGTCCTACGACGCGGTCGCGTCGTACCTCGTGGGATCGGGCCGCTGTCGATGTCGGTGAGGTCACGTAGGCTCACAGGTGACGCAGGACCTACGCACGACCGAAAATGAGTGACCGGGAGAGGGAGGGGGCCCACGTGCTCATCGACACCTACGGCCGAGTGGCCACCGACCTGAGGGTCTCGCTGACCGACCGGTGCAATCTGCGCTGCACCTACTGCATGCCCGAGGAGGGCCTGCAGTGGCTGGCCAAGCCCGACCTGCTCACGGACGACGAGATCGTCCGGCTCATCGACATCGCGGTCCGCAGCCTCGGCATCGAGGAGGTCCGCTTCACCGGCGGCGAACCGCTGCTGCGCCCGGGCCTGGTCGGCATCGTCGAGCGCGTCGCGGCCCTCGAACCGCGCCCGCAGATGTCCCTCACCACCAACGGCATCGGCCTGCGCCGCACCGCGACCGCCCTGAAGGCGGCGGGCCTGGACCGGGTCAACGTCTCCCTGGACACCCTCCGCCCGGACGTCTTCAAGACCCTCACCCGCCGGGACCGCCACAAGGACGTGCTGGACGGCCTCGAAGCCGCCCGCGAGGCCGGTCTGACCCCCGTCAAGGTCAACACCGTGCTGATGCCGGGGCTGAACAACGACGAGGCCCCGGACCTCCTCGCCTGGGCGATGGGGCACGACTACGAGCTGCGGTTCATCGAGCAGATGCCCCTGGACGCCCAGCACGGCTGGAAGCGCGAGGGCATGGTCACCGCCGGGGACATTCTCGCTTCCCTGCGCACCCGCTTCGACCTCAGTCCCGAGGGCGCGGACGAGCGGGGCTCGGCACCGGCGGAGCGCTGGCTGGTGGACGGCGGCCCGCACCGGGTCGGCGTGATCGCCTCGGTCACCCGGCCGTTCTGCGCCGCCTGCGACCGTACCCGTCTCACCGCCGACGGCCAGATACGCACCTGCCTGTTCGCCACCGAGGAGACCGACCTCCGCGCGGCCCTGCGCTCGGGCGCCCCGGACGAGGAGATCGCCCGCATCTGGCGCCAGGCGATGTGGGGCAAGAAGGCCGGAGCGGGCCTGGACGACCCGTCGTTCGTGCAGCCGGACCGCCCGATGTCCGCGATCGGCGGCTAGCCCTCGGCCGCCCGCCACTCCTCGAACGCCACCACGTCCTTCAGGAACCCCCGGACCCCGAGGAACTGCGACAGATGCTCGCGGTGCTCCTCGCAGGCCAGCCATGTCTTGCGCCGCTCCGGGGTGTGGACCTTGGGGTTGTTCCACGCCAGCACCCACACGGCGGTGGCACGGCAGCCCTTGGCGGAGCAGATAGGGGTCTCGTCACTCACGGTTTCGTCTCGGGTTCGTCTCACGAAGGGGCGCAAACAGGGCGACGCCGGGCAGCCACGGGGGGAGCTGCCCGGCGTCGGTCCATCGCTCCGACGGGGGATGCGGAGCGCGTACGCAGTATGTCACGGGTACCCCGCCGCCCGGCACCGGAACAGCAGGATTGATCTGAGCTTTTCTTGAGCTTGGCGCATAAATGCATTCCGCTTCGGCCGCGTCCGCCCTGCTCAGGCGGGTCCGGAGCGCTCACCGCGCACTCCGGCCGCCGGATTGGGCGGTACGTTCTCGGCCTCGGAGTCCTCCCGAGCCGGTGCGATCATCGGCCGCACCGGCGTGGTGACGAACGTCGACGGAAGGGACGGCGGCCTCTCCCGGCCCGCGTTGGCGATCACCACGGCGATGTAGGGGAGGACCGCACCGAGCACCAGCGCGGCGATGGCCACGTGCCGCTCGACGTTCCACAGCGCGACCGCCAGGATCACCGAAACGGTACGGACCGACATCGAGATCACGTACCGCCGCTGCCGGCCCCGGACATCCTCGGCGAGCCCGGTCCGGGCACCGGTGATCCGGAACACCTGGACGCCGCCGCCGTGCTGTTTCCGCATCACATTCCACCATCCGCCCGCATCGGACTCTCCCCGGCCCGCACCCTCGTCCACTGCCCGGCGGGGAACCGGGCGGGACACCTCCCACGGTACGCCGCGCCCCCGCCGCCTTCGAGACCGGGTCGCCCCCTGCCTGCGAGGACACCTCGGGCCCCTGCCGCGTACGGGCGCACTCGACATGCGCCGTACGGCGGACCGAACCACACTGGCCGTAATGCTCACGTCGATCCGTACGAGGAGGCAGCCATGGGCTGGTTGTGGGCGATCATCGTGGGATTCGTGCTGGGTCTCATCGCCAAGGCGATCATCCCGGGCAAGCAGCACAGCCCCCTGTGGCTGACCACGATCTGCGGCATGCTGGGCGCCATCGTGGGCAACGCGCTCGCCCGCGCGGCCGGCGTGGAGGCGACCCCGGGCATCGACTGGAGCCGGCACATCTTCCAGCTCGTGGCCGCCATCGTCATCGTCGCGGCCGTGGACGCCCTCTACATGGCGACGCTGGGCAAGCGGAAACAGCAGCGGGCCTGAGCCCCGGAAGGGGCGCGGGGGACCGCGCGAGCAACCACGACGAAAGCCGCAGTCGCCAGTCCGCCCACGCCCCTACGCCGCTCAGGCGCCCGTGACCTCCACCGCGGCCAGGTTCTTCTTCCCACGCCGCAGCACCAGCCACCGCCCGTGCAGCAACTCCTCCGCACCGGGGACGGAGTCCTCCGCGGTGACCTTCACGTTGTTGACGTACGCCCCGCCCTCCTTCACGGTCCGCCGCGCGGCGGACTTGCTGGCGACCAGGCCGACCTCGGCGAACAGGTCCACCACCGGAGCCAGCTCGGTGACCTGGATGTTCGGCACCTCGGACAGTGCCGCCGCCAGCGTCCGCCCGTCCAGGTCCGCCAGCTCACCCTGCCCGAACAGGGCACGCGACGCGGCGATCACCGCGGCGGTCTGGTCGGCGCCGTGCACCAGCGTCGTCAGCTCCTCGGCGAGCGCCCGCTGGGCCGCCCGGGCCTGCGGACGCTCCTCCGTCTGCCGCTCCAGCTCCTCGATCTCCTCGCGGGACTTGAAGCTGAAGATGCGCAGGAACTTGGAGACGTCACGGTCGTCCGCGTTGACCCAGAACTGGTAGAAGGCGTACGGCGTGGTCATCTCCGGGTCGAGCCACACCGTGCCGGACTCGGTCTTGCCGAACTTGGTGCCGTCGGCCTTGGTGATCAGCGGGGTGCCCAGCGCGTGCACCACGGCGTCCGGCTCGACCCGGTGGATCAGGTCCGTGCCCGAGGTGAGGTTGCCCCACTGGTCGCTGCCGCCGGTCTGCAGCGTGCAGCCGTGCCGCCGGTACAGCTCCAGGAAGTCCATGCCCTGCAGGATCTGGTAGCTGAACTCGGTGTAGCTGATGCCCGCGTCGGAGTTGAGCCGCCGGGAGACGGCCTCCTTGGCGATCATCTTGTTGACCCGGAAGTGCTTGCCGACGTCCCGCAGGAACTCGATGGCCGACAGGCCCTGGGTCCAGTCCAGGTTGTTGACCATCACCGCGGCGTTCGGCCCGTCGAAGTGGAGCAGCGGCTCGATCTGCGCGCGCAGCCGCTCCACCCAGCCGGCCACGACCTCCGGCGCGTTCAGCGTGCGCTCGGCCGTGGGCTTCGGGTCGCCGATGAGACCCGTGGCACCGCCGACCAGCGCCAGCGGGCGGTTCCCCGCCTCCTGGATGCGGCGCATCGTCAGGATCTGCACGAGGTTGCCGAGGTGCAGGCTGGGCGCGGTCGGGTCGAAGCCGCAATAGAACGTGACGGGGCCGTCCGCGAACGCCTTGCGCAGTGCGTCCTCGTCCGTGGAGAGGGCGATGAGCCCCCGCCACTTCAGCTCGTCGACGATGTCCGTCACGGTTCTCGTGTCTCCTTGGTGATCTTCGGGCGGTCGGGTGACACCCGACCACGAACGTCTACGAGGTTATACGCCCTGACTGACAGAGCTCATGTTGAAATCGGGGATCCGCAGCGCGGGCATCGCGGCCCGGGTGAACCAGTCGCTCCACTCGCGCGGCAGCGTCTTCTCGGTCCGCCCCGCCTCCGTGGCCCGGCCCAGCAGGTCCACCGGCGACTCGTTGAACCGGAAGTTGTTCACCTGCCCGGTCACCTCGCCGTTCTCCACGAGGTAGACGCCGTCCCGGGTCAGGCCCGTCAGCAGCAGCGTGGCCGGGTCGACCTCGCGGATGTACCACAGGCAGGTCAGCAGCAGCCCGCGCTCGGTGTCCGCGACCATCTCGTCCAGGGACCGGTTGCCGCCGTCCAGGATCAGGTTCCCGAGCACCGGCGCGACCGGCAGCCCGGTCAGGGCCGCGCTGTGCCGGGTCGTCGTCAGGTGCTTCAGCACGCCCCCGCTGATCCACTCCGTGGCGTGGGTCGGCAGCCCGTTGTCGAACACCGACTCGTCGCCGCCGGAGGAGTGGGCGATCAGGAAGGGCGGGCACTCCAGGCCCGGCTCGTTCGGGTCGCTGCGCAGGGTCAGCGGCAGCTCGCTCAGCCTCTCGCCGACCCGGGTGCCACCGCCCGGCTTGGAGAACACCGTCCGGCCCTCGGCCGCGTCCCGGCCCGACGCCGACCACAGCTGGTAGATCAGCAGGTCCGCCACGGCGGTGGGCGGCAGCAGCGTCTCGTAGCGGCCCGCGGGCAGGTCCACGCGCCGCTCCGCCCAGCCGAGCCGTACGGCCAGCTCCGCGTCGAGCGCGCCCGGGTCGACGTCCTTGAAGTCCCGGGTGGACCGGCCGGCCCACGCCGAGCGGGTGCGGTCCGGCGACTTGGCGTTCAGCTCCAGCGTGCCGGTGGGCTGGTCGTGCCTGAGGCGCAGCCCGGTGGAGGTGCCCAGGTACGTCGACACCAGCTCGTGGTTGGCGAAGCCGTACAGCTCCCGGCCACCGGCACGCGCGCGTGCGAAGGCCTCGCCGAGGGCCGGGGCGAAGTCGGCGAACACGGCGGAGGAGGTCTCGGCGGGCGCGTCCGTGAAGTCGGGGGACTCCGGCACACCGCCGACCAGCGGCTGCGCGTCCTCGGCGGGCCCGGCACCGCGCGCGGCGGCCTCGGCGGCCCGCACCAGCGGCTCCAGCTCCTCCGCGGTGACCGCGGACCGCGACACCACCCCCGAGGCGGTGCCCTCCTGCCCGTCCACGGTCGCGATCACGGTGAGCGTACGGCCCCGGGTCACACCGTTGGTGGTCAGCGCGTTCCCCGCCCAGCGCAGGTTGGCGGTGGAGTGCTCGTCGGCGATGACGACACAGCCGTCGGCGCGGGACAGCGCGAGCGCCTGCTCGACGACCTCGTGCGGCTTGCTGGTGCGGGCGCTCATCGGCCGGCCTCCTGCGTGGTGTTGAGGATGTTGACGCCCTTGAAGAGGGCGGACGGGCACCCGTGGGACACGGCGGCCACCTGGCCCGGCTGGGCCTTGCCGCAGTTGAAGGCACCGCCGAGGACGTACGTCTGGGGTCCGCCCACGGCGGCCATCGAGCCCCAGAAGTCCGTGGTCGTGGCCTGGTAGGCGACGTCCTTGAGCTGCCCGGTGATCCGCCCGTTCTCGATCTTGAAGAACCGCTGGCCGGTAAATTGAAAATTGTACCTTTGCATGTCGATCGACCAGGACCGGTCACCGACCACGTAGATGCCCCGGTCGACACCGCCGATCAGGTCCTCGGTGGACAGCCCGGCGGGGTCCGGCCGCAGGGACACGTTGGCCATGCGCTGCACCGGGACGTGCGCGGGCGAGTCGGCGTACGCGCAGCCGTTGGACCGCTCGAACCCGGTCAGCCGGGCGATCCGCCGGTCCAGCTGGTAGCCGACCAGCGTGCCGTCCTTCACCAGGTCCCAGGACTGGGCCTCGACGCCCTCGTCGTCGTAGCCGATGGTGGCGAGGCCGTGCTCGGCGGTGCGGTCGCCGGTGACGTTCATCAGCTCGGAGCCGTACCTCAGCTTGCCCAGCTGGTCGAAGGTGGCGAAGGAGGTGCCGGCGTACGCGGCCTCGTAGCCGAGCGCCCGGTCCAGCTCCGTGGCGTGCCCGATGGACTCGTGGATGGTCAGCCACAGGTTGGACGGGTCAATCACCAGGTCGTACAGACCCGGCTCCACGCTGGGTGCCCGCATCTTCTCGGCGAGCAGCTCCGGGATCCGCTCCAGCTCGGCGTCCCAGTCCCAGCCGGTCCCGGTCAGGTACTCCCAGCCGCGGCCCACCGGCGGCGCGAGCGTGCGCATCGAGTCGAACTCCCCGCTCGACTCGTCGACCGACACCGCCGTCAGCTGCGGATGCAGCCGCACCCGCTGCTGGGTCGTCACGGTCCCGGCCGTGTTGGCGTAGAACTTGTTCTCGTGGACGGTGAGCAGCGAGGCGTCCACGTGGTCGACGCCGTTCGCGCTCAGCAGCCGGTTGCTCCACTCCGCGAGCAGCGCCGACTTCTCCTCGTCCGGTACCGAGAACGGGTCGATCTCGTACGACGAGACCCACGTCCGGTCGGCGTGCACCGGCTCGTCGGCCAGTTCCACGCGTTCATCGGAGCCGGCGGCCTTGATCACCTGCGCGGACAGCTTGGCCATGGCCACCGCCTGCGAGGCGACCCGGGCGGCGGCGTCCATGGTCAGATCCACCCCGGAGGCGAAGCCCCACGTGCCGCCGTGCACCACCCTGACCGCGTACCCGAGGTCGGTGGTGTCCGAGGATCCGGCGGGCTTGCCGTCCCGCAGCCGCCAGGCGGCGCTGCGCACCCGCTCGAACCGGAAGTCCGCGTGCTCGGCCCCCAGCGCACGCGCGCGTGCGAGCGCGGCGTCGGCGAGGGCCCGTAGGGGAAGCGCCGTGAAGGCTTCGTCGATGGAATGAGGCACGGAGGTCTCCCTGCTGTCGTGGCCTGTCGCGTCCGATCATGTCGCGGGAGCGGGCCGGCGGACCACATGTTTCGGGTCCCGGAACCGGCTCCTTCTGTAGGGTCCCGACAGCGACACCCCCGCGCCACTGTCGGTGCCCGCTTGTCCGCGGGCGCGGCGGTACCGATAGGTTTTCGACTGAAGCCGCCTGCCATCCACGGGTTCGGGCGGATGTGTCAGACCGCTATCGAAAGGGTGATCCGTTGAGCCGCTCGGTTCTCGTCACCGGAGGCAACCGGGGCATCGGCCTCGCCATCGCCCGCGCTTTCGCCGACGCCGGCGACAAGGTCGCGATCACGTACCGCTCGGGTGAGCCGCCGGCCGGCTTCCTGGCCGTCAAGTGCGACATCACCGACCCGGAGCAGGTGGAGCAGGCCTACAAGGAGATCGAGGACCAGCACGGTCCGGTGGAGGTCCTGATCGCCAACGCCGGCGTCACCAAGGACCAGCTGCTGATGCGCATGTCCGAGGAGGACTTCACCTCGGTCATCGACACCAACCTCACGGGCACCTTCCGGGTCGTCAAGCGCGCCAACCGCGGCATGCTGCGCGCCAAGAAGGGCCGGGTCGTCCTGATCTCGTCCGTGGTCGGCCTGCTCGGCTCGGCGGGCCAGGCAAACTACGCCGCCTCCAAGGCCGCCCTGGTCGGCTTCGCGCGTTCCCTCGCCCGGGAGCTGGGCTCGCGCAACATCACCTTCAACGTCGTCGCGCCCGGCTTCGTCGACACCGACATGACCAAGGCGCTCACCGACGAGCAGCGTGACAACATCGTGTCGCAGGTGCCGCTCGGCCGGTACGCGCAGCCGGAGGAGATCGCCGCGACGGTGCGGTTCCTCGCCTCGGACGACGCCTCGTACATCACTGGAGCCGTCATTCCGGTTGACGGCGGACTGGGAATGGGTCACTGATCACCATGAGCGGAATTCTCGAGGGCAAGCGCATCCTGGTCACCGGGGTGCTGATGGAGTCCTCCATCGCCTTCCACGTCGCCAAGCTCGCCCAGGAGCAGGGCGCCGAGATCATCCTGACCGCGTTCCCGCGGCCCACGCTGACCGAGCGCATCGCCAAGAAGCTGCCGAAGCCGGCCAAGGTCATCGAGCTGGACGTCACGAACGAGGAGCACCTCGCGCGCCTGGCCGACGTGGTCGGCGAGGAGCTGGGCGGGCTCGACGGCATCGTCCACTCCATCGGCTTCGCGCCGCAGGACGCGCTCGGCGGCAACTTCCTGAACACGCCGTTCGAGTCGGTGGCCACCGCCATGCACGTCTCGGCGTTCTCCCTGAAGTCGCTGACCATGGCCTGCCTGCCGCTGATGCAGAACGGCGGCTCGGTCGTCGGCCTCACCTTCGACGCCCAGTACGCCTGGCCGCAGTACGACTGGATGGGCCCGGCCAAGGCCGCGCTGGAGGCGACCAGCCGCTACATGGCGCGCGACCTGGGCAAGCAGAACATCCGCTGCAACCTCATCTCGGCGGGCCCGATCGGCTCCATGGCCGCCAAGTCCATCCCGGGCTTCAGCGAGCTGGCCTCCGTGTGGGACAGCCGTGCCCCGCTGGAGTGGGACCTGAAGGACCCGGAGCCGGCCGGCCGCGGTGTCGTCGCCCTGCTGAGCGACTGGTTCCCGAAGACCACGGGCGAGATCATCCACGTCGACGGTGGTCTGCACGCCATCGGCGCCTGACCCGCGCGCCCGACCTCCACAGCGCACCGACGCCCCGTTTCCCGCCGCCGGCGGGGAGCGGGGCGTCACCCGTTCGGCTCACCGGCCGGGCCGCCGCCGCGCCGGCGGCGCACCCTGGATTACGCCTTCCCGCACGTCCCTCCGCAGCCCGGCCGAGGAGGTCCCCTTGTGCGCCTGTCCCGCATCCTGGCCCCGGTGACCGCGGCCCTGGTCCTCGTGCTGTCAATGCCGTACGACGCGCTGCCCCACGCGCGCGTGAGCGACGCCGAGCCGCCCGCGCCGAGCCGGTTCGGGGCCTCCTGCCGTACGGCCGTCCGCGGCTCCCACGTGGAGGCGTACTGCCACAACCCCTATGTCGACACCGACCGGGTGCGGCTGCACATCGAGTGCGCCCGCTGGTGGGACATCGACACCGACAGCGCACCGGTGGACGCCGGGCCCGCCCTGACCGTACGGCTGACCGGCCGGTGCTGGAAGGAGGTCCGCTCGGTCTGGATCAGTCACCAGAAGGCGCGGTGAACCGCCCCGGGTCGCACAGGAACGGATAGCTGGCGGCCTCGGTCGCCGCCGCCTCCGCGTCCCCGGAGCGGATCGCGTCCAGCAGGCGCGTGTGGTCCATGTGCGTCTCCGGGGTCAGCTCCGCCCCGACGTCCGCGCGCAGCCAGTCCCGCAGCACCTCGCCCAGGTCGGCGTACATCGCGGTCATCACGTCGTTGTGGGAGGCGGCCACCACGGCCAGGTGGAAGGTGGCGTCGGCCGCCACGAAGGCCTCCGCGTCCCCGGTCTCCCAGGCCTCCTCGCGCCGCGCCAGCAGCGTGTCCAGCTGCTTGAGGTCCTTCTCGGTGCGCCGTTCGGCGGCCAGCTTCGCCGCGGCCGACTCCAGCGTGGCCCTCAGCTCGGCGATGTGCCGCGGGTCGGCGCCGGCGAAGCGCCGGTGCATCACGCCGGCCAGCTCGCTCGTGGCCACCACGTACGTGCCCGAACCCTGACGGATGTCCAGCAGACCGTTGTGGGCGAGCGCGCGGACGGCCTCGCGGACGGTGTTGCGGGCGACACCGAGCTGCTCGACCAGTTCCGGCTCGGTCGGGATGCGTGAGCCGACCGGCCACTCGCCGGAGGTGATCTGTTGCCGCAGTGCGGCGATGACCTGCTCGGACAGCGCCGACCGGCGCGGGTGGCTCAAAGGCATGGCACACCTTCGCACGACAGGCCCGCGCGCGCGGGCCGCGGGGGCCACTGAGATGGACAACCAATCATCCCATGATTCTATGATGGACCTCATGGCTAGTGAGGAAACCCGGACAGTGGAGACCCGTACGGCGATGTCACCGACCGAACGCGGCACAGCCGGCACGACCCGGGAGACGGCACCCGGCGCGACGCACCGCACGCGCGCGTGGGCGACCCGACTGGTCGTCGTCGGCATCGTGCTCTCCGCACTCAACCTCCGCCCGGCCATCACGAGCCTCGGCGCCCTCCTGGAGGAGGTCCGCGACGGGCTCGGCATGAGCGGCAGCGTCGCCGGCCTGCTCACCTCCGTGCCCCCGCTGTGCTTCGCCGTCTTCGGCGTCACCGCGCCCCGCCTGGCCCGCCGCTTCGGACCGGCCGCGGTGGTGTGCGCCGGCATGGCCGCCATCACCACCGGCCTGCTCATACGGCCCTACGTCGGCAACACGGCCGGATTCCTGGCCGCCAGCGCGCTCGCCCTGATGGGCATCGCCGTCAGCAATGTCCTGATGCCGGTCATCGTCAAGCGCTGGTTCCCCGACCGGGTCGGCTCCATGACCGGCCTGTACTCGATGGCCCTCGCTCTCGGCACCTCCGCCGCCGCCGCGGTGACCGTCCCCCTGACCGACGCCATGGGCGGCGGCTGGCAGCCCGGCCTCGCCGTGTGGGCGGCCCTCGCCGCCGCAGCGGTGCTGCCCTGGCTGCCCCTCGTCCGCGACCGCGGCACCACCGCCGCCCGGCCGGAGGGACCGGCGCGCGAGACGGCGGAGCAGCACGCTCCGCTGCGTATCACCCGCAGTCGCACCGCCTGGGCACTCGCCGTCTTCTTCGGCCTCCAGGCCACCGCCGCCTACATCACCATGGGCTGGATGCCGCAGATCTTCCGGGACGCCGGCGTCCCGGCCGGCACCGCGGGTGTGCTGCTCGCCGTCACCATGGTGATGGGCGTGCCGCTGGCCTTCGTCATCCCGCGCGTCGCCACCCGGCTGCCCCACCAGGGCCCGATCGTGCTGGTCCTGGGCGCCTGCGGCCTCGCCGGATACGCCGGGCTGTACCTCGCCCCGGCCGGCGGCGCCTGGGCCTGGGCGCTGCTGCTCGGCGTCTCCAACTGCGCCTTCCCGCTCGCGCTGACCATGGTCGGCATGCGGGCCCGCAGCGGTCCGGGCGTGGCCCAGCTGTCCGCGTTCGCGCAGAGCACCGGCTATCTGATCTCCATCCCCGGCCCGCTGCTGGTCGGCGTGCTCTACCAGCAGAGCGGCGGCTGGGGGCTGCCGATCGCCCTCATGGCGGGCCTCATGGTGCCGCAGATGGTGGTGGGCTTCCTGGCGGGCCGCGACCGCACGGTGGAGGACGAGGCGACGCGCTGACCCGGCCCGGGTGCCCCGGCGCCGCCGGACGCGAGGCGGGGTGCGAGACTGGGCGCATGCAGCCTGTGCTCGACCCCAACCCCAAGAACGGCCAGAAGAAGATGCTGCTCGTCTTCGGCGCGTTCCTCGCCATCTTCGTGATCATCGCCATCGTGGCGACCATCGCCTCACCCTCCTGACGGCGGTCCCTCTCCCCGCGCGGGGTGGGGCCTCCTCGCCCGGGGTGGGGCTGCCCCCACCATCCCCTAGGGGGTCAGGGTCAGGGTCAACTGGGTGGAAGTCCGGATGGGTTGGCGGCCCCGGATTCCGTAGCTTCGAGAGGTGACCGCGGCAGGCGGTCACGGACCCGCTCGAAGACCCACGGAGGCGACCATGCCGGTCCGCACCCACTCCCGGCCCCACCCGGCGACCACGGGCGGCGTCGACATCAGGCTGCCCTGGTGGGCGCTGGCCCTGCCCGCCCTCGCGTTCCTCACGCTGCTCGCCCTGATACTGAACCCGTCGGACGCCCACGCGGCGAGCGGCGACCCGGCGATCGCACGCCTCCTGGAACGCGCCCAGCAGCTCCTCGCGCGCTGACGGCAGGCCCCCTCACGCGGTGAATCCGCATGTCAACTCCCTGCGCCGGGTGGCCTGTTTCATGCGAAGCTGGGTCCCATGAGCGTCGCAGAACCCCGCAGGATCGTCCTCTTCCGGCATGCGAAAGCCGACTGGCCCCAGGTCCCCGACCACGAACGCCCGCTCGCCGAGCGGGGCCGCACGGACGCCGCAGTCGCCGGACGCAAGCTGGCCGACACCGGCATCACCTTCGACCTGGCCCTGTGCTCCACGGCGACCCGCACCCGCGAGACCTGGAAGCTCGCCGTCCACGAGCTGGCGCACCGGCCGAAAACCGTCTACGAGGAGCGGGTGTACGAGGCCTCGCCCGGCGAGCTGATCGCCGTGCTCAACGAGGTGCCGGACGACGTGCGGAACGTGATCCTGATCGGTCACAACCCCGGCGTGCACGGCCTGGCCGACATCCTGGCCGGCGCGGCCGAGGACGACGCCCGTGAACGGATGAACCGCCGAGGCTTCCCCGCCGCCGCCTTCGCCGTACTGTCCTTCGACGGTCCCTGGAAAGGCCTGGAGCCCGCCGTGGCCACGCTGACGGACTACTGGGCGCCCTCCGACTGACCCGGCGGCCGAGGCAGGACGCCGACGCCGGAGGGCCCGGCACCGCACAGGGTGCCGGGCCCTCCGGGGCGGCGGGAGGCTGCGGAACCCCGCTCAGTCCTCGTCGTCGTGCATGTCGGCGGCCTCGACCTCTTCCCGGGTGATGCCCAGCAGGTAGAGGACCGTGTCGAGGAAGGGGAAGTTCACCGCCGTGTGCGCCGCCTCGCGCACCACCGGCTTGGCGTTGAAGGCCACGCCCAGGCCCGCCGCGTTCAGCATGTCCAGGTCGTTGGCGCCGTCACCGATCGCCACCGTCTGCGCCAGCGGCACCCCGGCCTCCGCGGCGAACCGGCGCAGCAGCCGCGCCTTGCCCGCCCGGTCCACGATCTCGCCGGTGACCCGGCCGGTCAGCTTCCCGTCGACGATCTCCAGCGTGTTGGCCTGCGCGAAGTCCAAGCCCAACCGTTCCTTCAGATCATCGGTGACCTGGGTGAAACCGCCGGAGACGACCCCCACCTGGTAGCCGAGGCGCTTCAGGGTGCGGATCAGCGTGCGCGCGCCCGGCGTCAGCCGGACCTCCTGGCGCACCTTCTCCACCACCGACGCGTCCAGCCCCTTCAGCAGGGCCACGCGCGCGTGCAGCGACTGCTCGAAGTCCAGCTCCCCGCGCATCGCCGCCGCCGTCACCTCGGCGACCTGGTCCTCACAGCCGGCGTGCGCGGCGAACAGCTCGATGACCTCGTCCTGGATCAGGGTCGAGTCCACGTCCATGACCACCAGACGCTGGGCACGCCGGTGCAGACCCGCCGAGACCACCGCGATGTCGACACCCAGTGCCGCCGCGTCGGAGGCCAGGGCCGTGCGCAGCGGCTCGGTCTCCACGCCGGACACCGCGAACTCCACCGCGGTCACCGGGTACTTGGCGAGCCGGAAGATACGGTCGATATTGCCGCCGGCCTTCGCGATCCGGGCGGCGATCGCGGCCGTCGACTCGGCGGTGAGCGGATGGCCGAGGACGGTCACCAGGGAGCGGCCGAGGCCACGCGGCCGGTTGTCGCCGTGCCCCGAGATGATCTCCGCCTGCATCTTCATCGACTCGGCCCAGCTGTGCACGGTGGCCCGCAGGTCGCCCTCCAGACCGGCCGGCGGCTGGGTCACCAGCACGCACAGCACCAGGCGGCCCCGGGTGACGACCTGCTCGATGTCGACCACGTCGACGAGGTAGGAGGCCAGGGTGTCGAACAGGCCGGCCGTGATGCCCGGCCGGTCCTTGCCGAAGATCTTGACGAGGAGGGTGGGGACCTCGGAGGTCTCTGAGGCGGAGGTCTGCGAAGCGCTCATGGTGTCACCACCGTATCCGGCACCCAGTGCCTCCCGCCCCCGAGGTCCGCCTGACGGACACGGAACAATGGGTGTCGGGCCGGTGTCAGGATCCTTGCCACCGGAAAACGACGCCGCGCCGGGGGTGGGGGATGGGTGCGGGTGCGGATGTGGATGTGGCTCGGGTGCGGGAGCCGGTGGGGTCGCGGCTCGGGTGTGCTGGGGGCGCGAGTGCGGTGCGGCTCGGATGCGGGTCCGGGTGCGGTGCCGTCTCGGTTCCCCCACGAGGGTCCCACGGGCGGCTCCGGACGGCAGGTCCGAGGGACCGGCCATGGCGCCGCGCCACACCGCCGACGGGGGCGATTGCCTGGGGGCACCTTTTCGCGGGCGTGGGCCGCGGGCCGCGGACTGACTTACGAGCGGCGCTTCGCAGACATGCCCGCGCCTCGGCCGGCCCGACGTCCCGGCGCCATGCGCCCGCCCCCTGGCCCGTGCGCGCCCACAGCGCCCTCGGCTCCCGCGCGGCGCCGTCTCGGCCGGAGGGCGTGTGCCTGTTGCGCCGGGCGGCGGCCGCACCCTCGCGGCTGCGGCTCGCCGGGTGGAGGAGAAGCGCCGAGCGGCTCCACGACGGAGGGCGCCCTGTGGCCGTCCTCTCCGCGTCCGGCACGCCGGCGCTCCGCGCGGGCCCCGGCCACCTCAGTGACCTCCGGTCACGCACGCCCTGGCCCGCCCCCTGGCCCGTGAGCGCCCTCAGCTCCCGCGCGGCGCCGCCTCGGCCGGAGGGCGTGTGCCTGTTGCGCCGGGCGGCGGCCGCACCCTCGCGGCTGCGGCTCGCCGGGTGGAGGAGAAGCGCCGAGCGGCTCCAGGATGGAGGATGCCCTGTGGCCGTCCTCTCCGCGTCCGGCACCTCCTCCGGCAGGCGCGCATACGCCTTCGTGGCGACGACAGGCCGGTCGGCCGCGCCGCGACGGGAGCCGCTCCGGACGCGTCGGCGACGCCCGCGTCGGCGAGCGCTGACTCCTCCGGCAGGTCCTTGCACGCCACGGGGGCCTCGCACGCCGGCTCGGCACGTATGCGCCGGGCCGTGGGCCCGGACCAGACTCGGCCCACATCGTCGTATCCCGAGCTTCCGGGCCTGTCCCCGTCGTACTCGACGCCCCCGGCACTCCGCGTCGTATCGGCTCCCTTCGCACCCCCGCCGTACCCGGTGCTCCCATCCGCCGCGCTCCCTCTGCAACGCACCGGGCCCGTCCCCGCAAGGAGTTCAGCCGACGCGAGCGCAACTCCGCCCGGGAGCAGGCGCCGTAGGAAGAAGCGCGACAGCAGCAGCGCGGGGTGGGGTTCGACCCCGCTACGCCCCCGTTTCCACCCCGCCACCACGGCCAGTTGGACCCTGTGCCGGAGCCCTTGGCAAGGCCCGGGTTTCGGTCAGGGGGCCGGGCCTGAAATAGTTCCCCACGATGTTCGACATCCCTAGACTCCCTGCGATGGGGGAAACTCGGGGGACAACTCAGTGGGGCATGGAGTGCCGGAACTCGTACTCGAAACAAACGGACGTACCTGGACACTTGATCCATCCAGGGCATACACCCTCGGACGCGATCCGCAAGGGGACATCGTCTTTGACGACGCCAGGGTGTCCTGGCGGCACGCCACGGTCAGTTTCAACGGCCGCAGTTGGGTCATCGAAGACCACGGCAGCACCAACGGCACATTCGTGCAGGGCCAGCGGATCCAGCACATGGAGATCGGCCCGGGCTCGGCGCTGCACCTCGGCAACGCGACCGACGGACCGCGGCTGAACCTGTCCGCGGCCGCCGCACCGGTCGGCGGCCCGGCACAGCAGCCGCAGGCGGCAGCCCCGTACGCGGCGCAGGGCGCCGGCGCACCCGGCTGGGCCCCGCAGGCCCCGCACCAGGCACCGCCGCAGCCGCAGCAGCAGGCCCAGGCGGGCTGGCAGCAGCCGCCCGCGTTCCCGCAGCAGCAGGGCGGCGGCCCGGCCGAGCAGTACGCGCAGAAGGCGCCCGGTGGTGGCGCGGGGGCACCGCCGGTCCACGGCGACCGCAGCCCGACCACGTTCCACCAGTTCGCGCTCGGCCGCGTCATGCGCATCGGCCGTGCCCTGGAGAACGACCTGGTCGTCTCCGACCTCCAGGTCTCCCGGAACCACGCCGAGTTCCACGCCACCCCCGACGGCCGCTTCGAGATCCGCGACCTCGGCTCGCACAACGGCACCTACGTCAACGGCCAGCCGATCGCGAAGGGCGGCTCGGCGCTGCTCGGCCCGAGCGACATCGTCGGCGTCGGCCACTCCACGTTCCGGATCGTCGGCGACCGGCTTGAGGAGTTCGTCGACACCGGTGAGGTCTCCTTCTCGGCCCGCCACCTGACCGTCACGGTCGACGGCGGAAAGCAGATCCTGAAGGACGTCTCCTTCGGCGTACCCGAGAAGTCGCTGATCGCCGTGATCGGACCTTCCGGTTCCGGCAAGTCGACCCTGCTCAAGGCGCTCACCGGCTACCGGCCCGCCAACCAGGGCGAGGTGCTCTACGACAACCGGAACCTGTACAAGCAGTTCGCCGAGCTGCGTCAGCGCATCGGTCTGGTCCCGCAGGACGACATCCTGCACAAGGAGCTGACCGTCAAGAAGGCCCTGAAGTACGCGGCCAAGCTGCGCTTCCCGGCCGACACCACGGCGCAGGAGCGCGACGCCCGCATCGACGAGGTGCTGCGCGAGCTGAAGCTCGACATCCACAAGGACAAGAAGGTCACCTCGCTCTCCGGCGGCCAGCGCAAGCGCGTGTCGGTGGCCCTGGAGCTGCTCACCAAGCCGTCGCTGATCTTCCTGGACGAGCCGACCTCCGGTCTCGACCCGGGCATGGACCGTGACGTCATGCAGCTGCTGCGCGGCCTCGCCGACGACGGCCGCACCGTGCTCGTCGTCACCCACTCGGTGGCCGAGCTGGCCCTGTGCGACAAGCTGCTGGTGATGGCGCCGGGCGGCGCGGTCGCCTACTTCGGCCCGCCGGAGGAGGCGCTGAACTTCTTCGGCTACGACAGCTGGGCCGACGTCTTCTCCGCCTTCGAGAACTACCGCGACTACGACTGGGCGGGCCGCTGGAAGGGCTCGCAGCACTACCAGATGTACGCCGCGGACGTCGACTCGGTCGCCCCGCAGGCGGTCCAGATGCCGCCGATGCAGGCGATCAGGCCGCCCAAGCCGCAGGGCTGGTTCTCCCAGTTCGTCACCCTGGTGCGGCGCTATGTGTCGGTCATCGCCTCCGACCGCGGCTTCCTGGCCCTGATGGTGCTCCTGCCGGCCGTCATCGGCTCGGTCAGCCTGCTGATCCACCCGGACCGCGGCCTGCTGCCCAACGGCCCCAACCCGCAGACCGGCCAGATCGTGCCCAACGGCACCGCCACCACCGTGCTGCTGATCCTGGCCGTCGGCGCCTGCTTCGCCGGTGCCGCCAACTCCGTCCGCGAGCTGATCAAGGAACGGGTGATCTACGAGCGGGAGCGCGCCACCGGCCTGTCCCGGTCGGCGTACCTGATGTCCAAGGTGTTCGTGCTCGGCGTGATCACCGGGTTCCAGGGTCTGCTGGTCGGCGTCATCGGCTTCGGCCGGCGCGAGGTCCCGGACGAGGGCCTCATCCTCGGTCACGCCACCCTGCTGGAGCTGTCCCTGCCGATCATGGGGCTCGGCTTCGCCGCGATGATGTTCGGCCTGATCATCTCCTCGCTGGTGAAGACCGCCGAGAAGACCATGCCGCTGCTGGTCATGTTCGCGATCATCCAGGTCGTCTTCACCGGCTGCCTGTTCGCCCTGCACGGCACGGTCGGCGTCAACGAGTTCTCGTACCTGATGCCGTCCCGCTGGGCGGTCGCCGCGGCCGGCACCACGCTGGACTTCAACCGGATCAGCCCGCCGGAGAGCGCCGGAGACAACGACCCGCTGTGGGACCACAGCGTCGGCGCCTGGAGCATGGACATGATCGCCCTGATCGCGCTCGGTGTGATCTGCGGCTTCTTCGTGGCCCGCTTCCTGCGCCGCCACGAGCCGGAGGTCATGCGCAAGTAGCCGCGCTCGTACGACGCCGAAGGGCGGCGCCCCGTGATCGGGGTGCCGCCCTTCGGCGTTACGTCGCAGAGGTCCCGCGCCAGGGCCTCAGTACGCGCTGTTGACGTTGTCGATCGAGCCGTACCGGTGAGCCGCGTAGTTGGCGGCGGCGGTGATGTTCGCGACCGGGTCGTAGATGTTCCAGGAGGTGCCGGCGACGTGGTACGCCTGGAAGGTCGGCGGGATGACCTGCAGCAGACCCTTGGACGGGATGCCGTTGATCGCGTTGATGTCCCAGTTGTTGATGGCGTTCGGGTTGCCGGAGGACTCCCGCATGATGTTCTTGTGCAGGCCGTTGTAGCTGCCCGGGATGCCCTTGGCCTTCATGATGTCCAGGGCCTCGCGGATCCAGCCGTCGAGGTTGTTCGCGTACGTCTTCGCGGCGACCGGCTGCATCTGCGGGCGCTCCACGGAGCGGGTGGCGGCGGCCTTGGCGGCGCGCACCTGCGCGGCCTTCTTCGCGGCGGCTTCGGCGGCGGCCTTCTTGGCGGCGGCCTCCAGGGCCTTCTCGGCGGCGGCCTTCTTCGCGGCGACCGCGTCGGCGGCCTTCTTCTGCGCCGCGAAGGCGTCGAGCTTGAGGTTGTCGGCGGCGAGCTGGTCCGTGACCGTGCCCTTGACGTTCTGCAGGACGGTGCCGGCGGCGACCTTGGAGGTCGTGGCCGGGGCGCCGGTGGTGACGGTCTCGGCGCTGCTGGGAGCGGCCGAGAGGGCGAGGGCGGCGGTGCCCAGCGCGGCGACGCCGGCGACGGCGATCTTGTGCTGCTTGGTCAGCACGCGACTATAAGCTCGGTTGAGGATGTTCTTGGGCATGGCTGATGGACCTCTTCGTGTAGCGCGGAGGTCGCTCCTGCGTCCGCCGGGGGAATCGGCTCCTCCCGCACGAACGCCGCTGGGCGGAAGAACCCGGCGGCGCTGAGCGACGAAGCAATTCTTAGCGGGCGCAAAATGCCCAGGCAAAGGTGTGACGTACGATCCGGGATAGTGGATCAGGGAAGGGCAAAACGGGACAGACAGGGCCGTCTGTCCCGTTCGGATGGGGGCGGTTTATCTCCTATGCCCTTTCGTACGTGATGCAGGCCCTATGCGCGGGCTCACACCGGACGCCATGCCGTCTCACCATCAGTTGCCACCGCAACGCTCTGTGTGAGGGCTCTCCTCCGGAAGGATGAGATGGACGTCGCCGAACTCGTGCCACAGGTAGCGCCCGCGCAGCGCCGCCTCGTAGGCCCGGCCGACCGCCGCCCGGCCGGCGACCGCCTCCAGCATCAGCAGATGGGAGGCCTCCGGCTCGTGCAGCCCGGTCAGCAGCCCGTCCACCACCCGCACCCCGCGCCCGGGCGTCACCACCAGATCCGTCCACCCCTCGGCCGCCCGCACCACCCCGTCCGGCCCCGCGGCCGACTCCACCGCCCGTACGGCCGTCGTCCCGACGGCGACCACCCGGCCGTCACCCGCCCGCACGGCGTTGATCACCCGCGCCGACGCCTCCGGCACCGCGAACCGCTCCGGATACGGCGGCTCGTGCGCCTCCGCCGACGACACCCCCGTGTGCAGCGTCACCGGCGCGAACTGCACCCCCCGGCTCACCAGCTCCGCCACCAGCCGCGCGGTGAACGGCCGGGCCGCGCTCGGCATCTCCGCACTGCCCGCCCCGTCCGGCGACGGCAGCGCGAACACCGTCTGGTACGCGGACAGTGGCTGGTCCCGCTCCGTGTACGAGTAGCGAATGGGCCGCCCGTGCTCCCGCAGCACCTCCCCTAGGTCCGCCCCGGCGGCCCGCGCCCACCGCAGCCGCTCCCCGCCCGCGCTCAGCGGCTCCTCCAGCAGCAGCCGGCCCCCGCCCGGCAAGGACACCCTTGTCCCCGCAGGCGAGCCCGCACGCGCGCGCGTAGTACCGCGCCCGTCCGGATCCCGCAGCTCCACCGCCCACCGCCCGTCGTCCCCACGCGTGGAGACATGCACCACCACGCGCGTGTGCCCGATCCGCCCGTTCACCGCGGCGGCCAGCGTCGGCGAGGTGTTCACCACCAGCAGGTCCCCGGCCCGCAGCAGCCGCGGCAGCTCACGGAACGCGTGATGCGCCACCGCCGTACCGCGCGACACCAGCAGCCGTACGGCGTCCCGTCCCAGCCCGGGCCCCCGCTGCTCGGCCGGCACGCGCGCGGACAGCTCCCCGGGCACCCTCACCGTCACAGTCACCGCGCCTCCAGCAGCGCCGCCGCGGTGTACCGGCCGCTCGCCGGGCGCCGGTCCAGCAGCCGCAGGAAGGCCGGCGCGATCTCCTCCGGCGCCGGCGTCCCCGACAGATCCTCGTCCGGCTCCGCCGCGGCCAGCATGTCCGTCCGCATCCCGCCCGGATCCACCCACCAGACCCGCAGTCCCGGCTCCTCCACCGCGAGCACCGCGGACAGCTGGTCCAGCGCCGCTTTGCTCGCGCCGTACGCGCCCCACGTCCGGTAGGCCTCCACGGCCGCGTCCGAGCTGACGTTGACCACCGCGCCCCCCGGCGCCTTCCGCAGCAGCGGCAGCGCCTCCTGGAGCAGCCCCAGCGGGGCCACCAGGTTCGTCTCCAGTGCCGCCCGGAAGCCGTCCAGCGGCTGGCCGCCCAGCGGCACCAGCGGCTCGGTGCCCAGGATCCCCGCGTTGTTCACCACCAGATCGAGACCGCCGAGCCCGTGCGCGGCCGCCACCAGCACCGCCCGGTGCCCGCTGTGCGTGACGTCCCCCGGCAGCGCCACCACCCGCGTGCCGTGCCCCGTACCGTGCCGGGTGACGGCCTCCGCGGCCTCCTTCAGGGCATCGGCGCCCCGCGCGTCGAGCACCAGGTCCCAGCCCCGCGCGGCCAGCGCCTCGGCGAGCGCCCGCCCCAGGCCCTTCGAGGCCCCCGTGATGATCGCTACCGGCATCGCTACCGTCCCCTCGTCGCCCACCGCCTCCGTCGGGCGGTGACCACACCGTAGGAACGGCACCCTCCGGGCCGCCTCGGACGCGGGCCGCAAAGCGCCAGGGCCCTTCGGCGTACGCCCCGCGCCCCGGGCCGTGGCCTACGTCCCACGCCCAGGACCGGCGGCCCACGCCCTACGCCCCGGGCCGGGGGCCTAGGCCACCCGCCCTAGGCCGAGCGGACCGGGGCCCGCCGCCACGGGGCCGATCCGCGCTGTCCGACCCCGCCGGTACCGTGAGGACATGAGTCAAGGCCCCCGGTCCGGCCTCGCCGCGGTGAGTTCCGCGCTGCTGGCCATGAGCAGGCACCTGGAGGTGCGCGACGTCCTGAAGACGATCGTCGCCTCCGCCCGCGAGCTGCTCGACGCGCAGTACGCCGCCCTCGGCGTCCCCGACGACCACGGCGGCTTCGCCCAGTTCGTCGTGGACGGCGTCAGCGACGCGCAGTGGCGCGCCATCGGCCCGCTCCCGCGCCAGCACGGCATCCTCGCCGCGATGCTGCACGAGGCGAAGGCCGAGCGCCTCGCCGACGTGCGCAAGGACCCCCGCTTCGAGGGCTGGCCGGCCGCCCACCCCGACCTGGTCGACTTCCTGGGCCTGCCGATCAAGGACGGCGAGGAGGTCATCGGGGCCCTGTTCCTCGCGAACAAGCGCTGTCCCAAGCCGGAGGGAAGCTGCGGCTTCACGAAGGACGACGAGGAACTGCTCGCCATCCTCGCCCAGCACGCCGCCATCGCCCTCACCAACGCCCGCCTCTACGAACGCAGCCGCGAACTGACCATCGCCGAGGAACGCTCCCGCCTCGCCCACGAACTGCACGACGCGGTCAGCCAGAAGCTGTTCTCCCTGCGCCTGACCGCCCAGGCGGCAGCCGCCCTGGTCGACCGCGACCCCGCCCGCGCCAAGGGCGAACTCCACCAGGTGGCCAGCCTCGCCGCCGAGGCCGCCGACGAACTGCGCGCCGCCGTCGTGGAGTTGCGGCCCGCCGAGCTGGACGAGGACGGTCTGATCGCCACCCTGCGCACCCAGACCAAGGTCCTCGACCGCGCCCACAGCGCGCGCGTGACCTTCACCAGCAACGGCTTCCGTGCCCTGCCCGCCGCCCAGGAGGAGGCCCTGCTCCGGGTCGCCCAGGAGGCCCTGCACAACGCCCTGCGCCACTCCGGCGCCGACCGGGTCGACGTCAGCGTGGAGCGGCGCGGCGGGGGAGTCGTGCTGCGCGTCACCGACGACGGCGGCGGCTTCGACCCCACGGCCGTCCGCCGAGCCGGACGCCACCTCGGCCTGGTCTCGATGCGGGACCGGGCGAGCGGGGTCGGCGGCACCCTGACCGTGGAATCGGCGCCCGGCAAGGGCACCACGATCGAGATGGAGGTCCCCGGTGGGTGAACCGATCAGGGTGCTGCTGGTCGACGACCACCAGGTCGTCCGCCGGGGCCTGCGCACCTTCCTGGAGGTGCAGGACGACATCGAGGTCGTCGGCGAGGCCGCCGACGGCACCGAGGGAGTCGCCCGCGCCGAGGAACTGCGACCCGACGTCGTCCTCATGGACGTCAAGATGCCGGGCATGGACGGCGTCGACGCCCTGCGCAGACTGCGCGAACTCGACAACCCCGCGCGCGTGCTGGTCGTCACCAGCTTCACCGAGCAGCGCACGGTCGTCCCGGCCCTGCGCGCGGGCGCCGCCGGGTACGTCTACAAGGACGTGGACCCCGACGCCCTCGCCGCTGCCATCCGCTCCGTGCACGCGGGGCACGTCCTGCTCCAGCCGGAGGTCGCCGACGCCCTGCTCTCCCAGGAGGAGGCCAACACCGGCCAGGGCAGAAGCGGTTCGCTCACCGAGCGGGAGCGCGAGGTGCTCGGCCTGATCGCGGACGGCCGCTCCAACCGGGAGATAGCCCGCGCCCTCGTGCTGTCCGAGAAGACCGTCAAGACGCACGTCTCCAACATCCTGATGAAGCTCGACCTCGCCGACCGCACCCAGGCCGCGCTGTGGGCCGTACGCCACGGCGTGACCGGCTGAAACGCCTTCCCCAACGCCTCACCCGCGGCAACACGGAGGGTCACGGCCCAGGCCGAGATTCATACCGTCGTGGGAATGTCACCCGGATGGCGCACCCTCCGGTGATCCCCGCCGTTCTCCAGTGCGTGCCGCGGTGATCGCCGCGGTGACAGCCTAGGAGGGGTAGACAGTGAAGAACCTGAAGAAGGCAGCGGCCGTGACGATGATGGCCGGTGGCCTGGTGGCCGCCGGTGCCGGCCTTGCCTCCGCCCACGGCGGTGCCCACGCGGCCGGCGAGGCCGCCGGCTCCCCGGGCGTCGGCTCGGGCAACGTCGCCCAGGTCCCGGTCCACGTCCCGGTGAACGCGGTCGGCAACAGCGTGAACGTCATCGGCGTGCTGAACCCGGCCTTCGGCAACCTCGGCCTCAACCACTGAGGACCGCCCGACGGTGACCTGAGGCCTCCCGGACCCGCCGGGAGGCCTGTCAGGCCGTCCACCCCCGGACGCGGTTACCGCGCCCCGCGCTCCCGTTCCTCCACGTACGCGTTGTAGGCCGCCACCTGCGCCCGCCGAGCCGTCCGCTCGACCGGCCTCAGCGCCTCCGCGCGCCCCCTCATCTCGGCCGAGCTGACCGCGCCACCGTGCCCGTGGTCGTACGCCAGCGACACCAGCAGTCCCACCCGCTGAGCCAGCTCCAACACCCGGACCGCACGCGGCGGATACCCCGGCGCCAGCACCTCCCGGCCACGCTCGGCCCGCGCCCGGTACGCGTCGATGGCCGCCTCCGCCACCGGACCCGACCCGGCGACATCCAGCTTCGACAGCACCTCGGTCGCCTCCCTGAGCGCCTCCGCCAGCTCCCGCTCGGCCTCGCCCAGCGACGGCACGTCGGCGGGCGGCGCCTGGCGCACCGGCAGCACGTGCCAGACCACCTCGGCGTGCACATCACCCTCGGGCCCGGCCTCGTACACCTCCGGCACCAGCCCGAACGCGGCGCCGTGACAGACCACCGCCTCCTCGGCCTCCAGCGCCCGCGCGTTGAACTCCGGCGGACCGCTCAGCCCCAGCGGATGCCCCGGCGCGGGCAGCGCCACCCGCAGCCCGGACACCCCCAGCGTGCGCAGCCGCCCCAGCGCGAGCGTCAGCCCGACCGGCGCGGACTCACCGGGCAGCCCCTCCACCCGGTGCACCGCGTCCTCGCCCACGATGGCGAGTACGGCGTCATCCGGAGAGACAAGTCCGGCCAAAAGGGCATTTCCCCAAGCGGCAAGGCGTCCTGAACGCGGTTCCGTGAGCATGCCCCCACCCTAAGGACCGGACCGATGGAATGGAGCGGGGCACTCGTGGCGTAGATTTCATAAGGGCTGCGCCCACCGGCGCGGCGGACCCGAGCCACAGGCGTACGCGAGAGCCGAGACCGGCCACACTGCAAGGGGAGACAACGCGCTCATGAGCGATGTTCTGGAGCTTCAGGACGTATCCGTGGTCCGCGAGGGCCGGGCTCTGGTGGACCAGGTCTCCTGGTCGGTGAAGGAGGGCGAGCGCTGGGTCATCCTCGGCCCCAACGGAGCCGGCAAGACCACCCTCCTCAACGTCGCGTCCAGCTACCTCTACCCCAGCAAGGGCACCGCCACCATCCTCGGCGAGACCCTCGGCAAGCCCGGCACCGACGTCTTCGAGCTGCGCCCGCGCATCGGCATGGCCGGCATCGCCATGGCCGACAAGCTCCCCAAGCGCCAGACCGTCCTGGAGACGGTGCTCACGGCCGCGTACGGCATGACCGCCACCTGGCACGAGGACTACGACGAGGTCGACGAGCAGCGCGCCCGCGCCTTCCTCGACCGCCTCGGCATGAGCGACTACCTGGACCGGAAGTTCGGCACCCTCTCCGAGGGCGAGCGCAAGCGCACCCTGATCGCCCGCGCCCTGATGACCGACCCCGAGCTGCTCCTGCTGGACGAGCCCGCCGCCGGTCTCGACCTCGGCGGCCGCGAGGACCTGGTCCGCCGCCTCGGCCGGCTCGCCCGCGATCCGATCGCCCCCTCGATGATCATGGTCACGCACCACGTCGAGGAGATCGCCCCGGGCTTCACCCACGTCCTCATGATCCGCCAGGGCAAGGTCCTCGCCGCCGGCCCGATCGAGCTGGAACTGACCTCCCGCAACCTCTCCCTCTGCTTCGGCCTCCCGCTCGTCGTGGAGCAGGTCGGCGACCGCTGGACCGCCCAGGGCCTGCCCCTGTCCTGACCCCGCCGCTCCCCCCTTCGCGCCCTGTCCGCCGCCCGACCACGGCCCTACCATGACCATGTGAACGACATCGACGCATGGGTGTGGTGGCTCGTCGGCGCGGCGGCGCTCGGAATCCCGCTCGTGGTCACCGCGATGCCGGAGTTCGGCATGCTCGCGGTGGGCGCCGTCGCGGCGGCGGTCGTCTCCGCCCTCGGCTTCGACGCCGTCATCCAGGTCCTCACATTCGTCGTCGTCTCCGTCGCCCTCATCGCCGTCGTCCGGCCCATCGCGGCCCGGCACGGCCGGCAGCGCCCCCAACTCGCCACCGGTGTCGAGGCGTTGAAGGGCAGACAAGCCGTCGTACTGGAACGGGTCGACGCGTCGGGCGGCCGTATCAAACTCGCCGGAGAGGTCTGGTCGGCCCGCGCCCTCGACACCGGCCGCGCCTACGAAGTGGGCCAGGAGGTGGACGTCGTGGACATCGAAGGAGCCACCGCGATCGTCATCTGAGGACAACTCGCCGAGAACGACTCACGAGTTGTGCGACGGTCTGTCAGACTCGACCAGCAAGATCCTCAACAGTCATGAGATCGGCCGAAGGCGCCGAGGCGGAGAAGGGTACGGGGAACGACGATGGAACCGGTCATCATCGTCTTGATCATCCTGGTGGTGTTGGTCTTCATCGCCCTGATCAAGACCATCCAAGTCATCCCACAGGCCAGCGCCGCCATTGTCGAGCGCTTCGGCCGCTACACGCGGACGCTGAACGCGGGCCTCAACATCGTGGTCCCGTTCATCGACACCATCCGCAACCGCATCGACCTGCGCGAACAGGTCGTACCGTTCCCGCCGCAGCCGGTGATCACCCAGGACAACCTGGTCGTGAACATCGACACGGTCATCTACTACCAGGTCACCGACGCCCGGGCCGCCACCTACGAGGTCGCCAGCTACATCCAGGCGATCGAGCAGCTCACCGTCACCACGCTGCGCAACATCATCGGCGGCATGGACCTCGAACGGACCCTGACCTCCCGCGAGGAGATCAACGCGGCCCTGCGCGGCGTCCTGGACGAGGCCACCGGCAAGTGGGGCATCCGCGTCAACCGCGTCGAACTCAAGGCCATCGAGCCGCCCACCTCCATCCAGGACTCGATGGAGAAGCAGATGCGCGCCGACCGGGACAAGCGCGCCGCGATCCTCACCGCGGAAGGCACCCGCCAGGCCGCCATCCTCACCGCGGAGGGCGAGAAGCAGTCCCAGATCCTGCGCGCCGAAGGTGAGGCCAAAGCGGCAGCCCTGCGCGCCGAGGGCGAGGCCCAGGCCGTCCGCACGGTCTTCGAGGCCATCCACGCCGGCGACCCCGACCAGAAGCTGCTGTCCTACCAGTACCTCCAGATGCTCCCCAAGATCGCCGAGGGCGACGCCAACAAGCTCTGGATCGTCCCCAGCGAAATCGGCGACGCCCTCAAGGGTCTCTCCGGTGCCATGGGCAACTTCGGCCCGCTGGGCGGAGGTTCGGGCAACAGCGGCTCCTCGGGCAACGGCGGCTCGTCCGGCTCCGAGCGCCGTGAGAAGCCGAGCATCGACTGAGGGTTCCGTAAGACGCCGCGCCCCGTCAGGGGCGCGGGGACCCGCCTAGGCCGCATCCCGAGCGAGCCACTCGGGAAGCGCAGCGAAGTCCTCCTGCCCCAAAGCCAAGAGCATCGCATCGGCCGGCGTCGGCTCGAACGGCTGCCGCAGCAGAGCCATACCGGCCTCCTCCGGAGTCCGGTTCGCCTTCCGGTGATTGTCCTCCGCGCACGCGGCGACGGTATTCAGCCACGTGTCCTGCCCACCCTGCGACCGCGGCACCACATGGTCCACGGTCGTCGCCCTGCGCCCGCAGTACGCGCACCGGTGCCGGTCCCGTACCAGCACCCCCCGCCGCGACCACGGGGCTTGTCTTCGGAACGGCACCCGCACATACCGGCACAACCGGATCACCCGAGGCGCCGGTATGTCGACATCGGCACCCCGCATCCGCAGTTCGGGATGGGCCTGCTCGACCACGGCCTTGTCCTGGAGCACCAGAACGACCGCACGGTTCAAAGTCACCGTCGACAGCGGCTCGAAGCTCGCGTTCAGAACCAACGTGTCACGCATCCAGCCCACCTCCCGTGTGCACCTGCCCACCCCCCGGCGGGCTCGGATCAACTCTGGACGGGCGCGCCGAGATGGACAACGCAATAAAAAATGCCCGCCTCCGATCACTTCCAAGACCGGAGGCGGGCAAACGTTCAATGAACCCTTGGCTGAATCTGTGCGCCGGGGTCAGCCCTGTGCGGGATTCTCGTACTCACCGATGAGCTGGGCACGCGCGATCGTGTGGAACCGCAGGTTGAAGCCGACGACGGCCGGAGACGCGTCCGCGTCCGGACCCAGCTTCTCCTGGTCCACCGCGTACACCGTGAAGACGTACCGGTGCGGGCCGTCCCCGGGCGGCGGAGCGGCACCGCCGAAGTCCTTCGTCCCGTAGTCGTTCCGCGCGTGGACGGCGCCCGCGGGCAGCCCCTCGAACTTGCCGCTGCCCGCACCCGCCGGCAGCTCCGTCACCGAGGCCGGGATGTCGAACAGGACCCAGTGCCAGAACCCGCTGCCGGTCGGCGCGTCGGGGTCGTAGCAGGTCACGGCGAAGCTCCTGGTCTCCGGCGGGAAACCCTCCCAGCGCAGCTGCGGAGAGGTGTTGCCCTCCGCGTGGACCTGGGCGCTCTTCAGCGTCGCGCCCTCCTCGATGTCCTCGCTCGTCACCGTGAACGACGGCACGGGCGGGTGGAAATCGTGGGGGAGCGGCCGCCGCTTGAGCTCGGTCACCTCGGTACCTCCTGATCGACGATCTGGAACCAGCGGTTCCCGAGCCTAGAACCAGTTGCGCTTGCTGCCGACCTCGGACAGCCACTGGTTGAGGTAAGCCGCCCAGTCGGTCCCCTGCCAGTCGTTCAGACCCACCTGGAAGGACCGGTAGGTGTCACTGCCCTCGCTGAACAGACCCGGCTTCTTGTCCATCTCCAGGACGACGTCCATCGCGTGCTCGTCGGCGACGAAGCTCAGCTCGACCTGGTTCAGCCCCCGGTACTGCGACGGCGGGAAGAACTCGATCTCCTGGTAGAACGGCAGCTTCTGCCGCGTACCCCGGATGTGGCCGCGCTCCATGTCCGCGTTCTTGAAGCGGAAGCCCAGCTGGATGAAGGCGTCCAGGATCGCCTTCTGCGCCGGCAGCGGGTGCACGTTGATCGGGTCCAGGTCACCGGAGTCCACGGCCCGCGCGATCGCCAGCTCGGTGGTCACACCGATGTTCATCCCCCGCAGCGCCTGACCGTCGATCATGGTGATCGGCGTCTCCCAGGGGATCTCCAGCCCGAACGGCACCGCGTGCACGGCTCCCGCCTGAAGCTCGAAGGCCCCGCCGAGCTGCACCTTGGTGAACTCGATGTCCTGCTTGTACTCCTGGTCGCCGCTCTCCACCTCGACCTTGGCCTGCAGGCCGACGGACAGCCCCTCGATGGCCTGGTTCACGGACCCGCCCTGGATCCGCACCTCACCCTGGACGACACCACCCGGTACGACATTGACCTCGGTCAGCACCGTCTCGACCGACGCCCCGCCGGCCCCCAGGCTCGCGAGCAGCTTCTTGAACGCCATGACTCTCCCTTTACGAATGGACCCTCGACCCGTACAAACGCGATCGGCCCGCGCCCGGTTCCGCCGGTGCGGTGCCCCGTCTGGACTACCCTCGGAGGGCATGATCGCGCCCCCGGACCGTACGCCACTGCCCCGAAGCTTCTTCGACCGCCCGGTCCTGGAGGTCGCGCCCGACCTTCTCGGCCGCATCCTGGTCCGGACGACACCCGACGGCCCGATCGCCCTCCGGCTCACGGAGGTGGAGGCCTACGACGGCCAGAACGACCCCGGCTCGCACGCCTACCGTGGCCGCACCGCACGCAACGCGGTCATGTTCGGCCCGCCCGGACACGTGTACGTCTACTTCACCTACGGCATGTGGCACTGCATGAACCTCGTCTGCGGACCCGAGGGCCGGGCCGGCGCCGTACTGCTCCGCGCGGGCGAGGTGGTGGAGGGCGCCGAGCTGGCCCGCAAGCGACGCGTTTCGGCCCGGAACGACAAGGAACTGGCCAAGGGCCCGGCACGGCTGGCCACCGCCCTGGAGGTCGACCGGGCCCTGGACGGCACGGACGCCTGCGCCTCCGGCGAGACTCCGCTGAGGATGCTGACCGGGACGCCGGTCCCCTCCGACCAGGTACGCAGCGGCCCCCGCACCGGTGTCGCCGGCGAGGGCGGGAACGGCGACCTCCACCCGTGGCGCTTCTGGGTCGCCGACGACCCGACCGTCAGCCCCTATCGCGCCCATGTCCCGCGGCGCCGCCGAGGTTGACTCGGCCCGGCAAGGTGCGTAATGTAGCCCGAGCCGCTGAACCGGGTACGGCGATCGCCTGCAGCCGGAGCGGCCAACCCACTACCTAGCTACACCCCCTCAGCGGGGTCGTTTCTGGCGCGCCCGCGCGTCCGAATTCGAACTCGCGAGACTCGATTATGAGTCGCCGAGGGAATCGGCTAAAGTAGTGAACGTCGAAAGGCCGGAGGCGAAAGCCAAAAGCCCGCAGACAAATCCCGCCGACCGGGAATCGGACGCCGAAAGGATCTGATAGAGTCGGAAACACCGAAGGGAAGCCCGGAGGAAAGCCCGAAAGGGTGAGTACAAAGGAAGCGACCGTTCCTTGAGAACTCAACAGCGTGCCAAAAGTCAACGCCAGATATGTTGATACCCCGTCCGTCGGAACAAT
>NZ_JBVHVI010000028.1:0-46134 GCF_055564915.1 Streptomyces sp. NPDC028928
CGTGGTGTGGAGCCTAGACACCTCCACCACACCGGAGGTCTTCGCCATGATCAAGACCCGGCACCGTTAACAACGCTCGTGATCAATACACCTAGGGGGCCAGAAGGAGCACCAGGGGGAAGAGCAGCCCGGTCGCGCCCAGGACGGCTCCCGTCACGGCGGTCCACATCCGGCCGATGCCCTGGCGGGCGTAATGGGCGCCCATCAGGCCGAACGTGACGGCGAGTCCTCCGGCGAGGAACATCACCGGAAGCAGCATGAGCGTCGGCCACAGGCAGGCGGCGGCCACGGCGCCCAGCACGAGCGCGGTCGGACCGAGGGCGCCGGCGGGTGTGTCGGCTCGGTCGGACGCGGTGTTCGCAGGCATGGGAATCCCCCTGGTTTGAACGTGTTCAAATCCTGGGCTTGATCGTAACAGCGCCGGGGTCCGGTCGGAGGTTCAGGCCGGCCTTGCCTCTGAGGCAAGAAAATTGCCCGAATGGCAAGGCTGGGGCTGAATGGAGGCATGAACGCCTCAGACGCCGGGGCGCCGGCGGCTCCGGGCCCGGACGACGGCCTGCCCGCCGTCGCGCCGCAGCTGCGCTCCCTGCGCCGGCGCGCCGGACTCACGCTGGAAGCCGCGGCCCGCGCCGCCGGGCTCTCCCCGGCCCACCTGTCCCGCCTGGAGACCGGGCACCGGCAGCCCTCGCTGCCGATGCTCCTGGCGCTCGCCCGCATCTACGGTACGACCGTCTCCGAACTGCTCGGCGAGACGGTCGCCGACCGGGACGCGATCGTGCGGGGCGCCGACATGGAGCCGACCCGGGCGGGCGGCTGGACGTACGTCCAGGCCGGGGCGCCCGGCCGCGGCATGCAGGCCCTCAGGGTGCGGGTGCCGTACGGCTCGCAGGGCGACATCGTGCGCGTCCACCCCGGCGAGGAGTGGCTCTACGTCCTCAAGGGGCGGCTGCGGCTGCGGCTCGGCGACACCGCGCACCTGCTCGGGCCCGGTGACAGCGCGCACTTCGACTCGCTCACCCCGCACCGCCTCGCCGCCGAGGACCACGACGGCGTGGAGCTGCTGTTCGTCCACACCCTGCTGCAGAGCCCCACGGCCACGCTGTGCCTGGGCCGCTGACCGGAGAGCTGCCATGAGCGACTACGAGACCAAGCTCCCGCGTGCCCTGTGGATCCGGCTGATCATCTACCTCGCCCTCGGGCACGTCCTGGCCGCCTTCCTCTACCTGCTGTTCGCGGTCGGCGGCAAGGGCTGACGCCGCGGGCCGCGTGGCAGGATGTGCGGATGCCCGAGACATCCGACCTGGTCACCGCCTGCTGGCCGCTCGCCTCGCCCCGCACGGCCGACTGGCTGCGCGAACTGGCCGGGGACGGCGTCACCGGGTTCATGCCGCCGCCGCTGCCGGACGCGGCCTGGGTGCTGGGCGCCATGTACGAGCACGAGCGGCTTCCGGCCGACGTGACGTACGACGCGTACCACCGGGCCCGCGCGGCGGAGGGCGGGGCCGAACGGGAGATCGCCGGCGGGGTCGACCTCACCGGCGTGGGGACGGTGACCGGGGGCGGTCTGGGCCGGGCCGGGCATCCCGGTCCCGGCTGGCGGCGGCTGCGCTGGGCGGAGCTGGCCGCGCGGACCGGCGACCCGATGGTGCCCGAGGGGCTGCTGCCCTCCTACCGGTGCTTCCCCTCGGTACGGCAGGGCGGCAGCCGGCCGCTGCGGATCGCGCCGCCCACCGAGGGCAGCCTGGACCGCGAGACCTGGAACCGGCTGACCGGGATCCTCACCGAACACGGCCCCGCGGGCCCGGACACCCGCTGCCTGGCCTACTACAGCCCGCTCACCCTGCGGACCCCCGACTTCGAGAACCCGCACGTCCGATCCGGCCGGCTCGGCGACGCGCGCCTGCTGTACGACAACCCCGAGGCCGGCTTCAGCCCGTCCAACCTCTGGGCCGAGGACCGCTCCTGGGTCCTGTGCACCGACTACGACCTGTGGGCCACCAAGGTGGCCGGCCCCGCCACGCTGATCGAGGCGCTCCTGACCGACCCGGAGATCGAGGCCGTGCGCCTGCCCTGGGCCCATTGACCCGCTCGGACGACCCGTTCCGGCGGGACCGGCTCGGCGAACTCGGCACCGGGGAACACCCCGGCGGCTGCCTCTCTCCCCATGGGCAGGAGCGCAGACCGGGCGCCGGCGGCCTCCGCGGTCAGTCCAGCAGGCGTTCGCGCAGACGCTCGCGGGTCTCGGGGGAGAGGGCCAGGCCCTGGGAGAGGTACGTGTCCGTGTCGCCCCAGGTCTCCTCGATGCTCGCGAAGGCCGCCTCCAGGTACTCGGCGCGGGCGTCGAAGAGCGGGTTAAGCAGCTCCATCACCTCGGGGGTGTACGCGGTGTCGGCGCTGCCGCTGCGCCGCACCTTGTAGCGGCGGTGCTTGGCGGCCGACTCCAGGTAGTCGGCGACGATCGCGTCCCGCTCCACCCCCAGGGCGAGGAGCGTCACCGCTATGGAGATGCCCGCGCGGTCCTTGCCGGCCGCACAGTGCATCAGGGCGGGCACGCTGTCGTCGGCGAGCGCGTGCAGCACCCGGGAGTGCTCTGCGGTGCGCTCGGTGACGATCTTCCGGTAGGAGGCGATCATCCGGGCCGCCCCCTTGCCGTCGTCCAGGATCGCGCGCAGTTGGTCGAGGTCGCCGTCGCGGACCATCTTCCAGAACTCGGCGCCGTCCGCCGGGTCGCTCAGCGGCAGGTTCACGTTCCGCACGCCGGGCAGCTCGACATCGGGCCCCTCCAGCTTCTGGTCGGCCGCGTTGCGGAAGTCGAAGATCGTGTGCAGGCTCAGGGAGGCGAGGAAGGCCGCGTCCTCCTCGGTCGCGTGCGCCAGGTGCCCGCTGCGGAACAGCACGCCGTACCGCACCCGCCGCCCGTCCGTGGTCGGCAGCCCGCCCACGTCACGGAAATTGCGCACTCCGGCCAGCTCCGGTTCGGTCGACGGGACCTGCTGCGTCACGGGGGCTCCTCCCGGTCGGTCGCCGCCGTCGCGGCTCGTCGGCGGGCGCTCAGACGACCATACGGCATCGATTTCCTCGGGCAATGAGTTGTCCACAGGCATGGACACAAGGAGTCACGCCCTTGATGATGTTTGCACTTGCGCGGATCTGTTGGCACCTGTGAGGTCTCGATGGTGGACATCGCCGAAGACGGTCGTACCTGGCTCCTGTCGGGCCCCGGCAGCAGCTACGCGCTGCGTCTCACCGAGGCGGACGAGCTGCTCCACCTGCACTGGGGCCCACGGATCGCTCTCGCCGACGCCGAGGCGCTCGCGGAGCGCCCGCTGCCCGGCTACTGGCCCTTCGAGTCCCCCCTCGACGGCCGCGAGGAGTACCCGGTCGAGGGCGGACCCCGCTTCGTCCGCCCCGCCCTGTCCGTCCGCACCGAGGAGCGGCGCGGCACCGCGTGGCGCTTCGTGTCGTGCGACACCGAGGGCGACGAACTGCGGCTGAGCTTCGACGACGACGGCGTGGGCATCACGCTGCACTACCGGATGCGCGGCGACGTGGTCGAGCGCTGGGTGACCGTCGAGAACAGCGGCCACGGGCGCGTCGAGCTGCTGCGGGCCGACGCGGCCACCTGGACCCTGCCCGACCGCGAGGGCTGGCGGCTCTCCCAGCTGCACGGCCGCTGGGCCGCCGAGTCACGGCTCACCGCAGCGCCCCTCACCTACGGCGAGAAGGTCATCGGCAGCCGCCGCGGCCACACCGGCCACCAGCACCTGCCCTGGGTCGCCCTGGACACCGACGCCACCGAGGAGCGCGGCGAGGTCTACGGCTGTGCCCTCGGCTGGTCCGGCTCCTGGCGCATCACCGTCGCCCAACTCCCGGACGCGCGCGTGCAGATCACCGGCGGCGCCGGCTACGACGACTCGGGCCTGCTGCTCCTCGCGCCCGGGGAGTCATACACCACCCCGGTCTTCGCGGGCCTGTGGAGCGACGGCGGTTTCGGCGGCGCGAGCCGCGCCTGGCACGCCTACCAGCGCGCGTACGTCATCCCGGAGGCCGAGCGGGACCGGCCCGTGCTGTTCAACTCCTGGGAGGCCACGTTCTTCGACATCTCCGAGGAGCAGCAGCTCGCCCTCGCCCGCCGGGCCGCCGGGATCGGGGTCGAGCTGTTCGTGGTGGACGACGGCTGGTTCGGGGCCCGCACCAGCGACCGCGCCGGCCTCGGCGACTGGACGCCCAACCCCGACCGCTTCCCGCACGGCCTGGGGCCCCTCGCCGACCAGGTGCACGGCCTGGGCATGCAGTTCGGCATCTGGGTGGAGCCCGAGATGGTCAACCCGGACAGCGACCTGTACCGCGCCCACCCCGACTGGGTGCAGTACCAACCGGGACGGAAGCGGACGGAACTGCGCAATCAGCTCGTGCTCAACCTCGCGCGCGAGGACGTCCAGGAGTACCTCTGGGAGCAGCTGGACGCCCTGCTCTCCAGCGCCCCGATCGACTATGTGAAGTGGGACTTCAACCGCTGCTTCACCGACGCCGGCTGGCCCGGGGAGCCGTACCCGCAGCGGCTGTGGGTGGACCACGTCCGCGCCCTCTACGCCCTGCTGGACCGGCTGCGCGCGGCTCACCCCCAGGTCGCCTTCGAGTCCTGCTCGGGCGGCGGCGGCCGGATCGACCTCGGGGTGCTCAGCCGCACCGACCAGGTGTGGACCTCCGACAACACCGACCCGCTGGACCGGCTCGCCATCCAGCACGGCTTCACCCAGATCCATCCCGCGCGCGTGATGGCGGCCTGGGTCACCGACAGCCCCAACGCCCAGCTCAACGGCCGGGTCAGCTCACTGCGCTTCCGGTTCGTCAGCGCCATGGCCGGCGTGCTCGGGGTCGGCGGCGACCTGACGGAGTGGAGCGCGGAGGAGCTGGCCGAGGCCCGGCGCTGGGTGGAGCTGTACAAGGAGATCCGCCCGGTCGTGCAGCACGGCGAGCTGTACCGGCTGCGGCCACCGGCGGGCGGTCTGAGCGCCGTCCAGTACCTCCGGGGCGAGGAGACCGTCGTCCTCGCCTGGCTGCAGGCGCAGCGCCATGGCGAGCCGGTGCCGGCGGTGCGGCTGCGCGGGCTCGACCCGACAGCATCGTACGAATGCCGCGAAACGGGTGAAGTTCATCGAGGCGCCGTCCTGCTGCACCACGGAATGCGCACAGGGCTGAAGGGCGACCTGGATGCGACGGTTCTCCGGCTGCGCCGCATCTGAGCTTTCTGTCCGAATTGACGCCTTCCTTCCAACTCGCTGCGGAATGAGGGCCCCTGGAGGAGTGCGGCGTGAGGAGCGTCATATCCGTGACCGTGCGTCGCGCGTCATGTCCACGTAATGCTGGGCTTGAAAAGGGGAATTGAAAGGAGCCGGGCGCGGGAATTCACGCTGAGTGACCACGAATTCCCGCATTCGATCAGCCGCGAGAGGAACAACGGGAAACGGCTGCTTGTTTCGCCGTGTCCTGCTCGCTTACGTTCCGAACCAATCCGGACGGAACGCCGAATCCTGCCGCCGCCCGGACTCCCCACACATGACCCGCGTCGGCAGGAGCGGGGGACCCACCAGGTAAGACTGCCTGTCCCGGTCTCCGCGACAGGCTAGGGGTGCAGCCGTGTCACGCACGGCCGGGCAGCTCCAGCCCGAACCCGACAGCTGACCTCGCAGGCGCCGGAGAGGAATTGCGCCATGCCTGCCAAGGGTAAGCACCGACGTCCCAAGACCCCGCGTTTTTCCCGCTCCCTCGCCGTCGCCGGAACCGGCGGAGCCGCCCTGGCCCTCCCGCTCATCGGGACCACCGGAGCGCACGCCGCGACCCTCGCGCAGCCCGTTTCCGGAACGGCCGTGCAGTCCCTTCCGAACACCGCGCAGCAGACCGCCGCCAAGCAGGACGCGGGCGTGCGCACCTACACCGTGCGCAGCGGCGACTGCCTCTCCGAGATCGCCGAGGAGCAGCGGGTCAGCGGCGGCTGGCAGCGGCTCTACGACGACAACCGGCAGGCCATCGGCGCCGACCCGGCGCTCATCCACCCGGGCCTGAAGCTCAGCCTCGGCGCGAAGGCCGCGCCGGCCCGCACCGGGTCCGCCGCCCCCGAGCCCGCCCGGACCTCGCCGACCTCGCAGACTTCGCAGACCTCCCAGTCTTCCGAGTCCTCCCAGTCCTCCGGGTCCGGCTCCGCGCAGACCGCCTCCGCCGGCTACACGCTGCCGGTGGCCGGCGCCACCATCGGCACCGGCTACCACGTCGCCGGCAGCATGTGGTCCAGCGGCTACCACACCGGTGTCGACTTCGTCGTCCCGACCGGCACCTCCCTCAAGGCCGTCGCCGCGGGCACGGTCGTCTCCGCCGGCTGGGGCGGCGCGTACGGCAACCAGGTCGTCCTCAAGCTCGAGGACGGCCACTACGCCCAGTACGCCCACCTCTCGCAGCTCTCCGTCTCGGCCGGCCAGAGCGTGACCGCGGGCCAGCAGGTCGGCCTGTCCGGCGCCACCGGCAACGTGACCGGACCGCACCTGCACTTCGAGATCCGCACCACGCCCGACTACGGCTCGGACGTGGACCCGGTCGCCTACCTCCGCGCACACGGAGTCGCCGTCGGCTGACGCCCGCCCTGCCTATTCCTGGCTTGGCAAATTATTTAAGGGTGTCTCATCTCACCGTTCGTCAACCCCTGCCTACGGTCGCGTAAGTCACATCGGAAGGTGAATCATGGTCCGACGTGGCAGACGATTCGAAGAATGACAACACATCAGTGATCGGGTCGTACGTGGCGGTGGGGGACAGCTTCACCGAGGGCGTCGGCGACCCCGGGCCCGACGGGGCGTTCGTAGGCTGGGCCGACCGCTTCGCGGTGCTGCTCGCCGACCGGCGCCCCGAGGGCGACTTCCAGTACACCAACCTCGCCGTGCGCGGGAAGCTGCTGGACCAGATCGTGGCCGACCAGCTCCCCAAGGCCGTCGAACTCGCTCCGGACCTGGTCTCCTTCTGCGCGGGCGGCAACGACATCATCCGTCCCGGCACCGACCCGGACGAGGTGGCCGAGCGCTTCGAACGGGCCGTGGCCCGGCTGACCGAGGCCGCCGGCACGGTGATGGTGACGACCGGCTTCGACACCCGGGGCGTCCCGGTGCTCAAGCATCTGCGCGGCAAGATCGCCACCTACAACGGACACGTCCGGGCCATCGCCGACCGGTACGGCTGCCCCGTCCTCGACCTGTGGTCCCTGAAGTCCGTGCAGGACCGCAGGGCCTGGGACAGCGACCGGCTGCACCTGTCGCCCGAGGGACACACGCGCGTGGCGCTGCGTGCCGGGCAGGTCCTCGGCCTGGAGGTACCGGCCGACCCGGAGCAGCCGTGGCCGCCGCTGCCGCCCCGGGGCACCCTGGAGGTCCGCCGCGACGACGTCCACTGGGCCCGCGAGTTCCTCGTCCCCTGGATCGGGCGGCGGCTGCGCGGCGAGTCCTCCGGGGACCATGTGACCGCGAAGGGCACGCTGTCGCCGGACGACATCAAGATGCGCATCGCCTCCGTGGCCTGAGGCCGCCGCCCGCGCCCCGCCCGCGCATCCCGCATGCGCGGTCCGGGGTCGGGCGGCGCTCCGGGGGGCGTCACGCCCCCCGTTCGGTCAACGCCTTCCGGTCCAGGCCGAGTTCGCGCGCCAGGGCGTCGTCCACCCACTCCTGCGCCCGCGACCGGGCCACTGCGCCCGGGTACGACGTCAGCTGCACCGCCAGCCCGTCCAGCAGCGCGGTCAGCCGCAACGCCGTACCGGCCGGGTCCGCGCAGGCGAACTCACCGGCCGCGACGCCCTCGGCGATGACCTCCGCGATCGCCGCCTTCCACTGCTTGTCCAGTTCCCGGGTGACCTCCCGCAGGGTGGGCTCGCGCAGGGCCACGGCCCAGCCCTCGATCCACAGCCGCCAGCCCTTGGCCTGCCCGGTCGGCGCGTACCAGCGCACCGCGGCCCGCAGCCGGCGCAGCGCGGTGGTCCGCCGGCCCACCACCTTGCGCAGATGGGCGAGGTCGTCCTCGGCCGCGTAGGCGAACGCGGCGGCGACCAGCCTCTCCTTGGTGGAGAAGTGGTACAGCACCAGCGCGTTGCTCACCCCGAGCGCCGCGGCCACGTCGGCGATCCGCACCGCCGCCACACCCCGCGCCTCGATCTGCTCGATCGCTGCCCGCAGCAGCTCCTCCCGCCGCTCCGCCACGCTCAACCGCACTCTTGCCACGCGCTCACCCTAGTCGTAGTCGATCGCATGCGAGCGGCATCGGTCGGAAGCGATCGGTCATCGATACCGACCGAAGCGTTCCGCGATCACCGGCAGTCGGTCGCCGACCAGAGCGTGCGCAGCCGCGCACGGGGCCACCACCACGCGCGCGTACCGGAGTTGACCACCCCGCCCGACGGGGCGGTCAGGGGATCTCCCGGGTGGGCGACCACTCGGTCGCGGGCCGGTCCGCGGGGCCGGCGGGGGCCGCGTCACCGGGCTGAACCACTGTTCAGCAGCGTGAGCCGGACGCCCGTCCGGGGTGCCCGGGGCGCCGGGCTGTCGGAGGGGCCGACCATAATGGAGGGCCTCACCCACTCCACCGGGAGGTACCGTGACCGGTCTGCGTTCTCCGAGCACCGGACTCCGCGCGCTGCGGCCTGAAGCCTTCGGCGCGGACCCGGGCGGTGAGCGCCTGGCACGCATCCGCCGCTCCCCGCACTTCAAGGACGGCGTCTTCCAGAACCCCGGTGGCCCCGCCCGCACCCGGCCGTCCGGCTCCACGCTGGACCTCGCCAAGGTCTTCCTGGACAAGGAAACCCGGCCGCTGCGCGCCCCCAGGGGAACCGTCCCGGTCCACCCCACGACCTTCGCCGACCTGGCCAAGCCGCCCGCGACGGGACTGCGGCTGACCTGGACGGGGCACTCCAGCGTGCTCGCCGAGATCGACGGTCACCGCGTCCTGTTCGACCCGGTCTGGGGCGAGCGCTGCTCCCCGTTCCCGTTCGCCGGGCCCAAGCGGCTGCACCCGGTGCCGCTGCCGCTGGCCGCGCTCGGTCCCGTCGACGTCGTCGTCATCTCGCACGACCACTACGACCACCTCGACCTGCCCACCATCAAGGCGCTGGCCGGCACGGACACCCTGTTCGCCGTGCCGCTCGGCGTCGGCGCCCATCTGGAGCACTGGGGCGTCTCCCCGGACCGGCTGCGCGAACTCGACTGGCACGAGTCCACCCGGGTCGGCGGGCTCACCCTCACCGCCACCCCGGCCCGCCATTTCTGCGGCCGCGGGCTGCGCAACACCCAGCACACGCTCTGGGCGTCCTGGGTCGTCGCCGGCGACGAACACCGCATCTTCCACAGCGGCGACACCGGTTACTTCGACGGCTTCACGGACATCGGTGCCGCGCACGGCCCGTTCGACGCGACGATGATCCAGATCGGCGCGTACAGCGAGTTCTGGCCCGACATCCACATGACCCCCGAGGAGGGCCTGCGCGCCCACCTCGACCTGCAGGGCGGAGCGCCGCACGGCGTGCTGCTGCCCATCCACTGGGGCACCTTCAACCTCGCCCCGCACCCGTGGGCCGAGCCGGGGGAGTGGAGCAAGGAGGCCGCCGAGGAGGCCGGTCAGGCGGTGGCCCTGCCCCGGCCGGGCGAGCCCTTCGAGCCCGCCGGCAAGCTGCCGGCCGAGGCCTGGTGGCGTGGCGTGTCCGGGGAGGTCCGCCGCACCTGGCGCTCGGTCGGGGCTTTCGTCGCGGAGCCGCCCGCGCGCGGCACCGGGGACCACGCGCACTGAGCCGGCGGTCCGTTTCCGCAGATAAAACGTACGATTGTTAATGAAATGTACGGTGTACGCGGAGTGCGGTCATGGCAGAGCGCAGCAAACCGGAGAGGCGACGGCGGCTGAGCCGCCCCGCGGTGCTCGCCGCGGCCGTCGCCCTCGTGGACCGAGAGGGCCTCGCGGCCCTGACCATGCGCCGCCTCGCGGCGGACCTGGGTGTGGAGCCGATGGCTCTCTACCGGTACACCGACGGCAAGGAAGGGCTGCTCGACGGCCTGGTGGAGGCCTTCTTCGCCGAGGTCAACGAACAGCTGCGGACCTCGGTCGAGCGGACCCGCACCGACACGCCCTCCGCCGCCGAACCGGCCTGGCGCACCGAACTGCGGCGCGTGGCGCGGGCGTTCGCCTGCGTCGTGCACGCCCACCCCGAGGTGCTCCCCGTGGTCGCCGCCCGCCCGCTCAACGTGCCCGTGGCCCGGCGGCCCGAGCCCTGGCTCCAGCTCACCGAGCACGTGTTCGCCGTGCTGGCCCGCGCCGGGTTCGACGACCGCACCGCGCTGACGATCTACCGCACCTTCGTCTCCTGGACCCTCGGCTGTCTGCTCGTGGACAAGCGCCAGGTCGTCGACAACCCCGAGGAGCCCGACCCCGTGCTGCGACTCGGCCTGCACCGGCTGTCCGCCGCCGACTATCCACGGCTGCGCGCCCTCGTCCCGCACTTCGCCGAGTACGACGACGAACGCGAGCTGACGGACGGTCTCGACAGCCTCCTCAGCCGCATGCCGGAGGCTCCCCTTGACGCCTTCTACGGCCGCGGAGCACCCTGAGAGTACGACGTACACATCGGGCATACAGTCGTAGAAAGCTGTAAATCTCCCACGGCCGTGTTTCTCTCCCTGGCACCTTGCGGAAGAAGCCGTCATGTCCAGCGCCCCTCAGCCCGCCCTGCGTGTGCGTGTCACCGCCCGGGACGTCGAAACCCTGCGCGCGCTCCTGCGGGACACCCGCCCCGACGTCGGCGGGCTCGCCCGCCGTGCCGACGACGGCAGCTGCACCATCGAGGCCTACGTCTCCCCCGAGCAGGCCGGAGCCCTCGAACGCGAGGGTGTGTCGGTCACCCCGGTCGAGGACGTCACGGCCGCGGGCCGGGAGCGCCAGGCCGAGGTCGGCCACGGGGACCGCTTCGCCCCCGCCGACGCAGTGCCCCACGGGCCGGCCGACAAGGTCTAGGGCGTCGGGAGGACACCATGCCGTACCTGAACATCACCGAGGTCGAGTCCGCCGTGACCAGCCTGGCCACCGCCTTCCCGGGCACCTGCGACCTGATCGACCTGCCCGAGCCCTCGGTCGAACGCCGCGCCTGCCACGCCCTGCGGATCGGCGGCGTCCCGGCCGGGACCAACGACTGCGCCGTGCTGATCGGCGGTGTGCACGCCCGGGAGTGGGGCAGCTGCGAGATCCTGGTCGGCCTCGCCGCCGACCTGCTGGAGGCGTACGACGCCGGTACCGGCCTCGCCTACGGCGGCACCCGCTTCACCGCCGACGAGGTGCGCAGGATCCTGCGCGAACTGGACCTCGTCGTCTTCCCGCTGGTCAACCCCGACGGCCGGCACTACAGCCAGACCGTCGAGCCGATGTGGCGCAAGAACCGCAACCCGGCACAGTCCGGCGGCGACCCGCACCGCATCGGCGTCGACATCAACCGCAACTACGACTTCCTGTTCGACTTCGAGACCGCCTTCGACCCGGCCGCCGCACCTCGCGTCTCGTCCGATCCGGGCGATCTGGTGTACCAGGGCCCCCGGCCCTTCTCCGAGCCCGAGACCCGCAACGTCCGCTGGCTGCTGGACACGTACCCGCGCACCCGCTGGTTCGTGGACGTGCACAGCTACTCCGAGGACATGCTGACCGTCTGGGGAGACGACGAGAACCAGTCCGGCGAGCCGTCCCAGAACTTCCTCAACCCCGCCTACGACCACCAGCGCGGCCGCGGCGCGGACGGCTACGCGGAGTACCTCCCGAAGGCCGACGCCGACGACTCGGCGGTGCTCGCCGAACAGTTCTGCGCCGCACTGCACGGTGTGCGCGGCCGCACCTACCGTCCGATGTCCGGCTACCACCTGTACCCCACCTGCGGCACCAGCGACGACTACGCGTACTCGCGGCACATCGCGGACGAGCGGAAGCGCAAGATCCTCGGCTTCACCGTCGAGTGGGGCGACGACGGGGGCGGATTCCACCCGCCGTGGGCCGAGATGGAGCGGATCGTCCTGGACGTCGACGCCGGGCTCCTCCGGCTCTGTCTCACGGCGCTCACCTGACTGCGGCACGGCACGGACTACGACACGGCACGCAAGAGGGAATGGAGCGAGGCGCCCGCCCCGGCGGGCGCCTCGCTCCGCGGAACGGACCGTGCGGCCCGGTGGTCTACGCGGCCCGGTGGAAGAAGAACGGATCGATGGACGTCGGCACCCGCGCCAGGCTGTCCAGGTCGAGCAACTGGTGGTGCACGAAGTCGGCGTGGCGCTGATAGGTCACACCCTCCGGGAAGTTGGCCAGGTCGGGGGTGTTGTTGCCGCAGAACACCCCGTAGAAGTCCCGGCCCACGGTGAGCAGCCGGATGTAGTCGCCCAGGTACGGCAGGAACTGTGCGGCGGGCACGCCGGCCGGCGCCTGATGGAGCACGTGCCGTTCCGGCGCGGACTGCCAGTCGTCGGCCGTCAGTTCCAGCGCGGTCACCCACTGCCGCTGCTTGAACTGCTGGCAGGCGAGCCCGAGCAGGGAGTCGGTGCTGACGGCCAGCGCCGGGTTCTTGGCGTCGGTGACGGTCCGGACGTCCGACGACCAGGTCTGCCCGCGGTCGGTCGAGTGGCGCACGTGCAGGGTGCAGCCCATCTGGCTGCCGACCCGGTCGCACCAGGCCACCCAGACACTGGCCGAGTCCGTGGGGTCCACCGCGATCGACAGATCGCCGCCGAGGCGCTCCTGACCCATGAACGCGTTGAACCGCTCGGACCGCCTCGTCACCACGCGCTGGCCGATGACCGAGTCGTCGGCGTCCTTGAGGTCCTGGAAGGCGTCGGCGCCGACGCCCGCGTCGTCGTCGCGGGTGACGACGACGTCGAACGTGACGTTCACGATGTCGCCCCCGCCGGGGGCCGCGTCCGTCCAGCTCTCGAAGGCCGCGTACACCGTGCCGTCCGGGTGCAGCGCGGTGCGCACCGGCGGCCCGTCCTGGCCGGCGGGGGTGCGCTGTTCGACGGTGTTGCGGCGGAAGCCGGCGGGTGCCGCGGACGTACCGGTGTCGCCGGAGACGTCCACGGCGGCGGACCTCGGGCGCACCCCCAGGTCGTTGCTGGAGACGTACACGCGGTCCTGCGCGCCGCCGTTCACCCGGACGGTGCCGGTCTCGACCCACGGCTGGTCGACCCGGTCCCGGCTGACCAGCAGCTCCATGGGCGCCGCCGAGGCGATGTCCGGCGAGCGCAGGATCTGCATGCGGAGGATGTCCTGCAGGGAGGCCTCGGCGTTGAGGATGCCCGCGTACAGGGCGCCTCCCTCGGACGCGAAGCCGACCGAGATGTCGCCGGTGCCCAGCTCCGCGGTCCCGCCCGGCACGATGCTGCGCATCACCCAGGTGATCCCGCCGTCGGTCGACACGTAGACCGGGGCGAGCGATCCTCCCATCGGGTCGGGGGTGAACGCGGTCGCCACGATCTCCTGCGGGTTCTGCGGGTTGACGGCGAGGCTGGGTTCGGCGTCCTGGGTGCGGTCCCCGCTCAGTGCGACGGGGGTGATGTTGACGACTGTGAGCATGGGCATGCCCGGTCACCTCCGTGCTGCCCGCAGTGTGTCGAGCCTCTGCGCCGGCTGGTAGTCGTCCGGGTGGAGGATCTGGAAGGGCGCCCATGCGGCCAGTGCGCCCTCGGTGGCGTGCAGGAGCCACATGCCCTGCTGCGAGGCCTGTGGCTTCGGGGCGTCGTACCAGCGGAAGTCCCGGCTGTTGGGATACAGCACCATGAGCCGGCCCGGAGGTATGTCTCCTTGCTCCACGTGTCCCACGTCGATTTCCGCCAGCCACCAGTCGGGGGCGTGCTCCGAGACCCGTTCGCCCGGCGCGGCCCCGCTGTCCGCCTGACGCAGACCTACGACGACGCCGACCACGACCGCGTCCGCCTCGTCGGCGTGCGCGACCATGGCCTCGTCCCGCAGGTCGCGTTCGACCGCCGTGAACGGCATGGCGTCGGCGGTCCTGGTCCAACGGGACACATGCGCCTGCACGGCGTCGGCGGGCAGCCGGCCCACCTCCCTGACGGCGAGGCCCTCGCCGTAGACCGCCCCGTCGGTGAAGAACGCCGCCGTGTCGCCGACGGCCGGCCGGTCGAACTCGTCCGACAGCTGCACGGTGACCTCGCTGCCCGCGAGCCGCTTCAGCGCGTCGGGTGCGTGCAGCACCTCGGAGACCCGGATCACGGCGGTGCGGTCGTCGGCCGGGACGCTCGCCACGCGTGAGTCGCAGAGCCGTACGACCGTGCCGAGGAAGGACAGGGGGGTCTTCCGGACGAGTTCGCTGAGGTCTTCAGGCATCGGGTCCTCCCTCTTCGACGGGGTCCTCCCTCTCGCCTCAGCCCGGTGCCGCTAACGCGGGGAGTGCGCGGCAGCCGGGTGGGCGCGGCGCCATTCGAGGCGCGCGCCGAGGACACACAGCGCGGTGAGCAGTGCGGTGACGACGACGATGAGCCATTCCACCGCCCCGCTCCCGGCGTCCGGATCGACGCCGAAGACGAGTTCGATCCAGTCGGGCCGGATCAGCGTCGCGAGGAAGAGCAGTCCGGACAAGCTGCCCAGTCCGGCTTCCACCCAGAAACGCATCCGCACCGGGCCCGGTTCGTGCAGCGCGCGGAAGGCCATGGGGCCTCCCCTCTGTGCCGGGCGGCGTCCGCAGTACACCTACGGAGCACGCGTACCTCGTACACCAGTGTCCGCTCGGCCCCCGCCCGGGTCAAGGCCAAAGCAAGCACGCTCCGTGACAATCGGGACTGCGGCGGGGCGGGGCGGAGGGGTGTGGAGCCGCTCCGGCGGCGCGGGGGGAAGGAGTCGCCGGCGGGGGAGTGGGGCGTCCGGGGATGCGGGGCGATCGGTTCGCCGTTCCGTTCGCGACTGCTTCTGAGCAGGTGAGATCGGTCCTACCTCGGATCTGATCGCACACTGAGCAGTGGTCATCGGACTTTCGTACGAGGCCTCATACCAGAGCGGGACGCTGCTCGGGAGACTTTGTCAACTGCCCACCGCACATGATGCTCAGGCAACTACTGTGAGTGTCCGTCGGGCGACGCGCGGCCGGACCCCGGTCCCGCCGGCCGACGCCGCGATGACGCGCGCCCGCAGCCACGCATGCCCGCAGCGCGCACCACAGACGACACAGGCCCGACGGACCAGTACGAGGACGCAGATGTCTCACCTCCGAGCACCGGCCGCCCGCGCCGACCGCCGCGAGGGCGGCCGGCACGGGCGGCCGGTCGCGCGACCCGCTCCCGCACTGCCCGAAACCCATATACGGCCCCAGCTCATGCGGCTCGCGGTGCTGCCGCCCCTCGCGGTCGCGCTCAGCGCAACCGCCGCGGTGATCTTCAGCATCCGCTCCAGCGGCGCACGCACCGGTCCCGTGCTGTGGGCCGTGCTCGCCGGAGCGGTCACCGTGACCGTCGCCGGCATCCTGATCGCCGCCGTGGCCGCCGACCGCGCCGCCCGCTCCGTCGCCGACCGCGTCGACGCGCTCCGCCGCACCGCCGCACGCGGCGAGGCCGACCTGCACGCCCTGGTCGACGCGCTGCGCCAGGGCGAGGCCCCGCCGCAGCGCGGCCCGCGCCGCCGGCCGCCCGCGGACGCCGACGACTTCGAGCTGCTCGCCGCCGACCTGGCCCGCGCGTACGACGGCGCCGTCACCGCCGTCGTACGGGCCGCCCAGCTCTCCAGCCAGACCGGCAGCGAACAGAAGCTGGAGGTGTTCGTCAACCTCGCGCGCCGGCTCCAGTCGCTCGTGCACCGGGAGATCTCGATCCTCGACGACCTGGAGAACGAGATCGAGGACCCCGACCTGCTCAAGGGCCTCTTCCACGTGGACCACCTGGCCACCCGCATCCGGCGGCACGCCGAGAACCTCGCCGTGCTCGGCGGCGCCGTCTCCCGCCGGCAGTGGAGCAACCCGGTCAGCATGACCGAGGTGCTGCGCTCCGCCATCGCCGAGGTCGAGCAGTACTCCCGGGTCAAGCTCGTCCCTCCCATCGACGGCGAACTGCGCGGCCACGCCGTCGCCGACGTCATTCACCTGCTCGCCGAACTCATCGAGAACGCCACCGTGTTCTCCGCCCCGCACACCCAGGTGCTGCTCCGCGCCAACCTCGTCACCTCCGGGCTCGCCGTGGAGGTCGAGGACCGCGGGCTGGGCATGCCCGTCGCCGAGCAGGACCGGATGAACGCCCTGCTCGCCGACCCCGACCAGGTCAATGTCGCCAGCCTGCTGGCCGACGGCCGCATCGGGCTCTACGTCGTGTCCCAGCTCGCCCGCCGGCACAGCATCCATGTGCGGCTGCAGACCAACATCTACGGCGGAGTGCAGGCCGTACTCGTCGTCCCCCAGGTGCTGTTGGGCAACGCGCCGGGCATGCCAGGTACGGCCGCGGGGACCGCCGGGACCGCTGTGCCACCGCCCGCGCAGGCGGTGCAGGCGGTGCAGGCGGTGCAGGCAGTGGAGGGCGGGGGTGCGCCCGGAGCCGGGGGTGCCGCCGGGACCGAGGGCGTCGGCGGAACCGGGGGTGCCGCCGGGGGCGAGGCCGAGACCGGGGACGGCTCCGAGGCCGGTCCGGGCGCCGGGCGACGGCGGCACGCCCAGCGCGGATCCGGGCGGCGTGGGACCGAGAGCGGTGCGCGCGGACGGCACGGAACCGCCCCCGCCCCGCTGCCCGTGCGCGGCGCCCAGGAGGCGCGGCCCACCCCCGCCGACGCCGTGCCCGGCATCAGCGCCGAGGACCGGGCGGTGGTGGAGGCGCACTCGGGTGTCCTGCCCACGCCGCGCGTCGGCACGGTCCGCGGCACCATGGACAAGCCCCAACTGCCCCGCCGGCGCGCCCAGGAGCACATCGTCCCCCAGTTGCGCGGCGGCCCCGCACCCCGCCAGGACGCCGGCACCGTCGCCGGCCACGACCCCGGTCTGATGGCCGCCTTCCAGCGCGGCATCGGCCTCGCCGAGGCCCAGCAGTCCCTGGAGTCCGAGCACCAGACCCCGGAGTACGGGACTTCGTCGGCGTACGACACCTCGGGGTACGGCGCCCACCTCCCGGCCGCCGCCCCCGACCCCACCGAGCCGACACGCGCACGCCCCGAACACGGCGGCGGCCCGGAACCTGTTGGCCCCCCACACCAGGGCGCGTACCACACGGGACCCGACCACATGGACCCGGCCCACATGGCCTCGGCCCACATGTCCCGTACAGACATGTCCCGCGAAGACATGTCCCAGGCAGACATGTCCCGCCCAGACACGTCTCACGAAGACATGTCCCCCGCCCCCATACCCCAGACGCACGCCTCCGCGCCCGCGCCCGACGGCGTCCACGGCACCGGCCGGTCCGAGGGGAGCGCCCCGGCCGGATGACCGCCCCCGCACCCGTACGCCGTAGCTACACCCCCACCCCCACCCCCAGCGCTCCCGCGCAGATCTTCGTACCCCCAAGGAGTCGATCCACCATGGCGAGCGATGCGCCGACCGTCCACGCGACCGACCTCGACTGGCTGCTGAGCGGCCTCGTGCAGCGCGTACCGCACACCACCAGCGCGGTGCTCCTGTCGTGCGACGGACTGGTGAAGTCCGTCCACGGCCTGGACACCGACAGCGCCGACCACATGGCGGCCCTGGCCTCCGGCCTGTACTCCCTCGGCCGCAGCGCGGGCGCCCGGTTCGGTGACGGCGGCGACGTCCGCCAGCTGGTCGTCGAACTCGACGCGACCCTGCTCTTCGTCACCACCGCCGGCTCCGGCACCTGCCTCGCCGTGCTGGCCGGCCGCGAGGCCGACGCGGCCGTGCTCGGCTACGAGATGGCGATGCTGGTCAAGAGCGTCCGCCCCTACCTGGTGACCGCGCCCCGGCAGCACGCCGTCGAATCCACGGCGACGAGGCCTTGAGCGTGGCCGCAGCCGGCGACGGGCCCTGGCTGGACGACGCGGCCGGGCGGCTGGTGCGGCCGTTCGCGGTCAGCAACGGCCGGACCAAGCCCAGCATCGCCCTCGACCTGATGTCGCAGGTGATGGCCACCGGCGTCACCCCGCTCGGCTACCTCGGCCCCGAGCACGCCCAGGCACTGGACCTGTGCCGCGCGCCCGTCTCGGTCGCCGAGGTCGCCGCCCAGCTGAAACTGCCCGCCGTGGTCACCAAGGTGCTGCTCTCGGACCTGGTCGACTGCGGTGCGCTGACCACCAAGCCGCCCGTGTACCACCACACTCCCACTGACCGGTCTCTGCTGGAGGCAGTGCTCGATGGACTACGACGACAGCTCTGACCCGTTCCCGACCGCGCTCAAGATCCTGGTCGCGGGCGGGTTCGGGGTCGGCAAGACCACCTTCGTGGGCGCGGTCAGCGAGATCGCGCCGCTCAGCACGGAGGAGCTGCTCACCACGGTCAGTGTCGGCACGGACAGTCTCGACGGCGTCGAGAACAAGATGGAGACCACGGTCGCCATGGACTTCGGCCGGATCACCCTCGACCGGGAGCATGTGCTGTACCTGTTCGGCACACCCGGGCAGGAGCGGTTCTGGTTCATGTGGGACGAGCTGTCCGAGGGCGCGCTCGGGGCGGTGATCCTCGCCGACACCCGGCGCCTTCAGGACTGCTTCGCCGCCGTGGACTTCTTCGAGGAGCGCGGACTCGCCTTCATCGTCGCCATCAACGAGTTCGACAGCGCCCACCGCTACGACCCCGACGAGGTGCGGGCCGCCATCGACCTCGACCCGGAGATCCCGGTGGTGCGCTGCGACGCCCGGATCTCCAGCTCCGGCGTCCAGACCCTGCTCGTCCTCGTGCGCCACCTCCTCGCCCACGTCCCGGCGACCGCGCCCAGCCACGGCGCCCACATGTGATCCCGTACTACCGCCCACGGAGCCGCTATATGAGGAACGCCCACAGCGACGGAGCCCGGCCATGAGCTACGAGCCGCCCCGGCCGGTCCGGGGTCTGCTCCTCACCCCCGAGGACAAGGAGGCCCCCGCCCGCGTCCACCGGCTGCGCCGACTCGGCCTCGCCGACCGGCCCGACCCCGTGCTCGACGCCTTCGCCGCCCACCTCGCCCAGCTCACCGGCGCGCTCTACGCCATGGTCAACTTCATCGGCGAGGAGCACCAGTTCTTCGCGGGCCTGAGCGCTCCCGCCATCGCCCCGGTCGTACGGGACGACGGCAGCAGGGCCGAGATCGGCCGGGTGCTGCCGCGCGACCATGGCTTCTGCCCCCATGTGGTGGTCCGCCATAAGGCGCTCGTCCTGGAGGACGTCCGCGACTATCCCCGGTTCGCGGGCAACCCGGTCGTGGACGAGTACGGCATCCGCTCCTACCTCGGCGCCCCGCTCATCGACAGCTCCGGCATGGCGCTGGGCACCGTGTGTGCCGCCGACACAGCGCCCCGCGCCTGGGGCAGGCCGGGCCTGGAGACCATCAAGGCGCTCGCCGCCGATCTCGTCGTACGCCTGGAACGCAGCGCGGCGGACGGCCTGCCACTCTGACACGCGAGGAGGGTGTGTAGGAAAGCTGAGGCGCCGGTTAAGAAAAGCTCGATGGACCCCGGCCCGCGCATACGGCAGATTGCAGGGTGATTCCACCCCTCTGACCCGGTGCGGGCTTCTCACGTCTGCCCGCGGGCCGGGCCTCACCCACAGGAGCCGTAGCGTTGAAGGCGCTGGTCAAGCAGAAGGCGGAGCCGGGACTCTGGCTGACGGACGTCCCGGAGCCCGCCATCGGCCCCGGTGACGTCCTGATCAAGGTCATGCGGACCGGTATCTGCGGCACCGATCTGCACATCCGGGCCTGGGACGGCTGGGCCCGGCAGACCATCCGCACGCCTCTCGTGGTGGGCCACGAGTTCGTCGGACAGGTGGTCGAGACCGGGCGGGACGTGACCGACATCCGCATCGGCGACCGGGTCAGCGGCGAGGGCCACCTGGTGTGCGGCAAGTGCCGCAACTGCCTGGCCGGCCGCCGCCACCTGTGCCGGGCCACCGTCGGCCTCGGTGTCGGCCGCGACGGCGCGTTCGCCGAGTACGTCGCCCTGCCCGCGTCCAACGTCTGGGTGCACCGCGTCCCCGTCGACCTCGACGTCGCCGCGATCTTCGACCCGTTCGGCAACGCCGTGCACACCGCGCTCTCCTTCCCGCTGGTCGGCGAGGACGTGCTGATCACCGGTGCGGGCCCGATCGGCCTGATGGCCGCCGCCGTGGCCCGGCACGCCGGCGCCCGCAACGTCGTCGTCACCGACGTCAGCGAGGAGCGCCTGGAGATCGCCCGCAAGATAGGGGTGAGCCTCGCCCTGAACGTCGCCGAGTCCACCATCGCCGACGGACAGCGCGAACTGGGCCTGCGCGAGGGCTTCGACATCGGCCTGGAGATGTCCGGCCGCCCCGAGGCCATGCGGGACATGATCGCCAACATGACGCACGGCGGCCGGATCGCCATGCTCGGCCTGCCCGCCGAGGAGTTCCCGGTCGACTGGGCCCGGATCGTCACCTCGATGATCACCATCAAGGGCATCTACGGCCGCGAGATGTTCGAGACCTGGTACGCGATGTCGGTGCTGCTGGAGGGCGGCCTGGACCTCGCCCCCGTGATCACCGGCCGCTACGGCTACCGCGACTTCGAGGCGGCGTTCGCCGACGCGGCGAGCGGCAAGGGCGGCAAGGTCATCCTCGACTGGACCGCGTAAGAGACGTACCTCCCGCCTAAGAGACGTACCTCCCCTTCCGCGCAAGCACTCTAGGAGCTTCTTCGATGTTCGACACCGTCCGTGACGACCTGCGCGCCACCCTGGACGAGATCCGCGCCGCCGGCCTGCACAAGCCCGAGCGGGTCATCGACACCCCGCAGTCCGCGACCGTGAACGTCACCGCCGGCGGCCGTCCCGGCGAGGTCCTCAACTTCTGCGCCAACAACTACCTGGGCCTCGCCGACCACCCCGAGGTGATCGCCGCCGCCCACCAGGCCCTGGACCGCTGGGGCTACGGCATGGCCTCCGTCCGCTTCATCTGCGGCACCCAGGAGGTGCACAAGGAGCTGGAGCAGCGCCTGTCCGCCTTCCTCGGCCAGGAGGACACCATCCTGTACTCCTCCTGCTTCGACGCCAACGGCGGTGTCTTCGAGACCCTGCTCGGCGAGGAGGACGCGGTGATCTCCGACGCCCTCAACCACGCCTCCATCATCGACGGCATCCGGCTGTCCAAGGCCCGCCGCTTCCGCTACGCCAACCGCGACCTCGCGGACCTGGAGGCGAAGCTGAAGGAGGCGTCCGACGCGCGGCGCCGGCTGATCGTCACCGACGGCGTCTTCTCCATGGACGGCTATGTCGCGCCGCTCGCCGAGATCTGCGACCTCGCCGACCGCTACGACGCGATGGTCATGGTCGACGACTCGCACGCCGTCGGCTTCGTCGGCCCGACCGGCCGGGGCACGCCCGAGCTGCACGGCGTCATGGACCGGGTCGACATCATCACCGGCACCCTCGGCAAGGCCCTCGGCGGCGCCTCCGGCGGTTACGTCGCCGCCCGCGCCGAGATCGTCGCCCTGCTGCGCCAGCGCTCCCGCCCCTACCTGTTCTCCAACACCCTCGCCCCGGTGATCGCCGCCGCCTCCCTGAAGGTCCTCGACCTGCTGGAGTCCGCCGACGACCTGCGGGTCCGGCTCGCCGAGAACACCAAGCTGTTCCGCAGCCGGATGACCGAGGCGGGCTTCGACGTCCTCCCCGGCGACCACGCCATCGCCCCCGTCATGATCGGCGACGCGGCCGAGGCGGCCCGCATGGCCGAACTGCTGCTGGAGCGCGGGGTCTACGTGATCGGCTTCTCCTACCCGGTCGTCCCGCAGGGCCAGGCCCGCATCCGCGTGCAGCTGTCCGCCGCGCACTCCACGGACGACGTCAACCGCGCCGTCGACGCGTTCATCGCGGCGCGCGCCGAGCTGGCGGCCTGACCAGGGCGGACGCCCTGGGATAATGGGGGCATGATCGAGGCGCGGCGGCTCCACATCCTCCGTGCGGTGGCCGACCACCGCACGGTCACCGCGGCGGCCGCCGCGCTCTACCTCACCCCCTCCGCCGTCTCCCAGCAGCTGACCGCGCTGGAGCAGGAGACCGGCCACCGCCTGGTCGAGCGCGGCGCCAAAGGGGTACGGCTCACCCCGGCCGGCGAGATCCTGCTCAGCCACACCAACGCGGTCCTCGCCCAGCTGGAGCGCGCCGAGGCCGAACTGGCCGCCTACGGCTCGGGCGAGGCGGGCACGGTCACCGTGGCCGCCTTCGCGACCGGCATCGCCCAGGTCGTCGCCCCCGCCGTGGCCCGGCTCGCCGGCTCCGCGCCCGGCATAAGGATCCGGGTCCAGGACGCGGAGGGCGACGCGAGCCTGCCCATGGTGCTGGACCGGCAGGTCGATGTCGCCGTCGCCGTCGAGTACCGTGGCGCCCCGCCGGCCGACGACCCCCGCCTGACCCACGTACCGCTCTACGCGGAGCCGTTCGACGCCGTCGTCCCGCTGGGCCACCGCCTGGCGGACGCCCCCGAGGTGCCCCTCGCCGAACTGGCCAAGGACCCCTGGATCGGCCCTTATCCCGGAAACCCCTGCCACGACGTGGTGGTGCTCGCCTGCGAGAGCGCCGGCTTCCAGCCCCGCCTCGAACACTCCTCCGACGACTTCCGCGCCGTCGTCGCCCTCGCCTCGGCCGACGCCGGGGTGGCGCTCGTCCCGCGCTCCGCGCTGCGCGGCATGGACCTGACCGGTGTGGTCGTCCGGCCCGTCGACGGCGTCGCGCCGACCCGCCGGGTCTTCGCCGCCGTCCGCCGCGGCGCCGAGGGCCACCCGCTGATCCGGCCGGTGCTTCAGGCGCTCGGCGAGGCGGCGCAGGCGTGAGGCTTCCGTAACAGTGCCGTCTCATATGCGGGATAGCGTCCCGGATATGAGAAGCGAGGACTCCGTCGATCTCCTGATCGGCGCCCGGCTGGCCGAACTGCGTGCCCAGCACGGCTGGTCCCTGGGCGAGTTGGCGGAGCGCAGCGGGGTCAGCCGGTCCACCCTGTCCCGCGCCGAACGCGCGGAGACCAGCCCCACCGCCGCCCTGCTGAACCGGCTCTGCCACGTGTACGGCCGCACCATGTCCCAGCTGCTGAGCGAGGTGGAGGCGGCGCCGGCCCCCCTGGTCCGGGCCGCCGAGCAGCAGGTGTGGGAGGACCGCGCCTCCGGCTTCGTCCGCCGCTCCGTGTCCCCGCCGCACACCGCACTGCGCGGCGAACTGGTCGAGGGCCGGCTCACCCCGGGCGCGGACATCGCCTACGACCGCCCGCCCGTGCCCGGCCTGGAACAGCACCTGTGGCTGCTGGCGGGAGCCCTGGAGGTGACCGTCGGCGAACAGACCCACCGGCTCGACGCGGGCGACTGCCTGCGGATGCGGGTCACCGGCGCGACCCGCTTCCGCTGCCCCGGCCCGGACGAGGCGCGCTACGTGCTGGCGGTGGTACGGCCATGAGGGTGGAGCGCTGGACCGGCACCCACGTGCGCGAGCGGGCCGACGACCTGGCGGAGCTGCTCACCGACACCGTGGCCGCGGGGGCCTCCGTCGGCTTCCTCGCACCGCTCGGGCACACGGAGGCGGTCGCCTGGTGGCGTGAGCGGGCAGAGGCCGCGGCCGCCGGTGAACTCGCCGTCTGGGCGGCCCTGGACCTGACGGACCGGGTCACCGGCACCGTCGGCCTGGCCTTCCCCGACAAGCCGAACAGCGGACACCGCGCCGAGCTGGTCAAGCTGATGGTGCACCGCTCGGCGCGCGGACAGGGCCTCGGCCGCCGCCTCCTCACCACCGCCGAACAGGCCGCCGCTGCCGCCGGCCGCACCCTGCTGCACCTGGACACCGAGACCGGCAGCCCCGCCGAGCACCTGTACCGCTCGGCCGGCTGGACCGTCGCCGGCACCATCCCCGACTACGCGGCCGCTCCCACGGGCGAGCTGCGGCCGACGACGCTGTACTACAAGCGGCTCCGAGGGTGACTGTCAGTGGCAGGAGCTACCTTGCGTGGCATGCCGGATGCAGAAGACGTACGCCGAATCGCCCTGTCCCTGCCGGACACCACGGAGAAGATCGCCTGGAGCATGCCCACGTTCCGGGTCGCCGGGAAGATGTTCGCCACGCTGCCCGAGGACGAGACGTCCATCGCCGTGCGCTGTCCCAAGGAGGAGCGCGACGAACTGGTGCTGGCCGAGCCGGAGAAGTTCTGGATCGCCGACCACGAGGCGCAGTTCGCCTGGGTGAGAGCGAGACTCGCCGCACTGGACGACGAGGAGGAGCTGCGGGACATCCTGGCCGACTCCTGGCGCCAGGCCGCCCCGCCCCGACTCCTGGACGCCCACCCCGAGTTGGGGCTGCCGTCCGGGGCCTGACCGCTGCTCACCGAGTCCGGGGGCTCACCGGGGCCTTGCCGTCACCCGCCCCGCGCTGAGGAAGTGGCCGATCCGTTCCCGCAGGGTGGCCGCGTCCAGGCCGTGGGCGGCGACGTGCTCCTCGATCGTGCCGTAGCGGCGCAGCTCGCGGCGGGCGACGCCGAGGCCGAGCACCCGGTGCGGCGTGTCGGCCAGCGCCTCGTTCACCGCGGCCGTGGACGTCCCCGCCAGATACGGCTCGACCAGGACGACGTCCGTGCCCGCCGCCTCCGTCGCCCGGCGCAGCCCGGCCGCGTCGAAGGGGCGTACGGTCGTCGCGTACAGCACGGTCACGTCCAGGCCCTCCGTGGCGGCGAGGACCGCGTCCAGCGTCGGGCCGACGGCGACGACCACACCGGCGCGGCCCTCGCGGACGGTCCTGAAGTGCCGCCCGTCGATCACCCGGCCCCGCCGGTTCGACTGCACGGAGAGCCGTACGTACACCTTGTCGTCACCCGCGGCGACCGCGTGGTGCAGCAGCGTCTCGGCCTCGTCCGGGTGCCCGGGCACGTGCACGGTCCAGCCGTCCAGCGTGTCGAGGAGGGCCACGTCCCCCGGAGCCATGTGGGTGAAGCCGCCGGCCGGCCAGTCGAAGGAGGCGGCGGCGCTCACCAGCACCGCCCCCGTGTCCTGGTGCCCCAGATCCAGCTTGAGCTGCTCGAAAGGCCGCTCCACGAGGAAGCTGGCGAAGGTGTGCACGACCGGCCGCAGCCCGGTGAGCGCAAGCCCCGCCGCCGCCCCGACCAGCAACTGCTCACGGATGCCGACGTTGATCACCCGGTCGGGATGCCGGCTCATGGCGTTCCGGAAGCCGTCGACACCGATCTCGGCGAGGACGACCGCGACCCGCGGGTCCTCGTCCAGCAGCCGGGAGACGACGGGGGCGAAACGGTCACGCATGGTGTCCATCGGTCAGAACCTTTCCGGGAAGTCAGGCGTTCTTCGGCTCGACGCGGGCCACGACCACATGCGGCCGGCCCGGATGCGGCGCGGTGAACGCGGCGTACAGCGCCTCGTGGTCGCGCCCGTCGACGGTCACCGCGGACCAGCCCGCGGCCTCGAACCGGGCGGCGATCCCGCCGGGCAGCGCATGGCTGGCGGAGGCGTTGTCGATCACGACGGTGTGCAGCCGGTCCAGTCCGGCGGGCCCGGCGAAGGCGATCGCCTCGTGGTTGCTGCCCTCGTCCAGCTCGGCGTCCCCGATCAGCACCCACACCGCGGGATCGGGCCGGCCCTGCGCCCGCAGGCCCAGCGCGGTGCCCACGGCGATCGGCAGCCCGTGTCCGAGGGACCCGCTGCCGATCTCGGCCCCCGGCACCAGCACCCGGTCCGGGTGGTGCCCGAGCGGGGAGTCGTACGACCCGAACCCGGGCAGCCAGTCCACCGGCACGAACCCCTTCGCGGCGAGCACGGCGTAGTACGCCATGGGCCCGTGCCCCTTGCTCAGCAGGAACCGGTCCCGGTCCGGGTCGTCCCGCCGCTCCGGAGCGACCCGGAGCACCCGGTCGTACAGCACCCACAGCACATCGAGCGTGGAGGTGGCCGCCGGGCCGTGCTTCTCGTCGCCGGTCATCAGCCCCATCAGGCGGGGCAGGTCGTCATAGCCGTACGTGCGGCTCTGTGCCGCTGCGATCGTCATACCGGCGATCTTGCAACCTCAACCAAACTTGAGGTCAACAGGGAAAGGAGCGCGCGACCACCGAGCCGAGTGCGGTATTGTTTCTCTGCGCGTTCGGCCGGGGAAACCCCAGGTCAAACGGCACCGGGACGTGGCGCAGCTTGGTAGCGCACTTGACTGGGGGTCAAGGGGTCGCAGGTTCAAATCCTGTCGTCCCGACGGGAGCATCGCTCCGACGTCGCAGGTCAAAGGGCCCTGTCTCACATCAGTGAGGCAGGGCCCTTGATCATGTTCCGGACACGCGCCTTCCCTGCCACCCGGGTCCCGGTGCACGGACCCGACATGGCCGGATCCAGCCACTCGTCGGTGGGATCGCCTGCGCGCCGGTCCCGGTGATCCCTACGGTGGGCGAGAACCGTACGGAACGTGGGGGAGAGCTGTGGAAGCGGAGTTCTTGGCCCTGGCGGGCATGGGTGCCAGCAGTCTCGTGACCCTGGCTCTGCAGGACCTGTGGGGATGGGGCAGGAGACGCTTCGCGGTGCTGCTGGGGCGGGGTGCGCCCGCGGCGGAGGCGGCGGCCGAGGAGGAACTGGAGCGGTCCCGGCGGGAGTTGCTCGACGCCCGGCGCACCGGGGACGAGGACGCGGCCGACGCCGTCGAGGAGCAGTGGGCCCAGCGGCTCCTGGATCTTCTGGCCGCCCATCCCGAGGACGGGCAGCGGTTGCGCGACGTGGTCGCGGGGACGATCGAGCGCAGCCCCGCGCCCGTCGCGCTCACCGGCATCCTGCACTACGTCAACAACGTCCCCGTCCTCCAGGCGATGAACGCCCACTGGGCGCGCTGCACCGAGGCGCGGGCGACGACCGCGATGTTCCTGTGCGGCCTGCCCGGCGTGGGCAAGCGGACCACGCTGCGCCGCTGGCTCCAGTCCCACCGGGACGACCTGCCCGGCGACCTCCTCCAGGCCGATCTCGCCCCGGACGACCGCGGACGCCCCGCCGACCCGGCGGCGATCCTGGAACGCTGGCTCGCCCAGCTCCGCGTGGCACGCGAGGACCGCCCCGCGGACCTCGACGCGAAGGCGGCCCTGGTACGGCAGCAGCTGCGGGCCCGGCCGGCCGTCGTCGTGCTGGAGAACGTGAGCAGGCTCGCCCAGATCAGGCCCCTGCTCCCGGACTCCGCCGAGCACGTCGTCCTGATGACCGGCCAGCAGGCGCCGGCCGGCCTGGACACCCTGCTGGACTACGAACCGATCGAGATCAGCCCCCTGAAGGACGAACACGCCCTCGAACTCCTGCTCAGGGTCAGCCGCAGCACCGAGCCCCCCGACCGGCTGCGGCCCATCGTCCGGCAGGTGGGCGGTCTGCCGCTGGCCCTGCGCCTGGTCGCCGGCCATCTGAAGACACCGGTGCCCGGCATCCTGGAGGACATCACCGCCCGGCTCGCCGACCGGCCACCCGACAGGAACTGCTCACCGTGGACGACACCCACGACCTGCCCGCCGCCCTCGACCTCGCCCACGACCGCCTCGGCGCGGACGCGGCCCGCCTGTACCGGCGCCTGGGCACCCTGCCCCGCATCGACGTCCACCTGGACACCGTGCACGCGCTGACCCCGGACCGGGACCCGGCCGTCGCCCGGCGCAGCCTGCACGAACTGCTCACGGCGCGGCTCGTGGAGCGGGACGGCGTGGACACCTACCGCCTGCACCCCCTCGTCCACGACCACGCGGCGGCCCGCGCCGAACGGGACGACACCGACGCCGAACGCGAGGCCGTGACGGGCTGGTTCGTCCGCTACCTCCGGCAGACGGCCGAGGCCGCCGAGGCGGTGCTGTCCTCCCGCTGGCGCTACGACCCGACGCACGCCTACCCGGCCGGCGTACGGCCCACCCCCGAGCAGGGCACCCGCGCGGAACGCGAACTCGACCGGCGGCGGGAGGCGTTGCTCACCGCCGTCCACCTCGCCCACGCCACCGGACGGCATGCCGACGCCTGGCGACTGTGCCAGGCGCTGTGGACCTTCTACCTCCGCACCGGCAGCCATGCCGAGTGGATCGAGTCCCACGAGACCGGCCTCGCCGCGGCCCGCGCCTGCGGCGACCGGATGGCGGTGGCACGCATGCACTACCAGCTGGGCTTCGCCCGCCTGGACCGGTGGAGCGTCGCCGAGGACGACCCGCGCCGGGCACGCGAACACCTCGACGCCGCCCGGGAGTCGGTGCGCGACGAGGGAAGCGGCCGGGGCGAGGGCGAGGCCCGTACGGAGTCGAGCGCGCTGGAGGCCCTCGGGCTGCTGGAGCTGAAACTGAGGCGCCCGCGGCAGGCCCTGGATCACCTCGACGCCGCCGAGACGGCGCTCGGCACCCTCGCCCACCCGCGCGGGCGCGCCCTGCTCGCCTACCACAAGGGCGCCGCGTACACCGCGCTGCGCCGGCACCAGGACGCCGAACGGACGCTGCGGGACGCGCGCGAGAGGTTCCAGCGGCTCGGGGACGGACCGGACATCGCCCTCAACATCGGGAAGACCTGGCTGCGGTACGGGGAGGACCGGCGGGCCTGCGACCGGCCGGAGGAGGCGCTCCGGGCCCTCGACGCGGCGGCCGCCGGCATCGGGAAGGGCGGCTCCCGGTACTTCCTCGCCGTGACGCACCTGCTCCGGGGCGACACGTACCGGGAGCTGGGGGACGACCGCCGGGCCGTCGCCGACTGGACCGCCGCCGGCAGACTCTTCGAGGAGGTGCGCAGTCCGCGCGCGGAGGAGGCCCGAGGGCGCCTGCGGGACAGCTCCGTCCGCTCAGCGGACGGTGAACTCGACTAGCCCGGGCTCGGGATGGTCCCCCGCCCGTACGACGAGGCGCGCGCGGGCGCCGGGGCGCGGCGGTACCTGGCCGGATTGCGCCCAGGCGTACGCGGCCGAGGCCGCGACCGCGAACGACGCCCAGGACGGGCGCGCGGCCCAGCGGGCCCGCACCCGGGTGCCGTCGCCGGACAGTGCCGTACAGCCGTGACCGGCCTCCTCGACGGCCACGAGTGCGCACCCCGGGTAACGCCGTGCGAGAGCGGACCGGTCCACCTCGTCCGGCAGGAGTCCCCGCTCGGCGGGCAGCAGGAGCACGTCGGCGGAGCGGGGCCAGCGGGGGTCGGGATCGTCGGGGTCGGCGGCGAGGTGGGCGGCGGCGAGGTGGCGGCCCTGGGTGCGTTGGAGGGCGGCCGGGAAACGCCGGACGTGGACGGTGGCGCTCTCGCCCGGCTCGGCGACGGTGGCGGTGGCGGTGACGAGCGTGGCCGGCACATGGGGGAGCCGGGGCAGGGCGGGGCCGGGTGAGGGGACCGGTATCGCGCGGGTGGCCGCCGGGTGCGGGGGCTCCGGCAGGTCCAGCCATGTGTAGAAGAGCCGGCGCAGCAGCCGGGCCGACTCGCCGGGCGCCGAGGACACGCTGTCCCGCAGCACGGCCAGCTCGGGGTCGTCCGACTGGGTGCGGGCCGCGTGCAGCAGCTGGGGGAGCAGGGGCTGGGTGGCAAAGAGGCGGGGCAGGAGCTGTCCGAGCCGGTGCAGGGGTGCGCCCGGGGCGACCACGGAATCGTCGAAGGCGCCGAGAACGCAGGGAATTCCCAGAGCCGTACCGTACATCGTCAGTGATCCGTGATCGCCGATCAGGAAATCGGCCGCGCACAGGGCGGCTTTCCAGGTCTCGGTTTCCGGGGCCGGGAGCAGAAGTCCGGATTCGAGGAGCGGGGCGAGCCAGTGGTGGATCTGCCAGGCGCCGTGTCCGTACCATGCATTGGGGTGTACGGCGGCGAGGACCCGGAATTCGTCGGCCGGGAGTTCGGCGAGCGCGCGGCGCAGCACGTCGGCCCCGGGTGCGCCGAGGACGGAGCCGCGGCCCCAGGTGGAGGAGACGACCACCAGGCGCTGCCCGGGCAGCAGTCCGAGGGCCCGCCGGTAGGCCGCCCGGAAGGACAGCCCGGCGTGGAGCTGGTCGAGGCAGGGGTCACCGGCGACGACGGCGCGGGGAACCGCCTCGGGGCAGCCGTCCGCGAGCCGTTTCAGCTGCTCGGCGTGGGACAGCACGATGGCCGCCGGAACGACTCGCCCGTCATGGACCAGCCACTCACCGGTCAGCCCGAAAGCTCCCGGCTCCCGGCTCCCGGCTCCCGGCTCCCGGCTCCCGGCTCCCGGCTCCCGGCTCAAACGCTTATTGTAGCCAGCCCCGTGCGGCGCGCCGATGAGCGGAAAGGGAATTCTGTGCAAATCCCCGCCGCGGCTCGTGGCGACGGCGAGGTCGAACGGCTGGGAAATCGCCTCCTGCCACGGAATTCCCAGCATTCCACGCGCGGTGAGGAATTCCGCCGTACCCCCGTCGAGTTCCGACGAACCGGTACAGGTGAAGAACACCTGAACCCGTTCGTCGCCCTCGAAGACGGCCAGCAGATCCAGCAGGCGCGTGGCGGACGTGATGTTGTGCACGACGCCGAGCACACTGCGCTCGGCGACCACCGTGCTCCACCGCCGCCCGTCGCTCCGCAAGGGCAGCGGCAGCCGGCTCGTCTCCCGCACCCGCAACCCCCGGCCCCGATCGGATCACTCACCCTGCCGGAGGACACGATAGCCAGGACGGTCAGAACGCCAGGCCCACATGGGCCAGCGCCTGCTTCAGCAGCACCCCGTGCCCGCCCGGCATCTCGCTCTGCACCGCCGGCGAGGCGGCTTCCTGGGGGCTGAACCAGACGAGGTCCAGCGCGTCCTGGCGGGGCCGGCAGTCACCGGTCACCGGCACGATGTAGGCCAGGGAGACCGCGTGCTGGCGCGGGTCGTGGTACGGCGTGATGCCCGCCGTCGGGAAGTACTCCGCGACCGTGAACGGCTGGAGCGAGGCGGGGACGCGGGGCAGGGCGACCGGGCCGAGGTCCTTCTCCAGATGGCGCAGCAGCGCGTCCCGGACCCGCTCGTGGTGCAGGACCCGGCCGGAGACCAGGGTCCGGCTGACCGTGCCGTCCGGGCCGATGCGCAGCAGCAGGCCGATGCTGGTGACTTCACCGCTGTCGTCCACGCGCACGGGCACGGCCTCGACGTACAGGATCGGCATCCGGGCCCTGGCCATCTCCAGCTCGTCCGTGGTCAGCCAGCCGGGCGTGGTTTCGGTCATGTCAGACATTGCTTGATCATACTTTCCGGGTGGGGCGCCCGCTGGGATCGCGGGCCGGTTCGGATACGGGCGGTCCGTACAGTCGGCGGGCGTTGTCGCGGCCCGTCCAGGCCGCGATCCGCAGGGCGTCGGCCAGACTCAACTCGTCGGCGTCCACGCGGTCGTGCAGCAGAGCGGCGAGGCCCTGCCGGAAGCACAGGGCCCAGGTGGTGGAACTCGGCCACACCATAGGCGTCGGAGCTGTACAGCAGTTTGCGGAACGGGGTGATCTCCAGCGCCTCCTCCAGCACCGCTCGGCAGCGCGCCGGGCCGGTGTGGTGCAGGGCGAGACCGACGTCCAGGTAGACCTGCTCGAACACCGCGGCCAGATAGGCGGCCTGGCGGTGGTACGGCCAGCAGTGCAGCAGCAGCACCGGGACCGTGCCGGCGGTGCGGTGCAGCCAGTCGGTGAGCAGCGCGGGGTCGGCGCGGTGCAGGCGCAGGTCCGCGTCGCCGAAGCCGGTGTGCAGTTGCAGCGGCAGCCCCAGCTCCACGGCGGTCCACAGCAGGTGCCGCAGAAGAACCGGGTCGGCGAGGCGTCCGCCCCGGGCCAGCCAGCGCCCGGCCGCCGCCGTCACCTCGGCCGCGGCCGGGCGCTCGGGGTCCAGCGCGAAACCCGTGCGGTACGCGGCGACCGACTTCACCGCCACCACGTCCGGCCGGCGTACGGCCTCCTCGGCGGCGGCCCGGAACGCGGCCGCGTAGGCGCCCGCCGCCACGCCCCGCGCCGCCACCGACTCGGCGATCTGCTTCAGCCGTACGACCTCGCAGGCGGTGGCGCCGGCCGCGGCGGCCAGTTCGGCGGGGGTGGTGAGCGGGTGCGGGGTGTAGCCGGTGTCCACGCAGAACACCTCGGCTCCGGACGCCGTGAGGAAGCGGCGGTTGACCTCTTGCCAGCCCAGCTCCGCGCGCCGGGCCACGTAGTCGGCGGCCGGCGCGTGCCGGGGGAGGTCCAGTAGAGGTGCGCAGTGGCGGCGCACGGCCACGCCGGCCGGACTGTCGAAGGGGGAGACGCCCGGCCAGGCCGCGCCCTCGGTGAGCAGGGACGCGAACTGGCCGGCACTCAGGTCGGCCGTGACCGCGCCGTGGCAGTGGTGGTCCACCAGCGGCAGCGCGGCGAGCGCCTCGTGGACCGGTCCCAGGGCGGCCATGTCAGTACACCCAGCGGTAGGCCGCGGCCACCCGGTCGGGGCCGAGTCCGTCGACGGCCGCCGCCTCGCCGAGCCGTACGGCGGTCACCGCGTCGGCGAGGACGGGGCCCAGCGCGTCCCGCAGCACCTGGTCCGCCCGGTACGCTTCGACGGCCTCCGGCAGGGACCGCGGCAGCCGCCGTACGCCCCGGGCCGCCGCCTCGTCGGGGCCGTAGCGGGCCGGGTCGCCGGTGATCTCGTCGGGCAGGGTCCGGGCCGCCGTGATGCCGTCGAGGCCGGCGGCGATCACACAGCCGAGGGCCAGATACGGGTTGGCGGCCAGGTCGACCGGTTTGACCTCCATGTTGGCGTCCTGGTCGTGGCGGCCGGCCGTGCCGGTGATCATCCGCAGCGCGGCCTCGCGGGTCTCGCGGCCCCAGGCGGTGTAGACCCCGGCCCACTGGGAGGGCTTCAGCCGCAGATAGCTGGCCGGGCTCGGCGCGGTGACCGCCGTCAGCGCCGGGAGGTGGGCGAGGACCCCGGCCGCGAAGGACTCCGCCTCGGCCGTCATGCCGTACCGGCGCTCGCCGCCCGCGTGCAGGTTGACCCCGTCGCGCCAGCAGGACAGATGCAGATGGCCGCCGTTGCCGACGCCCTCGGCGGACACCGCGGGCGCGAACGACACCCTGAGGCCGTGCCGCCGGGCCACCGCCCGGATGGTCTGGCGGACCAGCACACTGCGGTCGGCCGCGGCCACCGGGTCCTGTGCGCCCACCGAGATCTCGAACTGCCCGGGCGCGTACTCGGGGTGCAGCTGGTCGACGTCCACGCCCTGCGCGGCGCACGCGGCGAGCAGATCGGCGCTGTAGTCGCTCAGCTCGACCTGCCGGACCGCGCCGTACGCCGGCCCGGACACCGCCGGTACGAACTGACCGGCGGGCGCCGAGCCGAGCCCGACGGCCCACTCGATCTCGATCGCCGCCTTGAAGGCGAGGCCGTGCCGTTCGGCGGCGCCGGTGGCGATCCGGCGCAGAAAGGTCCGGGCGCAGCCGGGGTGCCGGGCGCCCTCCTGGGTGATCCGGTCCACCGGCGCCCAGGCCCAGCCGGGCTGCCCGGCCAGCGCCACCAGCCGGTCCAGGTCCGGGTAGAGCCTCAGGTCGCCGTCGGGGGAGCCGAGGACGTCGGTGCGGACGATGGAGTCGTCGGCGAGGAAGGTGTCGAACACCGGGGACATCCCGACACCCCAGGACACGGCCGCCTCCAGCCGGGCCGTGGGGATCGTCTTCACCCGGCCGACGCCCGCCGTGTCGACGTACGCCAGCACGATGCCGCGGACGTCCCGCGCGGCCAGGTCGGCGGTGAGGGCGGCGACCCGGCGCAGATCCCCGGGCCGGCCGCCGGGCACGGGGTCGGCGAGCGTCGTCATACGTCCTCCTCGGCGGGCTCGGCGGCGCGCGCGGCCGGGGTCAGCGTTTCACGGCGACCGCGCCGAACTGCGGCACCGGCGCGGCGGCCGCCGGCTCCGCGCGCCACTGCGGGCGGGGCACCAGGCCCGGCTCGACCGGCTCCGGACCGTCCAGGAACCCGGCGGTCTCGGCCCGGCCGCGCGCGGTGACCGGCGGGGTGGCGTGGGCGTTCCAGAACTCCATGGCGGCCGGGTTCCCGTCGCCGCCCACGTCGGGGTCGTACGTCGGACGGGTGAGGGCGAGAGGGCTGCCGGCGGGCACCGCCGCCGTCAGCCGCCGTACGATCTCCCGGGCCTCGCCGGTGTCCGGCACGAAGTCGGGAACGCCGCCGAGCCAGTGGTTCCGGACCCGTGCGTGGTGCGCCACGGTGGTGTCCGGACGGGCCGGACCGGCCGCCGGGGAGTGGCCCTCGCTCACCTGTCCGCCCTTCTCACGTGCGGTGCTCCGCCGTCATTGTGCCCTCCGGTGACGGCGCTGTCCCGGGATACGGGCAGGTGGGCGGTTCCGGGCGCGCGGGGCGGATGAGGAACACTGGACCGGTATCCCGCCCCCGACCGGAAGCAGGACATGCCCGCCACGCCCACGCCCCTCCTCGACTCCTCCCACCTGCCCGGCGGCCCCGCCGACATCCGGCTGATCGTCACCGACATGGACGGCACGCTGCTGGACGACGCCAAGCGGATTCCCGGCGGGCTGTGGCCGATGCTCGCCGAACTGCGCCGCCGTGGGGTGCTGTTCAGCCCGGCCAGCGGCCGTCAGTACGCGACGCTGCACCGGCAGTTCGCGGAGGTCGCCGAGGGCATGGTGTTCATCGCGGAGAACGGCACGTACGTGGTCCGCGACGGCGTGGAACTCGGCTCCGACCCGCTCGACCGGTCCGTCGCCGCCGGGGTCGCCCGGACGGTACGGCGGCTGGTCGCGGGCGGCGCCGACGTCGGCGCCGTGGTGTGCGGCAAGCGGGCGGCGTACGTCGAGCGGACCGACGAGCCGTTCCTCGCGGAGGTGCGCAAGTACTACGTCGAGCACCGGATCGTGGAGGACGTCACCGCCGTCGAGGACGACGTGATCAAGGTGGCGCTCTTCGACTTCGGCCCGGCGGAGCACACCACGGCCCCGGCCCTCGCGGAGTTCGCCGGCACCCACCAGGTCGTCGTCTCCGGCGAGCACTGGGTGGACGTGATGAACCGCACCGCGAACAAGGGCACCGCCCTGCGCGGTCTCCAGCGGGCCCTCGGCATCACGCCCGCGCAGACCATGGTGTTCGGCGACTACCTGAACGACCTGGAGATGCTCGACGCCGCCGAGTGGTCCTTCGCGATGGAGGGCGCCCACCCCGAGGTGATCCGCAGGGCCCGCCACCTGGCCCCGTCCAACAACGACGACGGCGTGCTGCGGACCATCGCCCGTGTGCTCGACCTGCCGTACGACGAGGTCAGGGCTTGAGGGTCAGGGCTTGACCGCGACCCCGCCGTACAGCGAGATCGGTCCGTCGGGCGCCTCCTCGGGCCGCCACTCGGCCACCGACACGATCCCGGGTTCCAGCAGCCGGAGCCCCGTGAAGAAGGTGCCCACTTCGGCGTGCGAACGCGCCACCAGCGTCACCCCGCCCGCCGCGTAGGCCGCGATGCCCTTCCGCACGTTCTCCGGCTCGAAGTCCGCGGTCATCGTGGACAGGACCAGGGCGCTGCCCGGTGCCAGCGCGCCGACCAGGGTGTCCACCAGGCCGTGGGCGCCGTCCTCGTCGGCGACGAAGTGGAGCAGGGCGATGAGGGAGAGGGCCACCGGGCGGTCGAAGTCCAGGACGCGGGCGGCCTGTTCCAGGATGGCGTGCGGATCGCGGGCGTCGGCCTGCACGTACTCCGTCACGCCCTCCGGGGTGCCGCGCAGCAGCGCGTTCGCGTGGGCCAGCACGATGGGGTCGTTGTCGACGTAGACGACGCGGGCGTCCGGGGTCACGGACTGGGCGATCTGGTGCAGGTTCGGCTCGGTCGGTATGCCGGTGCCGATGTCCAGGAACTGACGGATGCCCGATTCCGCGGCGAGCGCCCGGGTGGTCCGGCGCATGAACGCCCGGTTGGCGCGGGCGGCCTTGGGGGCGCCCCCGTCGATCGCCGCGATCCGGCGGCCCAGTTCCTCGTCCACCGGGTAGTTGTCCTTGCCGCCGAGGAACCAGTCGTACACCCGGGCCGGATGCGGCCGGGTCGTGTCGATCGTGTCCTGGATCTCCGGGCCGGTCCCCGTCACGCGCCGCTCCTCACCGCCGGTGGTCCCGGTGGTCGGTCCGGGACGTGCGGGAGCAGTCTGACACGATCATGCGGCGCGGCGCAGACAGTCTTCGGCCACCTCCTTGTCGAGCGCCGCCCGCACCAACGCGGCCGCCAGCACGGCCGGCTGGGTGTTCCCGGCCAGCTCGGCGAGCTTCTCCGGGTCCTTCGGCAGGCCCAGCCGCTCCGCGCCGGACAGGGCCTTGGCGTCCAGGTAGGGTGCGACATCCGGCCACACCCGCTGCGCCTCCCGCAGGAAGATGTCGGCGCCGGCCGGCCCGATGCCCGGCTCCTCCTGGAGCAGCTCCTTCAGCGTGCCGACGTCGCCGCCCGCCTCCCGGTGCAGCCGGCGCAGGTCCCCGCCCCAGCGCTCGGCCAACAGCTCGGCGCCGTCGCCGAGTTGGGTGGCCGTACGCTCGTCGTAACGGCGGTAGCCGCCCCGGCCCAGCGCGTCCACCCGCTGCTGCCAGTCGGCCTCGGCCATCCGGCGGGGGCTGTCCAGGTGGTCCTCGTGCAGGGCCCGGGCGGCGGCCACCGCGACGGAGGCCCGGATCCGCGCGCTGAGCAGCAGGGACAGCACCAGCAGCCGGTACAGCGGCTGCGGGGTGTCCTTCAGGCGGATGCCCGCCTCATCGGCGTACGTCCGCCCGTACGCGGACACCAGCTCGTGCACGACCCGTTCGTCCCGGTTCATGGTCGGGCTCCGGCTAGGGCTTGAGCGGGTCGTGGCCCAGCGTCATCAGCCGGTGCCGACGGCGGGTGTCCTCCGGCGTCGTCTCCGGCTCGGGTTCGTTCTCCAGGTCGACCAGTTCGCCGACGGTGTCCACGACCTTGTGCATGATCCGGACGTCGTCGTCGGTGAGGTCGGTACGGCGCTTCTGCAGGATGGCGAGGACGTGCTGCCCGGTGGGTGTCCCCGCCTGTTCCGGCAGCGGTTCCGTCTCCTCGTCGGCGTCCCGGACCTTCAGCCAGGCCGAGAGTTCCGCCGAGGTCATGTTCACCACGCGGTGGAAGTCGTCCCAGAGCGCCTCGATCTCGCGGGCGTCGGCCATGGGTCTCCCCTTCCGGTGTGCTAGCTGGCGGCGTCGTCGCGCGGGTGGTTCTCCGCCTCGAACATCCAGCGCTGCTTCTCCAGGTCGGCCGTGACCGAGATCAGCAGGTCCTGGGTGACCGGGTCGGCCTTCTCGGTCGCCTCGATCCGCTCACGCAGCCGTGTGACGGCCGCTTCCAGCGCCGAGACCATCAGCTCCACGACCTCGGTGTCGCGCAGCCAGCCGTCCTTGGTGCCGGGCAGCGCGAACGTCGCCGCGATGGTCTCCGGCCTGCCGTCCGGCGGCACGCCCAGGGCGGCGGCCCGCTCGGCCACCGTGTCCGAGTGGCTCCGGGCCGCGGCGACCACCTCGTCCAGCTGGAGGTGGATGGACCGGAACCGCGGGCCCACGACGTTCCAGTGCGCCTGCTTGCCGATCAGCGACAGCCCGAGCAGATCGACCAGGGTCTCCTGCAGGGCGGTCCCGGTGACACCGAGCGCGTCCTCGGACAGCGTGCTCTTGACCACGGTCATGGTGTGCGTGTCCCCTTTCGTCATGTGTCCACGGTCATGTCCGAAGGGGCGGGTGCCCGCTGGGCGGGGCAGCAAACAGGCTGATCAGCGGGGCAGTACCCGGTCCAGGAAGTCCCGTACCTCTGCGAAGGCCTCCGCCCTGCACGTCTCGTGGAACACCTCGTGACGGGCCCCCGCGAAGATCCGTTCGGTCAGCGCACCGCCGCTCAGCCGCTCCACCCCGGTCCGGCTGCCGGGGAGCGGCACCAGCCGGTCGTCGTCGCCGTGCAGCCAGAGCAGCGGCAGCCGGCCGACGTCACCGCCCCGGGCGACGGTCTCCAGGGTCCGGGCGAACGCCTCCACCGTCGGCCGCTTCATCGGCCCGTGCCAGACCAGCGGATCCGCCGCGTACGCGGCGCGCACGGCCGGGTCCCGGGAGAGCGCGGACGGGCTGACGGGGGTGTCCGGGATCTCCTCCAGGGCCAGCAGCCGGCCCGGCAGCTCCCAGTCGCCGATCACCGGGCCGGACAGGATCAGCGCGCTGGGCTCGCCGCCGTACCGCTGGGCGTAGCGGGCCGTGATCAGTCCGCCCATCGAGTGGCCGACGAGGACCAGCGGCAGTCCGGGGCGGGCGGTCCGGGCCAGCTGCGCCACCGTGTGCACGTCCGTGACCACGTCCTCGAAGTCCTCGATCAGCACCCGCTCCCCGGCCGAGCGGCCGTGGCCGGCGTGGTCGGGTGCGTACACGGCGGCGCCGTGCCCGGTGAGCACGCCGGCCAGCTCCTCGTACCGGCCGGCGTGCTCGCCGTACCCGTGCACCACGAGGGCCAGGCAGCGGGGTGCCGGGTGCGGCCACTCGTGCACGGCGAGGGCGCCGTGGGTGCCGTCGAGGACGTGCTCGCGGACGTGGGGCATTCTTTCCTCCAGCTGCCTCGGTGAAGGTCCTGGGGGATCTTCCCAGCGGGGCGGTCGGGGGTCTATAGTCCAAAACTAGCAGTGCTAATTAATTGGTGCTGTGCAGGCCAGTCCGATCCACAGCGTCGTAGGTCAGGAGTCCCAGCCGTGCGTCCCGTCCATTTCGCGGCCGCCCGCCGCACCCCCATCGGCAAGCTGCGCGGAGCCCTCTCCTGCGTCCGCCCCGACGATCTGGCCGCGACCGTGATCCGCCATCTGGTGGCCGACGTGCCCGCGCTCGACCCGGCCCGGATCGACGACGTCTACTGGGGCGTCGCGAACCAGGCCGGCGAGGACAACCGCAACGTCGCCCGCATGGCCGCCCTGCTCGCCGGACTGCCCGACTCCGTGCCCGGCGCCACCGTCAACCGGCTGTGCGCCTCCGGACTCGAAGCGGTCACCGCCGCCGCCCGCACCATCGCCGCGGGCGAGGCCGACATCGTGATCGCCGGCGGCTCCGAGTCGATGAGCCGCGCCCCCTTCGTGCTGCCCCGCCCCGACGAGGCGCTGCCACAGCGCATCGAGACCTACGACACCCGGCTCGGCTGGCGGCTGGTCAACCCCGCCATGAAGGACCTGCACGGCCTGCTCTCCATGGGGGAGACCGCCGAGGAGGTCGCCGCCCGGCACGGCATCTCCCGCGCCCGCCAGGACGAGTTCGCCCTGCGCAGCCACCAACGCGCCGCCGCCGCGCGCAAGAACGGCCACTTCGACGACGAGCTCCTGCCCGTCGAGCGCCCCGACGGCGTCGTGGTCGAACACGACGAGTGCGTCCGCGAGGACACCTCCCTGGAGAAGCTGTCCCGGCTGAAGCCGGTCTTCCGCGCGGAGGGCACCGTGACCGCCGGGAACGCCTCGCCGATGAACGACGGCGCGGCCGGCCTCCTCCTGGTCAGCGAGGAGGCCCTGAACGAGCTGGGCCTGGAGTCCCTCGGACGCTACGTCGCGGGCGCCTCCGCCGGCGTCCACCCCGACGTGATGGGCCTCGGCCCGGTCCCCGCCACCCGCAAGGTGCTGGCCCGGGCCGGCTGGGAGACCGGCGACCTCCAGGAGGCCGAGTTCAACGAGGCGTTCGCCGCACAGGCACTCGCCTGCGTCGACCAGCTGGGCATCGACCCCGACCTGGTCAACCCCACCGGCGGCGCCATCGCCCTCGGCCACCCCCTCGGCTGCTCCGGCGCCCGCATCCTCACCACCCTGCTGCACCGGATGCGGCGCACGGGCGCGGAGCGGGGCCTCGCGACCATGTGCGTGGGCGTGGGGCAGGGGACCGCGGTGCTGGTCGAGAGGCACTAGAGCGTCCCCGACGGGGGCCTCCCACCAGGGAATTCGCTACACGAGCCGCAGCAGCAAGGAAACGGAGCAGCACTCCATGGCCACCCTGTCCGTCGCCACCATCCTCGCCGAGAACGCCCGGCGCCGCCCCGGCAAGGCCGCCCTCGTCGAAGGCGACCTGCGGCTCACCTTCGCCGAGGTCTGGCAGCGCGCGCTGGCCCAGGCGGGCGCGCTCACCGGCCTCGGCGTACGGCCCGGCGACCGGGTCGCCCTCATGGCGCCCAACACCACCGAGTTCCCGGTGGCCTACTACGCGATCGCGGCGGCGGGCGGGGTCGTCGTCCCCGTGCACCTGCTGCTGTCGCCCGGCGAGGTCGAGCACGTCCTGCGGGACAGCGGGGCCACCCTGCTGCTGGTGCACCCGGCGCAGGCGGAGACCGCTCGCGCCGCGGCCGAGGCAGCCGGCGTCCGGGCCGTCACCCTGGGCGGCGAGTTCGAGAAGCTCGCGGCCGACGCCGAGCCCCTCCCGTCGTACGTCACCCGGGCCGCCGACGACCCGGCGGTCATCTTCTACACCAGCGGTACGACCGGTGTCCCCAAGGGGGCCGTCCTCAGCCACTTCAACCTGGTGATGAACGCGACCGTCAACGCCTTCGACGCCAACGACATCCGCGCCGACGACATCGCCCTCGGCGCGCTGCCGCTGTTCCACGCCTTCGGTCAGACGGTCTCGCTCAACTCCACCTGGCGGGCCGGCGCCACGCTCGTGCTGCTGCCCCGCTTCGACGCGGCCCGGGCCATCGAGCTGATGGTGAAGGAGGGCGTGAACACCTTCCACGGCGTGCCGACCATGTTCGTCGCGCTCGCGGCGGCCGCCGCCGACGCCGCCCGGCTCCCCGCGCTGCGGGTGTGCATCTCCGGCGGGGCCTCCCTCCCGGTCGCCGTACTGGAGCGGTTCGAGGCCGCGTTCGGAGCGACGGTCTACGAGGGGTACGGGCTGTCGGAGACCTCCCCGACCGCCACCGTCAACCAGCCGGTGTTCGGCACCAGGGCCGGCACCATCGGCCACCCGCTGTGGGGCATCGACGTGGAGATCGCCTGCGCCGAGGTGGAGGGCCGGATCGAGCTGCTGCCGCCCGGCGAGCTGGGCGAGGTCGTCATCCGCGGCCACAACGTCTTCTCCGGCTACCTCGGCCGTCCCGAGGCCACCGCCGAGGCCCTGGTGGACGGCTGGTTCCGCACCGGCGACCTCGGCACCAAGGACGACGAGGGCTTCCTGCGGATCGTCGACCGCAAGAAGGACGTCATCATCCGCGGCGGCTACAACGTCTACCCGCGGGAGGTCGAGGAGGTGCTGATGCGCCACCCGGAGATCGCCCAGGTCGCCGTCATCGGCCTGCCCGACGACCTGCACGGCGAGGAGGTGTGCGCCGTCGTGGTCCCGGCACAGGGCAGCGCCCCGGACGCCGCCGCGCTCACCGAGTGGTCCAAGGAGCACCTCGGCAAGCACAAGTACCCGCGGCGCGTGGAGTTCACGGACGCGCTGCCGCTCGGGCCCAGCATGAAGGTGCTGAAGCGGGAGCTGCGGGCGCGGTACACGGGCCGTTAGGCGGTACACACCGGCCGTCGGGCGGAACACCGGCCGTCGCATCCGGACCGGCCGGTGAGACGCTGCTTACGCCGTGCGGATGCGTGCCCATAGCATCGGTTCCTCCATGAACACGATGACGCTCTGGCACCTGTCCGGCTGGGAGTTCGCGGCGCTCGCCTGCGCGGCCCTGCTCGTCGGCTTCTCCAAGACCGCGGTCAGCGGGGCCAACACGGTCAGTCTCGCGATCTTCGCGGCGGTGCTGCCCGCCCGCGCCTCCACCGGCGTGCTGCTGCCCGTACTGATCGCCGGTGACGTGCTCGCCGTCCTCACCTACCGGCGGCACGCGCACTGGCCCACGCTGTGGCGGCTGTTCCCTGCCGTGGCGGCGGGCGTGGTGGCCGGCACGCTGTTCCTGGTGTGGGCCGACGACGGGATCGTACGGACCTCGATCGGCGCGATCCTGCTGTTGATGGCCGGGGTGACGGTGTGGCGCCGGCGGACGGCCGAGAGCCCGGAGGAGCCGGACGCGGTCGGCACCCGGGCGGGCCGGGTGAAGGCACGCTCGTACGGCGTGCTCGGCGGGTTCACGACGATGGTCGCCAACGCGGGCGGGCCGGTGATGTCGATGTACCTGCTGTCCGCGGGCTTCCGGAAGCTCGGTTTCCTAGGGACTTCCGCCTTCTTCTTCCTCATCGTGAACGTCTCGAAGGTGCCGTTCAGCGCGGGCCTGGGCCTGATCGACGGGCGCTCCCTGCTCCTTGACGCCGCGCTCGTGGTGTTCGTCGTGCCCGGTGCGTTGTTCGGCAAGTGGGCTGTGAACCGGATCAACCAGCGACTCTTCGAACAACTCGTGATCGCGGCGACGGTCGTGGGCGGAGTGCAACTGCTACTGCGCTAGCCCCAGCAGCTCCGGCACGTCCGCGAAGGAGTCCACCACGTGGTCCGGGGCGCCGCTCGCCTGCTCGTGCGTCTCCGGCTGGTACTTGCCCGTCCTCACCAGCACCCCCGTGAGCCCGGCCCGCTGTGCCGCGAGCACGTCCGACTCGATGTCGTCGCCGACCATCAGCGCCTGCTCCGCGGCCACCCCCAGCCGGGCCAGCGCCGCCTCGAAGAACGCCCGGGACGGCTTGCCCGTGACCTCCGCCTCCACCCGCGCCGCCCGCTCCAGCCCCAGCAGGAAGGCCCCCGAGTCCAGTTGCAGCCCGGCATCGGTCCGCCAGTACAGGTTGCGGTGCATGGCGACCAGCCGCGCACCCCGCTGCAACTCGGCGAAGACCCGGTTCAGCACCGCGTAGTCGAACCCGGGCCCGGCCCCGCCGACCACGACCACGTCGGCACCCTCCTCGACCAGGGTGACGCCCCCCAGGTCCGCCCCGATGTCCCCGCTGTTGAGCAGCAGACAGCGGGCGCCCGGATGATGCTCGGCGAGATGGGCGGCGGTGACGGCGGGCGCGGTCAGCACGTCCTCCGCGCCCACCTCGAAACCGGCCTCCGACAGCGTCTCGGCGATCGACGCCCGGGTCCGGGAAGTCGTGTTGGTCACCAGGGCCACGCCGAGCCCGGCCGCGCGGAGGGCGCGCAGCGCCGCCACCGCACCGGGCAGCGGCTTCCAGGACACGGTGAGGACCCCGTCGATGTCGATCAGAACGGCCCGCACGGACTCCATGGACTCCATGGTCCCGACCGTAGCGACCCGGCCGCCGGACCGCCCCGTACGACCTCGTACGCTCACCCCTATGCCCGCCACCCCCCTGCCCGCGCACGTTCTGATCCTCGGCGGCACCACCGAGGCCCGCCGCCTCGCCGCCGACCTCGCCGCCCGGCCGGGCGTCCGCGTCACCACCTCGCTCGCCGGCCGGGTCACCCGGCCCGGGGCGCTGCCCGGCGAGGTGCGGACCGGCGGCTTCGGCGGGCCGGAGGGGCTCGCCGACTGGCTGCGCACACATCGGGTGGATGCCCTGGTGGACGCCACCCACCCCTTCGCCGCGTCGATCACGGCCCACGCGGCCCTGGCGGCGCGGGCCACCGGCATCCCCGCCGTCGTCCTGCGCCGCCCCGGCTGGCGGCCGGGCCCCGGCGACCGCTGGTACGACGTCCCGTCCCTGGCCGGGGCCGCCGATGCCCTGCCCGGACTCGGCCGCCGGGTGTTCCTCAGCACCGGGCGCCTCGGTCTCGCCGCCTTCGCCGGGCTGACCGGCCTGCACTTCCTCGTCCGCTCGGTGGAACCGCCCGAGCCGCCCCTGCCGCCGGACACCGACGTGATCCTGGCCCGCGGCCCGTTCACGGTCACCGACGAGACGGAACTCCTGCGCGCCCACCGCATCGACGTCCTGGTCACCAAGGACAGCGGCGGCGAGGCCACGGCCGCGAAACTGACCGCCGCACGCCACCTCGGCCTGCCGGTGGTCGTCGTCCGCCGCCCCCCGCTCCCGCGGGGCGTACGGGCAGAGCCGGACGTGCCGAGCGTGCTGACCCGACTGGGCTTCCCGGGAACCACGGCACCGGTCACCTGAGGATCGACCCGGGCAGCGGTCAGGGCGATCCCGGGCGGGCCGCCCTCTCGCTCCGCCGGGCACCGGGCGGGTCAACGTTGCCGCGCTGGCCGGCCTGGGTCCGGTCGGCTTTGCCGCACTGGTCCGCTCTGGGCCGGTCGGTCCTCCCCGGCTGGTCGGCACCGGGCCGGTCGGTCCTCCCCGCGCTGGTCGGCACCGGGCCGGTGGGCCTGCCGCTGCGGTCGGTCCCGGGCGGGGCAGCTTTCGCGTGCTGGTCGGTACCCGGCCGTGTCAGCCCTCTCGCTGCGGTCGGCACCCGGGTGGCGGCCTTGCCGCTCCGGTCGGCACCGGCGGGTCAGCCCTCTGGTTCCGCTGGAGACCCGGCCGGTCGGCCTTGCCACGTTGGCCGGCCTGGGTCCGGTCGACCCCCGCGCTGGTCGGCACCGGGCCGGTAGCCCTGCCGCTTCGGTCGGTACCGGGCCGGCCTTCCCGCGCTGGTCGGTTACCCGGCCGGTGGCCCTGCGGCTGCGGTTGGTACCCGGCCGGTCAGCTCTCCTGCGTCGGGCGGTCCCGGGCGGGGTGTCGGCGCAGCAGATACGTGTCCATGATCCAGCCCTTGCGCTCCCGCGCCTCCGCCCGCAGCCGGTCGATGCGCGGAGCGGCCTCGGCGATCGGCCCGGAGACGAGGATCTCGTCCGGCGTGCCGATGTAGGCGCCCCAGTAGATGTCCATGTCCTCCTCGGCGTACCGCCGGAAGGCCTGGTGCGCGTCCAGCATCACGACCACGTCGTCCACCCCTTCCGGGAAGCCCTCGGCCAGCCGCCGCCCGGTGGTGATCTGCACCGGCCGGGCGACCCGGTTCAGCCCCGTGCGATGCCGGGCGACCAGCGCGGAGACGCTGCTGATGCCAGGCACCACGTCGTACTCGAACCGCACCGCCCCGCGCTCCAGCACCTCCTCCAGGATCGCCAGCGTGCTGTCGTACAGCGCCGGATCCCCCCACACCAGGAAGGCGCCGGTGCCGTCCTCGCCCAGCTCGTCCGCGATCAGCCGCTCGTAGATCCCGGCGCGGGCGCTGCGCCAGTCCCCGACGGCCGGCGAGTAGGCCGCCCCGCCCGCCGCCCGGTCCCGCTCCGGGTCCCGGGCCTCCACCACCCGGTACGACCCCTCGGGCAGATGCGCGTCCAGCATGTCCCGGCGGAGCTGGGTGAGATCGCTCTTCACCTCGCCCTTGTCGAGCAGGAAGAACACGTCCGTGCTCCGCAGCGCCTTGACCGCCTGCAGGGTCAGCTGGTCGGGGTCGCCCGCGCCGATACCGATGACATGAATCTTTCGCACGCCCCGAGTCTGCCGCATGCCACTGACAGCCCGTCCACCGCCTCCACACACGCTGCGACGGTCAGGGGCCCAGCCGGGGCGCCTCGGCTCGCGGGTCCACCGGGGCGGAGCCCTGCTCCACCCGCCCGGCCAGCTCCCGCGCCCACCGGGCGAGCCCCGGCAGGTCCAGCCCGTACGGCCGGTCCTCGCCCCGTTCGGCCGCCCACTCCTCGACCGCGCCCGCACCCCGCCGCAGCAGCCGCGCACCGCCGACGGTGTTGCCGCGGGCCGCGTGGGTGAGCCCCACCGCCAGCTGGGCCAGCCCCCGCCACAGCGCGCGCTCCTCCTCCGGGCCCGACTTCCAGGCGTCCTCGAACACCTCGTGTGCGTGGAACGGCTGCCCCGAGGCCAGCAGCTCCTGCGCCTCGGCGACCGTCTCCTCCGGTGCCCGCAGGACCCCCTCCGGCTGTCGGGGAACCCCCTCGGCGCCGTACGGCAGGGGGCGCCCCAGCCCGTCCCGGGGCCGCGCGTTCCGGGCCCGCCCGGTCAGGTCACGGTCCCTGGCATCCGATGCGCCCGCGTTCGTCATACCGCCGATTGTCCCTCGCCCCGCCCGGGCCTTCTTCGGCGCACCCCCGGGCGTGCGGTAAAGTTCTGTTCGCACGATCACGCGGGGCACCGCGGGTGAGGGCACCGGGACGTGGCGCAGCTTGGTAGCGCACTTGACTGGGGGTCAAGGGGTCGCAGGTTCAAATCCTGTCGTCCCGACGGGAGCATCGCTCCG
>NZ_JBVHVI010000029.1:0-16518 GCF_055564915.1 Streptomyces sp. NPDC028928
CTCACCCACACACTCCCCCACGCCACCCCCACCCTCCGACGCCACCACGGCACACCCCACCAACTCACCACCGCACTCGCCCACGCCCACACCCACGGCATCCCCCTCACCCACCACCACCCCACCCCCACCACCGACCTCCCCACCTACCCCTTCCAAACCACCCACCACTGGCTCACCCCCCAACCACCCACCACCCCCACCCACCTCGGTCAACAGCCCACGCACCATCCTTTGCTCGCCTCCCTGCTCACCCTCCCGGACGACAGCCTGCTCGCCACCGGTCGTCTCTCCCTGCGTGAGCACCCTTGGCTCGCCGACCACGCCGTTCATGACACCGTGGTCCTGCCTGGCACCGCCTACCTGGAACTCGCCTTACACCTAGGCCAGTTGGCTTCGACGCCCACCATCGAGGAACTCACCCTCGAAACCCCGCTCACCCTCGCCGACGACGAGACCGTCCACGTCCAGCTCCACGTCAGCGCCCCCGACAGCGAACACCGCCGCACCCTCACCCTCCACTCCCGTCCCCAGCCGACCGACGACGGGGAACCCAGCTCCCTCCCCTGGACGCGGCACGCCACCGCCACCCTCGTCACCACCGGCCTGGCCCCGGCCCCCGAGGCCGTCACCTGGCCGCCGGCCGACGCCACCCCCCTCGACCTCACCGGCGCCTACGACACCCTCGCCGACCACGGCTACACCTACGGCCCCGCCTTCCAGAACCTCACCACCGCCTGGCACCACGGCAACGACCTCTACGCCGAACTGCGCCTCGGTGAGGGCGAGCAGGAACGCGCCTCCTCCTACGGCGTCCATCCCGCTCTCCTCGACGCGGCTCTCCACCCGGCCCTCGTCGCACCGCGAGGTGAGCGGGGCGAGGCGGCGGACGGGGGCACGGGGCTGCCGTTCGTCTGGCGTGGGGTGCGGTTGTTCGCTTCCGGGGCCACCGCCATGACCGCGCGCGTCCTCCGCACGGGAACCGACTCTCTCTCCCTCTCGCTGTGCGACAGCGAGGGCGTACCGGTGGCCTCGGTGGAGTCGGTGACGCTGCGGCCGGTGCGCGCAGCCGACCTGGCGGCCGAGCGCGGGACGGACGGTTCGCTGCTGAAGCTGGAGTGGCCGCAGGCAGCCGTGCCGGACGACGACACCGCCGTACCGTTCGTGCTGGACGACGGTGACGACGGGATCGCCGCCGCGCTGCGGGCCCATGTGCCGGGCGTGCGGGTGCTGGCGGATCTGTCGGAGGCGGCCGACGCGGGAGCGCCCCTGCCCGACGGGTCCGTGGTCGTCGTACCGGGGCTGTCGTGCGCGACGCTGCTCGCAGTCGCCGGACCGGGCGCACCGGACGTGCACGGGGCTTCGGGAACGGCCACTGTGCCGGAGCGGACGCACGCGATGACGCACCAGTTCGCCGGGCTGATCCGGCGCTGGCTGTCCGATGAGAGGTTCGCCGGGGCCCGGTTGGTGGTGGCGACCCGCAGCGCGGTGTCGGTGGACGGCGACGACGACGTCTGCGACATGCCGGCGACGGCGCTGTGGGGCTTGGTCCGCACGGCGATGACCGAGCATCCGGGCCGTTTCGGCCTGGTGGACGTGGACCACGACAGTGCCTCCTACCGGGCGCTGCCCTCGGTGCTGAGCGGCCGGGATCCGCAGGCCGCGCTGCGCGGCGGACAACTGCACGTGCCACGGCTGGTGCGGGTGCCGGCGCCGGCCCGGACGGGCGGGAATTTCGGGGAGCCGGACGGCACCGTGCTGGTGACCGGCGGCGTCGGTGCGCTGGGCGCGCTGACGGCCCGGCATCTGGTGGCCGAACACGGCGTACGGCACCTGCTGTTGACGGGTCGGCGCGGTGCGCGGACGCCCGGTGCATTGGAGTTGGTGGCCGAACTGACCTCGCTGGGCGCCGAGGTGCGGGTGGCCGCCTGTGACGTGTCCGATGCCGAGCAGGTCAGCGAACTGCTCGCGTCGGTGCCGCGCCGCCATCCGCTGCGGGCTGTGGTCCATCTGGCCGGTGTACTGGACGACGGGGTGGTCACCGCTCTGACGCCCGAGCGGATCTCCGCGGTGCTGCGGCCGAAGGTGGACGCCGCCTGGCATCTGCACACGCTCACCCGCGACCTCGATCTGGCCGCCTTCGTACTGTTCTCGTCGGTGACCGGGGTGCTGGGCAGCGCGGGACAGGGCAGTTACACGGCTGCCAACACCTTCCTCGACGGGCTGGCGGGTCACCGGCGGGCGCGTGGTCTCGCGGCCACCGCGCTGGCCTGGGGCCTGTGGGCGGACCGGGACGGCACGAGCATGACCGGCCACCTGAGCCGGACGGATCTGGCGCGGATGGCCCGTTCGGGCGTCGCGGCGCTGGAGCCCGCCGAGGGGCTGGCGCTGCTCGACGCGGCGCTCGCCCTGGACGCCGCCGACGCGGTCCCGGTGCGTCTGGAAGCGGCGTCGCTGCGGCGGCGGGCGGCCGATGGCACGCTGCCGGAGGTGTTGCGCGGGCTGGTGCGGGCGCCGGTGCGGAGGGCCGCGAACGCGGCGACGGCCGACGGCGTAGGCCGGGCCGGGGCGCTGGCCGTCCGGCTGGCGGCGCTGCCCGCCGGGCAACGGGCCGGGGCGGTACTGGAGTTGGTGCGGGCGCAGGCGGCCGCGGTGCTGGGTCTGGCGGATCCGACGACGGTGGTGCCGGACCGGGCGCTGAAGGAGATCGGTCTGGACTCGCTGACGGCGGTGGAGCTGCGCAACCGGCTCTCCACGGCGACCGGGGTGCGGCTGTCGGCGACGCTGGCCTTCGACCATCCCACCCCGGACCGGCTCGCGGCCTTCCTGCTGGGCGAGGTCACCGGCGAGGCCGGAGCGGCGGCGACCGCCTCGGCCAAGGCCCCGGTCCTGCCCGGCGACGGTTCGGCGGACCCGGACCCGGTGGCGATCGTGGCGATGAGCTGCCGGTATCCGGGCGGGGTCGACTCCCCCGAAGCACTGTGGGAGCTGGTCCTCGCCGAGCGGGACGCGATCGGCGAGTTCCCGGCCGGCCGCGGCTGGGACACCGAAACCCTCTACCATCCCGACCCGGACCACCCTGGCACGAGCTACGCCCGGCACGGCGGGTTCCTGTACGACGCCGACCGGTTCGACGCTGCCCTGTTCGGTATCAGCCCGCGGGAGGCGCTGGCCACCGATCCGCAGCAGCGGCTGCTGCTGGAGACGTCGTGGGAGGCGTTCGAGCGGGCCGGTCTGGCCCCGGACCGGCTGCGCGGCAGTGACACGGGCGTGTTCGTCGGCGTGATGTACAACGACTACGGCTCGCGGCTGCGACGGGTCCCGCAGGACGTGGAGGGTTACGTCGGCAACGGCAGCCGGGGCAGTGTGGCGTCGGGCCGGCTCGCCTACACCTTCGGGCTGGAGGGGCCCGCCGTCACCGTGGACACCGCGTGTTCGTCGTCCCTGGTGGCGTTGCACCTGGCCGCGCAGGCGCTGCGCCGCGGGGAGTGCTCGCTGGCGCTCGCGGGCGGGGTGACGGTGATGGCGACGCCGCAGGTGTTCGTGGAGTTCAGCAGGCAACGCGGGATGGCGGCCGACGGCCGGTGCAAGGCGTACTCGGCGGCGGCGGACGGCGCGGGCTGGAGCGAGGGTGCCGGTCTGGTGCTGCTGGAGCGGCTGTCGGACGCCGAGCGCAACGGCCACCCGGTCCTCGCGGTGCTGCGCGGCTCGGCGGTCAACCAGGACGGCGCCAGCAACGGCCTCACCGCGCCCAACGGTCCCGCGCAGCAGCGGGTCATCGAACAGGCGCTGGCGGACGCCGGGCTGACGGTCGATCAGGTCGACGCGGTGGAGGGGCACGGCACCGGGACCGCGCTGGGCGACCCGATCGAGGCGCAGGCCCTGCTGGCGACGTACGGCCGCTCGCGCCCGGCGGACCGGCCGCTGCGGCTGGGCACGGTCAAGTCGAACATCGGGCACACCCAGGCGGCGGCGGGCGTGGCCGGCGTGATCAAGATGGTGAGCGCCCTGCGCCACGGCGTCCTGCCGCGCTCCCTGTACGCCGAAGAACCCTCCCCGCATGTGGACTGGAGCGCCGGCGCCGTACGCCTGCTGGACCGGACCGAACCGTGGCCGTCGGTGGACCGGCCGCGCCGCGCCGGGGTGTCCTCCTTCGGCATCAGCGGCACGAACGCGCACGTGATCCTGGAGCAGGCGTACGTGGCGGGGGCCGAGGGCGCGGACGAGGGTGCGCCTGTGGGCCTGGGCGTGGGCCGCGACGGGGTGGGCGGCACGGCGAAGCCCCTGCCGGCGGAGTCGCCCGTGCCGGCAGCCGTCCCGTGGCCCCTGTCCGGGGCGAGTGCCGAAGCCCTGCGCGCCCAGGCGGCGCGGCTGTGGGCGTGGCGCGTCGACCACCCCGAGCCGGGCCTCGCCGAGGTCGGGAGCGCGCTGGCACACACCCGCTCGGGACTCGCCCACCGCGCCGTGGTCGTGGCGGAGAGCCCCGAGGACGCGCTGGCCGGGCTGGCGGAGCTGGCGGCGGACGACGGCCTGGCCGGGGAGGCGTCGACGGGGGCGCCGCTGGTGGTGCGCGGCACGGTGAGCCGCCGCGGCGGCACCGCGTTCCTCTTCACCGGGCAGGGCAGCCAGCGGCCCGGCATGGGCCGTGAACTGCACGCCGCCTTCCCGGAGTTCGCGGCCGTCTTCGACCGGCTGTGCGAACGGCTGGACGTGGCCAGCCACCACGAGCGCGCGCTGCGTTCGGTCATGTGGGCGGAGCCCGGTTCGGCGGACGCTGCCCTGCTGGACCGTACGGAGTACGCGCAGCCGGCGCTGTTCGCCCTGGAGACCGCGCTGTACCGGCTGCTGGAGGCGCACGGTCTGGTGCCGGACGTCGTCCTCGGGCACTCGCTGGGCGAGATCACCGCCGCGCATGTGGCCGGCGTGCTGTCGGAGGACGACGCCTGCACGCTGGTCGCGGCACGCGGGCGGCTCATGGGCGAGGTGCGGGCGCGGGGTGCGATGGCGGCGATCGGTGCCCCGGAGGGCGAGGTCGTCGCGTCGTTCCCGGATCCGCGCGCGGTGTCCGTCGCCGCGGTCAACGGCCCGGCGGCGACGGTGGTGTCGGGTGACGCCGACGCGGTGGCCGAGGTGGCGGAGCTGTGGCGCCGGCGCGGCGCCCGCACCAAGCTGCTGGCGGTGTCCCGGGCCTTCCACTCCGCGCACATGGACGAGGTGGCCGAGCCCTTCCGCCGGGTGCTGGCCGGGCTGCGGTTCCGGGAGCCGTCGATCCCCGTGGTGTCCAACCTGACCGGCGCGCGGGCCGAGGCCGCCGACCTGACCTCGCCCGAGCGGTGGGTGGAGCACATCCGCCGGCCGGTGCGGTTCGCGGACGGGGTGGCGGCCGCCGCCGCGCTGGGCGTGGCCCGCTGGGTGGAGCTGGGTCCGGACCCGGTGCTCACCGCGATGGTGGACGAGACGCGGGCCACCGCTGACGGCGGTCCCGGCCGGTTGGCGGCCACCTTGCGCTCGGGCCGTGCGGAGGTGACCGGCGTCGTCGCCGCGCTCGCCGGGGCGTGGGCCGACGGCCTGCCGGTGCGGTTGCCGAACCTGCCGGACCGCCCGGTGCCGCCGTCGCCCACGCTGCCCACGTACGCCTTCCAGCGGCGCCGCTACTGGCTGCCCACGGGCGAGGTGGGCGGCGGGAACGACCGTCTGGGACTGGAGGAGGCGGAGCACCCGTTGCTGGGCGCCGCGGTGCCGCTCGCCGGCGACGACGGCCTGGTGCTGACCGGCAGGCTGTCGACGGCCGCGCATCCCTGGCTCGCCGACCATGTCGTGGCCGGCGAGCCGCTGCTGCCGGCCACGGCGTGGCTGGAGCTGGCGATCGCCGCGGGCCGCCGCGTGGGTGCCGGGCGGCTCGCCGAACTCACCCTGGAGCAGCCGCTGGTGCTGCCGGTGGGGGGTGCGGTGCGGGTGCAGGTGGCGATCGCCGCGCCGGACGCCGACGGCTGCCGTGCGCTGAGCGCGCACAGCCGTCACGCGGACGACGACGGCGGGTCGTGGACGCGGGTGGCGTCGGGGGTGCTGGCACCCGGCTCGCCGGCCGGCCACGCCCCGTGGTCGGGTCCGTGGCCGCCCGCCGGCGCCAAACCGGTCGACGTCGAGACGGGGTACGGCCGGCTGGCGGACCTGGGTCTGGCCTACGGCCCCGCCTTCCAAGGGCTGCGACACGTGTGGCAGGAGGACGACAGCGTCTACGCCGAGGTGGCTCTGCCGCCCGAACTGGCGGACGCCGACGACGGCTTCGCCACGCACCCGGCCCTGCTGGACGCCGCGCTGCAGGGCCTGAACCTGACCGGCCCGGACGACGCCACGGCCCGGCTGCCCTTCTCGTTCACGGACGTCTCGCTGCATGCCGACGGCGTCGGCGCCCTGCGGGTCCGGCTCACCCCCGGAGAGGGGGACACCGTCGCCGTACACGCCTGGGACGGTGCCGGCCGACCCGTGTGGACGGTGTCGTCGCTGTTGTCACGGGCCCTCCCGGAGACTCCGGCGGGTCTGCGACCGGTACCGCTCCACCGGGTGGTGTGGCGGCCGGTGGCGGCCCCGGCCGGGGAGCCCGGCGCCGCCGCGCTCGGCCCGTACGCCGAGGCGCTCCGCTCCGTCCTCGTATCCGGCACCCCCGCGTACGCGGGCGTCGACGCCCTGCTCTCCGGCCCCGGTCCGCGTCCGCCGGCCGTGGTGGTCGCCTCACCGGCGGCGGCCGCGGCCGCCCGGTCCCCGGAGCCGGACGGCGGGCCGGTGCCCGCGGTGCCCGGTTCGGCGGACGCCGCCGGACTGCGGCGCGGGCTGCACGAGGTGGCGGCGCTGCTGCGGGAGTGGATCGCCGACGAGCGGTCGGCGGGGACACGGCTGACGGTGGTCACCCGAGGGGCGACCGCCGCCGGTGCCGACGGCCGTACGGTCGATCCCGGCGAGGCCCTGCTGTGGGGTCTGGTGCGCAGCGCGCAGACCGAGCACCCGGGCCGGCTGGCCCTGCTCGACACCGACGGGCGGAGCGCGTCCTGGGCCGCGCTGCCCGCCGCCCTGGCCGCGGGCGGTACGGAACCCCAACTCGCTGTGCGGGAGGGGGAGTTCTTGGCTCCCCGGCTCACCCCGCCCACCGCCACCGGTGCTCCTCCGGCCGGCCCGGGCACGCCCCCGTTCGCTCCCGAAGGCACGGTCCTGCTCACCGGCGGCACCGGCGCGCTCGGCGCCCTGACCGCCCGGCACCTCGTCGCGGAGCACGGCGTACGGAGTCTGCTGCTGGTGAGCCGGCGGGGCGCGGCCGCGCCCGGCGCGCAGGAGCTGGTGGAGGAGCTGACGGGGCTGGGCGTGCGGGTGACGGTGGCCGCCGGTGACGTCGCGGACCGGGCGGCCCTCGCGGCCGTGCTCGCCTCGGTGCCGGCCGACCGTCCGCTGACCGCGGTGGTGCACGCGGCCGGGGTCGCCGAGGACACCGCGTTCGACCGGCTCACCCCCGACGCCCTGGACCGCGTTCTCGCCCCCAAGCTGGACGCGGCCCTCCACCTCCTGGAGCTGGTCCGGGAACGCGGCGAGACGCCGGCGTTCGTCTTCTACTCCTCGGTGGCCGGCACCCTGGGCACCGCCGGACAGGCCGCGTACGCCGCCGCGAACGCCTTCCTCGACGCGCTGGCCGAGCGGCTGCACGCCGAGGGCGCCGCCGTACGGTCGCTGGTCTGGGGCTGGTGGGACCTGGAGTCCGGCTTGGCGGCGGTGCTGTCCGAGGGCGACCGGCGCCGGCTGCGCGCCCTCGGCCTGGCCCCGCTCACCGCCCGGCAGGGCCTGGCCCGGCTGGACGCGGCGCTCGCCGGCACCGAGCCCGTGGTGGTCACCGCACGGCTGGACCCGGCCGCCGCCCACCCGGCCGAGGGCGGACCCGACGCCGTGCCGCCGCTCCTGCGGGACCTGCCCCGGGGGACCGGCCGGCCCGGTGCCGTCACCTCCGGCCGGGGCGGCCCCGGTGAGCCGTCCCCGGAGCAGGGCCCGGCACTCGGCGAGCGGCTCGCCGGCCTCGGCCGCGAGGAGCAGCACGCGGTGCTCACCGAACTGGTCGCCCGCCATGCCGCGGCCGTCCTGGGACATTCCGGGACGGAGCCGGTCGACACCGAACAGCCCTTCCGGGAGCTGGGCTTCGACTCCCTCACCGCGGTCGAGCTGCGCAACCGGCTGGACCGGGCCACGGGTCTGCGGTTGCCGGTCGGCACCGTCTTCGACCATCCCACCCCGTCCGCCCTCGCCGAGCACCTTCGGGCGCGGCTCGCTCCCGCGCCTCTCGCTCCCCGTGACCGGTTCCTCGACGAACTGGACCGGCTGGAGGCCACGTTGGCCGGACTCACCGGCGCCGACCTGGACCCGGCCGAACCGGACGAGGGACTGCGCGCGACGGTCACCGCCCGGCTGCACTCACTGACCGCCCGCTGGAGCGGCCTGGTCCGGGAACCGGCCGTCGTGGAGTCCGGCCTGCCCGCCGGTGCCGCGGCCCCGGGTTCGGTGGCGGACGAACTGGCCACCGCCACCGAGGACGAGCTCTTCGACCTCCTCGACCAGCGCTTCGGACTGGACCGTCCCGACCCGCGCCCCCACCACCTCGACGACTGAGACGGACAGGACACAGATGGCCCACGAAAACCGGCTCCGCGAGTACGTGAACCGGCTCGCCGTCGAGCTGCAGGACGCCCGGGACAAGCTGCGGCTCGCCGACGACCGCGCCCACGAGCCGATCGCCGTCATCGGGATGGCCTGCCGCTACCCCGGCGGGGTGCGCACTCCGGAAGACCTCTGGAGCGTGGTCGAGCGAGGGGTGGACGCGGTGGGACCGTTCCCCGACGACCGGGGCTGGGACGTGGAGCGGCTCCATGATCCCTCGCCCGACGCGGTCGGCCACTCCTACGTCCGCGAGGGCGGCTTCCTGTACGACGCCGCGGACTTCGATCCCGCGTTCTTCGGGATGTCACCGCGCGAGGCCGCGGCCACCGATCCCCAGCAGCGGCTGCTGCTGGAGACGGCGTGGGAGGCCTTCGAGCACGCCCGGCTGGTCCCCGCCGACCTGCGCGGCTCCGACACCGGCGTGTTCACCGGCGTGATGTACGACGACTACGGCTCCCGGCTCACACCGGCGCCGCCCGGCTTCGAGGGCTATCTGGTGAGCGGCAGCGCGGGCAGCGTCGCCTCGGGCCGGGTGGCGTACGCCCTCGGTCTGGAGGGCCCGGCGGTCACCGTGGACACCGCCTGCTCCTCGTCCCTGGTCGCGACCCATCTCGCCTGCAGTGCGCTGCGCGACCGCGAGTGCTCGCTCGCGCTCGCCGGCGGCGTCACGGTGATGGCCACCCCGGCCACCTTCGTGGAGTTCAGCCGGCAACGCGGGCTCGCGCCCGACGGCCGCTGCAAGCCGTTCGCGGCGGCGGCCGACGGCACCGGCTGGGCCGAGGGTGCCGGGCTCCTCCTGCTGGAACGGTTGTCGGACGCCGAGCGCAGGGGGCACCGCGTCCTCGCCGTCATCCGGGGCAGCGCTGTCAACCAGGACGGCGCCAGCAACGGTCTCACCGCCCCCAACGGGCCCTCCCAGGAACGCGTCATCCGTACGGCGCTCGCCCAGGCGCGGCTCGCTCCGCACGACGTGGACGTCGTCGAGGCGCACGGCACGGGCACCCGCATCGGCGACCCGATCGAGGCCGAGGCCCTGGTCAACGTCTACGGCCGCAACCGGACGGCCGGGCACCCGCTGCGGCTGGGCTCGGTCAAGTCCAACCTCGGCCACACCCAGGCGGCCGCGGGTGTCGCGGGCATCATCAAGATGATCCTCGCCCTCCAGCACGAGGAACTGCCGCGCACCCTGCACGTGGACGCCCCCACCCCGCACGTCGACTGGTCGGCGGGGACGCTCGCGCTGCTCACCGAACCCGTCCCCTGGCCGCGCACGGCCGGCCGCCCCCGCCGGGCCGGGGTGTCGTCCTTCGGGATCAGCGGCACCAACGCCCATGTGATCGTCGAGGAGCCGCCCGCACGGCCGGCCACGGCACCAGGAGGCGAACCGGGCGACACGCCACGGCGGACACCCGCCATGCCCGCGGGCTCCCTGACACCCTGGGTGCTCTCCGCGCGCGACGGGGACGCGCTGCGCGCCCAGGCCGAACGGCTCCTGGAGCGGGTCCAGCGGGTACCGGAAGCCGATCCGGCGGACATCGGTCTGTCCCTCGCCACCACCAGGAGCACCTTCGATCACCGTGCCGTGCTCCTCGCCGCCGACCACGCCTCCCGGCTCGCGGGGCTGGAGGCTGCCGCGGCCGGACGCCCGGCGCCCGGCCTCGTCACCGGCACGGTCCGGCACGACGTACGCACAGCCTTCCTGTTCACCGGCCAGGGCAGCCAGCGGCCCGGCATGGGCCGCGCCCTGTACGAGGCCTTCCCGGCGTACGCGGACGCCTTCGACGAGGTCTGCGCGGAACTGGACCCGCTGCTCGAACTCCCGCTGAAGCGGGTGGTGTTCGCCGCCGCCGACGATCCGACGGCGGACCTGGTGCACCGTACGGACTTCACCCAGGCCGCGCTGTTCGCCCTGGAGGTCGCCGCCCACCGGCTGGTCATGTCCTGGGGCGTGCGGCCCGACGTGCTGCTCGGTCACTCCATCGGCGGGCTGGCCGCGGCACATGCCGCCGGTGTCCTCGGTCTGGCGGACGCCGCCGCCCTCGTCGCGGCCCGCGGCCGGCTCATGGCCGCCACCCGCGAGGACGGTGCGATGGCCGCGCTGGAAGCCACCGAGGAGGACCTGCTGCCGCTGCTGGCGGCCGAGCCGAACCTGAGCGTCGCGGCGGTCAACGGCCCGACGTCCACCGTCGTCTCCGGTGACAAGGACGCGGTGCTGCGCGCCGTCGAGACATGGCGGGCCGGTGGCCGGCGCGCGAAGCGGCTGGCGGTACGGCACGCCTTCCACTCGGCGCACATGGACCCGGTCCTCGACGACTTCCGCGCCGTCGCCGCGGGCCTCGACTTCCACGCTCCCACGATCCCCGTCGTCTCCGAGATCACCGGCCGCCTCGCCACCGACGATGAGCTGCGCTCACCCGACTACTGGACCGGCCACCTGCGCGGCACCGTACGCTTCCACGACGCCGTACGGTGGCTGCACCACAACGGCGTGACCTCCTGCGTGGAACTGGGTCCGGACGCGGTCCTCACCGCCCTCGTCCGCGAAGCCCTGGCGGACGACGCCGAGCCCGCGACGCCGGGCGACACCCGGCCCGCACCGCCCGTGTGCACGGCACTGCTGCGCGCCGACCGCCCGGCCGAGCTGACCGCGCTGACGGCGGTCGCCGAGCTCCATGTCCAGGGCACCGAGGTGACCTGGCAGACCTTCTTCGACCCCGCGTCCGCGCGCCCGGTCGACCTGCCGCCCTACGCCTTCCGACGCCGGCGGCACTGGCTCGACGCTCCTGCCGGTCCGGCCGCCCAGGACCCCACCGTCATCGGCCAGGCACCGGCTCAGCACCCTCTGCTGGGAGCGGTCGTCCATCTCGCCGAGGACGGCACCACCCTCCTCACCGGCCGCCTCTCCCTACGAGACCACCCCTGGCTGGCCGACCACGCCGTCCACGGCACCGTCCTCCTCCCCGCGACCGCCTACCTCGAACTCGCCCTCCACGCCGGCCGGCACACCGGCCACGACACCGTCGAAGAGCTCATCCTCGAAACCCCGCTCACCCTCACCGACGACGAGACCGTCCACGTCCAGCTCCACATCAGTGCCCCCGACAGCGACGACCGCCGCACCCTCACCCTCCACTCCCGCCCCCAACCCCCCGACGACGAGGAAGGCGACGCCACACCCTGGACCCGGCACGCCACCGCCACCCTCACCACCACAGGCATCCCCCCGGCCCCCGAGGCCGTCACCTGGCCACCCGCCGACGCCACCCCCCTGGACCTGACCGGCGCCTACGACACCCTCGCCGACCACGGCTACACCTACGGCCCCGCCTTCCAGAACCTCACCACCGCCTGGCACCACGGCAACAACCTCTACGCCGAGGTGCAACTGAGCGAGACGGAACAGGAACCCGCCCTGTCCTACGGCATCCACCCCGCCCTGCTGGACAGCGCCCTGCACCCCCTGGCCTTGGTGTCGACCGGCGAGATCCGGCTGCCGTTCGCCTGGAACGGAGTACGCCTCCACGCCACCGGCGCCACCACCGTCCGCGTCCACCTCGCCACCACCGACGACGACACCGTGACGGTTCGCCTCACTGATCCGGACGGACAACTGGTAGCCAGTGCAGACCAGTTGACTATCCGTCCGGTGGATCCCTCCGTCCTGTCCCGTCCTGCCGCCGTCGCGGGGCACGATCCGGCGTTCCATCGCCTGGAGTGGGTCCCGCTCGCGTCGGCCGAGGGGCCTGCCGACACGGCGGGATGGGTGGTATGGGGCGAGGAGGACCCGTTCGGCCTCGGATTTGCCGCCCACGGTGACCTGGACTCACATGTGGGCGCCGACCGTCCCACGGTCGTGCTCCTTCCGGTGCCCGCGCTCGACGGGACCGACGTCGTGTCGCAGGCGCACGCGCTGGCCGAGCGGACGCTCCTGCAACTGCAGGACTGGCTCGCCCGCCCGGAACTCGAGGACACGCACCTGGTCGTCGTCACCCGCCGGGCCACCGCGGTCGAACACGCCGACGACCCCGACCTCGCCCACGCCACCGCATCGGGCCTGGCCCGCACCGCATCCAGCGAGCACCCCGGGCGGGTGAGCGTACTGGACCTGGACGACCACCCCTTCTCCACCGAGGCCCTGGCCACCGCCGTCACCACCGCCCGGGCCGCCGACGAACCCCACATCGCGCTGCGCAAGGGCGAACTCTTCACTCCGCGGCTGACCAACGCCCCGCAACGCCTGCTGCCCCTCCCGGATCCGGAAGCCGGCGCCTGGCGACTGGGCCTGACCTCACCCGGCAGCCCCGACCACCTCACCCCCCTGCCCGCACCCGACCTCGACCAGCCCCTCGAACCCGGACAGGTCCGCCTCCGCCTCGAAGCCGTAGGACTCAACTTCCGCGACGTCCTCATCACGCTCGGCATGTATCCCGAGCCCGCACCCCACATCGGCTCCGAAGGCGCCGGCACCATCACCGAAATCGGACCCCAAGTCCACGACCTCCAGGTCGGCGACCGCGTCATGGGCATCCTCACCCACGGCACCGGCACCACCACCATCACCGACCACCGCCTGCTCCTCCGCATCCCCGACGGCTGGAGCACCGTGCAGGCGGCCGGGGCGACCGTCGTGTACGCGACGGCCTACTACGCCCTGGTGACCCTCGCCGATCTACAACCGGGTCAGAACCTGCTCATCCATACGGCCACCGGCGGCGTCGGCCAGGCCGCCACCCACCTCGCCCGCCACCTCGGCGCCCACCTCTACGCCACCGCCAGCCGACCCAAACAACACACCCTCACCACCGACCTCGGCTACCACCCCGACCACATCGCCGACTCCCGCACCCACACCTACGCCGACCACTTCCTCACCCAGACCAACGGCCACGGCATGGACGTGGTCCTCCACTCCCTCGCCCACGAACACACCGACACCACCCTGCGCCTACTCCCCCACGGCGGCTACTTCATCGACATGAGCAAGACCGACATCCGCGATCCGGACGTCATCAACACCCACCACCCCGGCACCCACTACCAAGCCATCGACCTCAACGACGCAGGACCGGTACTGACCCAGGAGATCCTGCGGGAGCTCGGGCGCCTGTTCGCCGACGGGACACTACCGCCCCTCCCGACGGTCGGCTATCCGCTGACGCAGGCGCCGCAAGCTCTACGGGACCTCAGTCAGGCTCGTCATACGGGCAAGCTCGCCCTCACACTCCCCACCCCGCGACACCCGGACGGCACCACCCTCATCACCGGCGGCACCGGCACCCTCGCCCAACTCACCGCCCTCCACCTCGCCGAACACCACCACCACCGCCACTTCCTCCTCGCCAGCCGAACCGGACCCCAACACCCCCAAGCCACCCAACTCACCGAACAACTCAAAAAACTCGGCGCCACCGCCACCATCACCGCCACCGACGTCTCCGACCCCCAGCAACTCCAGGCCCTCCTCGACACCGTCCCCACCGAACACCCCATCACCACCGTCATCCACACCGCAGCCACCCTCAACGACGCCACCCTCACCACCCTCACCCCCCACCAACTCCACACCACCCTCACCCCCAAAATCGACACCGCCCACCACCTCCACACCACCCACCTCCCCCACCTCAACCACCTGATCCTCTACTCCTCCGCAGCCACCACCCTCGCCAACCCCGGCCAAGCCAACTACAACGCCGCCAACGCCTACCTCGACGCCCTCGCCCACCACCGCCACACCCACCACCAACCCACCACCACCAGCCTCGCCTGGGGACTCTGGCACGAGAGTTCCAACCTCACCACGCACCTCGACACCTCCCAGCACAGCCGGCTGACGCGCCAAGGAGTCATTCCTCTCACCACGTCCCACGCACTCCAACTCCTCAGCAGCGCAGTGCAGTCGGAGCCGGTGCTGGCGGTCCTCACTCCCTTCGACCGAGGAGCGCTCCGTCGGCATCCGGACCCCAGCTCGCTCCCGTCCGTGCTGCGTGATCTCGTACGCCGTCCCCGCCGTGCCTCGGGAGGCGGCAGGCCTGACGCCGGGCGGGCTGCACAGGCCCCGGTCTTCCCGGACACGCTGCGCGCGCTCTCCCCGGCCGAGCGGCGCGACGCGGCTCTCGACCTCGTACGCGCGCACACCGCCACGGTGCTCGGGCACGCGTCCTCCGAACTCGTCCCGAGCGAGCAGTCGTTCAAGGAGCTGGGCTTCGACTCGCTCACCGCCGTCGAGCTGCGCAACCTGCTCAACTCCGCCACCGGGCTCCGGCTGCCCGCGACGCTGGTCTTCGACTACCCGACCCCGGCCGCCCTCGCCGGACGGATCGTCGCGCTGGCCGCTCCCACCGACGATCAGCCGACGGACGACGGCGACCCGCTCTCCGCCGAACTCGCCGCGCTGGAACGGGCGATGGCCGCCCTGACCGCCCTTTCCGCCGGCTCGGAACCCGACGGCATCGGCGCGGGCCAACACGCGAAGACCACGGCTCGTCTCCAGGAACTGCTGCGCACCTGGACGACGTCTCTCGCTCCTCGCCGGGACAAGGCTGCTCCGGCCTCCACCGACTTCTTGTCCGCCTCCGACGAGGAACTCTTCGAAGCGCTGGACAAGGGGTTCGACACCATCTGACCGCCTGCGGCCCACCGCTCCGAGCACGTCCCGACCTAACCAGCCCTCCAAGCCGCCACCCGGCGAGAACCGAGGGCCCGCCGCGAACGCGCTGTTCCGAGAGGAATGAGATCGATGGACACCGAGGAGAAGCTCCGCACCTACCTCAGGCGTGCGATGGCCGATCTTCAGCAGGCACGCGAGCGTCTGCACGACATGGAGGCCGAACGCCACGAGCCGATCGCGATCGTCGGCATGGCCTGCCGCTTCCCCGGCGACGTCCACACCCCCGACGACCTGTGGGACCTGCTGCTCTCCGGGACCGACGCCACCGGCCCCCTCCCCCACAACCGCGGCTGGAGCCTGGACGACCTCTACGACCCCGACCCCGACCACCTCGGCACCACCTACACCAGGCGCGGCGGCTTCCTCCACGACGCGGGCGACTTCGACGCCGACTTCTTCGGCATCAACCCCCGCGAGGCCACGGCCATGGACCCGCAGCAGCGACTGCTCCTGCAAACGGCCTGGGAAGCCATCGAACACGCCCGCCTCGACCCCACCACCCTCCACGCCACCCCCACCGGCGTCTTCACCGGGGTGATCGCCCAGGATTATGTGCCGAGCGTGCGGAAGCCGTCGGACGCCGCTTCAGAGGGGTACTTCCTGGTCGGGACCACCACGTCGGTGGCGAGCGGCCGTATCGCCTACACCCTGGGGCTGGAGGGCCCGGCCCTGACCGTGGACACCGCCTGCTCCTCGTCCCTCGTCGCCATCCATCTCGCCGTCCAGGCCCTGCGTGACGGCGAGTGCACACTGGCGCTAGCCGGCGGTGCGACGGTCCTCCCGAACCCCGCTCCTTGGGTCGAGTTCAGCCGGCAGCGGGGCCTGGCGCCCGACGGCCGCTGCAAACCCTTCTCCGACCAGGCGGACGGCTTCGCCCTGGCCGAAGGCGCCGGACTCCTCCTCCTGGAACGCTTGTCCGACGCCCAACGCAACAACCGACGCATCCTCGCCGTCATCCGCGGCAGCGCCATCAACCAGGACGGCGCCAGCAACGGCCTCACCGCCCCCAACGGCCCCTCCCAAGAACGCGTCATCAACACCGCCCTCACCAACGCCGGACTCACCGCCGCCGATGTGGACGTCGTCGAGGCGCACGGCACCGGCACGAAACTCGGCGACCCCATCGAGGCACAGGCCCTCCAGGCCACCTACGGCCA
>NZ_JBVHVI010000030.1:0-16438 GCF_055564915.1 Streptomyces sp. NPDC028928
TCACCCGAGGAGCCGACCACCACGGCCCGGTCCTCCAAAGCCGCCCGCCCCGCCAGCGACCAACCCACATCCACCGGCGAAACACCCTCGCCGCCCACATGGGACAACAACCGCTCCGCCTGCGCCCGCAACGCCGCTTCCCCGCGCCCGGACACCACCCACGGCACCACCCACGGCACCACCGACGGCACCACAACCGCACCCACACCGGCCGCAACCGGCGACTCGGGAGCCTCCTCCACGATCACATGCGCGTTCGTCCCACTCACACCGAACGAGGAGATGCCCGCCCGACGCGGACGATCACCCGTCTCCGGCCACTCCCGCGCCTCCGTCAACAGCTCGACGGAACCCGCAGACCAGTCCACCTCGTGCGACGGCTCGGTGACGTGCAGGGTGCGCGGCAGCATGCCGTGCCGCATGGAGAGGACCATTTTGATGACGCCGGCGACACCCGCGGCGGCGGCCGTGTGGCCGATGTTGGACTTCACGGAACCGAGCCACAAGGGACGTTCCCGGTCCTGGCCGTAGGTGGCGAGCAGGGCCTGCGCCTCGATCGGGTCACCGAGGGTCGTCCCCGTGCCATGGGCCTCCACCGCGTCGATGTCCGACGCGGAGAGGCGCGCGCTGGCGAGGGCGGCGCGGATGACGCGCTGCTGGGAGGGCCCGTTGGGGGCGGTCAGGCCGTTGCTGGCGCCGTCCTGGTTGACGGCCGAGCCGCGTACGACGGCCAGCACCTGGTGGCCGTTGCGCCGCGCGTCCGACAGCCGCTCCAGCAGCAGCATGCCGGCACCCTCGCCCCACGCCGTACCGTCGGCGGAGTCGGAGAACGCCTTGCAGCGGCCGTCCGGCGACAGGGCGCCCTGACGGCTGAACTCCACGAACGCGCCGGGAGTGGTCATCACGCTCACGCCACCGGCGAGGGCGAGGGAGCACTCGTCGTTGCGCAGCGCCTGAACCGCCAGGTGCAGGGTCACCAGCGAGGACGAGCAGGCCGTGTCGACGGTCACCGCCGGGCCCTCGAGGCCGAGGAAGTACGACACCCTGCCCGAGAGCACGGCGCCGGACTTGCCCATGCCCAGGTAGCCCTCGATGGCCTCGGGCATGTCCCGCAGGAGGGCGCCGTAGTCGTTGCCGTTGGTGCCGGCGAAGACACCGGTGCGGCTTCCTTTGAGGGACATCGGGTCGATGCCCGCGTGTTCCAGGGTCTCCCAGGCCGTCTCCAGCAGCAGGCGGTGCTGCGGATCCATGGCCAGGGCCTCGCGCGGGGAGATCCCGAAGAAGGCGGCGTCGAACTCGGCGACGTTGTCGAGAAAGGCGCCCTCGCGGACGTAACTGCGGCCGTACCGCGTGTGATCCGGGTCGTAGAGGTCCTCGGCCCAGCCACGGTCCGTGGGGAACGCGGACACCGCGTCGGTCCCCGAGGCAAGCAGCGACCACAGGTCCTCGGGAGAACCGACCCCGCCCGGGAAACGGCAGCCCATGCCGACGATCGCGATCGGCTCGCGTGACGCCGCCGCCATCCGGCGGTTCTCCTTGCGGAGGCGCTCGGTTTCCTTGAGCGAGGTGCGCAGGGCTTCGAGGATCTTCTCAGGAGAGGTACTGCTCATTACAAACTCCGCAGGTTCGAGGAATTCAGGGAGACTCGGCCGATTCGCATCAGTCAGGAATCACTGCCTTCGAATGCGATGCGGAGCAGGCTCTCTGCGTCCATGGAGTCGATCGAATCCTCGTCGGCGGGCTCGATCTCGCCTTCTTCCATGGTGAATGCGACGGCGTCGTCGACATCCGCCAATCGCAACAGAATGTCCATGAGACCCGCGTCCCTGATACGTGCCAAAGGAATGGACGCCAGGGCCTTGCGGACCTTCTCGTCCTCCGTCGAGTTCTCCGCCTCCTCGTCCCCGTCCGGGAAGAGCAGCGACCGGAGGTGCCCGGCGAGGGCGGTGGAGGTCGGGTGGTCGAACACGAGCGTCGCCGGCAGCGTCAGGCCCGTGGCGGCCCTCAGCCTGTTCCGGAGCTCGACGGCGGTGAGCGAGTCGAAGCCCAGTTCCTTGAACGCCCGGTCGGCGGCCACGGCCTCCGCGTCCGGGTACGCCAGCACCCTGGCCACGTGGGTGCGGACGAGGTCCAGCAGCGCGCGGGTCCGTTCGACCGGGGACAGCGCGCCCAGTTCGGTGCGCAGGGCCTCGGCGGGGTCGCCGGCCGTGCCGGCACCCTCGGCGGCGACCGTCTCCAGCGCGCGCCGCGCCTCCGGGATGTCCGCGATGAGCGGCGAGTCACGCACGGTGGTGAAGGACGGTGTGAAGCGGTCCCAGTCGATGTCCGCGACGACGACGTGCTCCTCACCCCGCCCGAGCACCGACTCCAGCACCTTCAGCGCATCACCCGGCTCCATCGGCGCGACCCCGCCCCGATGAGCCCACGACTCCCTGGCCTCACCCACGGCCAGACCGTCACCGGCCCAGCGACCCCACGCCACCGACACAGCCGACAACCCCTGCGCCCGACGCAACGCCGCCAACCCGTCCAGACAGGCATTCGCCGCCGCGTAGTTGGCCTGCCCCGCACCACCCACCGTCCCCGCCAACGACGAGAACAGCACGAACGCATCCAGACCCAGATCCCGGGTCAGCTCATGCAGATGCCAGGCAGCCTCCGCCTTCGCCCCCATCACACCGGCCAACCGCTGCGGCGACAGCCCCTCGATCACACCGTCGTCCAGCACACCCGCCGTATGCACCACACCCGTCAGGGTCGGGACCGACGCCGTCTCCAGCGAGGACAGCAGCGCCCGGACCTGCTCACGGTCGGCCACATCACACGCGGCCAGGGTCACACCGACACCGGCGGCCTCAAGCTCACCACGCAGCGCATCAGCCCCCGGCGCCCGCTCTCCCCGACGGGAGACCAGCACCAGATGCTCCACACCCCGACCGGCCAGCCACCGCGCCACATGACCACCCAGCGCACCCGTACCACCAGTCACCAGGACAGTCCCAGTGGGACGCCACTCACCAGCACCGGCACCAGACCCGCCGGCCCGCACCAGCCGACGCCCGAAGACCCCCGCCGAACGCACCGCGACCTGATCCTCACCAGCAGCACCCGCCAGCACCGCCGCCAAACCGTCCCCGACCCGGCCATCGACCGACTCCGGCAGATCGACCAGCCCACCCCAGCGCTCCGGGTACTCCAGGGCGGCCACCCGGCCCAGACCCCACACACCCGCCTGCACCGAGCTGACCACCCGATCAGCACCACCAACACCCACGGCACCCCGGGTCACACACCACAACGGCGCCCCGACCCCGGCATCACCCAGCGCCTGCACCAACTGAAGAGTGCCGGCCAGACCAGCCGACTCGTCCAACGCCAGCAACGACACCACGCCGGCCGGAGCCACCACACCGCGCAGCACCTCAGCCAACCCGGCCCGATCGACGCCCGGCTCGACCGGCAGCAACCGGACCTGAGCCTCACGGGCCTCGATCCCGGCCACCACGGCCGACACCCACTCGTCCTCAAGCAGACCCGCGGGCACCGCGACCAGCCACGCCCCCGACACCGTCTGTGCCTTCACCGGCACCGGCTTCCAGGTGACGCGGTACTGCCAGCCGTCCAGCCGGACCTCGTCCCGCCGCTCCCGCCGCCAGGCCGACAACACCGGCAAAGCCGCACTCAACGGCGCGTCCGCCGGCACACCCAGCTCCGACGTCAGGGATTCCAGGTCGCCGTTCTCCACGACCTCCCAGAACCGCGCGTCGGCCGGATCGGCCGCCACCACGTCTGACAGAGCGGGCGCGTCGAGCCAGTAGCGGCTGCGCTGGAAGGCGTACGTCGGCAGGTCGACGTGGTGCGCGCCGGTACCGGCGAACGCCTGCGCCCAGTCGACGTCGACGCCGTTGACCCACAACTCACCCAGAGAGGCCAGGAAGCGGTCCAGGCCGCCGTCTTCGCGGCGCAGGGTGCCGGTCACGGCCGCCGAGTCCACGATGTCCTCGATGTTCATCGCCAGCACCGGATGCGGGCTGACCTCGACAAACGCCTCATAGCCGGCTTCTGCCAGCGCCTCGACCGCAGCCTGGAAGCCCACCGTGCGGCGCAGGTTGCGGTACCAGTACCCGGCATCCAGAGCCTGCGTGTCGATCCAGTCGCCCTCCACCGTGGAGAAGAACGGAACCCGAGGGGACACCGGCGCAACCTCGGCCAGCGCCTTGGCGAGGTCGTCCTCGATCCGCTCCACGTGAGAGGTATGAGAGGCGTAATCGACCGGGATACGGCGGGCACGGACCTCGTCGGCCTCACAGGCAGCGATCAGCTCGTCCAAAGCGGCAGGCTCACCCGCCACCACTACCGAAGCCGGGCCGTTCAGCGCGGCGACCTCGATACGACCGTCCCAGGCGGCGATCCGGTCGGCGGCCTGCCCAGCGTCCACAGCCAGGGACACCATGCCACCGTCACCCGCCAGCCCCGCCGCGATCGCCTGCGACCGCAGGGCCACCACACGAGCGCCGTCCTGGAGCGTCAACCCACCGGCGACACACGCGGCAGCGATCTCACCCTGCGAATGACCCACCACAGCGGCCGGCTCCACACCGTACGAGCGCCACAGCGCGGCCAGGGACACCATCACCGCCCACGACAGCGGCTGCACCACATCCACCCGCTCCAGCGACGGAGCACCCGGAGTCCCGCGAAGAACAGCCTCCGCGTCCCAGTCCACGAACTCGGCAAGAGCCTGAGCACACTCGGCGAACCGCTCGGCGAACACCGGAGCGGTGTCCAGCAGCTCCACACCCATCCCGGCCCACTGCGCACCCTGACCCGGGAAGACGAACACCACCCGGCCACCGGAGCCCGTCCCGGCGTTCACGTCACCGAGCCCGGCGAGGAGTTCCTCCCGGTCACGGCCGACCACGACCGCCCGGTGCTCGAACCGTGCCCGGCCCGTCGCCAACGTGAAGCCCACGTTCACCGGAGAGAACTCCGGCTCGCTTCCGAGATGGGCAAGGAGCTTCGCCGCCTGCTCCCGCAGAGCCTGCGCACTCCGCGCGGACAGGATCCACGGCACCGCCACCGGCTCCACCACAGCCGAGACCTCGGCCTCGGGCGCCTGCTCAAGAATCACGTGCGCGTTCGTGCCACTCACACCGAACGACGACACACCCGCCCGACGCGGACGGCCGTCGGCCGACGGCCACTCCCGCGCCTGCGTCAACAGCTCGACGGACCCCGCAGACCAGTCCACCTTCGACGACGGCTCACCCACATACAGCGTCCGCGGCAGCAGACCGTGCCGCATCGCCTCGACCATCTTGATGACGCCGCCGACACCGGCGGCCGCCTGCGCGTGCCCGATGTTCGACTTCAGCGAACCCAGCCAGAGCGGCCGCTCACGGTCCCGGTCCTGGCCGTACGTCGCGATGAGCGCCTGCGCCTCGATCGGGTCACCGAGCGTGGTGCCCGTCCCGTGCGCCTCGACCGCGTCCACCTCACCGGCCGACAGCCCGGCGTTCGCCAGGGCGGCCCGGATCACCCGCTGCTGCGACGGCCCGTTGGGAACGGTGAGCCCGCTGCTCGCCCCGTCCTGGTTGACGGCGGAACCGCGTACGACCGCCAGCACCTGGTGGCCGTTGCGCCGCGCGTCCGACAGCCGCTCCAGCACCAGCATGCCGACACCCTCGGCCCAGCCCGTGCCGTCGGCCGCGTCCGAGAAGGACTTGCAGCGGCCGTCCGGGGACAGGCCCCGCTGCCGGCTGAACTCCACGAAAATGGTCGGGGAGGCCATGACCGCGACGCCGCCGGCCAGGGCGAGGGTGCACTCGCCCGTCCGCAGGGCCTGCACCGCCAGGTGCAGGGCGACCAGCGACGACGAGCAGGCCGTGTCCACCGTCACCGCCGGCCCCTCGAGGCCGAAGGTGTAGGAGATCCGGCCCGAGGCGACACTGCCCGCGCTGCCGTTGCCGACCTGGCCCTCGAAGCCTTCGGGTGCCTTGTGCATGCGGGCCGCGTAGTCGTTGTACATGACGCCCGCGAAGACGCCGGTCCGGCTGCCGCGCAGGGACTTCGGGTCGATGCCCCCGCGCTCCAGTGCCTCCCAGGAGGTTTCCAGGAGCAGCCGCTGCTGGGGGTCGGTGGCGAGTGCCTCGCGCGGTGACATGCCGAAGAACTCGGGGTCGAAGTCGGCCGCGTCGTGCAGGAAGCCGCCCTCGCGGACGTAGCTCTTGCCCTTGCGGTCGGGATCCGGGTCGTACAGGCCGTCCAGGTCCCAGCCGCGATTGGCCGGGAAGCCGGTCACGGCGTCGGCTCCGGCGGCGACCAGGTCCCACAGGTGTTCGGGGGCGGTGACGCCGCCGGGGTAGCGGCAGCCCATGCCGACGATCGCGATGGGTTCGCGGTCCTTGGCTTCCAGTTCCTCCAGGCGACGGCGTGCCTGGCGAAGGTCGGCGGTTGCCAGTTTGAGGTAGGAACGGAGTTTTTCCTCGGTGGAATTACGGCCCTCGGTGGACATGCGGCATCAGCTCCCCGTGAAATTCGATGCTGGTGAAAACGGCCAGTCAGTTCATCCGGTCGTTCGTTCGTTCAGGATTTCCTCAGCTCGTTTTCAAGGGCGCTGAACAGTTCGTCGTCGGTGGCCGATTCGAGGTCGTCGTCCTCCACGCCCTGGGGCGGGCGCGTCCCGGTGGCGTCGCCCAGTCTCGCGAGGAACGACTTCATGCGCACCGTGATTTCCATGCGCTTGATCTCGTCCGTGGCGAGGGCTTCCAGGGTCTTCTCCCACCGGTCCAGTTCCGCGGAGACGGTGGCCGACGGCTGTGCCGCGGGGCCGTCCGCGTGGAGCGGGAGTTCGGCACGGAGGTGGGCCGCGAGGGCTTCGGGGTTCGGGTAGTCGAAAATGAGGGTGACGGGCAGGCGCAGGCCGGTCGCCGTGGTCAGTCGGTTGCGGAACTCGACCGCCATCAGCGAGTCGAATCCGAGATCCACGAATCCGCGCCCGGGTTCGATGGCGGACATCGTGGTGTGGCCGAGGATAGCCGCTGCCTGGGTGCGCACCAACTCCAGGAGGGCGCGGACGCGTTCGGACTCGTCGAGGCCGGCCAGTCGCCGCTTCAGTGTGGACTCGCTCTCCGCCGGCCCGGCTGCGGCGGCCGCGGTGCGCCGGGCGGGGACGCGGACCAGGTCGCGCATCACCACGGGCACGGCGTCCGGGTCGGCCGGGCGGTTCAGCCTGGCGCGGTCGAACCGGATGGGCAGCAGGGCCGGCGCACCGGACTGCTGGGCGGTGTCGAGGAGTTCGAGGGCCTGTGCGGTGGGCAGGGGGCTCATGCCGGCGCGGGTCAGGCGCCGGACGTCCGTCGTGGTGAGTCCGCCGGTCAGGCCGGTGACCTGCTCCCAGAATCCCCAGCCCAGGGACACGCCCGGCAGGCCCTGGGCCCGTCGGACCGTCGCCAGGGCGTCCAGGAAGGCGTTGGCCGCCGCGTAGTTGGCCTGGCCGAGGCTGCCGAAGGCGGAGGAGGCGGAGGAGAACAGGACGAAGGCCGACAGGTCGAGGTCGCGGGTCAGTTCGTGCAGGTTCCAGGCACCGTCGAGCTTGGGCCGCAGCACGGTGTCGAGCCGCTCGGGAGTCAGGGACGACACGACACCGTCGTCCAGCACGCCCGCCGTGTGCACCACACCCGTCAGCGAGTACTCGGCCGGGATCCCCGCCAGCACCTCGGCCAGCGAGGCACGGTCGGCGACATCGCACGCCACCACCGACGCCTCGGCGCCCAACCCCTCCAGGTCGGCCACGAGTTCGGCGGCACCAGCGGCCCGCATGCCACTGCGGCTGAGCAGCAGCAGACGCCGTACCCCATGAGCCGTCACCAGGTGACGCGCCACCAGACCACCCAGCGTGCCCGTGGCTCCCGAGACGAGGACCGTGCCCTCACCCCAGACCGGCCCCTGAGACGCCGTCACCGGCACGGCCGGCTGGACACGTGGCACGCTCACCGTGCCGGAGCGGACCGCCAGCTGCGGCTCGTCCCGTTCCACCGCCCACTCCAGCGCCGTCGGCAGCACGCTCCACGAGGACTCGGCACCGTCGACGTCCACCAGCAGGAACCGGCCCGGGTTCTCCGTCTGGGCCGACCGCAGCAGACCCCACACCGAGGCCGCCCCGAGATCGGTCACCCCCTCCTCGGCACCGGCCGCCACAGCACCCGAGGTGACCAGCACCAGCCGCGACGACGCGAACCGCTCGTCCGCCAGCCACCCCTGCACCAGCTCCAGGGCCCGGCGCAGTGCTTCGCGTACGACGGTGGTCGTCTCGCCCTGCTCGGAGGTGCAGTCGGCGAGCACGAACGGGGGCGGGGTGTCGCCGTCGGCGAGGGAGGCCAGGTCCGCGAAGGGCTTGACGGCGAGTCCGGGGGTGCCGCCGAGGGCGTCGGCCGCGCCGAGTGTGTCGCCGCCGACGATCGCCCAGGGGGCGCTCTCGTGGGGGGCGGCGGGGAGGTCGCGGGGGGTCCAGGCGAGGTGGAACAGGGAGTCGTCCGGCCGGTCCTGGGCGTGCGCGGCCTGCCGCAGCTGCTCGGTGTCGACCGGGCGCATGACGAGGCTGTCGACGGTGGCCACCGGGCGGCCGGTGCCGTCGGCCAGGGTGAGGGAGACGGCGTCGGTGCCGTCCGCGGGGGTGACGGCGACGCGCAGGGCCGCCGCGCCGGTGGCGTGCAGGGTGACGCCGCGCCAGGCGAAGGGCAGTCGGGCCCGGGGTGCGGAGTCGCCGTGGCCGGCCCGGTCGAGGATGCCGAGTCCCACGGCGTGCAGGGCGCCGTCGAGCAGGGCGGGGTGCAGGCCGTAGTGGTCGGCGTCGGTGGCGCGGTCCTGGGGGAGCGCGACCTCCGCGAACGTCTCGTCGCCGCGTCGCCAGGCGGCACGCAGGCCCTGGAAGAGCGGGCCGTAGTGGTATCCGGCGGCGGCGAAGTCGTCGTAGACGTCGGCGCAGTCGACCGGGGTGGCGTCGGCCGGGGGCCAGGCGGTCAGGTCCCGGCCGGGCCGCTCGGCGCCCGCGGCGAGGACACCGGTGGCGAGGACACCGGTGGCGTGGCAGGTCCACACCCCGCCGTCCTCGGCGGTGTCCGGTGTGCCACCCGGGCGGGAGTGGACGCTCAGCTCGCGTCGTCCGGAGTCGTCGGCCGTGCCGACGGTGACGCGCAGTTCGACTCCGGCCGTCGTGGGCAGGATCAGCGGGGCCTGGAGGGTGAGTTCCTCCAGGAGGTCGCAGCCGACCTCGTCACCGGCCCGGGCGGCCAGTTCCACGAAGCCGGCGCCGGGCAGGAGGACGACGTCGTCGACGGCGTGCTCGGCGAGCCACGGCTGGGTGCGCAGCGACAGCCGGCCGGTGAGGACCGTACCGGCGCCGTCGGGCAGGTCCAGCGCCGCCCCGAGCAGCGGGTGGCCGACGGCGGTGAGGCCGAGGCCGGTCAGTGCTCCGGTCGCGCCGGCGGTGCCGTCCAGCCAGTAACGACGGCGCTGGAAGGGGTACGTGGGCAGGTCCACGCGGGTGGCGCCGGTGCCGTGGAAGACGCGCTCCCAGTCGACGTGCGCGCCCTGGACCCACACTTCGGCGAGGGAGGTCAGCACGCGGTCGAGGCCGCCGTCGTCACGGCGCAGGGTGCTCACGACGGCCGGGGTGGTGGCGCGGTCGCTGCTCTCCAGGGTCTCCAGCACGCCCATGGTGAGAATGGGATGGGGGCTGACCTCGACGTACACGTCGTGTCCGGCGGTGTCCAGGGCGCGTACGGTCTCCTCGAAGCGGACCGGGGCGCGCAGGTTGCGGTACCAGTAACCGGCGTCCAGCTCCCCGGTGTCCAGGGGCCCGGCGGTCACGGTGGAGTAGAACGGCACCTCGGCGGGGCGCAGTTCGACCCCGGCGAGGATCTCGGCCAGTTCCGGCTCCAGCGGCTCGACGTGGGCGGAGTGCGCGGAGAAGTCGACTCCGGGTACGTTCCACCGCATCACGCCGGCCTGGGCGAGGACCACGCCGAGTTCCCGCAGGGCGTCCGGGTCGCCGGAGACGACCACGGTGTTGGGGCCGTTGACCGCGGCGATCGACACGCGCTCGCCGAACGGCTCGGTCCGCTCGCGCACCCATTCCTCGGAGGCGACGATCGAGAGCATGCCGCCGGTGCCCGCGAGGGCCCGCAGGGCCCGGCTGCGCAGGGCGACCACCCGGATCGCGTCGGGGAGGGACAGCACGCCGGCCACGCACGCGGCGGCCACCTCGCCCTGCGAGTGGCCCACGACGGCCGCCGGTTCGACACCGTAGGCGCGCCACACCTCGGCCAGGGAGACCATCATCGAGAACAGCGCGGGCTGGACGACGTCGACGCGGCTGAGCGCCTCCTCGTCGCCGAGCACGTCGCGCAGCGACCAGTCGACGAGTTCGCCCAGGAGGCGTTCGCACTCGTCCATGCGGGCCGCGAAGGCGGGCGAGGACTCCCACAGGTCCCGTGCCATGCCGGCCCATTGCGAGCCCTGGCCGGGGAAGACGAACACCACACGGCCGGCCGCGCCGGGCGAGGCCGGGCCGGTCAGGACGCCCGGGGCTTCCTCACCGCGCGCCAGTGCCCGCAGGCCCTCGATGAGCTGGGGCGCCGATGAGCCGGTCACCACGGCACGGTCGTCCAGGGTCGCGCGGCCGGTGGCCAGCGACCAGCCGATGTCGAGCGGGGCCGGTTCCCGGTCGCCCTCGACGTGGGTGAGCAGACGGGCGGCCTGGGCGCGCAGGGCGTCGGCGCCCCGGGCGGAGAGCACCCAGGGGACGGCGGGCAGCGCCGTCGGTGCCGCGGTCCCGGCCGGCTCCGGTTCCGTCTCCTCCTCCTGCGGTGCCTGTTCCAGGATGACGTGCGCGTTGGTCCCGCTGACACCGAAGGAGGAGACACCCGCGCGACGCGGACGGTCGTCGGCCGACGGCCACTCCCGCGCCTCCGTCAGCAGCTCCACCTCCCCCGCCGACCAGTCCACCTTGGTCGACGGCTCGGTGACGTGCAGCGTCCGCGGCAGCACACCGTGCTGCATCGCGAGGACCATCTTGATCACACCGGCGGCTCCGGCGGCCGCCTGCGTGTGCCCGATGTTCGACTTCAGCGAGCCCAGCAGCAGCGGCCGCCCCTGGGGACGTACCTGCCCGTAGGTGGCCAGCAGCGCCTCGGCCTCGATGGGGTCGCCGAGGCTGGTGCCGGTGCCGTGGGCCTCGACGGCGTCGACGTCCGCCGGGGAGATCCGGGCGTTGGCGAGGGCGGCGCGGATGACCCGCTGCTGGGAGGGGCCGTTGGGGGCCGTGAGACCGTTGCTCGCCCCGTCCTGGTTGACGGCCGTACCGCGTACGACGGCGAGCACCGGGTGGCCGTTGCGGCGGGCGTCCGACAGCCGCTCCAGCAGCAGGACACCCACGCCCTCGCCCCAGCCCATGCCGTCGGCGTCGTCGGAGAACGCCTTGGAGCGTCCGTCCGCCGCGAGGCCCCGTTGGCGGCTGAACTCCATGAACGCGACCGGTGTGGACATCACCGCGACGCCGCCGGCGACGGCCAGCGAGCACTCGCGGCGGCGCAGGGCGTGCACGGCCTCGTGCAGGGCGACCAGCGACGAGGAGCACGCCGTGTCCACCGTCACCGCGGGCCCTTCCAGGCCCAGGAAGTACGACAGCCGGCCGGAGAGCACCGCGCCGGAGCCGCCGGTGACGACGTAACCGGCGACGTCCTCGGTGACGTTCCCCGCGGACGGCCCGTAGTGGGAGGGGGCACCGCCGACGAAGACACCGGTCTGGCTGCCCTTGAGCGACGCCGGGTCGATCCCGGCCCGCTCGATCAGCTCCCAGCACGCCTCCAGGAACAGCCGCTGCTGCGGGTCCATCGCCAGTGCCTCGCGCGGCGCGATCCCGAAGAAGCCCGCGTCGAAGTCGGCGGCTCCGCGTACGAAGCTGCCCTCGTTGACGTACGTGGTGCCCGGCCGCCCCGACGTGCCGTCGGGGTCGTAGAGGCTGTCGATGTCCCAGCCGCGGTCGTCGGGGAACGGGGCCACGGTGTCCACGCCGTCCACGAGCAGCCGCCACAGCTCCTCCGGCGAGTCGGCCCCGCCGAAACGGCAGTTGACGGCCACGATCGCGATCGGCTCGCGCTCGGCGTCCTCGTGCTCCTGCAGCCGGGTGCGCGTCTTGTGCAGGTCGGCGGTGACCCACTTGAGATATTCGCGGAGCTTTTCCTCATTCGCCGTCATGACTTACCGAACTCCCGGTTGATGAAGTCGAATATCTCGTTGTCGCTCGCCGTGTCGAGCTGTTCCTCGACGTCGGCGTCCGCCGCGCCGCCGGCCGGTGCGCTCTCCTCCGAGCCGCCCAGCCGCGACAGCAGCACCTCCAGCCGCGAGGTGATCGTGGTCCGCAGGTCCTCGTCCGCCGGAGACAGCGAGAAGACCGCGGCCTCCAGCCGGTCCAGCTCCGCGATCGCCGAGCCGGCGCCGTCGCCGTCCGGGCCGACCAGCCGGTCCCGCAGGTGGGCGGCCAGGTCGACGGGGGTCGGGTGGTCGAAGACCAGCCCGGTGGACAGCCGCAGCCCGGTCGCCTTCTGCAACCGGTTGCGCAGCTCCACGGCGGTCAGCGAGTCGAAGCCCAGCTCCTTGAAGGCCCGGTCCTCCCCCACGCCGTCGACGCCGTCGTGCCGCAGCACGGCCGCTGCCTGGGACCGCACCAGGTCGAGGAGGGTACGGTCCCGCTCGGTCGCGGTCATCGCCGCGAGCCGGTCGGCCAGGGACGAGCCCGTACCGGCGTCGCCGTCCCCGGCCGCGGGGTCGTCCGCGGCGCTCTCGGCCAGCGCCTGCCGGGCCTCCGGCAGGTCGTCCAGCAGGGGCCGGGGCCGGGCCGCGGCGAAACCGGGGGCGAACCGCGCCCAGTCCACGTCCGCGACCACCGTGCAGCTCTCGTCGTGGTCCAGAGCCTGCTGGAACGCCTCCAGAGCCAGCTCCGGGTCCATCGCCAGCACTCCGAGCCGACTCATGTGCTCCTCAGCCCCGTTGTCCGTCAACATCCCCGACTCCGCCCAGGCACCCCAGGCGACCGAGGTCGCCGGGCGGCCGAGGGAACGGCGCCGCTGCGCCAGCGCGTCGAGGTGCGCGTTGGCCGCGGCGTACGCGCCCTGGCCCCCCGCGCCCCAGACGCCGGCGCTGGACGAGAACAGGACGAAGGCGTCCAGTTCGTCGTCCGCCAGCAACTCGTCCAGGTGGACGGCGCCGGTCACCTTCCCCGACGCCACCTCGGACAGCATGGTGAGATCCGTCTCCGCGAGACTCGCGTACGGTGCCGCACCCGCCGTGTGCACCACGGAGCGCACCGGCGACCCGTCGGCCCGCAGCCTCTCCAGGAGCCCCGCCAGCGCCGCGCGGTCCGTGACATCACAGGCCGCGACCGTCACCCGGACGCCGAGCGCGGTCAGCTCCGCACGAAGCTCCTCGGCACCCGGCGCCTGCGCGCCGCGACGGCTGACAAGAACGAGATGCTGGGCTCCCCGGTGCGCCAGCCGACGGGCAACTCGCCCGCCCAGCGCACCGGTTCCCCCGGTGATCAAGACCGTACCCTGCGGCTTCCACTCCCGTACAGCGCGGGTCTCCGTGACCGGCGCGCGCCGCAACCGGAGCGCGAACACACCCGCGGCACGCAGCGCGAGCTGGTCCTCGGACCCGGTCGCGCGCGCCGCCAGCACACCCCGCAGCCGCGCCGCCGCAGACTCCTCGGGCGCCTCGGGAAGGTCGACCAGACCGCCCCACCGCTGCGGATGTTCCAGGCCGACGACCCGCCCCAGACCCCAGACCTGTGCCTGGGCCTCGCGCACGACCGTCGGGTCCGCACCGCCGGTGGACACCGCGCCCCGCGTCGCCAGCCACAGCGGCGCGTCCACGCCGGCGTCACCCAGCGCCTGCACGAGCTGAAGCGTCCCGGCGAGCCCCAGCGGAACCTCCGGGTGCCGCGGGTGCGGGGCCTCGTCCAGGGCGAGCAGGGACAGTACGCCGTCGAAGGCGCCGATTTCCCCGATACGGCCCGCCAGTTGCTCCCGGTCCCCGTCCGCCGCGCTCCAGGAGAGCCGGACCACGGTCGCACCGCCGTCGGTCAGCGCCCGGCCGGCCGCCACGCCCCAGGCGTCCTCGCCGGCCCCTGCCGGAACGACCAGCAGCCATGTGCCCGGCCGGGCCGTCTCGTCCGGACGCTCCGGAATCCGCTTCCAGGCGAGACGGTAACGCCAACGGTCCAGCGTGGACCGCGTACGACGCTGCTGCCGCCAGGCCGACAACGCCGGCAGCACGCTGCCCAGCGACGACTGCTCCTCCTCGCCGTCGACGTCCAGCGTCGACGCCAGGGACTCCAGGTCCCCGCTCTCGACCGCCTCCCAGAACCGGGCATCCACGTCATCGAGGACGGGTGCGGGAGCGGCCTCTGAGGTGGGCGCGTCGAGCCAGTAGCGGCTGCGCTGGAAGGCGTAGGTGGGCAGGTCGGTGTGGTGCGCGCCGGTACCGGCGAAGGCCTGCGCCCAGTCGACGTCGACGCCGTTGACCCACAACTCACCCAGGGAGGTCAGGAAGCGGTCCAGGCCGCCGTCGTCGCGGCGCAGGGTGCCGGTCACGGCCGCGTCGTCGGCGGTGTCCTGGATGCTCATCGCGAGCACCGGGTGCGCCGACACCTCCACGAACACCGCGTGATCCTGGTCGGCGAGAGCGCGTACGGCGTCCTCGAAACGGACCGTGCGACGCAGGTTGCGGTACCAGTACCCAGCATCCAGAGCCTCGGTGTCGATCCAGTCGCCCTCGACCGTGGAGAAGAAGGGGACGGTGGAGGTCTGCGGGCCGACCTCGGCCAGGACCTTGGCGAGGTCGTCCTCGATCCGCTCCACGTGAGAGGTGTGAGAGGCGTAGTCCACCGGGATACGGCGGGCACGGACCTCGTCGGCCTCGCAGGCGGCGATCAGCTCGTCCAGGGCGGCAGGCTCACCCGCGACCACGACCGAGGCCGGGCCGTTCAGGGCAGCGATCTCGATACGACCGTCCCAGGCGGCGATCCGGTCGGCGGCCTGTTCCGCGCTGAGCGCCAGGGAGACCATGCCGCCGTCACCGGCCAGGCTCGCCGCGATCGCCTGCGAGCGCAGGGCCACCACACGAGCGCCGTCCTGGAGCGTCAACCCACCCGCGACACACGCGGCAGCGATCTCACCCTGCGAGTGACCCACCACAGCGGCCGGTTCCACACCGTACGAGCGCCACAGCGCGGCCAGGGACACCATCACCGCCCACGACAGCGGCTGCACCACATCGACGCGCTCCAGCGAGGGAGCACCCGGAGTCCCGCGGAGGACTGCCTCCGCGTCCCAGCCCACGAACTCGGCAAGAGCCTGAGCACACTCGGCGAACCGCTCGGCGAACACCGGAGCGGTGTCGAGGAGTTCCACGCCCATGCCGGCCCACTGCGCACCCTGGCCCGGGAAGACGAACACCACCCGGCCACCGGAGCCCGTTTCGGCGTTCACGTCACCGAGCCCGGCGAGGAGTTCCTCCCGGTCACGGCCGACGACAACAGCCCGGTGCTCGAACCGTGCCCGGCCCGTCGCCAACGTGAAGCCCACATTGACCGGAGAGAACTCCGACTCTCCTGCGAGATGGGCGAGGAGCTTCGCGGCCTGCTCCCGCAGGGCCTGCGCACTCCGCGCGGACAGGATCCACGGCACCGCCACCGGCTCCACCACAGCCGAGACCTCGGCCTCGGGCGCCTGCTCCAGGATCACGTGCGCGTTCGTCCCACTCACACCGAACGACGACACACCCGCCCGACGCGGACGATCACCCGTCTCCGGCCACTCCCGCGCCTGCGTCAACAGCTCGACAGAACCCGCAGACCAGTCCACCTCACGCGTCGGCTCGGTGACGTGCAGCGTCCGCGGCAGCTCACCGTGCCGCATCGCCTCGATCATCTTGATCACACCCGCGACACCGGCAGCCGCCTGCGCGTGCCCGATGTTCGACTTCAGGGAACCCAGCCAAAGCGGCCGCTCACGGTCCCGGTCCTGGCCGTAGGTCGCAATCAGCGCCTGCGCCTCGATCGGGTCGCCGAGGGTCGTGCCGGTGCCGTGCGCCTCGACCGCGTCCACGTCACCGGCCGACAGCCCGGCGTTCGCCAGGGCGGCACGGATCACCCGCTGCTGAGAGGGGCCGTTGGGGGCGGTGAGACCGTTGCTGGCGCCGTCCTGGTTGACGGCCGAGCCGCGTACGACCGCGAGCACCGGGTGGCCGTTGCGGCGGGCGTCCGACAGCCGCTCCAGCAGCAGCATGCCCGCACCCTCGGCCCACCCCGTACCGTCCGCGTCGTCCGAGAACGACTTGCAACGGCCGTCCGCAGACAGACCCCGCTGCCGGCTGAACT
>NZ_JBVHVI010000031.1:0-10224 GCF_055564915.1 Streptomyces sp. NPDC028928
CGTGAGCCGGGCCGGCTGACCTTCATCGTCCGCATGGGCGCCGGCAAGATCCGCGACAAGCTGCCCGAGCTGGTGGAGAAGGTCACGGCGTCGGGTGCGACGGTGGCCTGGGTGACCGACCCGATGCACGGCAACACCTTCGAGGCGGCCTCCGGGCACAAGACCCGCCGCTTCGACGACGTGCTCGACGAGGTCAAGGGCTTCTTCGAGGTGCACAAGGCGCTCGGCACCCACCCGGGCGGCATCCACGTGGAACTGACCGGCGACGACGTCACCGAGTGCGTGGGCGGCGGCGACGAGATCTTCGTGGACGACCTGCACCAGCGCTACGAGACCGCCTGCGACCCCCGGCTCAACCGCAGCCAGTCGCTGGACCTGGCCTTCCTCGTCGCCGAGATGTACCGCGACCAGTAGCCGCATCGCGGTTGGGGCGCGTTGGGGCGCGGATCACACCGGATCCGCGCCCCTTTGCTCTTTTGCGGGTTCTGCCCCGGCGGGTAAGGTTAGGTTTGCCTCACCGATCAAGGGGACGGCAGAAAGACAGCGATCCCGTCGGGAGGTGTACCGCGTGTACGTCTGCAGCTGCTTCGGTATCACCGAGGCGCAGGTCAAGCAGCACGCGGAGGACGGTGCCTGCACCCCCCGCCAGATAGCCTCCGCCTGCAAGGCGGGTACGGACTGCGGGTCGTGCGTGCGCCGGATCCAGGCCCTCCTGGGCCGTGGCGCCTGTCCGCGCCGTGAGCTGGCCGACCAGGGCCGGCCCGTTCTCTCGGAGCTGGACGAGGCCGCCTAGCTCTCCGGCTGCTCGATCAGCTGGGCGAGGTAGAGCGCCTCGCCGAGCTTGTCCACCAGCTCCAGCTGGGTGTCCAGGTAGTCGATGTGGTGCTCCTCGTCGGCGAGGATGTCCTCGAAGATGTTCGCGGACGTGATGTCGCCCTTCTCCCGCATCACCTTGATGCCCCGCCTGAGCCGGTCGATCGCCTCGACCTCGATCTGCCGGTCCGCCTCGAACATCTCCCGGACGGTCTGCCCCACGCGGACGTGGAACAGCCGCTGGTAGTTGGGCAGCCCCTCCAGGAACAGGATCCGGTCGGTCAGTACCTCGGCGTGCTTCATCTCGTCGAACGACTCGTGCCGCGTGTACTTGGCCAGCTTCGTCCAGCCGAAGTTCTCCTGCATCTTCGCGTGCAGGAAGTACTGGTTGATCGCGGTCAGCTCGCCGGTGAGCTGTTCGTTGAGGAACTCGATGACCTCGGGATCGCCCTGCATCGCAGCGGCTCCTTCCACACGGAGGGACGGGGGAGGTGTGCGCCGCATGATTGCACCGGAGGGAAAGATCGTCCAGTAAGTGCGTACTTAGTAAGTACGCCCTGAGTTTGTGGCAATTGTCCGGTTCGGGGGTGGGTGGTCAAGGGCACTGCCCGAGGTCTGTCAGGATGGATACATGGGTCATCCGGTGGAGCGAGAGTCTGGGGCAGCGGCAGGGTCCGAGCTTCCGCCGGGTCAGCGGCTCCAGCGGGGCTGGCCGGTCACGCACTACGGGCCGGTCCCGAAGTTCCGGCCCGAGCGCTGGGAGTTCCGGGTCTTCGGCGCCACCGCCGACGGTGACAAGCACACCTGGAACCACGAGGAGTTCACGGCCCTGCCGTACACCACGGTGGTGGCCGATCTGCACTGCGTGACGAAGTTCAGCATGATCGGCGCGGAGTGGGGCGGCGTCCCGGCCCGCGCGATCCTGGACCTGGCCCCGCCGGCCCCGGACGTCACCCATGTGATGGTCTGGGCCGAGTACGGCTTCAGCTCCAACCTGCGCCTCACGGACTTCGCCTCCGACCGCACGATCTTCGCCACCCACAAGGACGGCGAGCTGCTCACCGCCGAGCACGGCTTCCCGGTCCGCCTGATCGTGCCCCACCTGTACGCCTGGAAGGGCCCGAAGTGGGTCCGGGGCGTGGAGTACATGACCGCCGACCGCCGCGGCTTCTGGGAGGAGCGCGGCTACCACAACATCGGCGACCCCTGGAAGGAACAGCGCTACTCCTACCAGGAGGAGCCCGGGGACGGCCCCGAGCTCTGACCCCCGGTCCGGTCAGTGGTGGTACCGGTGCACCACCGCGTGACCCTTGCCCCGGCCGATCATCCACTTGTTGACCGGGGTGGTCACCGCGAAGGCGATCACGAACGAGACCGCCAGCGAGATCCAGAACAGCGCGTCGCTCAGCATGGCGTCCATCGCGGACGGCCAGACCAGGATCACCCCGTTGTCGATCAGCTCCATCACGGCGATGGACAGGGTGTCCGCGGCCAGCGCCACCCGGAAGGCCGTACGGAAGTCGACGTCGGCGCGCAGGACCCCGCGCAGGGTGAGCGAGTAGCCGAAGACGAAGGCCAGCACGATCGCCAGCACCATGGTCGGCAGGTTGCCCCACCCCAGTGCCGTGCCGATGACCATGCCGAGCACCTCGCCGATGGCGCAGCCGGTGAGGCAGTGCAGGGTGGCCTGCATGGCCATGGGCCAGGTGGCGGCGGAGGCGCGCGGGTGTCCGTGCTCGTGCTCGTGGCGGTGGTGCTCGTGCTGGTGGTGCTCGGGCTGGTGGTGCTCGTGGCTGGTGTGCGCGGAGTGGTCCATGGTCTCCCCCATGCCGAGTGACGGTTCCTGCGACTGACAGGAACCGTATACCCCCCAGGGGTATTCCTCAACGGGTCAGGAAGCCCGGAGTTTCTTCAGCCGCTCCACGTCCGCGGCGTGCCCCTCCTTGCCGCCGGGCGTCTCGATGACCAGCGGCACGCCCTCGGTCGCGGGGTGGGTCATCAGCGCCCGGAACGGGTCCTCGCCGATGTGGCCGGCGCCGATGTTCTCGTGCCGGTCCTTGTGCGCGCCCACCACATCCTTGGAGTCGTTGGCGTGGATCAGCTTCAGCCGGCCCTCGCCGACGGTCTCCACCAGCAGATCCAGGGTCCGGTGCATGCCGCTCGGCCCGGTCAGATCGTGCCCGGCGGCGAAGATGTGGCAGGTGTCCAGGCACACCCCCAGCTTCGGATGGGCGTCCAGCGCCTCGAAGTACGGCCCGAAGTCCCACGTCCGCGAGCACAGCGAGGCGCCCTGCCCGGCGGTCGACTCCAGCAGCAGGAACGGGTCGTCGTCATGGGTCAGCTCGTCCAGCAGCGGCAGCATGTGCGCGCGCACCTGCTTCAGCGCCACCTCCCGCGCCCGCCCGCCGGTCGCGCTCCCGGTGTGCACCACCACACCCAGCGCGCCGATCTCCCGCCCGCGCCGCAGCGAGTGCCGCAGCGACTCCACCGACCGCTCCACGGTCGCCTCGGTGTGCGAACCGAAGTTGATCAGGTACGGCGCGTGGACGTACGCCGGGATCGACTCCTCGGCGCACGCCTGGCGGAACGCCTCGTCCTGCCGCGGGTTCCCGGCGGGCGTGGCCCAGCCGCGCGGGTTGGCGACGAACACCTGCACCGTCTCCGCCTTCAGATCACGGGCGTACGACAGCCCGACGGAGTGCAGGCCGCCGGCCACGGGCACATGGCCGCCGACGGGGTTGCGAAGGGGGGTACGGGGGAGGGAGGACTGAACGGGACTCACCCGTTCAGGGTGTCATGTCCGCCCCCGCACCCGGGCCGTGGTCCCCGGTGAGACCGGTCACCGGATGGTGATCGTGATCGTGGACCCCTTGGGCGCCCGGTCACCGCCCTCGACCGACTGCTTCTTCACGGTGTCGCCGAACAGCCCGAGCAGCCCCCGGTCCTCGTCCACCTCGAAGCCGGCACCCTCCAGCGCCTCGTGGGCCTCGTCCACGCTGTCGCCGACCACGTCCGGGACCTCGATCATCTCCGGACCCTTGGACAGGGTCAGCGTCACCGTGTCGCCCTCGGCGGCCTGGCGCCCCTCGCCCGGGCTCTGCGCGGCCACCTGGCCCGCGTCGTACTCGGAGTTGATCCGCTTGGCGGCGATCTTCACCTTCAGCCCGGCGTCCGTCAGCTCCTGCCTGGCGCTGTCCAGGTCGTCGCCGGTGACATCGGGCACGTCGACCGGGCGGCCCTTGCTGACGACCAGCGCGATCGCCGAGCCGGCGTGCCGCTTGGTGCCCGCCTCCGGTGCCGTACGGATCACCGAGCCCCTCGGGACCTCGTCGCTGAGCTCGCGGGTGACCATGCCCGGCTCCAGGCCGTCCGCCTTCAGCCGCGCCTGCGCCTTCGCGAGCGACTGCCCCGCCACGTTCGGCACGTTCACCGTCTCCGGGCCCAGCGACACGGTCAGCGTCACCGCGTCGTGGTCCCGGATCCGCGCGCCGGGCGCCGGGTCGGAGCCGATCACCGTGCCGCGCTCGACGGTGTCGCTGTACGCGTGCTTGATCTGGCCGACCTCCAGCCCGGCCGCCTCCAGCCGCGCCTTCGCCCGCCCCTCGGTCTGCGCCAGCAGCGGGGGCACCTTGGTGAACTGGCCCGAGTTGATGTACCAGACCCCGGCGCCCACGCCGAACACCACCAGGACGGCCGCGATCACCAGCAGCACCGCGCGCGGGGGCCGCGCCGGGCGTCGGCGGGGCGGCACGGGCGGGCTCTGGAAGCGGGCGGTCCGGTCGATGCCGTCGCCGGCGGGCTCCGCCGGGACGTCCTCGTCGACGGGCAGCGGGCGGGGCACCGTCAGGGCGCGCGGGATCACGCTCGTGCGGTCCTCGGCGTTGTCGTGCTCCGCGGTCAGCGCCTGCGGCGGCAGCGCGTCCAGCTGCTCGTCGGTCAGCGCCAGGCGGGCCTCGCGCACCTGGGCGAGGAGCGCCACGGCGTCGTGCGGCCGGATGTCGGGGGTGCGCGCGGTGGCCGACGCGACCAGCTCGTCCAGCTCGTACGGCAGCCCGGGCACGAGCGCCGACGGCGGCGGCACGTCCTCGTGGATGTGCTTGTAGAGCACCTGGGCCGGGGAGTCCCCGGAGTGCGGCTTGCCGCCCGTCAGCATCTCGTACAGCACCACACCGCACGCGTACACGTCGACGCGCGGGTCGGTGGTGCCCTGCTCGATCTGCTCCGGCGCGAGATAGGAGACGGTCCCGAGCACGGCACCCGTCGTGCTGGTCACCGTGTCCACGGAGCGCACCAGCCCGAAGTCGGCGACCTTGACCCGGCCGTCGTCGCCTATGAGGACGTTCTCCGGCTTCATGTCCCGGTGCACGAACCCGGCCCGGTGCGCGGCGCCGAGCGCGGCGAGCACCGGCTCCAGGATGTCCAGCGCGGCCCGCGGCTGCACCGCGCCCCGCTCGCGCAGCACGTCGCGCAGGGTGCAGCCGGCGATGTACTCCATCGCCAGGTAGACGTACGACCCGTCGGTCCCCTGGTCGAAGACCTGCACCACGTTGGGGTGGTCGAGCCGGGCGACGGACTTCGCCTCCCGGATGAACCGCTCGACGAACGTTCCGTCGGCCGCGAGCGTCGGGTGCATCACCTTCAGCGCGAGAACGCGGTCCAGTCGGGTGTCCAGGGCCCGGTAGACCGTGGCCATCCCACCGGCCGCGATCCGCGCGTCCACGCGGTACCGGCCGTCGAGCACCTGCCCGACGAGGGGGTCCTGAAGGGTCGTATCCACGAGAGGGGAGTCTACGAGGGCCGACTGACAGCCCTGCCCGTTCGCCCCTGATAGCACCGGTACTGAAGCCGACCTGTGACGCGACACACGCATCGCGGCACCACCCGCGACGGTGCGCGGGCGGGGCCGCGATACGGCACCACAGCACCGCTCAGAACGCAGGACGCTCGGGATCCAGCACGGCCAGGCCCTCCGCGGGAGACGACGCCTCGGCGAGATACCGCCGCGGAATCCGCCCCGCCAGCCGGGCCAGCCGGCCCCCCTCCACGGCAAGCCGCATCGCGGAAGCCATCCGCTCCGGCTCCTGCGCCCGCGTCACCGCCGAGGCGAGCATCACCCCCGCGCATCCCAGCTCCATCGCGAGCGCCACATCCGACGCCGTACCGGCCCCCGCGTCCAGGATCACCGGCACACGCGCGTGCTCCACGATCAGCTGGAAGTTGTGGGGGTTGCGAATGCCCAGCCCGGACCCGATCGGCGACCCGAGCGGCATGACGGCGGCGCACCCGACGTCCTGAAGCTTCCGCGCGAGCACCGGGTCGTCGTTGGTGTACGGCAGCACCGTGAACCCGTCGTCGACCAGTGTCTCCGCCGCCTCCAGCAGCTCCACCGGATCCGGCAGCAGCGTCCGCTCGTCGGCGATGACCTCCAGCTTGACCAGGTCCGTACCGAGCGCCTCCCTGGCCAGCCGGGCGGTCAGCACGGCCTCACCGGCGGTGAAACAGCCGGCCGTGTTCGGCAGTACCCGGATTCCGAGCTTCTCCAGCACCGAGAGCACGGAGCCGTGCACGGAGGGGTCCACCCGGCGCATCGCGACCGTGGTCAGTTCCGTGCCGGAGGCGATCAGCGCCCGCTCCAGCACCTCCAGGCTGGGTGCCCCGCCCGTGCCCATGATCAGCCGGGAGGAGAGGGTCAGGTCACCGAGGACCAGAGGATCGTCGGCCATGGCTCAGCCTCCCTGTACGGCGGTGAGGACTTCGACCCGGTCGCCGTCGGCGAGGGCGGTCGTCGCCCACTCCGCGCGCGGGACGACGGTCTCGTTGACGGCGGCGGCCACTCCGCGCGGCGCCGCGGTGAGGGTCCGGACGAGGGCGTCGAGGGCGGTGCCCGGGGTGATCTCCCGGCGCTCCCCGTTGACGGAAATCATGACCGGGCGGTTCATGCGGGCTGCTCCAGCTTCTCCCTGAGCGCGGCGCCGAAGCGCCGCGGCGTGAACGGACGTGCCTCCTCCGGCAGTTCACCGGTGACCAGGGCGTGCGCCAGCACGTCCCCGGTGACCGGTGTGAGCAGTACCCCGTTGCGGTAGTGCCCGGTGGCCAGCAGCAGCCCGGCCAGTCCGGACGGGCCGAGCAGCGGCGCGTTGTCGGGGGAGCCGGGGCGCAGTCCGGCCCGGGTCTCGGTGAGCGGCAGCTCGGTGATGCCGGGCACCAGCTCATGGGCGTCGCGCAGCAGCTCGTACACGCCCCCGGCCGTGACCGCCGTGTCCCAGCCCAGCTCCTCGCTGGTGGCGCCGACGACCAGTTCGCCGTTCTCCCGGGGCACCAGGTAGACATGGCTGCCGCGCACCACGGCCCGCACGGTCCGGCTCAGGAACGGCGCGTACCGGGGCGGCACGGTCAGCCGCAGCACCTGTCCCTTGACCGGCCGTACCGGAGGGAGCAGCTCACCGGGTACGCCCGCGAGACGCCCGCTCAGGCTGCCGGCCGCGAGCACCACCCGGTCCGCGCGCAGTGCGGTGCCGTCCGTGGTGGTGGCTCCGACGGCCCGGTCCCGTGCCACGTCCAGCCGCTCGGCCCAGGCGCGGTGGAACACCACCCCGGACCGCTCGCACGCGGCCACCAGGGCCGCCGCCAGCCGGCGCGGGTCGATCTGGTGGTCGCCGTCGACCCGCAGCCCGCCGCGCACCCCCGGCGCCAGCATCGGCTCCAGGCGCCGGCACTCCCGCCCGGACAGCCACTCCGAGGCGAGCCCCGAGCGCTGCTGGAGCGCGTGCAGTTCCCGCAGGTGGGCGCGGTCGTCGGCGTCCAGTGCGACGGCGAGGGTGCCGCAGCGGCGGTAACCGAGGCCGTGGCCGGTCAGTTCGGTCAGCTCGGCGGCGAAGTCGGGGTAGCGCCGGGCCGATTCGAGGTTGAGGGCGAGCAGGGTCTCCTCGCCGTAGTGCAGTTCGGTGACCGCGGCCAGCATCCCGGCCGCGACCTGCGCGGCCCCGCCGCCGGGCTCGGGGTCCACCACGGCCGTGGCGAGCCCGCGCTGCGCGGCGCGCCAGGCCGTGACCAGGCCGATGACTCCGCCCCCGATGACGAGGACGTCGGACGTACGTGACGACATGGGCGTCCAGCCCCTCCCTTCGCCGGCATGACCCGGATCAGGTTCGTACGGTCGGAGGCCGCCAGCCTCCCTCTCAGCCCGGTGCGTCCGGGCTCCCGCGAGTGCTTGTACGGTGGCCACCCTAGCCCGCCGACCTCCGCACTCGTAAGGGAGCCCCGCCTCATGGCCCGCTCGCTGGACGGACTCATCCTCGCCCCCGTGGCGGACCAGGCCCCAGGTCAGGTGGGCACCCGCACCCGGTTCACGTACCACGAGGAGGACGGCGGGATCTGGGCCGAGTACGCGGGCGGTGACGTCGTACGCGGCCACCTGGTGGGCACCCGCGAGGGGGACCGGCTGGACTTCCGGTACGTGCAGCTGAAGACCGACGGAACGACCGCCTCCGGGCACTGTGTGTCCACGGTCGTGGAGCTGCCGGACGGCCGGGTGCGGCTGGAGGAGAACTGGGAGTGGGAGTCCCGGCCGGGCTCCGGCACGAGCGTTGTGGAGCAGGTCACCGAGCACGCCCACTGACTGACGGATCATCAATTGTCTATGGTGATCGGGTGAGCGAGCAGACAGCGGAAGAGGGCACGTCACCGGGGCGGCGCGTGGTCGTCGTGGGCGCGGGCATGGCCGGGGTGCAGACCGCGGTCGCCCTGCGCGAGCAGGGTTTCCGGGGCGGGGTGACCGTCATCGGAGCCGAACCGCACCAGCCGTACGACCGGCCGCCGCTGTCCAAGGCGGTGCTGCTCGGCAAGGCCGAGGACTCGGCCTTCGAGGTGGACTTCGAGTCCCTCGGTGTCGAGCTGCGGCTCGGCTGCGAGGTGCGCGGGGTGCGCCCCGCCGACCACGAGCTGGACACCGAGGCGGGCCCGGTGCCGTACGACGTCCTGGTCCTCGCCACCGGCGCGGAACCGGTCCAGCTGCCCGGCACCGAGGGCGTGCCCGGGGTGCATCTGCTGCGCACCCTGGACGACGCCGAGCGGCTGCGGCCCGTGCTCGCCCGGCAGCACGACGTCGTGGTGGTGGGCGCCGGCTGGATCGGCGCCGAGTTCGCCACCGCCGCCCGCGAGGCGGGCTGCGCGGTGACCGTCGTGGAGGCCGCCGAGCATCCGCTCGCCGGTGCCCTGCCCGCCGAGGTCGCCGCGCCCATGGCCGCCTGGTACGCCGACGCGGGCGTGGATCTGCGCACCCACGCGCGCGTGGAGCGCGTCGAGCCGGGTGAGGTGGTGCTCGCCGACGGCACCCGGCTGCCCGCGGGCGCCGTCGTCATCGGCATCGGCGCCCGCCCCGCCACCGCGTGGCTGGCCGGCTCCGGCGTCGAGCTGGGCGCGCACGGCGAGGTCCTCACCGACGACCACCTGCGCACCTCCGTGCCGGACGTGTACGCCGTCGGCGACTGCGCCTCCTTCCCCTCGGCCCGCTACGGCGAGCGGCTCCTCGTCCACCACTGGGACAACGCCCTGCAGGGCCCGCGCACGGTCGCCGCGAACATCCTCGGCGAGACCCCGGCGGCCTACGACCCGGTGCCGTACTTCTGGTCCGAGCAGTTCGGCCGGTTCGTGCAGTACGCCGGCCACCACGCCGCGGCCGACCGCCTGGTCTGGCGCGGCGACCCGGCGGGCCCGTCCTGGACGGTGTGCTGGCTGCGTGAGAACCGCCTGGTGGCCCTCCTGGCCGTGGGCCGTCCCCGCGACCTGGCCCAGGGCCGCCGCCTGATCGAGGCGGGCCGGACCATGGATCCCGAGGCCCTGGCGGACCCGGCCCGCCCCCTGAAGAACGCCACGGCGGACCAGCACACCCTCCCACCTGGACCTGCCTGACTTCCGACTGTCAGTGGGGGATGGCAGGCTTGTCCTTGTGACCGAGATTGACGCAAAGATTGATGCTCTCGTCCCCGCCTGGCTCACCCTCCCCGACATCGCCGAACAGCTCGGCGTCGAGGTGACGCGTGTCCGGCAGCTGGTCAAGGAGGGCCAGCTGATCGCCGTACGCCGTGGTGAGAACAGGGCGCTGCACGTCCCCGCCGCCTTCATCGACGGGGACAAGGTCGTCAAGGGCCTGTCCGGGACCCTGACGCTCCTGCGGGACGACGGCTTCACGGTCGAAGAGATGATCGAGTGGCTCTTCACCCCCGACCCGACCCTGCCCGGCACCCCCGCGCAGGCCCTGAGCGAGAATCGCGGCACGGAGGTGAAGCGCCGCGCCCAGGCGCTCGCCGTCTGAGCCGACCCGCAGCAGGAGGTGGGGGGGGGGGGGGGGGGGGGGGGGGGGGGGGGAGGGGAGGGAGAACGGCGGAGAAAAAGCGAAAAGGCAAAAGAGAA
>NZ_JBVHVI010000032.1:0-9614 GCF_055564915.1 Streptomyces sp. NPDC028928
CCCGCCCGCTCGAACGCCTCCCACGACGTCTCCAGCAGCAACCGCTGCTGCGGATCCATCGCCAACGCCTCACGCGGCGAAATCCCGAAGAACCCCGGATCGAAATCCGCAGCGTCATGCAGGAACCCGCCCTCACGGACGTACGACGTACCCGTCCGCTCCGGATCCGGGTCGTACAGACCCTCCAGGTCCCAGCCACGGTCCACCGGGAATCCGTCGATGCCGTCACGGCCCGTGGCCACCATGTGCCACAGGTCCTCCGGGGAGCGCACCCCGCCCGGATACCTGCAGCTCATGCCGACGACGACGATGGGGTCCTGGTCGAGCGGAGCCCGCACCGGGAGTGATTCGCCGGTGGATTGGTCCGTGGTGCCGAAGAGTTCGCCGTACAGGTGTCGTGCGAGGGCATCGGGGGTGGGGTGGTCGAAGACGAGGGTGGCGGGCAGCCGCAGACCGGTCGCCGCGTTCAGCCGGTTCCGCAGGTCAACCGCCGTCAGCGAGTCGAAGCCCAGCTCCTTGAAGGCCCGGCCCTCCTCCACCGACGCCGCCGAACCATGACCCAACACCGCGGCCACCTGACCGCGCACCAGCTCGGACAGCTCCCGCATCCGCGCGTCCGGCGACAGCCCCGCCCACCGGTCGACCAGACCCGCGCCGGCGGCCTCGCTCACCCGAGCCCGGCGCACCCGGCCACCGGCCAGCCCGCGCACCACCGCCGGCACACCGGTGCCCAGCCCGCGCAGCACGGCCAGATCGAACCGCACCGGCAACACCAACGCCGGCCCCGCCGCCACCGCGGCGTCGAACAACGCGAGCCCGTCCGAGGACGACAACCCCAGAAGGCCCGACCGGGCGAGCCGGGCCGCCTCGGCCTCACCCAGCGCACCGGTCATCCCACTGCGCTGCTCCCACACGCCCCACGCCATGGACACGCCCGGCAGGCCGTCGGCCCGCCGCACCGCCGCCAGCGCGTCCACGAACGCGTTGGCCGCCGCGTAGTTGCCCTGTCCCGCGCTGCCCAGCACACCGGACGCCGACGAGAACAGCACGAACGCCGACAGGTCGAGTTCGCGGGTCAGCTCGTGCAGATTCCAGGCACCGTCGAGCTTGGGCCGCAGCACGGTGTCGAGCCGCTCGGAAGTCAGGGACGACACGACACCGTCGTCCAGCACGCCCGCCGTGTGCACCACACCCGTCAGCGGGTACTCGGCCGGGATCCTCGCCAGCACCTCGGCCAGCGCGGCACGGTCGGCGACATCGCACGCCACCACCGACGCCTCGGCACCCAACCCCTCCAGCTCGGCCACCAGTTCGGCGGCACCAGCGGCCCGCATGCCACTGCGGCTGAGCAGCAGCAGACGCCGTACCCCATGAGCCGTCACCAGATGCCGCGCCACCAGACCACCCAGCGTGCCCGTGGCTCCCGAGACCAGGACCGTGCCCTCACCCCAGACCGGCCCCTGAGACGCCGTCACCGGCACGGCCGACTGGACACGCGGCACGTAGACGACGCCGTCTCGAACCGCGAGCTGGGGTTCGTCCCCGGCGAGCACGGCGTCCAACGCGTCGGCCGGCCACGAGCCGCCGTCGTCGTCCAGGAGGACGAACCGGCCCGGGTTCTCCGTCTGGGCCGACCGCAGCAGGCCCCAGACCGGGGCGACCGCCAGGTCCTCGACGCCCTCCTCCGGGCCGGCCGCCACCGCACCCCGCGTGACCAGCACCAGCCGCGACGACGCGAACCGCTCGTCCGCCAGCCACCCCTGCACCAGCTCCAAGGCCCGGTAAGCGGTGTGGTGCGCCGCCCGGACCGTGTCCTCGTCCGGCGCCGCCACCGCGAACGGGACGAGCACCGCATCCGGCAGTACGCCGCCGTTGTCGACGGCGGAGACCAGCTCCGCCAGGTCTGCGTGGACGGTCGACCGGGCCGGGAGACCGGTCACGGCATCCGGCCGGCCTACGACCGCCCACACGCCCTGCGTGTCGTGAGTCACGGCAGCGTGCGGCAGCGGCGTCCACTCGACGCGGAAGAGGGTGTCACGCGTCCCGAGCGCGCCCGCGAGCTGCTCCGGGGCAAAGGGACGCAGGACGAGCGAGCCGACCGTGGCGACGGGCTGTCCGGTGCCGTCGGCGACGGTCACCGACAGCGCGTCCGCACCGGCCGGCGCCAGACGTACCCGCAGCACCGACGCTCCGGAGGCGTGCAGCGAGACGTCACGCCACTCGAACGGCAACCGCGCCTGCGCGTCGGCGAAGAACCCGCCCACCCGCGCAGCATGCAGGGCCGCGTCCAGCAGCGCGGGGTGCAGACCGAAGCGAGCCGCGTCCTCCCGCTGCCCCTCGGCCAGCTCCACCTCGGCGAACACCTCGTCACCGAGCCGCCAGGCGGCACGCACCCCCTGGAACACCGGCCCATAGCCGTACCCGTCGGCCACGAACCCGTCGTACAGGCCCTCGACATCCACCGCCACGGCCCCGGCCGGCGGCCACACCGCCAACTCCGCCGCACCCGCCGACGCCGACGCCGACGCCGACGAACCACCCACCGCCAGCACACCCGTCGCATGACACGTCCAGGCACTCTCCGCCGGTGCGTCCTCCCGCCGGGAATACACGGTGAACGCCCGGCCGCCCTCCGCGCCGGACTCGGCGACCGTGATCCGCAGCTGCACACCGCCCTGCTCGGGCAGTGTCAGCGGGGCCTGGAGGACCAGTTCCTCGACCACCTCGCAGCCGACCTCGTCACCGGCGCGCACGGCCAGCTCCACGAAGGCGGTACCGGGCAGCAGCACCACGCCGCCGACCGCGTGATCCGCCAGCCACGGATGCGTCCGCAGCGACAGCCGGCCGGTGAGTACCAAGCCTGTCGAATCCGGAAGCTCCACCGCCGCCCCGAGCATCGGGTGCTCCGCCGCCACGAGCCCGAGCCCGGGCAGCGCACCGGCCGTCGCCACAGCGGTGCCCAGCCAGTAGTGGCTGCGCTGGAAGGCGTAGGTAGGCAGGTCGGTGTGGTGCGCGCCGGTACCGGTGAACGCCTGTGCCCAGTCGACGTCGACGCCGTTGACCCACAGCTCACCGAGGGAGGTCAGGAAGCGGTCCAGGCCGCCGTCGTCGCGGCGCAGGGTGCCGGTCACGGCCGCCTCGTCGGCGGTGTCCTGGATGCTCATCGCGAGCACCGGGTGCGCCGACACCTCCACGAACACCGCGTGGTCCTGGTCGGCGAGAGCGCGTACGGCGTCCTCGAAACGGACCGTGCGACGCAGGTTGCGGTACCAATACCCGGCATCCAGAGCCTGCGTGTCCAGCCAGTCGCCCTCGACCGTGGAGAAGAAGGGGACGGTGGAGGTCTGCGGGCCGACCTCGGCCAGGACCCGGGCCAGCTCCTCCTCGATCCGCTCCACATGGGAGGTGTGAGAGGCGTAATCGACCGGGATACGACGAGCCCGCACGCCGTCGGCCTCACAGGCGGCGATCAGCTCCTCCAGGGCGGCAGGCTCACCAGCGACCACGACCGAGGCCGGGCCGTTCAGGGCAGCGATCTCGATACGACCGTCCCAGGCAGCAATCCGCTCAGCGGCCTGCCCAGCGTCCACAGCCAGAGACACCATGCCACCGTCACCGGCCAGCCCCGCCGCGATCGCCTGCGACCGCAGGGCCACCACACGGGCGCCGTCCTGGAGCGTCAACCCACCCGCGACACACGCGGCAGCGATCTCACCCTGCGAGTGACCGACCACAGCGGCCGGCTCGACACCGTACGAGCGCCACAGGGCGGCCAGGGACACCATCACCGCCCACGACAGCGGCTGCACCACATCCACCCGCTCCAGCGACGGAGCACCCGGAGCACCACGGAGAACAGCCTCCGCGTCCCAGTCCACGAACTCGGCAAGAGCCTCGGCGCATTCGGTGAACCGCTCGGCGAACACCGGAGCGGTGTCCAGCAGTTCCACACCCATCCCGGCCCACTGCGCACCCTGACCCGGGAAGACGAACACCACCCGGCCACCGGCACCAGACCCGGCGTTCACGTCACCAAGCCCGGCGAGGAGTTCCTCCCGGTCACGGCCGACCACAACAGCCCGGTGCTCGAACCGTGCCCGGCCCGTCGCCAACGTGAAGCCCACATTGACCGGAGAGAACTCCGACTCTCCTGCGAGATGGGCGAGGAGCTTCGCCGCCTGCTCCCGCAGAGCCTGCGCACTCCGCGCGGACAGGATCCACGGCACCGCCACCGGCTCCACCACAGCCGAGACCTCGGCCTCGGGCGCCTGCTCCAGGATCACGTGCGCGTTCGTGCCACTCACACCGAACGACGACACACCCGCCCGACGCGGACGGCCGTCGGCCGACGGCCACTCCCGCGCCTCCGTCAGCAGCTCGACGGACCCCGCAGACCAGTCCACCTTCGACGACGGCTCACCCACATGCAGCGTCCGCGGCAGCAGACCGTGCCGCATCGCCTCCACCATCTTGATGACGCCGCCGACACCGGCGGCCGCCTGCGCGTGCCCGATGTTCGACTTCAGCGAACCCAGCCAGAGCGGCCGGTCCCGGTCCTTCCCGTAGGTCGCGATCAGCGCCTGCGCCTCGATCGGATCGCCCAGGGACGTCCCCGTACCGTGCGCCTCGACCGCGTCCACGTCACCGGCCGACAGCCCGGCGTTCGCGAGCGCCGCCCGGATCACCCGCTGCTGCGACGGCCCGTTGGGGGCGGTCAGGCCGTTGCTGGCACCGTCCTGGTTGACGGCCGAGCCACGCACGACCGCCAGCACCGGATGACCGTTGCGCCGCGCGTCCGACAGCCGCTCCAGCACCAGCATGCCGACACCCTCGCCCCAGCCCGTGCCGTCCGCGTCGTCGGAGAAGGACCGGCAGCGGCCGTCCGGGGACAGGCCCCGCTGCCGGCTGAACTCCACGAAGGCCATGGACGTGGCCATGACGTTCACGCCGCCGGCCAGGGCGAGGGTGCACTCGCCAGCCCGCAGCGCCTGCACCGCCAGGTGCAGGGCGACCAGCGACGACGAGCAGGCCGTGTCCACCGTCACCGCCGGGCCCTCAAGACCGAGGGTGTAGGCCACGCGGCCGGAGATGGCGGAGGTGGTGCTGCCGGTGAGGTAGTAGCCCTCGCTGCCCTCGCCGGCCTGCTCCTGGCCGAAGGCATAGCCCTGGGCCGCGGCGCCGGCGAAGACGCCGGCCTGGTGGCCGCGCAGGGAGGTGGGGTCGATGCCCGCGCGTTCCAGGGCCTCCCACGACGACTCCAGCAGCAGCCGCTGCTGCGGGTCCATCGCCAGCGCCTCACGCGGCGAGATCCCGAAGAAGCCCGCGTCGAACTCGGCCGCGGTGTGGAGGAATCCACCGCTGTGGACGTACGACGTGCCGGGACGGTCGGGGTCGGCGTCGTACAGCGCGTCGAGGTCCCAGCCGCGGTCCGTGGGGAACCCGGTGATGCCGTCGCCGCCGGAGGCCAGCAGCTCCCACAGCGCCTCGGGAGAGTCGGCGTCACCGGGGTAGCGGCAGCTCATGCCGACGATCGCGATGGGGTCGTCGTCCTGCGCCGCCGCGCCGGCCGGGCCGGCCGTGGTCGCGCCGGGACCGGGCTCGGTGCCGAGCAGTTCGTCGCGCAGGTGACCGGCCAGGGCGCCGGGGGTCGGGTGGTCGAAGACGAGGGTGGCGGGCAACCGCAGGCCGGTCGCGGCGTTGAGGCGGTTGCGGAGTTCCACCGAGGTCAGGGAGTCGAACCCGAGTTCCTTGAAGGCGCGGTTCTCCCCCACCGCGGCGGCGGACCCGTGGCCGAGGACGGTCGCGACGTGCCCGCGGACGAACTCCGACAGCGCGGCCAGCTGTTCGTCTTCCGGGCGTCCGGCCAGCTGCCGTACGAGGGCCGAGGGCGCGGCCGTGGACTGCTCCCCCGCGGTCGCGGCCCGGGCTCGGCGTACGGCGGTGCCGCGGACCAGGCCGCGCAGCAGCGCGGGAAGGGGTGCCGCGGCGGCGCGCAGCGCGGCCGTGTCGAACCGGACGGGCAGCGTCAGCGCGGTGTCGGCCGCGACGGCGGTGTCGAAGAGGGCCAGCGCCTCCTCGGAGGACAGGGCGGTCAGGCCGGAGCGGGCGATACGGGCGAGGTTGACGTCGTCCAGCTCGCCCGTCATGGCGCTGCGCTGTTCCCAGAAGCCCCAGGCCAGCGAGGTGGCGGGCAGTCCCTCGGCGCGGCGGGCGGCGGCCAGGGCGTCGAGGAAGGTGTTGGCCGCCGCGTAGTTGCCCTGGCCCGCGTTGCCCAGCACGCCCGAGACGGACGAGAACAGGACGAACGCGGACAGGTCGAGTTCGCGGGTCAGCTCGTGCAGGTTCCAGGCGGCGTCGGCCTTCGGGCGCAGTACCGTGTCGATCCGCTCGGGGGTGAGCGCGGGCAGCATGCCGTCGTCCAGCACGCCGGCGGTGTGGACGACGGTGGTGAGGGGCCGGTCGGCCGGGATGCCGTCCAGGAGGTCCGCCAGTGCCTGCCGGTCGGCGACGTCGCAGGCGACCAGGTCGGCGCGGGCGCCGAGAGCGGAGAGTTCGGCGACGAGTTCGGCGGCGCCGTCGGCGGCCGGGCCGCTGCGGCTGACGAGCAGGAGGTTGCGTACGCCGTGCCGTTCCACGAGGTGGCGGGCCACCAGTCGGCCGAGGGTGCCGGTGGCGCCGGTCACCAGGGCGGTGCCGGCTCCGCTGCCGGCCGGCGGGGCGGGCACCGTGAGGACCACCTTGCCGATGTGGCGGGCCTGGCTGAGGTACCGGAACGCCTCGGGCGCCCGTCGCACGTCCCAGGAGGCGATCGGCAGCGGAGTGAGCACGCCCCGCTCGAACAGCTCCAGCAGTTCGGTGAGCATCTCCTGGGTGCGGTCGAGCCCGGCCTCGCCGAGGTCGAACGCGCGGTAGGTGACGCCCGGGTGGGCCGCGGCGACCTCGGCGGGGTCCCGCTGGTCGGTCTTGCCCATCTCCAGGAAGCGCCCGCCACGCGGCAGCAGCCGCAGGGAGGCATCCACGAACTCGCCCGCGAGCGCGTCCAGCACCACGTCCATGCCGCGTCCGCCGCTCGTCGTGCGGAAGCGCTCCTCGAAGTCGAGGGTGCGGGAGGAGGCGATGTGCGCGTCGTCCAGTCCGGCGGCGCGCAGCGCGTCCCACTTGCCCTCGCTCGCGGTGCCGTAGACCTCGGCCCCCCAGTGCCGCGCCAGCTGGACGGCGGCCATGCCGACGCCGCCGGCGGCGTTGTGCACGAGCACCGACTCGCCGGTACGCAGGCCGGCCAGGTCGCGCAGGCCGTAGTAGGCGGTGAGGAAGACGACGGGCACGGACGCGGCCTGGACGAAGGACCAGTCGGCGGGCATGGGGGCGAGCATCCGCCGGTCGGTGACGGCGACGGGACCGAACGCCCCGGAGAAGACACCCAGCACGCGGTCGCCGACCGCCAGGTCGGTCACGCCCTCGCCGACCTCCAGGACGACACCGGCGGCCTCGTTGCCCATCACCTGCTGGTTCGGCACCACGCCCAGGGCCAGCAGGACGTCCCGGAAGTTCATGCCGGCGGCCCGCACCTGCACCCGTACCTGTCCGGGCGCGAGCGGCTCCTCGGCCGGCGGGTACTCCCGCAGCTCCAGGTTGCCGAAGGAGCCCTTGACCGGGATCTCCAGCCGCCAGGCGGACGTCCCGGCCGGCGGGATCAGCGCGCCGCCGGCCCGGCCTGCGCGGGCCAGTCGCGGCACCCGGACCTCGCCGTCCCGCACCGCCACCTGCGGCTCGTCCTGTGCCACCGCCCACCGCACGGCGTCCGGCAACAGGTTCCTGGACGCCTCGCTGTCGTCGGTGTCGAGCAGCAGGAACCGGTCCGGGTTCTCGGTCTGCGCCGACCGCAGCAGCCCCCACACCGGCGCACCCGCGAGATCGGCCACCCCCTCGTCGGGGCCCGCGGCCACGGCGCCCCGCGTCACCAGGGCCAGCCTGGTCCCGGCCGTCGCGAACCGCTCGTCCGCCAGCCATGCCTGTACGACGTCCAGGGCGCGGTGGGCCGCGGCGCGCGCGGCGTCCGCCATCCCGCCCTCTTCCTGCGACTCCGTCGTAACGGGCAGGACGACGATGTCCGGGAGGGCGGTACCGGCGTCCACCGCGTCGCCCAGCGCGGCCAGGTTGTGGTGGCTGTCGGCCGTCGGGTGGGCTCCGAGGCCGGCCGGGCCGTCCCCGATCAGCGCCCAGCGGCCGGAGCCGGCGGCGTGGTCGGCCACGGCCGATGCCTGGACCGGCGTCCAGTCGAGGTGGAAGAGCGCGTCGTGTCCCGGCGTCCGGGCGGCGTCCGCGGCAGCCGCGAGCTGCTCACGGTCGACGGGCAGACAGACCAGCGACTCCACTGTGGCGACGGGCTGTCCGGTGCCGTCGGCGACGGTCACCGACAGTGTGTCCGCACCGGCCGGCGCCAACCGCACCCGCAGCACCGACGCACCCGACGCGTACAGCGACACACCACGCCACTCGAACGGCAACCGTGCCCGGTCATCGGAGAAGAACGCACCCAGCCGCACACCGTGCAACGCCGCATCCAGCAGCGCGGGGTGCAGCCCGAAGCGAGCCGCGTCCTCCCGCTGCCCCTCGGCCAGCTCCACCTCGGCGAACACCTCGTCACCGAGCCGCCAGGCGGCACGCACCCCCTGGAACACCGGCCCATAGCCGTACCCGTCGGCCACGAACCCGTCGTAGAGACCCTCGACATCCACCGCCACGGCCCCGGCCGGCGGCCACACCGCCAACTCCGCCGCATCCGCCGACGCCGACGCCGACGAACCACCCACCGCCAGCACACCCGTCGCATGACAGGTCCAGTCCGTGTCGGCCGAGGCGTCGCCGACGCGGGAGTACACGGTCAGCGACCGCCGTCCCGTCTCGTCCGGCTCGCCCACCATGAGCTGGAGCTGTACGTCCTCGGTCTCCGGCATGATCAGCGGCGTCTGGAGGGTCAGTTCCTCCACGGCATCGCAGCCGACCTGGTCACCGGCCCGGACCGCGAGTTCCACGAAGGCCGTGCCGGGCAGCAGTACGGCTCCGGCCACGGCGTGGTCGGCCAGCCACGGATGCGTCCGCAGCGACAGCCGACCGGTCAGCAACAGCCCTTCCGCACCGGCGAGTTCGACGGCCGCACCGAGCAGCGGGTGCTCCACCGAGCCCAGTCCGAGACCGGTCGCCGCGGCGGCATCCGTTGCGGGGGCGGGTGCGTCGAGCCAGTAGCGGTGGCGTTGGAAGGCGTACGTGGGCAGGTCGACACGCTGGGCACCGGTCCCGGTGAACACTGCCTTCCAGTCCACCCCGACCCCGTGAGCCCAGACCCGGGCCAGCGCCGACACCAGCGCCTTCTCCTCCGGACGACCACCACGCAACGCGGGAACGAACACCGCCTCCGAAGCCACCTGCGAACCCGGCCCCGTCAACACACCATCCGGACCCAGCTCCAGGAAGACCGACACACCCTGCGCGGCCAGCTCCGCCACACCATCGGCGAAACGCACCGCCTCACGGACATGCCGCACCCAGTACTCCGGAGTACAGACCTCCGCCGACGCGGCGACCCGACCGGTCAGGTTCGACACCAACGCAAC
>NZ_JBVHVI010000033.1:0-8766 GCF_055564915.1 Streptomyces sp. NPDC028928
GAGAAGGCGCTGGTGTCGGCGCTGGCCCGGGTCTGGGCTCACGGGGTCGGGGTGGACTGGAAGGCGGTGTTCACCGGGACCGGTGCCCAGCGTGTCGACCTGCCCACGTACGCCTTCCAACGCCACCGCTACTGGCTCGACACCAGCACCGGCACGCCGGAAGCCGCGCTGACCGCGCTCGGGGCGGAGTCGGCGGAGCATCCGCTGCTCGGAGCCTCGGTCGAACTTCCTGACGGCGGTGTCGTACTGACGGGCCGGCTGTCGCTGCGGACGCATCCGTGGCTGGCCGACCACGCGGTGGCCGGAGCCGTACTGCTGCCCGGGACCGCGTTCGTGGACATGGCCGTGCGGGCCGGGGACCAGGTGGGCTGTGCCGTCGTGGAGGAGCTGACGCTGCAGGCTCCGCTCATCGTCGCGGAGACGGGCGGGACCCGGCTGCGGGTGACCGTCGGGGCGCCCGACCAGGCCGGACGGCGTACGCTCACCCTTCACTCCCGGCGCGACGACCTGCCCTACGGCGACGAGTGGACCAGGCACGCCGAGGGCGTGCTGGCGGTCGCCGAGAGCCCCGTGCCGACGGTGCGCGATCTGACGGTCTGGCCGCCGGAGGGCGCGGTGGCCCTGGACACGGGCGCTCTGTACGAGGAGTTCGCTGCCGACGGCTACGACTACGGCCCGGTGTTCCGGGGCGTACGCGCGGCCTGGCGGCGCGGTGACGAGGTGTTCGTGGAGGCGGCGCTCCCGGACGACCAGCGGGATGCCGCCGCCGGGCACACACTGCATCCGGCACTGCTGGACGCGGCACTGCACGGACTGCGCATGGGGGACTTCCACGGCGAGCGGCCCGCTCTCGTGCTTCCCTTCGCGTGGCGCGGGATCTCCGTGCGCGCGGCCGGGGCCTCGGTCGTGCGGGCGGCGTTGACGCCCGCCGGGGGCGACGGGGCCTCGGTGGTCGTCGCCGACGGCGCCGGCCGGCCCGTGGCCGTGATCGACTCGCTCGTGCTGCGGCCTGTCGCGCCCGAACAGCTCGCCGCGGCGGCGGAACGTCACGACGACGAGCTGTTCCGCGTCGAATGGGAACCGCTGCGCCGGCCGGCCGGGGCCGTGAGCCCCGGGGTGTGGGCCGTGGTCGGCCCCGACGAGGGCAAGCTCAGCGTCCACCTCCGCGATGTCCCGGGCGCGCCCGCCGACGTGTCCGTCCACGCGGACCTGACGGCGCTGTCCGCCGCGATCGACGCCGGTGAGACGGCCGTACCGGACGTGGTGCTGGTGGCGTACGCCTCCGGTGAGGACGACGGTGACATGGACCTCGCGGGCGCCGCGGACGACGTACGCGCGACGGTCGAGGGCGCGGTCGCGACCGCGCGGGCCTGGCTGGACGACGAGCGGTTCGCGGCGTCCCGGCTGGTCCTCCTCACGGACCGCGCCGTGGTGACCGGTGCCGACGAGCGGCCCGATCTGGCGAAGGCACCGCTGTGGGGGCTGATCCGCTCCGCGCAGTCCGAGCACCCCGGCCGGTTCGTCCTGGCCGACCTCGACCAGGACGAGACCTCGCGTCCGGCCCTGGTGGCCGCGCTGGCCTCGGGCGAGCCCCAGTTCGCCGTACGCGCCGGGGAACCGCTGGTCCCCCGGCTGCGACCGGCGGCCTCCCGGCCGCACGTCGCGGGCCCGCCGTTCGACCCGTCGGGCACGGTGCTGGTCACCGGAGCCACGGGCGGCCTCGGCAGCCTGCTCGCCCGGCACCTCGTCACCGAGCACGGCGTACGGCACCTCCTGCTCACCAGCAGGAGCGGCCCGGACGCCGAGGGAGCCGCCGAACTGCGCGCGGAACTCGCCGCCCTGGGAGCCCAGGTCACCCTGGTGGCCTGCGACACCGCCGACCGGGCGGCGCTGCAACGGCTGCTGGACGGCGTACCGGACGAGCATCCGCTGACCGCGGTGGTACACGCGGCCGGTGTGCTGGACGACGCCACCCTGACCGCCGTCACGCCCGGCCAGATCGACCGGGTGCTGCGCCCGAAGGTCGACGCCGCCGTCCATCTCCACGAGCTGACGCGCGAGTCGAACCTGTCGGCGTTCATCCTGTTCTCGGGTGCCGCCGGCACGCTCGGCACGGCGGGTCAGGGCGTCTATGCGGCGGCCAACGTCTTCCTGGACGCCCTCGCCCACCACCGTCACGCGCTCGGGCTGCCCGCCCGCTCGCTGGCCTGGGGCCTGTGGGCCGAGCGCAGCGGCATGACCGAGCGGCTGGGCGAGGGCGCCCGGCAGCGGCTGGCCCGCCTGGGCATCGCGGCCCTGGACTCCGACCGCGCACTGGCGCTGTTCGACGCCGCCGGCCGGGCGGACGACGCCGTGCTGCTGCCGATGCGGCTGGACCAGGCCGCGCTGCGCGCCCGGGCCGCGGACGGACAGGACGGCGACGGCGACGGCGTGGCGACACTGCTGCGCGGACTGGTGCGCGTACCCGTGGCGCGGCGGTCCGCCGCGAGCGACACCGGCACCGCGGCGGCGACCGGGGGAGCGGGAGCCGAGGGCACGGGCCCGGCACTGCGGGAACGGCTCGCGGGCCTCACCGAGGACGAGCGGCACCGAGCCCTCCTCGACCTCGTGCGCAGCCATGTGGCGACGGCACTGGGGCACGCCGGCCCGGCGGGCGTGGAGGCGGCACGGCCCTTCAAGGACGTGGGCTTCGACTCGCTGACCGCGATCGAACTGCGGAACCTGCTGGGCCAGGAGACGGGACTGCGGCTGCCGGCCACCCTGATCTTCGACCACCCGACCCCCGGCGCCCTGGCGGCGCACCTGGCGGCCGAACTGGCCCCGGCAGGTGCCGCGTCCGCGGTCGAGGACGGTCTGCGCGGGCTCGACGCCCTGGAGTCGGCGCTCACCGGACTCGCCCAGGACGACCCGGAGCGCGGCCTCATCCAGACCCGGCTGCGCAAGCTGCTCGCCCAGTGCGAGGGGGACGGAGCAGGCAGCGGGGACGCCGGACTCACTGTGGCCGACAAGCTCGACGAGGCCAGCGACGACGACCTCTTCCAGTTCATCGACGAGGAACTCTGATCCCTACCGCCATTCCTGACCGCACATTCCTGACCGCACGTCCTGACCGGTCACCATGACCGATCACCCTGATCGATCACGCTGACCGACCGACCACTTCATTTCACTGCACATCACTCAACGGAACGCTGTTCGGCGTGGAACGCGGAACACGGAGGGGGAAAGCGTGGGTACGGCAAACGAAGAGAAGCTTCGCGCCTACCTCAAGCGTGTCACCGGGGACCTGCACCAGGCCCGGCAGCGTTTGCGGGAACTGGAGGACGCCGACGCGGAGCCGATCGCGATCACCGCGATGAGCTGCCGCTACCCGGGCGGAGTCGCCGGCCCCGAGGACCTCTGGAACCTCGTGGCGACCGGCACCGACGCGGTGTCCGCGTTCCCCACGAACCGCGGCTGGGACCTCGACGCCCTCTACGACGCCGACCCGGAGAGCAAGGGCAGGACCTACGCTCGCGAAGGCGGATTCCTCCACGACCTCGACCGGTTCGACGCGGAATTCTTCGGAATATCGCCGCGTGAGGCGCTCGCGATGGACCCGCAGCAGCGGCTGCTGTTGGAGACGTCGTGGGAGGTGTTCGAGCGGGCGGGTATCGACCCGAATGCGGTGCGCGGCAGCCGTACCGGCGTATTCGCGGGTGTCATGTACGACGACTACGGCGCGGCACGCATTTACGGCGGCACCGCGGCCGAGTTCGAGGGCTACCTCATCAACGGCAGCGCCGGCAGCATCGCCTCGGGCCGCGTGGCCTACACCCTGGGCCTGGAAGGCCCGGCGGTGACGGTGGACACGGCCTGCTCGTCCTCGCTGGTCGCCCTGCACCTGGCGGTGCAGGCACTGCGGTCGGGCGAGTGCACCCTCGCCCTGGCCGGTGGCGTCACCGCCATCGCCACCCCGAGCCTCTTCGTGGAGTTCAGCCGGCAGCGGGGCCTGTCCCCGGACGGCCGCTGCAAGTCGTTCTCCGACGACGCGGACGGCACGGGGTGGGCCGAGGGTGTCGGCATGCTGCTGCTGGAGCGGCTGTCGGACGCCCGCCGCAACGGCCACCCGGTGCTGGCGGTCGTACGCGGCTCGGCCGTCAACCAGGACGGCGCCAGCAACGGTCTCACGGCGCCCAACGGCCCCTCCCAGCAGCGCGTCATCCGCGCCGCCCTCGCGAACGCGCGACTCTCGGCCTCGGACGTCGACGCCGTCGAGGCGCACGGTACGGGCACCACGCTCGGCGACCCGATCGAGGCGCAGGCGCTGATCGCGACCTACGGGAAGGACCGGGAACAGCCCCTGCACCTCGGGTCGTTGAAGTCGAACATCGGGCACGCGCAGGCGGCCGCCGGTGTCGGTGGCGTCATCAAGATGGTGGAGGCGATGCGGCACGGTCTGCTGCCGCGGACGCTGCATGTGGGTGAGCCGTCGTCGAAGGTGGACTGGTCGGCGGGTTCCGTCGAGCTGCTGACGCAGGCGCGGGAGTGGCCGGAGACGGGGGATCGTCCGCGTCGCGCGGGTGTCTCCTCTTTTGGTGTGAGTGGCACGAACGCGCACGTGATTCTTGAGCAGGCGCCCGAGGCGGAGCGGGCGGCTGTGGTGGAGCCGGTGGCGGTGCCCTGGGTGCTGTCCGCGCGGAGTGCGGAGGCGCTGCGGGAGCAGGCGGCCCGGCTGGGGTCCAGGGTCGAGGGCGATGCGGGACTGTCGCCGGTGAACGTGGGCTTCACGCTGGCGACGGGGCGTGCGGCGTTGGAGCACCGGGCTGTTGTGGTCGGCCGTGGCCGGGAGGAACTCCTCGCCGGGCTTGGTGACGTGAACGCCGGGTCTGGTGCCGGTGGCCGGGTGGTGTTCGTCTTCCCGGGTCAGGGCGCTCAGTGGGCCGGGATGGGTGTGGAGCTGCTGGATGCCGCTCCGGTGTTCGCCGAGCGGTTCGCCGAGTGTGCTCAGGCGTTGGCGGAGTTCGTGGACTGGGACGCGGAGGCTGTTCTCCGTGGTGCTCCGGGTGCTCCGTCGCTGGAGCGGGTGGATGTGGTGCAGCCGCTGTCGTGGGCGGTGATGGTGTCCCTGGCCGCGCTGTGGCGTTCGTACGGTGTGGAGCCGGCCGCTGTGGTCGGTCACTCGCAGGGTGAGATCGCTGCGGCCTGTGTCGCGGGTGGGTTGACGCTCCAGGACGGCGCCCGTGTGGTCGCTCTGCGCTCGCAGGCGATCGCGGCGGGGCTGGCCGGTGACGGTGGCATGGTCTCCCTGGCTGTGGACGCCGGGCAGGCCGCTGAGCGGATCGCCGCCTGGGACGGTCGTATCGAGATCGCCGCCCTGAACGGCCCGGCTTCGGTCGTGGTGGCGGGTGAACCTGCCGCCCTGGAGGAGCTGATCGCCGGCTGTGAGGCCGACGGCGTGCGGGCTCGTCGTATCCCGGTCGATTACGCCTCTCATACGTCTCACGTGGAGCGGATCGAGGAGGAGCTGGGCCGGGTCCTGGCCGAGGTGCGTCCGCAGGGCGCTGGGGTGCCGTTCTTCTCCACGGTGGAGGCCGACTGGCTGGACACGCAGGTTCTGGATGCCGGGTACTGGTACCGCAACCTGCGTCGCACGGTCCGTTTCGAGGACGCCGTACGCGCTCTCGCCGACCAGGATCACGCGGTGTTCGTGGAGGTGTCGGCGCACCCGGTGCTCGCGATGGGCATCCAGGACACGGTGGAGGACGCGGCCGTCACGGGCACCCTGCGCCGCGACGACGGCGGCCTGGACCGCTTCCTGACCTCCCTGGGTGAGTTGTGGGTCAACGGCGTCGATGTCGACTGGGCGCAGGCGTTCGCCGGTACCGGCGCGCACCACGTCGACCTGCCGACGTACGCCTTCCAGCGCCGCCGCTACTGGCTCGACGTCAGCCCGACGGCCGGCGCCGGTACGGCTGCCGCCGGCCTGTCGGCTGCCGGGCATCCGATGCTCGGGGCGGTCATGGACCTTCCCGACACGGACGGTGTGGTCCTGACGGGCCGGCTGTCGCTGCGGACGCATCCGTGGCTGGCGGATCACGCGGTCGACGGTGTGGTGCTGCTGCCGGGGACCGCCTTCGTGGAGCTGGCCGTGCGCGCCGGTGACGAGGTCGGCTGCGAGGCCGTCGAGGAGCTGACCCTTCAGGCCCCGCTGACGCTGCCCGAACAGGGCGGGGTGCGGCTGCGGATCACGGTCGGGGAGCCTGGCGCCGATGGTCGGCGGACGGTCGGCGTGTACTCCTGTGCCGACTCCTCGGCGGATGCTACGGCCGAGTCGTCCGGAGACGCCTGGACGTGCCACGCCACCGGCGTGCTGGCCCGGGAGGCCGTCGAGGCGGGTGCCGACCTGGTGGCCTGGCCGCCGCCGGGTGCCGTGCGCGTCGAGACCGACGCCCTGTACGACGATCTGGCCGGCGCCGGGTACGGCTATGGGCCGGTGTTCCAGGGACTGCGTGCCGCCTGGCGGCGCGGTGACGAGGTGTTCGCCGAGGTCGAGGCGACGGAGGAACAGCGGGACGAGGCGGCTCGCTTCGGTCTGCACCCCGCGCTGCTGGACGCGGCCCTGCATGCTGCGCGGCTGGGCGGGTTCTTCCCCGACGCGCAGGCGCGGTTGCCGTTCGAGTGGCGTGACGTCTCGCTGCACGCTTCCGGAGCGTCGGTGCTGCGGGTACGTCTGGCGCCGGTCGGTGCGGACGCGCTGTCGGTGACCGTCGCCGACGGCACCGGACAGCCCGTCGCGACCGTCGGCTCGCTGCTGACCCGGCCCGTCGACCGCGAACAGCTCGCCGCGGCCCAGGGTGCCCTGCACGACGCGCTGTTCGAGCTTCAGTGGACCGCCGCCACACCGGTGCCGGAGGCCGCGGGGGCGATCACGTGGGCCTTCGTCGGCGAGTCGCCGACCGGGGGGCCGGCGTACCCGGACTTCGACGCTCTCGCCGCCGGGGAGGCCGTACCGGACCTGGTCGTCCGCCGTTTCGCCAACTCGGCGGACACCGCGGGGACGACCGCCGACACCGTGCACACGGCTCTCCGTGATGCCCTGGAGCTGGTGCAGGGGTGGCTGGCGGACGAGCGGTTCGCGTCGTCGCGGCTGGTGCTGGTCACCTCGGGTGCTGTGGCGGCCGGTGCCGAGGAGGGGGTGACCGATCTCGGGGCGGCCTCGGTGTGGGGTCTGCTGCGGTCGGCCCAGACGGAGAACCCGGGCCGGTTCCTGCTGGTGGACGTCGACGGTGCCGAGTCCTCGTGGAGCGTGCTGCCGACGGCGCTGGAGTGGGCGGTGGAACGGGACGAGCCGCAGCTGGCGGTCCGCTCCGGTGACGTGCGCGTGCCGCGGCTGGGCCGGATGCGCGCGGGAGCCGTGGGCGCGGCCGGCGGGTTCGGTGCGGGCACGGTGTTGGTGACGGGCGCGACCGGCACGCTGGGTGGTCTGGTGGCGCGGCATCTGGTGACGGCTCATGGGGTACGGCGGCTGCTGCTGCTCAGCCGGAGCGGCCCGGAGGCGGCAGGCGCCAGCGAACTCGTCGCCGAACTGCATCAGTTGGGTGCCGAGGCGTCCGTGGTGGCGTGTGATGTCGCCGACCGTGCCGCGCTGGCGGAGGTGCTTGCGGCCGTTCCGGACGCTCATCCGGTGACGGGTGTGGTGCACACGGCCGGTGTGCTGGACGACGGTACGGTGGCGTCCCTGAGCCCGGAGCGGCTGGCGGCGGTGCTGCGGCCGAAGGCCGACGGTGCCTGGAATCTGCACGAGCTGACCCGCGAACTCGACCTGTCGGCGTTCGTGCTGTTCTCGTCGGCGTCCGGTGTGCTGGGCAGCGCGGGACAGGGCAACTACGCGGCCGCGAACGCGTTCGTGGACGCGCTGGCCGCTGCCCGCCGCACCGAGGGGCTGCCCGCGGTCTCGCTGGCGTGGGGCTTCTGGGAGCAGCGCAGCGGCATGACCGGTGAGCTGAGCGACGCGGACCTCGCGCGCATCGCGCGGTCCGGGCTCAAGGCGCTGACCTCCGGTGAGGGTTTGGCGCTGTGGGACGCGGCCCTGGCCGCGGGGCCGGCGGTGGTGTTGCCGGTGCGGTTCGATCTGGCCGTGCTGCGCGGGCTGGGTACAGGTATGCCCGCGGTGCTGCGCGCGGTGGCCGGTGGCCGGGTGCGCCGGGCGCGTGCGAGCGAGAACTCGGGTGCCGCTTCGGGCCTGGTGGCCCGGCTGGCGGGGCTGTCGCCGGACGCGCGGATGCGGGAGCTGTCCGAGCTGGTGCGCGGGCAGGTGGCCGCGGTGTTGGGTCATGGTTCGGCGGCGTCGGTGGAGGAGGGCCGGGCGTTCAAGGAGCTGGGCTTCGACTCGCTGACGGCGGTTGACCTGCGGAACCGGCTGAACGCGGCGACCGGACTGCGGCTGCCCGCCACCCTCGTCTTCGACCACCCCACGCCGACCGCTCTGGCGAACCACCTGCTGGGTGAACTCACCGGAACCACGAGCGGATCCGCCGTCGAACCCGTCGGCGGACCGCTCCCGGCGCGAGCCCCGCTGGACGAGGACCCCATCGTCGTCGTCAGCATGAGCTGCCGCCTTCCCGGCGGTGTGACCACCCCCGAGGACCTGTGGAACCTCGTCGTCGCGGGCACGGACACGATCTCGCCCTTCCCGGTGGACCGTGGCTGGGACCTGGAGGGTCTGTACGACCCGGATCCGGAGCGGACGGGTACGTCGTACGTCCGTGAGGGCGGGTTCCTGCA
>NZ_JBVHVI010000034.1:0-8389 GCF_055564915.1 Streptomyces sp. NPDC028928
TCGCCCACAAGAAGATCCGGCCCTACCGGCCGCAGACCAACGGCAAGGTCGAGCGCTTCAACCGCACCCTGCTGGACGAATGGGCCTACCAACGGTCCTACCTCTCGAACGACGAGCGGACAGCAGCCCTGGCAGACTTCCTCCACACCTACAACCACCACCGCTGCCACACCGCACTCGGCGGACGCCCGCCCATCAGCCGCGTGAACAACGCTGCGGGTCAATACAGCTAGGCCGCGGTCCTGCGGTCCTCTTCCGTGTCCGTTCGCCGCTGTCACACGCTAGGGGTGTCGACTGGCGGTGACCTGGTGTCAGGGTGCCTTCGCCATGAAGTCGGTGACCAGGTCCGCCGGATTGGCGCGTGACGTCAGCTCGAACATCGCGTCCGGGTCGAACATGTCGTAGAGGACCACCGGCACCGGCCGCCCCAGCACCGCCACGATCCGGCCGCTGTCGTGGAGGCGCCTGGCTGCCGCGACGCACACCTCGTAGAACCATTCGACCAGCCGTTCGTCGCGGCCGTCCGCCTCGTCGTCGTCCTCGTACCAGAGCCCCCGGGACTCGGCCTCCTGCCGGTGCGACCGCGCGCCGTCAGGGTCACGTCCGACGGTCCTCACCCCTTCGAGTCCCGTCTCGGGGAAGAACGCATAACTCCAGCGTGCCTCCCAGGCATCCGCCGTTTGCTGCGCCGCCGCCGTGGCGTCGGCCTCGGTGGTGTAGCCGATCGCCACGTACGGAAACCGCGGATCCTGGTCGACGCTGTCGATGCGGAACGTCACCGCGTAGATCCTGCTGTCCGCCGGGAACTCTCCGACGACTTCGTCGGCGACCCGTTCCACATGTTCTCCAAACGCCATACATGCCCCTCCTCGATGAGGTCGAAGATCATAGAGAACGTGAGGAGCTGAGCAGCGTCGCCCCCCGGCGGCAGGGACCGCCGCGCCTCGCCATCCCCAGCTGGCGGCGAAGCCGGACCTGAAGTCGACGGCACTCCGGTGGTGTCCTTCCGGTGCCGCGCCCCAACGGGGGGTCTGCCAGAGTTCGATCGGGCCTGCCGGCCGCTCGGCGCACAGACTGTCGGCGGTGAAACCGGTTGCCCCGACGGGGTGTTGCCTCGCCCGAGACTGGATGAATAGAACACGAGTCCGTCTCGGAGTTGCCTCGTGTTGGTCGGCGAGGAGGCCGCATGCGCGGCATGGCTCATCGCTCAGCACGCCGATCGGCAGCTCGACGTGCAGCGTCGCGCTCTCCATCTGATGCAGCATGGCGGTGTCGGCCGGCGCAGACAGTCCCCGTGAGCTGGCCTGCCTGCGAGACGAACATGGGTCGCCACCGCCTGTTGTCTCAGGTAGCGCCTATGGTTCGCCCATGAGCGTTCCCGACCTCATTCCGATCAGACACGAGCCTGACTACCGCACGAGCACCATCGGGCGGTGGCAGGGCGGCCAGTTCTTCGCGTCCGTCACGGCGGCCTTCCCCGAGGTCTTTAGCGGTGACGACTGGCAGTCCCACAAGCGCTGGTGCGCCGTGCTCCATCGGTTCAACGAGGCCGGCAAACATTTGGACTCACGCATTCAGTTCACCGGAACCACGGCGGACGGCGAGGAAAAGGCGATCACGGCAGCCCGGCGACTGCTTAATGAGTGGCTGGATGCCCTGCCGGAGCGGCAGTACCGGGACATCGCAATCGCGCCCTTCGAGGTCTGGTTCGAGGGGGTTCTGTTCGGTCTGGTCCTGGAAGAAGACGAGGACGATGAGGACACCGACGGCGTGTGGATGGAGTTCTATCCAGACGAGTTGGGCTTCCAGGCTCCCTGGGACGGTAGCTGCGACACCTGACCCGAGCGGGCGAGGAGCCGCCGGCCCTGCCGGGTGGCTACTCGGCCCCGGGCAAGTCGGCGGACCATCACGCCGATCATCGCCCAGCGGATCATCGTCTCCGAGTGCGCAGGGCTCGTCTCATTGTCACGTGCGAGGCGCCGGTGGGCGGTGATCCACGACAGGGTTCGCTCGACCGCCCAACGCTTGGGCTGGACCTGGAAGCCGCGCTGGCCTGGTTCTTTGCGCACGATCTCCAGCTCGCGGCCGAGGATCTGGGTGGTCCAGTCGACCAAGCGGCCGGCGAAGCCCTGGTCCGCCCAGATCTTCCGCACACCCGGATGGTCGCGCCGGTCCACAGCACCGGGCGACGGGCACCGTCTCGGTCCTGGACGTTGGCCGCGACGACGTGCACGGCCAGGAGCAGGCCGAGGGTCCACGCTAGGCCGCGGGCAGGCTGTTGACGCGGTACTCCTCGGAGGGCAACGAGTCCCATTCAGTATTCGCGCCGTCGCGCGTCACCATGAACAACGGACGCGATTGTAGGGCCTGCCCGACTAGTTGGGCGCGCATCACGACCCCGGAATCATCCGGTCCTGCGTAGCCCTCGGGTGTGTAGCGAAAGTGCACGTCCATTGCCTCCGCATACGCGATTGCGTCGCTCTCCAGCTCCGACAGGCACCTCCCGACCAGCGGGAGTCCGTCGTACGCAACCTGGGGACCGTGCACGGCGTCAACAGCGACGCAGAACAGCCCCGCAACTTGGCTCACATAGGCCGTGACGGCGGGTAGTGACAGAGCCACCCCGTGACGGTGGACTTCGACCTTCCAAGTCGGCGAGAAGATCGCGTGGTCCCGCGCACACTCGCTGACCTTCGTCTGGCCGAGTATCTCAGCCGCCTCAACCATTTCGTCGACGGTCATACCGAACCGGAGCGGTCCGACGCCGACAGCCGGCGAATAGGACCACTCGTCCCGTTCGGCGACTCCGGTCTTGAACGCCATAGTCGCTCCTCTAGAGACACCTGAGACCTGCCGCCGCCCATCATGTCAATCGCCGACCAGCAGACTGCCGGGTGCCGCCGAGCTCGCGCAGATCACTCAGCGCGAGCCCCATCTGTGCTCGGACGCGCATACGCGGCACCTGAACATGCGGCCTACCAGCCCCCAGGCCGAAGGCCGACGCGGCGGCGGGCCAGACCGGGCGTCCAGCGCAGGCCATGGAACTGCTGGACGACGCGTCCTGTCGGCCTGCCACTCCCAGCGAGCACGGCTACGGCAGTCCGTCCTCCGTGAAGGGCTCCAGCGGCCACTGAAAGTCACCGCCCTGTTCCTCAGGGCCTGAGACCTCGGTTTCAGCCCGCCGCAGTTCCTCTTCAAGCAGCTCCTCATCGCTCACTGATCCACGGAGACTAGCGAGCATGGCACGGAGCGTCTTCCAGAGGACTGCCAGGCCGACGGTGGTAAGGACCACATCCCACCATTGCGCCCGCAGCGTCTTCAGCAGGGTGCCGCCCGCAGCGGGGTCGATGGGCAGCGTGCCCGACCACACCCCGTGCACGGCGTAGCCGACCACGACCACGGCTAGAGCGCCGAGCGCCACCTTCAGCGTGACGACCGCCCGTGACAGGGGGTACCCGTCGTTCTCGACAGTTTGGTGTGTCTCATGAGACATCAAGCTCTATACCCTGCGGGCGCCTGAGCAAGTCAAGGGAGATCGCGACGGTGGAGTGACGGACAGCTTGTGATGGAGGACTTCGTTCTACTCGGTCATGTTGCCCGTCAAGACTCCCGGCCCGTCGGGTGAGAGCCGCGTGAGCCCGACAAGGACCATCGTCGTCCTGGGCGCGGGCTTGGCATAGGCAGCGCGGACCAGGTAGCGCCCCGCCTCCAGGTCGATGCGCAGCCGGTCGAGTTCGTCGAACTCGGCGTCGGGCCCGGGAACGCCGGGCAATCCGGAGTGCAGCAGGACCACCGGGCCCGGAACCTCCCAGAGCACCTCCGCCTCCCACGACGCGACCTCAAGCGCCTGTTCGACGCTGTCCAGCAAGGCGTCCTCCGAGTCGGCGCCGATCCAGCACACAAAGCAGCCGTGCTCGGGTACGTAGGTGGTTGACCAGGGCTCCCCGAGTACCAGGGCCTCCGCGCGCCCGACAGGGATCACGCCGAGGTAGCCCTCGACCTCGCAGGCCCTGCTGTAGTCATCGTCGTTCGTGGTCGACTCGAAGTCACATCCCTGCCAGGACGTCAGGACCTGTTCGGGCACCGCGATCAGCGGCCCTCCCCCGGACTCGATCCACTCCCATGCCCCGTTCCCGCATTTGACCATGGGGGAAAGTTACAGCGGGGTGGTGACATCGGACGGCGGCGGGGGACCGCTTTGATCCGTCCTGTCCAGCAGGCGGTCAGCGGCCTTGCTGGGTGACATGCCCGCCACGGTCCGTGACACCGTCCCGTAATCCGTCACAGCGGTTTCCTACCGGCCCGCAGCGCCGTCAGGTGGGTCCGCCGCCAGCGGCTGTGCGTCGGAGATCGATGGAGGGCGCTCTGGCGTGCTTGGCCCACCAGGCGTTCTCAGGCGCGGATGGAGCGGCAGTGTGGGACCGGAACAACGTGAGACACATCCGAGTGTCTGGAGGACCGTCCAGCTCAGCTCAAACGCGAGGCCGCCGGGCAGCGCCCCGGGCGCGGGCAGCTGGTCCCGCCCCTGCGCGAGCATGGGCGTCACCGGTGGTCGCAGCTCCATGGGTCCGGTGTACGGCCACGGCCGTCGGCCCGCCACTGCGGCCGGGCGGGAGCCGGTGCTCGGGGGCCACCGTCACAGTGCTGCGGGGCCGGGGGAGGGGGGCTTTGTGCACGTTGGTTAGCCGCGCGTGCTGATGAACCGCGCCGCCGGGCCCCACCGCTTGCGCACCGGGCTGAGGCACCACCGGCACAGCGGCAGACCGCTCCGCCTGACCCAGCGAGGGGCTCTGTGACCGCAGGGGCGGGAAGCACCTGCGGTCACAGCGGGTTGTTGCGGCCCGGTCAGGTGCCGGGACCGCCACCGACGCCCGGCTCACGGCACACCAGGAAATCCACCAGCCCAGACAGTCCCGTCAGCACGCGGGGGGGGCCTTCGCCCCCGCCGCCACCATCGCCGGGGCAGACACACGGCCGGTCTCCGGTGATGCTCAACAGGTCACCGCCGGCAAGCCGGGCCGCCTCCGCCTCCGGGCTTACCGGGGCAGACGCACAGCCGACTGTCGCCGAAGGCCAGAAGGCCCTCTGGGCCGAGCCCAGGGCCGCCGCCACCGCCTGTGCCGCCATCACCGCCGGGGCAGCAGAACGTCTGATCCCCGAAGCCCGTCAGGCCCCCGGGTGGGCCACCGCCACCGCCTCCCGGCCTTGGCGGGCAGGGCTTGTACATGTCGCCGGCGACCGTCGTCCGCCCCGCGTCGCCCACGGCCTGGGCCGCGGCGAAGCGGGTGGACGACGGCGAGGAGACCGCTGACAGCAGCGGCCACCACGCCGGTCTTCATCAGGATTCTCAGTGCATAAGCCAGGGAGCCACCGCAACGCCCGAGCCGGATGCCCGGCTCGGGGCGTTGCGGCGCCTACAGCTTGATCAGCGACAGAAACGGGCTGCCGCTGTTTCTGGGCGTCTTCGGCGTGAACATGCATGACAGTCAGGGCCCGGAGCCGCTCGTGCGGGGCATCCCGCCCATCCGGTCCCGCCGGGGGCCGCGACGCCGACGGCCGACGAAGCTGCACGCCGACAAGGGCTACGACTACGACCATCTGCGCCGATGGCTCCGCGAACATGGAGTCCGCCACCGCATGGCCCGCAAGGGTGTCGAGTCCTCACAGCGGCTGGGCCGCCATCGCTGGGCGGTTGAGCGAACCGTGTCCTGGCTGGCCGGCTGCCGAAGGCGCCACCGGCGCTACGAACGCAAGGCGGAGCACTTCCTTGGCTTCGTCGGCATAGCAGCAGCCCTCATCGGCTGCCGCCGACTAGCCCGGGTAGGCACCTGAAACCCGCGGTGTCACACCCGTCCGCCATGCTCTCCGACATGAACGAGAACGCCTTCTGGCAGCTCATCGAAGCGTGCAGACCCCCTAGGTTCTGTCTCTTTGGTCAACGTCGTGTCCAGATGAGGATGGCGGCGAGGTGGAGTGCGGCCTGGTAGGCGATGGCGAGTTTGTCGCATCGGGTGGCCAGGCCGCGCCATTGCTTGAGGCGGTTGATGCAACGTTCGACGGTGTTCCGCTGCTTGTAGGCCTCAGTGTCGAAGCCGGGCGGGCGGCCGCCGCGGCTGCCTCGACGCATGCGGTGGCCGACCTGGTCGGCCGGCTGAGGGATGACCGCGCGGATGCCCCGTCGCCGCAGATGGCTTCGGATGGCGCGGGACGAATAGGCCCGGTCTGCGAGAACGGCCAACGGCCGGGTCCGGGGCCTGCCCCGGCCGCTTCGAGGCACGCGGATGCGGGCCATGACGGCCTCGAAAGCTGGTGCGTCACCGTCCTGGCCTGCGGTGACAGTGAGGGCCAGGGATCGTGCATGGCCATCTGCTGCCAGGTGGATCTTCGTACTCAGCCCACTGCGGGAGCGTCCGAGCGCGTTGGCCGGGTCGTTGCGGCTTGCGGCCCCTTTCTGAGTGCCCCGGCAGGATGCTGGTGGGCCCTGACGACCGTGGAGTCGACCGATTCGGTCCAGGCGATGTCGTCGACGGCGTCCGCTGCCGCGAGGACCGCGGCCAGGATCTTCTCCCAGGTGCCGTCTACGGCCCACCTGATCAGCCGGTTATGAGCGGTCTGGAACGAGCCGAGCTCGCAGGACAGGTCCCGCCAGGGCGAGTTGGTGCGGTACTTCCACGCGATGGCCTCGAGCGTGCGGCGGTGGTCGGCCCACCGCCGTCCGCGGACCGGATCGGTCGGCATCAGCGGCTCGATCCGGTCCCACGTCGCATCAGTGATCACCAATCGGACAGACACGTCCGATCAACTGATGAGCCCATCGAAGAGAGACGCTCTAGCCCCGACCCTGAGGCTGACGAGCTCGCCGCTGCCCTGACAGCCCGCCTGGCGAACGGCCCCGTATCTGACGTGGTCGGCTTCGCCGAGCAGCTCTCCTGGGCCCTGTACAGGTTGGACCGCAAGGAATGCGGCGATGACCTGTCGAGTGATCAGTTCCTCTACACCCGGGCTGCGGTCGTCGCAGCCGGCCGTGAGGAGTACGAGAGCGTACTTCGAGACCCAGAGCGGTTCATGCCATACGCCAACGACCTCGTCTGGGCCGAGGCGCTGCTCTACGTACCCGACAACGCATACAAGCACCTCACCGGCGACGAATGGGACCGCAGCACCCGATACAGCTTCGAGTCGTACTCCAACACAGCCGGCTGGGCCGACGCATAGGCACCGCCGACCGCTCCCGCCTCACCATCTGAAACAACTGAGGCTGCTCGTGCTGGCTGCCCTTGCAGAGCGGCCGGTTCCGCCTGGAGGCGCGGTCCGGGGCCAACGGTCATCCGCAGGGTGGGCAGGCCGGCATTGTCCTGGGCTCGGCGTCCAGGCCGCCCGCGACGGTCCGTTGGGCTGTCGCTGTGATGGCTGTCGAACGGTTGTGTTCCTGGCGTGGGGGGCGCCGGTGTTAGGGGCATGGTGGCAGCGCCGGGCCCGTGTTGGCGGCTGTGTGACGGGCGGTGCGGGGCTGGTGGGCGCTGACCGGGGGCACGCTCACCGCGGGGCGGCTCGGCTGCGTTGACTGCGGGCGGCTCGGCCGCGGGTATGCATGATGGCCTGCGCCGCCGACTCCGCCGACGACGGCCGGTTTCCGGACATGAAGAGGTTGTGCCTGGTGGCCGCGGTGGTCCGGGAGCCCGTGTTCCTGCGGGATGGGGGGCGGCCTGGTCGGCGAAGGCGTCGACGCTGTCGTGGTAGCTGTCGGTGGTCGCCCGAGAAGTCGTCACGGGCGCCGGTCTTGGATCACTGTTGCGTGTGGTCGGCTATGCCGGCGGCGGTGCCGGCCACGACCGGGTGATGGTCGATGACCTGAGGGAGGGATCACGTCACGTGATGTCCAGCCTTCCCGGTCTGCTTCGACACACGCTGCCGCCGCCCGTGGGCGGGCCTTGCTCCGGCAGTGAACAGCAGCCGCTGGTGGTCCCGTCGGTGACGCCGTGGGTGCGGGCCGCGCGCCTGTCGCCTGTCCAGGGCGCTCCTGCCTGCGCGAGCGTTGTTCGCCGGTTCGGCTCAACTGGCCGCATGTTGTGAGTGTTCCTGGGTGGGCCGGTGTTCTATGACGTTGAGCAGGCTGGGGTGTGTGTGACAGGTCGTGTGACGGGTGGCCGTTCGGGTCTGCCGCGGCAGCGGCAGGCGGAGCCGGGTGTTCCGGGCCCGGGTGTTGCGGGCCCGGGTGTTCCGGGCCCGGGTGGGGCGCGGCGCCGCCGTGGCCCCCGGCAGGCGTTGTGGCCGGTGTGGAGTGGGGTGGTCTTTGTGGTGAGGTGTGGGTCAAGGCGTGGTTGTTGGCGGGGTGGATGCGGCTTTGGCTTCTGTCGTGGACCTCAGCGGGGGAGTTGTGTCACGGTGC
>NZ_JBVHVI010000035.1:0-5445 GCF_055564915.1 Streptomyces sp. NPDC028928
CCCACCCCCACCACCGACCTCCCCACCTACCCCTTCCAAACCACCCACCACTGGCTCACCCCCCAACCACCCACCACCCCCACCCACCTCGGTCAGCGAGCAACAGAACATCCCCTGCTGGCTGCCAAGGTCGAACTCCCCGACGGCTCCACGCTCTTCACCGGCCGCCTCTCCCTACACGACCACCCCTGGCTCGCCGACCACTCGGTGCACAGCACAGCTCTGCTCCCCGGAACCGCCTATCTGGACCTCGCCCTTCATGTAGGCCAGTTGGCCTCCATGCCGACCATTGAAGAACTCACCCTTGAAGCGCCGCTCACCCTGACGGACGACCAAGCGGTGCACTTGCAGCTCGAACTGGGCGCCCCCGACCGCGAGGGTCGCCGAACCCTAAGCCTGCACTCCCGCCCCGAAGCCACCGACGATCAACAGACCGACGCCCTCCCCTGGACGCGGCACGCCACCGCCACCCTCACCAAGCCGACGCCCGCGCCCACACCCGAGGCCGTCACCTGGCCGCCGGCCGACGCCACGCCCCTCGACCTCACCGGCGCCTACGCCACCCTCGCCGACCACGGCTACACCTACGGCCCCGCCTTCCAGAACCTCACCACCGCCTGGCGCCACGGCAACAACCTCTACGCCGAACTCGAACTCCCGCAGGACACAGAAGACATCGACAGGTACGGCATCCACCCCGCCCTGCTGGACAGCGCCCTGCACCCCCTGGCCTTGGTGTCGACCGGCGAGATCCGGCTGCCGTTCGCCTGGAACGGAGTACGCCTCCACGCCACCGGCGCCACCACCGTCCGCGTCCACCTCACCACCACCGACGACAACACCACCACACTCCACCTCACCGACCCCCACGGCCAACCCATCCTCACCGCCGAGAAACTCACCACACGCGTCCTGAACCCGGCAGCTCTGGCCTCGGCTACACGGGGGACTTCGGACGCGTCGCTCTTCCGAGTGGAATGGACCGCGCTCGCGGCTACCCATGGGGCTGTAGACACTGAAGGCTGGATGGTATGGGGCGAGGAAGACCCGTACGGCCTAGGTCTGCCGGCCCACAGCGACCTGGACGTACTGACGGGCAACACGCCTGAGACGGTCCTGCTGCCCCTGTCGGCTCCGGCGGAACTCGACGGTCCGGCCCAGGCACACGTGCTGGCCGAGCGGACCCTTCTCCGCCTACAGAACTGGCTGGCCCGCCCGGAACTCGAAGACACGCACCTCGTCGCCCTCACCCACCACGCCGTCGCGGCAGAACACGCCGACGATCCCGACCCCGTCCAGGCGGCCGCAGCCGCACTAGTCCGCACCGCACAGAACGAACACCCTCAGCGGATCACCCTCATCGACCGGGACGACCACCCCTTCTCCACCGAGGCGCTCCCTACGGCGGTTACCACGGCGCGGGCCGCCGACGAACCCCACATGGCGCTGCGCAAGGGCGAACTCTTCACTCCGCGGCTGACCAACGCCCCGCAACGCCTGCTGCCCCTCCCGGATCCGGAAGCCGGCGCCTGGCGACTGGGCCTGACCTCACCCGGCAGCCCCGACCACCTCACCCCCCTGCCCGCACCCGACCTCGACCAGCCTCTCGAACCCGGGCAGGTCCGTCTCCGCCTCGAAGCCGTCGGACTCAACTTCCGCGACGTCCTCATCGCGCTCGGCATGTATCCCGAGCCCGCACCCCACATCGGCTCCGAAGGCGCCGGCACCATCACCGAAATCGGACCCCAAGTCCACGGCCTCCAGGTCGGCGACCGCGTCATGGGCATCCTCACCCACGGCACCGGCACCACCACCATCACCGACCACCGCCTGCTCCTCCCCATCCCCGACGGCTGGACCATCCCCCAAGCCGCTTCGGCTTCCATCGCCTATGCCACGGCGTACTACGCGCTGGTGACGCTGGCGGGCCTACGGCCGGGTCAGAACCTGCTCATCCACACCGCGACCGGGGGCGTCGGCCAGGCCGCCACCCACCTCGCCCGCCACCTCGGCGCCCACCTCTACGCCACCGCCAGCCGACCCAAACAACACACCCTCACCACCGACCTCGGCTACCACCCCGACCACATCGCCGACTCCCGCACCCACACCTACGCCGACCACTTCCTCACCCAGACCAACGGCCACGGCATGGACGTGGTCCTCCACTCCCTCGCCCACGAACACACCGACACCACCCTGCGCCTGCTCCCCCACGGCGGCCACTTCATCGACATGAGTAAGACCGACATCCGCGACCCGGACGTCATCAACACCGACCACCCCGGCACCCGCTACCAAGCCATCGACCTCAACGACGCGGGCCCCGAAGGCATCCACAGCATCCTCGCCGCCCTCGACCCACTCCTCCGCTCCGGCACGTTGCCCCCTCTCCCGACGGTCGCGTACCCGATCGTCCGGGCGCCGGAAGCCCTACGCCATTTGAGTCAGGCTCGTCATACGGGCAAGCTCGCCCTCACACTCCCCACCCCGCCCCACCCGGACGGCACCACCCTCATCACCGGCGGCACCGGCACCCTCGCCCAACTCACCGCCCTCCACCTCGCCGAACACCACCACCACCGCCACTTCCTCCTCGCCAGCCGAACCGGACCCCAACACCCCCAAGCCACCCAACTCACCCAACAACTCGCAGAATTCGGCGCCACCGCCACCATCACCGCCACCGACGTCTCCGACCCCCAGCAACTCCAGGCACTCCTCGACACCGTCCCCACCGAACACCCCATCACCACCGTCATCCACACCGCAGCCACCCTCAACGACGCCACCCTCACCACCCTCACCCCCCACCAACTCCACACCACCCTCACCCCCAAAATCGACACCGCCCACCACCTCCACACCACCCACCTCCCCCACCTCAACCACCTGATCCTCTACTCCTCCGCAGCCACCACCCTCGCCAACCCCGGCCAAGCCAACTACAACGCCGCCAACGCCTACCTCGACGCCCTCGCCCACCACCGCCACACCCACCACCAACCCACCACCACCAGCCTCGCCTGGGGACTCTGGCACGAGAGTTCCAACCTCACCACGCACCTGGACGCCAAGGAGCACAGGCGGCTCGCAGGCCAAGGAATCACTCCGCTCACCACATCCCACGCACTCCGACTCCTCAGCAGCGCACTCACCGCACCCCGGCCGAACCTCACCCTCGCCAACATCAACCCCCCGGCCAACGACCTCCGCACCCCACCCCTTCTTCGCAACCTCACAGGCCGGACACTCCCCCACGCCACAACCGGCACCCGGGTCAAGGCCGACTCTGATCAGGCCACGGCAGCTCTGTCCGAACAGTTGCGCCGCCAGTCCACCGAGCAGCGACGGGAGACGGTACTGTCCTTGGTCCGTGCTCAAGCGGCGACCGTGCTGGGCCACTCCTCACCGCAGGCCATAGACATCGGACGCGGCTTCCTCGAACTCGGCTTCGACTCGCTCACGGCAGTGGAGTTGCGCAACCGGCTGAGCACGGCGACCGGACTACGACTGGGCAGCACGCTGCTCTTCGACTACCCGACCGCCGGCGCGCTGGCCGACCACCTGCTCACCGAACTCACGCCCGACAGCGGGACCGCTACCGCTTCCTCACCCGCCGCCCTCGTCACTGAACTCGACCAACTCCAAGCGAAGTTGCTCGCCTCGACGCTGGACCAAGCGGCGCGCGAGAAGCTCGTCGCCCGCCTGCGCGACCTGCTCTCAGCGGTGACAGGCCCCGCCTCCGAGGCCGACGACGAGACGGACGCGAAGGAACTCATCGCCGGTGCCTCCGACGACGATCTCTTCGCCTACATCGACAACGAGTTGGGCGCCTCCTAGCCCCTGCTCCCGCTCCCGCTCCCGAGCACCCACCTTGCTGGCCCTTGATCTCTGATCGCTGGAGATCGTCCTTCTCTCCCGAGGCTGATACCGGATGGCGAACGAAGACAAGCTCCGCGACTACCTCAAGCGCGTGACGGCCGATCTCCAGCAGACGCGTCGCCGCTTGGGGCAGGTCGAGTCCGAACGTCACGAGCCGATCGCGATCGTGGGCATGGCCTGCCGTTTCCCCGGCGACGTCCACACCCCCGACGACCTCTGGCAGCTGCTCGTCTCCCGGACCGACGCCACCGGCCCACTGCCCGCAGACCGCGGCTGGAGCCTGGACGACCTCTACGACCCCGACCCCGGCCGCACGGGAACTTCGTATACCCGCACCGGAGGGTTCCTCCCCGACGCCGCCGGCTTCGATGCGGCCTTCTTCGGGATCAACCCCCGTGAGGCCACGGCCATGGACCCGCAGCAGCGGCTGCTCCTGCAAACGGCCTGGGAAGCCATCGAACACGCCCGCCTCGACCCCACCACCCTCCACGCCACCCCCACCGGCGTCTTCACGGGGGTGATCGCCCAGGATTACGCCACGGACCTGGACCCCGACCAAGCCCACGAGTTGGAGGGGTATCTCGCCACGGGGAACACCACGTCGGTGGCGAGTGGCCGTATCGCCTACACGCTCGGTCTCGAAGGCCCGGCCCTGACCGTGGACACCGCCTGCTCCTCGTCCCTGGTCGCCATCCACCTGGCCATGCAGGCCCTCCGCAACGACGAATGCTCCCTGGCCCTGGCCGGCGGCGCGACGGTCATCTCCGCACCCAATCCGTTCCTGGAGTTCAGCCGGCAGCGCGGGCTCGCTCCCGACGGCCGCTGCAAACCCTTCTCCGACCAGGCGGACGGCTTCGCCCTGGCCGAAGGCGCCGGACTCCTCCTCCTGGAACGCTTGTCGGACGCCCAGCGCAACAACCGACGCATCCTCGCCGTCATCCGCGGCAGCGCCATCAACCAGGACGGGCAGAGCAGCCAGTTGACCGCTCCGAACGGCCCCTCGCAGCAGAGGGTGATCCGGGCGGCGTTGACGGATGCGGGACTGACCGCCGCCGATGTGGACGTCGTCGAAGCCCACGGCACCGGCACCAAACTCGGCGACCCCATCGAGGCACAGGCCCTCCAGGCCACCTACGGCAAGGACCGGTCCACCGAACGACCGCTGTGGGTCGGCTCCGTCAAATCCAACATCGGTCACACCCAGGCCGCAGCAGGCATCGCCGGCGTGATCAAAATGGTCCAGGCCCTACGTCACGGCGTCCTGCCTGCCACCCTGCACCTCGACCGGCCCTCCGACCACGTCGACTGGTCCGACGGCACCATCGCCCTCACCACCCGCACCACGCCTTGGCCCGACGTGCCGCGCCCCCGACGAGCGGGTGTCTCCTCCTTCGGGATCAGCGGCACCAACGCCCACCTCATCCTCGAACAAGCACCGGTGACCGAGGAGACCAACGAACCCGGCGAACCGGGTGAGGTCACCGGCCCCTGGCTGCTGTCCGCACGCACCCCGCAAGCCCTCGCCGACCAAGCCCGACGCCTGCACACCCACCTCACCCA
>NZ_JBVHVI010000036.1:0-4375 GCF_055564915.1 Streptomyces sp. NPDC028928
GCTGTGGACGCTGGGCAGGCCGCTGAGCGGATTGCTGCCTGGGACGGTCGTATCGAGATCGCTGCCCTGAACGGCCCGGCCTCGGTCGTGGTCGCGGGTGAACCGCAGGCTCTGGACGAGCTGATCGCCGCCTGTGAGGCCGACGAGGTCCGTGCCCGCCGTATCCCGGTCGATTACGCCTCTCATACCTCTCACGTGGAGCGGATCGAGGACGACCTCGCCAAGGCGCTGGCCGAGGTTGCGCCGGTGTCCCCTCGGGTCCCGTTCTTCTCCACGGTGGAGGGCGACTGGATCGACACCGAGGCTTTGGATGCCGGGTATTGGTACCGCAACCTGCGTCGCACGGTCCGTTTCGAGGACGCCGTACGCGCTCTCGCCGACCAGGATCACGCGGTGTTCGTGGAGGTGTCGGCGCACCCGGTGCTCGCGATGAGCATCCAGGACACCGCCGAAGAGGCGGCCGTCACGGGCACCCTGCGCCGCGACGACGGCGGCCTGGACCGCTTCCTGACCTCCCTGGGTGAGTTGTGGGTCAACGGCGTCGACGTCGACTGGGCGCAGGCCTTCACCGGCACCGGCGCGCACCACACCGACCTGCCCACCTACGCCTTCCAGCGCAGCCGCTACTGGCTCGACGCGCCCACCGGTGGGCAGGCCACCGCCACCGACCCTGCCGACGCACGCTTCTGGGAGGTCGTGGAGAACGGCGACCTGGAGTCGCTGGCCTCGGTCCTCGGGGTGTCGCCCGACGAGCCGTTGAAGGCGGCGCTGCCGGCACTGACGGCCTGGCGGCAGGGGCAGCGGGACGAGGTCCGGCTGGAGGGCTGGCAGTACCGCGTCGCCTGGAGGCCGGTGCCGGTGAAGGCTGAGGTGCTGTCCGGCACCTGGCTCGTCGCGGTGCCCCTGGCCCTTGCCGAGGACGAGTGGACGTCTGCGCTGGTGCAGGCCCTCGACGCGAGGGGAGCCCAGGTCCGGTTGCTGCCGGTCGAGTCGGGTGCCGATCGGGCCGGGTTGGCCGAGGTGCTGCGCGGTGTGGTGGCTCCGGCCGGCGTGGTGTCGTTGCTGGCGCTGGACGAGTCGGCTGGTCTGGCCGGCACTCTTCAGTTGGTGCAGGCGCTGGGTGATGCCGGGGTCGGGGCGCCGTTGTGGTGTGTGACCCGGGGTGCCGTGGGTGTCGGTGGTGCTGATCGGGTGGTCAGCTCGGTGCAGGCGGGTGTGTGGGGTCTGGGCCGGGTGGCCGCCCTGGAGTACCCGGAGCGCTGGGGTGGGCTGGTCGATCTGCCGGAGTCGGTCGATGGCCGGGTCGGGGACGGTTTGGCGGCGGTGCTGGCGGGTGGCGCCGGTGAGGATCAGGTCGCGGTGCGTTCGGCGGGGGTCTTCGGGCGTCGGCTGGTGCGGGCCGGCGGGTCTGGTGCCGGTGCTGGTGAGTGGCGTCCGAGTGGCACGGTTTTGGTGACCGGTGGTACGGGTGCGCTGGGTGGTCATGTGGCGCGGTGGCTGGCCGGTCGGGGTGTGGAGCATCTGGTGCTGGTCTCCCGTCGGGGAGAGCGGGCGCCGGGGGCTGATGCGCTTCGTGGTGAGCTTGAGGCTGCCGGTGTCGGTGTGACCCTGGCCGCATGTGATGTGGCCGACCGTGCCGCGTTGGCTCAGGTACTGGCAGGGATCCCGGCCGAGCACCCACTCACGGGTGTGGTGCACACGGCGGGTGTGCTGGACGACGGTGTGATCGAGGGGCTGTCGCCGCAGCGGTTGGCCGGTGTGATGGGGGCGAAGGCGGAGGCTGCCTGGCATCTGCATGAGCTGACCCGGGATCTGGGTCTGGATGCGTTCGTGCTGTTCTCGTCGTTGGCGGGGACGGTGGGTGGTGCGGGGCAGGCCAACTATGCGGCGGCGAATGCCTGTCTGGACGGGTTGGCGGCGTTGCGTCGGGCGCAGGGGTTGTCGGCTGTGTCGGTGGCGTGGGGTCGCTGGGCCGGTGACGGTCTGGCCGTGGGTGAGGCCAGGGAGTCGTGGGCTCATCGGGGCGGGGTCGCGCCGATGGAGCCGGGTGATGCGCTGAAGGTGCTGGAGTCGGTGCTCGGGCGGGGTGAGGAGCACGTCGTCGTCGCGGACATCGACTGGGACCGCTTCGCCCCGCGGCTCGCGAGCGCCCGCCCCGCTCAGCTCGTCATGGAGATCCCGGAGGCGCGGCGCGCGCTGGAGACGGCGCCCGCCGACGGTGCCGGCACGGCCGACGACCCCGCCGAGGCCCTGCGCGCCGAGCTGGGCGCGCTCTCCCCGGCGGAGCAGGATCTCCGGCTGCTGGACCTGGTGCGCACACACGTCGCGGCCGTGCTCGGGCACAGCACCGACGAGGCGATCACGGCGGACCGGGCGTTCAAGGACCTCGGCTTCGACTCGCTCACGGCCGTCGAACTCCGCAAGCGCCTGACCGGCGCGACCGGACTGCGGCTGCCGGCGACCATCGTCTTCGACCACCCCACTCCCCAGCTCCTCGCCGACCGCCTGAGGGCGGAGCTGAGCCCCGAAGGGGCCCGGCGCTTCGACAGCGTGGTCGGGGAACTCGACCGGCTCGCGTCGGACATCTCCGCACTCGTCGGAGAGGCCGAGGACGACGCCCGGAACGAGATCTCCCTGCGGCTGAAGGCACTGCTCCAGCTGTGCAGTCCCGCCGAGGAGTCCGAGGCCGAACCCGGCCAGGCGGCCGACAAGCTCGCCTCGGCCTCCGACGACGACGTCTTCGACTTCATCAGCAACGAACTCGGCATCTCCTGACACTCGGCATCTCCTGACCCCCCGCTCCCCATCCCCCTTGGCTCCTTTCTCCGCGCACCGCGTGACGACTTCCCGAACTTGGAGTAGTACGGCGTGACCAACACCAGCGAGGACAAGCTCCGTTACTTCCTGAAGCGAGTGACCGGCGAACTTCACGAAGCACGGCAACGCCTCCAGGAAGTGGAGTCGGGAGAGCGCGAGCCCATCGCGATCGTCGGGATGAGCTGCCGCTTCCCCGGCGGGGTCGACTCGCCCGAACGGCTTTGGCAGTTGCTCGCCTCGGGCGAGGACGCCTTCTCCGAGTTCCCGACGGACCGCGGCTGGGACACCGAGGGCCTGTACGACCCGGAGCTGTCGCGGCCGGGAACGTCGTACGTCCGCGAAGGCGGATTCCTCACCGACGTAGGTGACTTCGACCCCGCCTTCTTCGGGATCTCCCCGCGCGAGGCGACGGCGCTCGACCCGCAGCAGCGGCTGCTGCTGGAGACCTCGTGGGAGGCCATCGAGCGGGCCGGCATCGACCCGACGTCGCTGAAGGGCAGCCGTACCGGTGTCTTCGCCGGCACCAACGGCCAGGACTACGCCGCCCTGCTGCGTCGGGCCCCCAAGCAGTCCGAGGGCTACCTCGCCACCGGCATAGCGGCCAGTGTGGTCTCCGGGCGCCTGTCGTACACCTTCGGCCTCGAGGGCCCGGCGGTGACCGTCGACACGGCCTGCTCGTCCTCGCTGGTGACCCTGCACCTGGCGGTTCAGGCGCTGCGCAACGACGAGTGCTCCCTCGCCCTCGCCGGCGGCGTCACGGTGATGGCCACCCCCGAGACCTTCGTGGAGTTCAGCCGCCAGGGCGCGCTGTCCCGCACCGGACGCTGCCGTCCCTTCGCCGCCGCGGCGGACGGTACGGCGTGGGGCGAGGGCGTCGGCATGCTGCTGCTGGAGCGGCTGTCGGACGCGCGGCGCAACGGCCACCAGGTGCTCGCGGTCGTGCGCGGCTCGGCCGTCAACCAGGACGGCGCCAGCAACGGCCTGACCGCCCCCAACGGGCCCTCCCAGCAGCGCGTCATCCGCGCCGCCCTCGCCAATGCGGGGCTCACCACCGCACAGGTGGACGCCGTGGAGGCCCATGGCACCGGGACGACCCTCGGCGACCCCATCGAGGCGCAGGCCCTCCTCGCAACCTACGGCCAGGGGCGTCCGGCCGACCGCCCGCTGTGGATCGGCTCCCTCAAGGCGAACATCGGCCACACGGCCGCCGCCGCCGGTGTCGCCGGTGTGATCAAGATGGTCGAGGCGATGCGGCACGGTGCCCTGCCGCAGTCCCTCTACGTCGACGAACCCACCCCCCAGGTCGACTGGACCACCGGCGCCGTCCGCGTCCTCACGGAGCAGCGCGCCTGGCCGGAGACGGGAGAACCGCGTCGGGCGGGCATCTCCTCGTTCGGTGTGAGTGGGACGAACGCGCATGTGATCGTGGAGGAGGCTCCCGAGCCGCCGGCTGCGGCCGGTGAGGGTGCGGTTGTGGTGCCGTCGGTGGTGCCGTCGGTGGTGCCGTGGGTGGTGTCCGGGCGCGGGGAAGCGGCGTTGCGGGCGCAGGCGGAGCGGT
>NZ_JBVHVI010000037.1:0-3773 GCF_055564915.1 Streptomyces sp. NPDC028928
CCGAGGGTCGTGCCGGTGCCGTGCGCCTCGACCGCGTCCACGTCACCGGCCGACAGCCCGGCGTTCGCCAGGGCGGCACGGATCACCCGCTGCTGCGACGGCCCGTTGGGGGCCGTGAGGCCGTTGCTGGCACCGTCCTGGTTGACGGCCGAGCCGCGCACGACAGCCAGCACCGGATGACCGTTGCGCCGCGCGTCCGACAGCCGCTCCAGGACCAGCATGCCCGCGCCCTCGCCCCAGCCGGTGCCGTCCGCGTCGTCGGAGAAGGACCGGCAGCGGCCGTCCGAGGACAGGCCCCGCTGCCGGCTGAACTCCACCAGGAGGCCGGGGCTCGTCATGACGCTCACACCGCCGGCCAGGGCCAGCGTGCACTCGCCCGCCCGCAGCGCCTGCACCGCCAGATGGAGTGCCACCAGCGAGGACGAGCACGCGGTGTCCACGGACAGAGCGGGGCCCTCCAGACCGAGGGTGTAGGAGATGCGCCCGGAGACGACGCTGGCCGCGATGCCCGTGGCCAGGTAGCCGTCGGACTCCTTGGGCGAACGCTGCATCAGCGTGCTGTAGTCCTGGCCGTTGGTGCCCGCGAAGACGCCGGTCCTGCTGCCGCGCAGGCTGGTGGGGTCGATGCCCGCGCGTTCGATGGCCTCCCAGGACGTCTCCAGCAGCAGCCGCTGCTGCGGGTCCATGGCGACGGCCTCGCGCGGGGCGATACCGAAGAAGGCGGGGTCGAAGTCGGCGGCGCTCTCCAGGAAGGAGCCGGTCCGCACGTAGGTCGTGCCGATGTGGTCGGGGTCCGGGTCGTAGAGGCTGTCGATGTCCCAGCCGCGGTCTGCCGGGTACTCCACGATCGCGTCCTCGCCGGCGGCCAGCATCCGCCACAGTCCCTCGGGGGAGTCCGCGCCTCCGGGGAAGCGGCAGCCCATGCCGACGACGGCGATGGGGTCGTCGTCGGCCGCGGGGGCGGCGGGAGCCAGGGCCGCCTCGGGGGCCTGGTCCGCCGTACCGAGGAGTTCGTCCAGCAGGTACTGGGCGAGCGCGGTGGGCGTGGCGTAGTCGAAGACCAGGGTGGCCGGGAGGGCCAGACCGGTCTCGGCGGCGAGCCGGTTGCGCAGCTCCACGCCGGTCAGTGAGTCGAAGCCGGTCTCCTTGAAGGGGCGTCCGGCGCCTATGACGTCGGCGGAGGCGTGACCGAGCACCTGGGCGGCGCTCTCGCGCACCAGGTCCAGCAGTGCCTTGTGCCGGTCGGCCGGGGCGACCCCGGCCAGTCGCCGGGGCAGGGCGGTGCCGTCCTGGACGGTCTCCGCGTGCTGTCGGGTGACGGCGCGGCGGGTGGTGCGCGGCGCCAGCGCGCGCAGGACGGCCGGGAGGTGGCTGCTCGCGCGCAGGGCCGCGCGGTCCAGTCGTACCGGCACGAGGGTGGGCCGTCCGGCGGTCAGGGCCGCGTCGAACAGCGCGAGGCCCTGCTCGGCGGAGAGCGGCAGGATGCCCTCGCGGGCGATCCGGGCCAGGTCGACCTCGCCGAGGTCACCGCCCATGCCGCCGAGTTCCGGCCCCCACAGGCCCCAGGCGAGGGAGACGGCGGGCAGGCCGCGGGCCTGCCGATGGGCGGCCAGGCCGTCGAGGAACGCGTTGGCGGCGACGTAGTTGCCCTGTCCGGCGCCGCCGAAGGGGGACGCCGCCGAGGAGAAGAGCACGAAGGCGCGCAGCGGCAGTTCGGCGGTCAGCTCGTGCAGGTGCCAGGCCGCGTCGACCTTCGGACGCAGTACGGCGTGCAGGTCGTCCGGGGTGAGCGTGCTCAGGAGACCGTCCGCGACGACACCGGCCGTGTGCACGACCGCGGTCAGCCGGTCGCCGATCGAGCCCACCAGCTCGGTCATGGCCTCGCGGTCGGCGGCGTCGGCGGCCACCATCCGCACGCTCAGGCCGAGCGCGGCCAGTTCACCGAGCCAGTCCGTCCAGCGGGGGTCGCGCCCGGAGCGGGAGACCAGCACCAGTTCCCGTACGCCATGGGCTTCGGCGAGGTGGCGGACCACCAGCCGGCCCAGGCCCCCGGTCGCACCGGTGACGAGGACCACGCCGTCGGAGAGAGAGCCAGTGGACGCGGGGGTGGTGGACGCGGGGGTGGTGAGTGCGGGAGTGGTGAGTGCGGGAGTGGTGGATGCCGGGGCGGTGAGTTCGACGGGCTTGAGGCGGGCGACGTACGCGCGGCCGGCACGGACCGCGACCCACGGCTCGTCGGAGGCGGCGAGGCCGGCGTGGAGCGTCTCGGTGTCGACAGGCGCGGTGCCCGTCCCCGTTGCCGCCTCCGTTGCCGCCTCCGTTGCCGTCCCCGTTGCCGACGCCGTCGCCTCGACTTCGAGCAGGGCGAACCGTCCCGGGTTCTCCGACTGGGCGGAGCGCATGAGTCCGCGCACCGGCTCGGCCACCAGCTCGGTGTCCGTCCCGGCCGGCTCCGACCGGGTCACCACGACGAGCCGGGAATCCCTCGTGCGCGGGTCGGCCAGCCAGTCCTGGACCACCTCCAGCAGGCGCTGCGTGACGGCGTGCACCCGCTCGGGCAGCGGACGCCGCGGATCACCGCTGCCCGGCTCGTACACGACGACCGGCGGCAGCGTCCGGCCGTCCGGCAGACCGGCCACGGCCTCGTACGGACTCCACTCCACCGGAGCGTCCAGCGGGCGGCCCGACGCCGGGACCCACTCCACCTCGAACAGCGAGTCCCGCCCGACGGGAGCCGCGGAGACGGGCAGTTCGTCGGCCGTGAGCGGGCGCAGCGTCACCGCCTCGGCAGTCAGTACGGCCGCCCCGTCGTCGTCCGCGGCGCTGATCTCCACGGTGTCCGTGCCCGCGGGTGTCAGACACACGCGCAGGGACCGGGCGCCGGTCGCGTGGGCGCGCACCCCGCGGACCGAGTGGGCGAGGAGCCGTCCGGCGGAGGTGACGGTGCCGAGGTGCGAGGCGAGTTGCAGAGCCGTGTCCAGCACGGCGGGGTGGACCCCGTACCGGTCGGCGTCCGCGTCGTCCTCCGCGCTCTCCGGAAGGCGCACCTCCGCATACAGCCGTCCGTGGGCCTCCCAGGCCACGCCCACACCGTCGGGCACCGGCCCGGCCACCTCGACGGCGCCCTCCGGGGGCCAGGAGACGAGGTCGGCCTCCGGCGCCGCGGTGGCGTCGTCCCAGGGGGCCAGCGCGCCGACGGCGTGCTCGCGCCAGCCGTCCTGGCCGGTGGTGGTGCCGTCGGCGCGCGCGTGGACGCGCAGCGAACGGCGCCCCTCGGCGTCCGGCGCCGCGAGGGCGAGCTGGACGACCGTGCCTCCGGCGGCGGGTACGACGATCGGCGCGGACACGGTCAGTTCTCTGATCACCGGCACCTGTACCTGCTCACCGACGTGGGTCAGCAGATCGACCAGGGCCGCCGTCGGAAGCACCGCGGCCTCACCGACACGGTGGTACGTCAGCCAGGGCTGCGCCTGCTGCGAGAGGCGAGCGGTCCAGAGGAGGCTCCCCTCCCCCGCGACCTCCAACGCCGCGCCGAGCAAGGGGTGTTCGGCCCCTTCAAGGCCTACGGCCCGCAGGTCGCCGCTGCCTGCGCCGGGGCCGTCCTCCAGCCAGTAGCGGTGGCGTTGGAAGGCGTAGGTGGGCAGGTCCACACGCTGGGCACCGGTCCCGGTGAACACCGCCTTCCAGTCCACCCCGACCCCGTGAGCCCAGACCCGGGCCAGCGCCGACACCAGCGCCTTCTCCTCCGGACGACCACCACGCAACGCGGGAAC
>NZ_JBVHVI010000038.1:0-3630 GCF_055564915.1 Streptomyces sp. NPDC028928
GCCGGGTTCGCAGGTGGCTTCGGAGGCGGTGTTCGTTCCCGCGTTGCGTGGTGGTCGTCCGGAGGAGAAGGCGCTGGTGTCGGCGCTGGCCCGGGCCTGGGCTCACGGGGTCGGGGTGGACTGGAAGGCGGTGTTCACCGGGACCGGTGCCCAGCGTGTCGACCTGCCCACCTACGCCTTCCAACGCCACCGCTACTGGCTCGGCGAGACGGCACAGCAGGTGGCCGAGGAGCCCCAGGTTGTCAGGGCGGAGTCCTGGCGCGAGCGTCTTGCCGCCACTTCCGACGAGGAGCGCGGGCAGACGCTGGAGCAGTTGGTCCGGACGCAGATCGCGACCGTGCTGGAATACGGCTCCGCAGCCGCCGTGAACCCGGCGCGGACCTTCAAGGACCTGGGCTTCGACTCCCTGACCGGGGTGGAGCTGCGTAACCGGCTGAACGAGGCGACGGGGCTGCGGCTGCCGTCCTCGCTGATCTTCGACCACCCGACGCCGGCCGCCCTCATGCGGTACCTGGACACCGAGGTGCTGGGCACCGACCACGCGGCGGACGTCGAGGTGCCGGGCGACAGCGGGCAGTCGGACGAGCCCATCGCGATCGTCGGGATGGGGTGCCGCTTCCCCGGTGGGGTGACCTCGCCGGAGGAACTGTGGGACCTGGTGCTCACCGGGCGCGACGGGATCTCCGCCTTCCCGGTGGACCGCGGATGGGACCTGGACACGCTGTACGACGCCGACCCCGGCCGCTCCGGGACGTCGTACGTCCGTGAAGGCGGATTCCTTTACGAGGCAACCGAGTTCGACCCCGGGTTCTTCGGGATCTCGCCGCGTGAGGCGCTGGCGATGGACCCGCAGCAGCGGCTGCTGCTGGAGACGTCCTGGGAGGCGCTCGAGCACGCGGGCATCGACCCGCTGACCCTCAAGGGCAGCCGCACCGGTGTCTTCGCCGGCGCCATGTCCCAGGACTACGGCACCCAGTTGCACGAGGCCGCGGACGGCCTCGACGGCTATCTGCTGACCGGCAAGTCGGTCAGCGTGGTCTCCGGGCGGCTGGCCTACGTCCTCGGCCTCGAAGGCCCTGCCGTGACGGTGGACACGGCCTGCTCGTCGTCGCTGGTCGCCCTGCACCAGGCCGCCCAGGCCCTGCGGGCCGGCGAGTGCACGCTGGCCCTGGCCGGCGGCGTCACCGTCATGGCGACGCCCGGCATGTTCGTGGAGTTCAGCCGGCAGCGCGGGCTCGCCTCCGACGGGCGGTCCAAGGCGTTCTCCGACTCGGCCGACGGGACCTCGTGGGCCGAGGGTGTCGGCATGCTGGTGCTGGAGCGGTTGTCGGACGCGCGGCGCAACGGTCATCCGGTGCTGGCGGTCGTGCGTGGCTCGGCCGTGAACCAGGACGGCGCCAGTAACGGTCTTACGGCGCCCAACGGTCCGTCGCAGCAGCGGGTGATCCGTGCCGCCCTGGCGAACGCCGGGCTGTCGGCCGATGAGGTGGACGCGGTCGAGGCGCACGGCACCGGGACGGTGCTGGGCGATCCGATCGAGGCGCAGGCGCTGATCGCGACCTACGGGAAGGACCGTGAGCGGCCGCTCTGGCTGGGTTCGCTGAAGTCGAACATCGGGCACGCGCAGGCGGCTGCCGGTGTCGGCGGCGTCATCAAGATGGTGGAGGCGATGCGGCACGGTCTGCTGCCGCGGACGCTGCACGTCACCGAGCCGACGCGTGAGGTGGACTGGTCGGCGGGCTCGGTGGAACTGCTCACCGAGGCGCGTGAGTGGCCCGGGAGCGACGGGCGCCCGCGTAGGGCCGGTGTGTCCTCCTTCGGTATCAGCGGCACGAACGCGCACGTGATCCTGGAGCAGGCGCCGGAGGCCCGGCGGTCGGCCCCGTTCGAGCCGGTGGCGGTGCCGTGGGTGCTGTCAGGACGCGGGTCCGAGGCACTGCGGGGCCAGGCCGTCCGCCTGCTGGCGCGCGTGGAGCGCGACGCTGACCTCTCCCCGGCGAACGTGGGCTGGACACTGACCGAGGGGCGGGCCGCCCTGGACGATCGGGCTGTCCTGGTCGGCACCGACCGGGATGCGCTGGCGGCCGGACTGCGGGCGCTGGCACACGGTGAGTCGGCCGCAGGGCTGGTGCAGGGCACCGCGTCTGGTTCTGGTGGCCGGGTGGTGTTCGTCTTCCCGGGTCAGGGTGCTCAGTGGGCCGGGATGGGTGTGGAGCTGCTGGACACCGCTCCGGTGTTCGCCGAGCGGTTCACCGAGTGTGCTCAGGCGTTGGCGGAGTTCGTGGACTGGGACGCGGAGGCGGTTCTTCGCGGGACTCCGGGTGCTCCGTCGCTGGAGCGGGTGGATGTGGTGCAGCCGCTGTCGTGGGCGGTGATGGTGTCGCTGGCCGCGCTGTGGCGCTCGTACGGTGTGGAGCCTGCCGCTGTGGTGGGTCATTCGCAGGGTGAGATCGCTGCGGCCTGTGTCGCGGGTGGGTTGACGCTCCAGGACGGCGCTCGTGTGGTGGCTCTGCGGTCGCAGGCGATCGCGGCGAGCCTGGCCGGTGACGGTGGCATGGTCTCCCTGGCGCTCAGCGCGGAACAGGCCGCTGAGCGGATCGTCGCCTGGGACGGTCGTATCGAGATCGCCGCCCTGAACGGCCCGGCCTCGGTCGTGGTCGCCGGTGAACCGCAGGCTCTGGACGAGCTGATCGCCGCCTGCGAGGCCGACGAGATCCGTGCCCGCCGTATCCCGGTCGATTACGCCTCTCATACCTCTCACGTCGAGCGGATCGAGGAGGAGCTGGGCCGGGTCCTGGCCGAGGTGCGTCCGCAGGGCGCTGGGGTGCCGTTCTTCTCCACGGTGGAGGCCGACTGGCTGGACACGCAGGTTCTGGATGCCGGGTACTGGTACCGCAACCTGCGTCGCACGGTCCGTTTCGAGGACGCCGTACGCGCTCTCGCCGACCAGGATCACGCGGTGTTCGTGGAGGTGTCGGCGCACCCGGTGCTCGCGATGGGCATCCAGGACACGGTGGAGGACGCGGTCGTCACCGGCACCCTGCGCCGGGACGACGGCGGTCTGGACCGCTTCCTGGCCTCGCTGGGTGAGTTGTGGGTCAACGGCGTCGACGTCGACTGGGCGCAGGCGTTCGCCGGTACCGGCGCGCACCACACCGACCTGCCCACCTACGCCTTCCAGCGCCGCCGCTACTGGCTGGACGCCCCGGCTCCCTCGGACGCGGTGGCGGCGGATTCGGCCGACGCGCAGTTCTGGGCCGCGGTCGAGAGCGAGGACTTCTCGTCCGTTCTGGACACGCTTCAGGTCTCGGAGGACCAGCCGTTCGGTGATGTCCTGCCCGCGCTCGCGGCGTGGCGCAAGACGCTTCGGCGGCAGGCGGCGTTCGACGACTGGCGGTACGGCGTCTCCTGGCGGCCGGTGACCGTCCGCCCGGACGTGGTGGTGCCGGGGGCGTGGCTGGTCGCGGTGCCCGCGGGTCTGTTTGAGGACGAGTGGGTGTCGGCCGTGGTGGCCGGGATCGAGGCCCGTGGGGCTCAGGTCCGGTTGCTGCCGGTCGAGTCGGGTGCCGATCGGGCCGGGTTGGCCGAGGTGCTGCGCGGTGTGGTGGCTCCGGCCGGCGTGGTGTCGTT
>NZ_JBVHVI010000039.1:0-1383 GCF_055564915.1 Streptomyces sp. NPDC028928
GCCGGCCCCAGTGAACTCGGACCTGTTGGTTCGGGGTGATGGGTGGCTGGTCGTTGTTTGAGAACTGCACAGTGAACGCGAGCATCTGTGGCCAAGTTTTTAAGGGCGCACGGTGGATGCCTTGGCACCAGGAACCGATGAAGGACGTGGGAGGCCACGATAGTCCCCGGGGAGTCGTCAACCAGGCTTTGATCCGGGGGTTTCCGAATGGGGAAACCCGGCAGTCGTCATGGGCTGTCACCCACTGCTGAACACATAGGCAGTGTGGAGGGAACGAGGGGAAGTGAAACATCTCAGTACCCTCAGGAAGAGAAAACAACCGTGATTCCGGGAGTAGTGGCGAGCGAAACCGGATGAGGCCAAACCGTATGCGTGTGAGACCCGGCAGGGGTTGCGCATGCGGGGTTGTGGGATCTCTCTTTCACAGTCTGCCGGCTGTGAGACGAGTCAGAAACCGTTGATGTAGGCGAAGGACATGCGAAAGGTCCGGCGTAGAGGGTAAGACCCCCGTAGTCGAAACGTCAGCGGCTCGTTTGAGAGACACCCAAGTAGCACGGGGCCCGAGAAATCCCGTGTGAATCTGGCGGGACCACCCGCTAAGCCTAAATATTCCCTGGTGACCGATAGCGGATAGTACCGTGAGGGAATGGTGAAAAGTACCCCGGGAGGGGAGTGAAATAGTACCTGAAACCGTGTGCCTACAAGCCGTGGGAGCGTCGGACATCAGCTTGCTGGTGTCTCGTGACTGCGTGCCTTTTGAAGAATGAGCCTGCGAGTTTGCGGTGTGTTGCGAGGTTAACCCGGGTGGGGAAGCCGTAGCGAAAGCGAGTCCGAATAGGGCGATTCAGTAGCACGCTCAAGACCCGAAGCGGAGTGATCTAGCCATGGGCAGGTTGAAGCGGAGGTAAGACTTCGTGGAGGACCGAACCCACCAGGGTTGAAAACCTGGGGGATGACCTGTGGTTAGGGGTGAAAGGCCAATCAAACTCCGTGATAGCTGGTTCTCCCCGAAATGCATTTAGGTGCAGCGTCGTGTGTTTCTTGCCGGAGGTAGAGCACTGGATAGGCGATGGGCCCTACCGGGTTACTGACCTTAGCCAAACTCCGAATGCCGGTAAGTGAGAGCGCGGCAGTGAGACTGTGGGGGATAAGCTCCATGGTCGAGAGGGAAACAGCCCAGAGCATCGACTAAGGCCCCTAAGCGTACGCTAAGTGGGAAAGGATGTGGAGTCGCACAGACAACCAGGAGGTTGGCTTAGAAGCAGCCACCCTTGAAAGAGTGCGTAATAGCTCACTGGTCTAGTGATTCCGCGCCGACAATGTAGCGGGGCTCAAGCGTACCGCCGAAGTCGTGTCATTGCAGCATAAGCCCCAACGGGTGCT
>NZ_JBVHVI010000039.1:1480-3247 GCF_055564915.1 Streptomyces sp. NPDC028928
CTGTGATGGGTAGGGGAGCGTCGTCTGCCGGGTGAAGCGGCACTGGAAGGTAGTCGTGGACGGTTGACGAGTGAGAATGCAGGCATGAGTAGCGATACAAACGTGAGAAACGTTTGCGCCGATTGACTAAGGGTTCCTGGGTCAAGCTGATCTGCCCAGGGTAAGTCGGGACCTAAGGCGAGGCCGACAGGCGTAGTCGATGGATAACCGGTTGATATTCCGGTACCCGCTGTGAAGCGTCAAACATCGAGCATCGTGATGCTAAGGCCGTGAAGCCGTTCCGGACCCTTCGGGGAAAGGAAAGTGGTGGAGCCGCCGAACCAAGCGGTTAGTAGGTGAGTGATGGGGTGACGCAGGAAGGTAGTCCATCCCGGGCGGTGGTTGTCCCGGGGTAAGGGTGTAGGACGCAAGGTAGGCAAATCCGCCTTGCACATAGTCTGAGACCTGATGCCGAGCCGATTGTGGTGAAGTGGATGATCCTATGCTGTCGAGAAAAGCCTCTAGCGAGTTTCATGGCGGCCCGTACCCTAAACCGACTCAGGTGGTCAGGTAGAGAATACCGAGGCGTTCGGGTGAACTATGGTTAAGGAACTCGGCAAAATGCCCCCGTAACTTCGGGAGAAGGGGGGCCAGTCCTGGTGATGAGCTTCGCGCTCTGAGCTGGGGGTGGCCGCAGAGACCAGCGAGAAGCGACTGTTTACTAAAAACACAGGTCCGTGCGAAGCCGTAAGGCGATGTATACGGACTGACGCCTGCCCGGTGCTGGAACGTTAAGGGGACCGGTTAGCTCACTTTCGGGTGGGCGAAGCTGAGAACTTAAGCGCCAGTAAACGGCGGTGGTAACTATAACCATCCTAAGGTAGCGAAATTCCTTGTCGGGTAAGTTCCGACCTGCACGAATGGCGTAACGACTTCTCGACTGTCTCAACCATAGGCCCGGTGAAATTGCACTACGAGTAAAGATGCTCGTTTCGCGCAGCAGGACGGAAAGACCCCGGGACCTTTACTACAGTTTGATATTGGTGTTCGGTTCGGCTTGTGTAGGATAGCTGGGAGACTTTGAAGCAGGCACGCCAGTGTTTGTGGAGTCGTCGTTGAAATACCAGTCTGGTCGTGCTGGATGTCTAACCTGGGTCCGTGATCCGGATCAGGGACAGTGTCTGATGGGTAGTTTAACTGGGGCGGTTGCCTCCTAAAGGGTAACGGAGGCGCCCAAAGGTTCCCTCAGCCTGGTTGGCAATCAGGTGTTGAGTGTAAGTGCACAAGGGAGCTTGACTGTGAGACCGACGGGTCGAGCAGGGACGAAAGTCGGGACTAGTGATCCGGCGGTGGCTTGTGGAAGCGCCGTCGCTCAACGGATAAAAGGTACCCCGGGGATAACAGGCTGATCTTCCCCAAGAGTCCATATCGACGGGATGGTTTGGCACCTCGATGTCGGCTCGTCGCATCCTGGGGCTGGAGTCGGTCCCAAGGGTTGGGCTGTTCGCCCATTAAAGCGGTACGCGAGCTGGGTTTAGAACGTCGTGAGACAGTTCGGTCCCTATCCGCTGTGCGCGTAGGAGTCTTGAGAAGGGCTGTCCCTAGTACGAGAGGACCGGGACGGACGAACCTCTGGTGTGCCAGTTGTTCTGCCAAGGGCATGGCTGGTTGGCTACGTTCGGGAGGGATAACCGCTGAAAGCATCTAAGCGGGAAGCCTGCTTCGAGATGAGGACTCCCACCCACTTGATGGGGTAAGGCTCCCAGTAGACGACTGGGTTGATAGGCC
>NZ_JBVHVI010000040.1:0-3171 GCF_055564915.1 Streptomyces sp. NPDC028928
CTCCGTGGTGATCGGCACGCCGGCGGGAAGACCCTCCAGCGTCGCGACAAGTGCGGGACCGTGGGACTCCCCCGCGGTCAGCCAACGCAGCCTGCCCGGGGGAGTCACAGGACCTCCTCGGCGGTTCGGCCGGTGCCGGACGGAAGTTCGTACGCCGGGAAGAGACGGTGCATCTCCGCGTGGAAGCCGGGGAACGTCTTGGCCACGCAGCCCGGGTCGTCCAGGGTGATCGTGCCCGGGGCGGCCAGGCCGAGTACGGAGAAGGCCATCGCGATGCGGTGGTCCCGGTGACAGTCGATGAGCGCGGGGCGGGGTGCGCCGGGGAGCACGGTGATCCAGTCCTCGCCCTGGGCGGTGTCGATGCCGCAGGCCCGCAGATTGCGGGCGACCGCCGCGATGCGGTCGGACTCCTTCAACCGGGCGTGACCGATTCCGTGGATCGTGATGGGGGCGTCCGCCAGGGGGGCGATCGCCGCGAGCGTCATGAAGGTGTCGGAGATGTCTCCCATGTCGACGCTGAACCCTCCGCGGAGCCGGCCGGTGCCGGTCACGCTCGTGGCGCTGTCCGTCATGGTGACGCGTGCACCGGCCTTCTCCAGCGTCTCCACGAACCGCAGATCGCCCTGGAGACTGCCCGCGGTGAGGCCCGGGACGGTGATCGTCCGCCCGGTGACCGCCGCGGCGGCGAACACGTACGAGGCGGTGGAGGCGTCCGGCTCGATCACCAGGTCGGTGGCCGTGTACCCGCCGGGCTCCACGCGGAGTCCGCCCTCGGTGGTCTCCTCCACGCGGGCGCCGAAACGGCGCATCAGGCTCGCGGTCATGCCGACGTACGGGCTGCTGACCAGTGCTTCGGCCCGGGCCAGGAGCCCGTGCCGCATGAGCGGCGCGGCCATCAGCAGCCCGCTGAGGTACTGGCTGCTCATGGACGAGTCCACCGTCAGTTCACCGCCGGTCAGCTCGGAGGCGCAGACCAGCAGGGGAAGCCCGTCGCCGGGACCCGTCTCGACATGGGCGCCGAGCCGGCGCAGCGCCTCCACCAGCGGCCGCTGGGGCCGGGCGCGCAACTGGGCGGAACCGTCGAACAGGAACGTACCGCTGCCCGCGGCGGCGTAGGGCGGCAGGAAGCGGGCCGCCGTACCCGCGTCCGAGCACCACAGCCGGGCCTGTCCCACCGGCCCGCCGCCGAGGCCGGTCACCTCCCAGAACTCGGACAGCGGGCTGCTGCGTACCACCACCCCGCAGGCCGTCAGCGCCTCGCGGAACGCCCGTGTGTCGTCACTGACGAGCGGCGCCCACACCTTGCTGACGCCCCGGGCCGCGGCGGCGAGCAGCAGAGCGCGGTTGGTGAGACTCTTCGATCCGGGTATCCGCGCATCCGTGCCCGGCGGGGAGATGTCGGTTGCGGTCATGGTCGGTTCTCCTCGGTCATCAGGACATGCCGGTTCACACACCGGGCAGGGAGGCCACCCGCTGAGCCGGGACGACTTCCTCGTCCCACAGCTGCCCGGCAGGGGACCGCGGCGGCTGCCGGCGCGGGCGGGTCGAGCCGTCCTCCACGTGCCAGCCCTGCTCCGCCATGCGACGGCGCAGTTCCTCGGTGAAGCCGACGGGGGTGGCGAACTCCACCGTCACGCCCTGCTGTCCGGTCGCGTCGTCGGTGGTCACCTCGTGCGCGGCCACGCCGTGCTCGGCGAGTGTGTCGAGCAACCGGGCCAGTTCCCCGGGGCGTTCGCCCACGGTCACCCTGAACAGACGCTGTGCGGCCGTACGGTGCGCGGGCGGCGGCGCGATGGCACGCAGCCCCCTCGCGCCGCGCTCGAGCAGCTCCACCACGTGGCATCGGTCCGCTGTCCGCGGCTCACCGCGCCGCGCGATGTGCTCCAGGGCGGTGAGGAGCCCTGCGAGGTCCTTCTCGAGCTCCCGCAGCACCTCGAAGACCGGTGCGGCGTTGCTGCACAGGATGTCGGCCCACAGCTCGGGGTCACCGCCGGCGACACGGGCGGTGTCGCGCAGTCCCTGTCCGGCGAGCCGGAGGGCGTCCGGCGCGCCATTCAGCAGGCGGGCGGCGAGCAGGCTCGCCACCAGGTGGGGGGTGTGGGAGGTGAGTGCCACCGCCCGGTCGTGTGCCTCGCAGTCCATGACGAGCGGGGTCGCCCCGCACAGGGCGACCAGCTCCAGGGCGTGGTTGAGGGCCGTCTCCGAGGTCCGCGGTGAGGGGGTGAGCACCCATGGGCGGCCCTCGAAGAGGCCGGCGTGTGCCGCCAGCGGCCCGGAACGCTCCCGCCCGGCCATGGGGTGGCCGCCCACGTAGCAGGCGGCGGCGGTACCGTCGCCGGCCTCGCGGACGGGGAGGGCCTTGACGCTCGCGACGTCGGTGTAGGTCCGGGCGAGTCCCCGGGCACGCTGCTCGGCGAGCACACCGGCCACCGCGCGGGGTGGTACGGCGAGGACGGCGAGGTCGACCGGCCCGGTGGGGGAGTCGGTGACGCCCGCGCCGAGCGCCGCCGCGGTCCGGGCCGCCGACGGATCGCGGTCCAGAAGGTGGACCGTGACGCCGCGGCGGCTCATCGCCAGCCCGACGGACGTGCCGATCAGCCCCGTCCCCACGACAGCCAGGGTCCGGATCACCGGCTCCCCCCTTCGGACGGACCGCTGCCTGCGGTGCGCCGGGCGAGGTCCTTGCGCAGCACGGCCGCGCCGTCCAGGTAGACGTGCCGGACGTCGGCCCTTGCGCGGTCCGTCTCGACGTGCGCCAGGACCCGTACGGTGCGCGGAAGTGCACCCCGCACGTCGAGTTCCCGCGCGCACATCAGTGGTACGTCGACCAGGCCGAGTTCCCGGGCCGCTTCGGCGGGGAACGCGCTGACGAGATCGGAGGTGGCGGTGAAGACGATGCTCACCAGGTTGTCGGGGACGATGTCGTTGGCCGCCATGATTTCCTTGAGCAGCCGGCCGACCTGGTGGCGCAGCAGGTTCGGTTCGTCCCGCTCCACCTGGACGGCGCCTCGCACCGCGCGCAGCGTCATGTTCCGCTCCCGGGCCGGCCGGGTGCCGCTCCCGTCGTGGAGGTGTCGTACATCTCGGCGACGAGGAAGGCCAGGTCCAGCGACTGGCTGCGGTTGAGCCGGGGGTCGCAGGCGGTCTCGTAGCGCTGGTGCAGGTCGTCCA
>NZ_JBVHVI010000041.1:0-3077 GCF_055564915.1 Streptomyces sp. NPDC028928
TGGGCCACGGACAAGGTCGGCGACAAGCTGGACGATGTCGGCCTGCACAAGTGGGCCGACGTGGTGGAGGACTGGGGCGACGGAATCGCCTCCGATCTCGGGGCGACCCCGGGTGAGCAGCAGCTCGGCCAGACCGAGGAGGCCAACGAACTCGTCCACGGCAACCCGGCGAAGATCCGGGAGAGTGCCAAGCACCTGCGGGACTTCCACGGCGCGTTCGACAAGGTCAGCCAGGGGCTGAAGAAGGTCGACTCCTCCGGCTGGCAGGGCGAGGGAGGCGACGCCTTCCGCAAGAAGTTCGGCGTCCACCCGACCAAGTGGGCGCAGGCAGCCGAGGCCTGCAAGACGGCGGCGGAGGCGTTGGAGTCGTACGCCGACACCGTGCAATGGGCGCAAGGGCAGGCCAAGGAGGCCGTAGAGCTTTACAAGAAGGGCGAGAAGGCGTCCAGGACCGCGTTCGACGCCTACCGGCAGAAGGTCGAGACGTACAAGGCCAAGGCGGACGCGGGCGAGGATCCCGGCCCGGATCCGGGGAAGTTCCAGGACCCCGGCAAGGCCACCGTGCAGGCCGCGCACCACAAGCTCGCCGAGGCCCGCAAGCAGCGCAACACCGCCGCTTCCGAAGCCCAGGGCAAGGTGAAGGCGGCGCTGGCCCACGCCCCGGCCGAGCCCCCGCCCCTGGACCGCCTCAAGGGCGACCTGAAGGACGGCGCGCTGTCCACCGGCATCGAACTGACGCACTTCGCGGGAGGCGTGGCCAAGGGCACGGCCGGCCTGGTCAACTTCGTCCGGGGCCTGGACCCGATGGACCCCTACAACCTGACCCACCCGGCCGCGTACATGCAGAACGTCAGCATGACGCTCTCCGGCCTGACCTCCACCGCCGCCCACCCCGACCGCACCGCGAAGACCATGTGGGAGGAGTTCCGCAAGGACCCGTCCGAGGGGGGCGGACGGCTGTCCGTCCAGTTCCTCCTCGGCGACGGTGCCGGACTGGAAGCAGGGCTTGCGCGGAAGGCCGCGGAGACGGGGCTCACCCGGCGTGCGGCGGAGGCCGCGGCGGGGCGGGAGGCGCGAGCCGGGGCGGAGGGCGCGGCCGGGAAGACGGCTCGGGACCGGGTGAACGAGGACCCCACGCAGCCTTCCCGTACCGGCGATTCGGTGGAAAGCAAGGGCACCGACCCCATCGACCTGGCCACCGGCAAGATGTACCTGCCGCAGACGGACGTCACCCTCCCCGGCGCACTCCCCCTGCTCCTGACTAGGCGGGTGGAGTCCGGCTACCACCTGGGCCGCTGGTTCGGCCCCTCCTGGACCTCCACCCTGGACCAGCACCTGGAGATCGACGCGGAGGGCGTCGTCTACGTCACGGAGGACGGCCTCCTCCTGTCCTACCCCCACCCCGCGCCAGGCCTGCCCACCCTGCCCAGCCACGGCCCCCGCCTCCCCCTGGACCGCGTAGACGGCGGCTACACGATCGCGGACCCCCGCACCGGTCGCACCTGGCACTTCGCCGACCGAGGCCCCGGCCTGGCGGTCCTGGAACAGATCGACGACCGCAACGGCAACTGGATCACCTTCGAGTACGACACCGAAGGCACCCCTCTGGGCGTGTACACGAGCGCCGGCCAGGGCGTCCGCATCACGACGGAATCGGGCCGCGTCACGGCGTACCACCTGACCGCCACCGGCGAGGAGCTGAAGCGCTTCGGCTACACGGACGGCAACCTCACCGAGGTCATCAACTCCTCCGGCCTCCCGCTCCGCTTCACCTACGACGAGCAGGGCCGGATCACGTCCTGGACGGACACCAACGGCCGCAGCTACACCTACGCGTACGACGACCAGGACCGCTGCATCGCCGAGGGCGGCTCGGCCGGCCACATGGCCCTCCGCCTGACCTACACAGACCCCGACCCGACGACGGGCCTGCGCACGACAACGGCGACGACGGCCGAGGGTCATGAGCGCCGCTACCTGGTGAACGACGCCTGGCAGGTGGTGGCGGAGACCGACCCGCTCGGCGCAACGACCCACTACCGGCGGGACCGCTACAACCGCCTGCTGTCCACGACGGACCCGCTGGGCCACACGACGACGTTCGAGTACGACGAGGCCGACAACCTCACGCGGGCGATCCGCCCGGACGGCCGCGAGGCACGAGCGGAATACAACGACCTCGGCCTGCCGGTGAAGGTGGTGAACCCGGACGGTACGGTGATCCGCCAGACCTACGACGAGAGGGGCAACCGCACATCGGTCACGGACCCGGCCGGCCAGACGACCCACTTCACCTACACGCCGGCCGGCCACCTGACGGCGGTCACGGACCCGCTGGGCCACACGACGAGGGTGATCTGCGACCGCGCGGGCCTACCGCTGGAGGTCACCGACCCACTGGGCGCGGTGACCCGCTACGAACGAGACGCCCTCGGCCGCCCCACCACCATCACGGACCCCACCGGCGCGACAACACGCCTGGAGTGGTCGATCGAGGGCCACCTGACCCGCCGCACGGCCCCCGACGGCACCACGGAATCGTGGACGTACGACGGCGAGGGCAACTGCACGAGTCACACCGACACCCTCGGCGGCGTCTCCCACTTCGAGTACACCCACTTCGACCTGCTCACGGCCCGCACCGGCCCGGACGGCGTCCGCTACACGTTCGACCACGACACAGAACTACGCCTGACCAAGGTCACCAACCCACAGGGCCTGACGTGGGAGTACGAGTACGACGCGGCCGGCCGCCTGCTGTCGGAGAAGGACTTCGACGACCGCACACTGACCTACGAGTACGACGCGGCGGGCCGCCTGACCTCCCGCAGGAACACACTCGGCGAGGCCGTGTCCTTCCAGCGCAACGAACTCGGCCAGGTGCTCCGCAAGGACGCAGCAGGCCAGGTCACGACCTACGCCTACGACTTCACGGACCAGCTGGCCCAGGCAACGGGCCCGGACGGCACAACGCTGACCCTGCTGCGCGACCGCTACGGCCGCCTGCACTCGGAAACGGTCAACGGCCGCACGGTGACGTACACCTACGACGCCCTGGGCCGCCGCACCGGCCGCAC
>NZ_JBVHVI010000042.1:0-2292 GCF_055564915.1 Streptomyces sp. NPDC028928
GCCGCCGGTGTCGGTGTGACCCTGGCCGCGTGTGATGTGGCCGACCGTGAGCAGGTCCGGGCGCTGCTGTCCTCGCTGGAGACGGCGTCGGTCCCCGCGCTGACGGGTGTGGTGCACACGGCGGGTGTGCTGGACGACGGTGTGATCGAGACGCTGTCCGTGGAAGCGCTGGCCGGAGTGCTGCGGTCGAAGGTGGAGGCCGCCCGCCACCTCGACGAGCTGACCTCTGGCAAGGAGCTCGACGCCTTCGTGCTCTTCTCCTCCGTCATCGGCGTCTGGGGCAACGGCGGCCAGGCCGCCTATGCCGCAGCGAACGCCTCCCTGGACGCGCTCGCCCAGCACCGGCACGCCCGCGGGCTGCCCGCGCTGTCCCTGGCCTGGGGCACGTGGAGCGGTGGCGGCATGGTCGGGGACGACACGGACGAGCGGATGCGGCGACGCGGACTGGTCGCCATGGCGCCGGAGGCCGCGATCGAGGCCCTGGCGCAGGCGACGGGTCCCGACCGGCCGTTCCTCGCCGTCGCGGACGTGGACTGGGAGCGGTTCGTCGCGGCGTACGCGCCGACGGGACCGACCCGGCTGTTCGACGGGGTGCCGGAGGCACTGCGGGCCTCCACACCGGTGGCAGCCGACGCTCTGCCGGGCACCGGCTCCGCCGACGGGGCGGTGCCGCCCGGTACGGCGCTGGCGCAGCGGCTCGCGGGACTTGCTCCCGGCGAGCAGGAGCGCGCCCTGACCGAGTTGGTCCGCACCCACGCGGCGGTGGTCCTCGGCCACAGCGACACGGACGCGGTCGCGGTCGGGCGCGCCTTCAAGGAACTCGGCTTCGACTCGATGCGGGTCATGGAGCTGCGCAACCGGCTGAACGCCGCCACCGGGCTGCGACTGGCCACCGGCGCAGTGTTCGACCACCCCACGATCACGCGCCTGGCCCGGCACCTGCACGCCGAACTCCTCGGGGACCAGGACGGGCCGGAGCCCGCCACGGCCTTGGCCGCGACCCGCGAGAGCGCGCCCGCACCCGCGGCCGGTGCCGCGAGCGGCGACGAGAGCGGTGACGAACCGATCGCGATCGTCGCGATGGGCTGCCGGCTGCCCGGCGGTGTGCAGACGCCCGAGGAGCTGTGGCAGCTGCTCGCACGCGGCCAGGACGCCGTCTCCGGCTTCCCCACCGACCGTGGCTGGGACATCGAGGGCCTGTACGACCCGGACCCCGGCCGGCCCGGCAGGACGTATGCCCGGGAGGGTGGATTCCTCTACGACGCCGCCGAGTTCGACCCGGCGTTCTTCGGGATCTCGCCGCGTGAGGCGCTCGCGATGGACCCCCAGCAGCGGCTGCTGCTGGAGACGTCCTGGGAGACCATCGAGCGGGCCGGCATCGACCCGACCTCCCTCAAGGGCACCGCGACCGGCGTCTTCGCCGGAATGACCTACCAGGACTACGGTGCCCGCCTGCACGAGGCCCCGGAGAGCGTCGAGGGCTACCTCCTGACGGGCAAGTCCTCCAGCGTGATCTCCGGCCGTATCGCCTACACCCTCGGCCTGGAGGGGCCCGCGGTCACGGTGGACACGGCCTGTTCGTCGTCGCTGGTCGCCCTGCACCTGGCGGTTCAGGCGCTGCGGGCCGGCGAGTGCGGACTCGCCCTGGCCGGCGGCGTGACCGTGATGCCCACCCCCGGCCTGTTCATCGAGTTCAGCCGGCAGCGCGGACTGGCCCCGGACGGCCGCTCGAAGGCGTTCTCCGACGCCGCCGACGGCACCTCGTGGGCCGAGGGTGTCGGCATGCTGCTGCTGGAGCGGTTGTCGGACGCGCGGCGCAACGGCCACCAGGTGCTGGCCGTCGTGCGCGGCTCGGCCGTCAACCAGGACGGGGCGAGCAACGGCCTCACGGCCCCCAACGGGCTGTCCCAGCAGCGGGTGATCCGTGCCGCCCTGGCCAGTGCCGGGCTGTCGGCCGGTGACGTGGACGCGGTCGAGGCCCATGGCACGGGCACCGCCCTCGGTGACCCGATCGAGGCCGAGGCGCTCATCGCGACCTACGGCCAGAACCGGGAACGACCGCTGCTGCTCGGCTCGTTGAAGTCCAACGTCGGACACACGCAGGCCGCCTCCGGTGTCGCCGGTGTCATCAAGATGGTCGAGGCGATACGGCACGGTGAGCTTCCGCGGACGCTGCATGTGGATGTGCCGTCGTCGAAGGTGGACTGGTCTGCGGGTTCCGTCGAGCTGTTGACGGAGGCGCGGGAGTGGCCGGAGACGGGTGATCGTCCGCGTCGGGCGGGCATCTCCTCG
>NZ_JBVHVI010000043.1:0-2080 GCF_055564915.1 Streptomyces sp. NPDC028928
AGGAAGTGGCGGTGGTGGTGGTGTTCGGCGAGGTGGAGGGCGGTGAGTTGGGCGAGGGTGCCGGTGCCGCCGGTGATGAGGGTGGTGCCGTCCGGATGCGTGGCCGTCAGCGCGGCTGCATCCTCGACCGGGTCCGGAGTGTGCCGGACCAGCCGCGGCACGAACCCCTCCCCGGCACGGAGCGCCACGTGCGGCTCGTCCTCCGCCCGTGCCGCCGCCACGACAGCCGCCAGCACCGCCGTTGATTCCGTCGTCCCGTCCAGATCCACCAGCGTGAAACGACCGGGATACTCGCTCTGAGCGGTCCTCACCAACCCGGTGACCGTCGCGTGCACCAGATTCGGATCCTCGCCCTCCCGAACCACGGCGGCACTTCGGGTGACCCAGACGCACGGCACGTCCAGCAGACGCTCGTCGGCCAACCAGGCCTGGAGCAGGAGCAGCGCCCGCTCGGCCGCCGCGTGCACCTCGGCCGGCTCGCCCTCGCCCTCCGGCAGGGGCACGAAGTGCACCACAGCCGCGGGCCGCGCGTCACCGTCCGGCAACGCGGACACCACCGGATACACCGGCCGGCTCTCCCCGGTGCCGGCTCCCGCCTCACCGAGTACGACCCAACCGTCCTCGGCACCGCTCGGCTGCCCCTGCCCGAACGCGAACCGCGTCCACTCCTGCCGGTACAGACCCTCCGCCGGATGCGCCCCCAGCGACGCGAGCTGCGCGGCGTCCACGACCCGTGTGGTGAGTTTCTCGGCGGTGAGGATGGGTTGGCCGTGGGGGTCGGTGAGGTGGAGTGTGGTGGTGTCGTCGTCGGTGGTGGTGAGGTGGACGCGGACGGTGGTGGCGCCGGTGGCGTGGAGGCGTACTCCGTTCCAGGCGAAGGGGAGTCGGGTTTCGCCGGTGGTGGTGAGCGCCAGGGGGTGCAGGGCACTGTCGAGCAGCGCCGGGTGGATGCCGTAGGAGCGCGAGCGCTGCTGCTCGTCCTCGCTCAACTGGACTTCCGCGTAAAGGTTGTTGCCGTGGTGCCAGGCGGTGGTGAGGTTCTGGAAGGCGGGGCCGTAGGTGTAGCCGTGGTCGGCGAGGGTGTCGTAGGCGCCGGTGAGGTTGAGGGGGGTGGCGTCGGCCGGGGGCCAGGGACCGGGCTCGGGGGCCGCGGTGGCGCCTGTGGTGGTGAGGGTGGCCGTGGCGTGCCGGGTCCAGGAGACGGCACCGGCATCCTCGTCGCCCGTGGGCTCGGGGCGGGAGTGGAACGTCAGGGTGCGGCGCCCCTCGGCGTCGGGGGCGGTGAGGTGCAGCTGGAGGTGGGTTGTCCGGTCGTGGGTGAGCGTGAGCGGGGTTTCGAGGGTGAGTTCCTCGACGGTGGGGGCCGAGGTGGCCTGGCCCAGATGGAGGGCCAGTTCGAGGTAGGAGGTGCCAGGCAGGAGCACGGTGTCGCGGACGGCGTGGTCGGCGAGCCAGGGGTGGTCGGGGAGGGAGAGACGGCCGGTGAAGAGGGCTGCCCCGTCCGGGAGTTCGACCCTGGCAGCGAGGAACGGGTGATCGGTGGACTGCTGGCCGAGGGCGTGGGGTGAGCCGGTCGCCGGGGCGAACTCGGCCCAATAGCGGGTGGTTTGGAAGGGGTAGGTGGGGAGGTCGGTGGTGGGGGTGGTGTGGTGGTGGGTGAGGGGGATGCCTTGGGTGTGGGCGTGGGCGAGTGCGGTGGTGAGTTGGTGGGGTGTGCCGTGGTGGCGTCGGAGGGTGGGGGTGGCGTGGGGGAGTGTGTGGGTGAGGGTGGGGTGGGGGCTGGGTTCGATGTAGTGGGTGTGTCCGGTGGTGGTGAGGTGGGTGGTGACGGTGTGGAGGTGGACGGGGTGGCGGAGGTTGTCGTACCAGTATTGGGCGGTGAGGGTGGTGGTGTCGGTGGGTGTGTTTTGGGGGTGGGTGGTGGAGTAGAAGGGGATGGCGGCCGGCTGGGGGGTGATGGGGGCGAGGTCGGTGAGGATCTGGTCTTTGAGGGGGGTGATGTGGGGGGAGTGGGAGGCGTAGTCGACGGGGATGAGGCGTGCGTCGATGCCGTCCGCGATCAGGTGTTGGTGCAGGGCGT
>NZ_JBVHVI010000044.1:0-1584 GCF_055564915.1 Streptomyces sp. NPDC028928
CCCTTGCCGCGTTGTTCGATCGCGGTGTCGAGTTGTTCGGCCATCTGGGTGTCGTAGACGGGTCGTTCGACGGAGCGGAAGACTCCGATCGGGGTGTGGTGCAGGGTGTCGGGGTCGGCGAGCCGGGACAGGGCGAAGGCCGTGGTCGGGGACGCGGCGCGGGCGTCGTGGACCAGGACGTCGGCCTCGTTGTGCGCGGTGACGGTCACCACCTTGAGGTCACCGGTGTGCCGGTCGCGGACGACGCCTCGCGACCGGTCGGGGCCGAAGCGGACCGGCTGGCCGTGTTCCAGCCGGATCAGTGCTTCCTCGGCCCGCTGTTTGTCCTTGAGGGCGTCGAAGGCGCCGTCGTTGAAGATGTTGCAGTTCTGGTAGATCTCGACCAGGGCCGTGCCGGGGTGGTCGGCCGCTTGCCGCAGGACCTCGGTGAGGTGTTTGCGGTCGGAGTCGATCGTGCGTGCCACGAACGACGCCTCCGCGCCGATCGCCAGCGACACCGGGTTGAACGGTGCGTCCAGCGAGCCCATCGGCGTCGATTTGGTGATCTTGCCGACCTCGGAGGTGGGCGAGTACTGGCCCTTGGTCAGGCCGTAGATCCGGTTGTTGAACAGCAGGATCTTCAGGTTCACGTTGCGGCGCAGGGCGTGGATGAGGTGGTTGCCGCCGATGGACAGCGCGTCGCCGTCACCGGTGACCACCCACACGCTCAGGTCCCGGCGGGAGGAGGCCAGGCCCGTGGCGATGGCGGGGGCACGGCCGTGGATGGAGTGCATCCCGTAGGTGTTCATGTAGTACGGGAAGCGGGAGGAGCAGCCGATACCGGAGACGAAGACGATGTTCTCCTTCGCCAGGCCCAGCTCCGGCATGAAGCCCTGGACCGCGGCGAGGATCGCGTAGTCACCGCAGCCCGGGCACCAGCGCACCTCCTGGTCGGACTTGAAGTCCTTCATCGACTGCCGGGCCTCGGCCTTGGGGACCAGGTGCAGCAGCGCGTTGCCGGCGTCAGTCATCGATGGCCTCCTTCAGCGCCGCGGCGAGCTGTTCCGCCTTGAACGGCATGCCGTTGACCTGGTTGTAGGAGCGGGCGTCGACCAGGTACTTCGCCCGGATCAGGGTGGCGAGCTGGCCCAGGTTCATCTCCGGGACCACCACCTTGTCGTAGCCCTTCAGCACCGTGCCGAGGTTGCGCGGGAAGGGGTTGAGGTGACGCAGATGGGCCTGCGCGATCGACTCGCCGGCCGCGCGCAGCCGCCGCACCGCCGCCGTGATCGGCCCGTAGGTCGACCCCCAGCCCACCACCAGGGTCCGCGCGCCGTGCGGGTCGTCGACCTCCACGTCGGGGACGTCGATGCCGTCGACCTTGGCCTGCCGGATACGGACCATGAAGTCGTGGTTGGCCGGGTCGTAGGAGATGTTGCCCGTGCCGTCCTGCTTCTCGATCCCGCCGATACGGTGCTCCAGCCCCGGGGTGCCCGGGACCGCCCACGGCCGGGCCAGCGTCCGCGGATCCCGCTTGTAGGGCCAGAACACTTCACTGCCGTCGTCCAGGGTGTGGTTCGGGCCCTGCGCGAACTGCACCCGCAG